>JABHTJ010000005.1 GCA_018697295.1 archaeon
CAAACTATGAATTTTATGTTGACACGCGACGTTATGGTTCTATTCCCCATGGTGGTTTTGGAATGGGCGTTGAAAGAGTAATATCTTGGATTTGTGGGTTACGAACGATTAAGGACGCGATTGCATTTCCTCGAACGATGACTAGAATGTCTCCTTAGGGTTTTTTAGGAATTAAAATTTTCCCCAACCAGAAATTCCGCCGTCTAAATCGAATGCACTCTCAAACCCGAATTTTTTCATTAGCATGATTGTATGAGAACTTCTTACGCCAGTCCTACAATAAACCGCATAGGTTTTAGAGCCGTCGAGTTTCTCTAATTCTTCTTGGAAATTCTTTTTGTGATAATCAATTTCGAGTGCATCGCTTGTTATTTTTCCCGCTTTAATTTCTTCAGGAGTTCTTATATCAATTGCGACTGTGCCAGGCTTATCTAATAGATCTAGGAAATCGTCCTTTGAAATTGTTTTGAAGTTTTTTTCTGCCATCTTTTATGAATAATTTAGAGATTTTCAGTATTTATTTCTTTTTATTGCAAATGTTTATATAGATTCCTCACTAAATCCTTTTATGAAAAAAGAGATTGGTTTTTTGTTGATGAGTGTTTTTTTAATTGGAATGGTATTTGCTGCCCAAGGAGAGGGAACTGAAGCTGTTGCCATTAATTATCAAGGTGGAGCTGAGAAGGTAACAGGGATTCAACAAATTAAGGCGGGAAATTATCTTGTGGCATCTGGAGAACAAATACAAATTAAAGAGCAAGCCCAAAATCAATTCAAGTTAGAAGTTGGAGATGCATTTGCACATTTTGAAGGCAAGATGACTCAAGAACAAGTTGGTGAAAAAATTAAGTTAATGACTCAGCTAAAAAATGGAAAAAATGTTGAAGTCAAAATTATGCCCGATGTTGCTTCCGAAACTGCATTGGAGAAATTACGATTAAAAAATTGTGTTGAATCTGAAGGTTGTTTGATTGAACTAAAGGAAGTTGGACAAGGCGAAGATGCTAAACTATCTTATGAATTGAAAACTCAAAGACAATCAAAAATTTTTGGATTGTTTAAAGCTCGAATGAAGGTTGAAGCTCAAGTTGATGCTCAAACAGGAGAACTAATCGATTCAAAAAAACCTTGGTGGGCTTTTTTAGCAACAGAACCCGCAGAATAATTCTTAGAATGAAAGACTATAAAAGTTAGATTTTTATTTGTTTATGATGATAGATTTAACGAAGTTGCCAAAAAATCCGGGATGTTATCTGTTTAAGGATATTAATGGAACTATACTTTATATTGGGAAAGCGAAAGTTTTAGCGAAGCGAGTTCGGAGCTATTTTAATAAAAATCATGATGATAGTAAGACAAATATTTTAGTTTCGAAAATTGATTCTGTTGAATTTTTTGTAACAGATAGTGAAATTGAAGCACTCATTTTAGAGAATAATCTGATAAAAAAACATTCTCCCAAGTACAATATTGATTTGAAAGATTCGAAGAGGTATGCATATATTGAATTGACGGCTGAAGAATTTCCACGATTTTTGATTGCTCGAAAGCCGGATTTGAAAAGTGGTTCAAAATATTTTGGGCCATTTGTTTCTGCCGCTTCTCGAGACCACATTCTTGAAGCTGTTCGTCGAATTTTTAGAATTCGAACTTGTAAGAAACTTCCAAAACGCGCATGTCTTAGGCATTCGATAGGACTTTGTAGTGCGCCATGTACTGGAGCTATTTCTAAGAAGGATTACTTGAATGATGTTGCATCTGCGAAAATGGTTTTAGAAGGGAAAAATAAAGAGCTTACGAAACATCTCAAAAAACGAATGGAGAAATTGTCGAAGGCGCAAAATTACGAACTTGCAATGGAAGTTCGTGAACAAATTGGCTCTCTTGACTATTTATCTGAAAGACAGAAAATGGAGCGGCAAAAACATTATGACGAGGATATTATTAATTATGTTGCTGTTGGTGAGACTATTCATTTGATGTTATTTAATTCTCGTAAAGGTATACTTGAGAATAAGCAGGAATTTGAACTCGAGAAGACTCCTCATTTTTTGGAAGAATTTTTAGTTAGCTTTTATTCTAAAGAGAAAACAGTTCCTCGAGAAATTATTGTACCTAAATTAATTGATGAAAAAATTGAGAAGTATTTGAGTTCATTTCGGCGATTCTGGAATGTTAAAATTACTGTTCCAAAGCAAGGTGAAAAAAAAGAACTACTTGATTTAGTTTTGAAAAATCTTGAGATTGGATTATTTGGAAATCGTGAGAAGATTGAGGATTTAATGAATTCTTTGAAACTTAATGAACTTCCCAAAGTGATTGAATGTTTTGATATTTCTCATTTGTCTGGAACTTCTACTGTTGCATCGATGGTGCAGTTTCGAAATGGAGTCGCTGATAAAAGCAATTATCGTAAATATAAAATTCGAACCGTTCACCAAATTGATGATTTTGCTTCGATGAAGGAAGTTGTTTCTAGAAGGTATTCTAAGTTGCAGCGAGAGAATTTGGATATGCCGAACTTAATTGTGGTTGATGGTGGGAAAGGCCAGTTGAGTTCTACCATTGAAGTAATGGAAGAACTTGGATTAAAAGTTCCGGTGATTAGTCTTGCGAAACGTGAAGAGGAAGTTTTTATTCCGGGAAGAGTTAGTCCTATTTTATTAGATAAACGTGGAAAGGCTTTGAAGTTGTTGCAAGAAATTCGTGATGAAGCTCATCGGTTTGCGATTGCGTATAATCGGTTGTTGCGGCGGAAGAAGGTTAGGGAATAATTTAAATAGTTTTATTGATAGTTATTTATATGGAGATAGATAAGAGGTTGTTTTCTTTAATTGGAGTCGCACTGTTAATAATTGTCATTGGATTTATCTTAGAGAATGGAGACTTGAGAACCTCTCCCGGCCAATTTTACCTAGAGATCGACAGTTATGGAAGTGTCGAGGATTATTTAAGTCCTTATTCTATTGTTACAGCAGTTCATGGAATTGATTTAACTGAAAGCTTGATGGCAGATTATGAATTTTCTTATTCAACAGATGAGAGAAATTGGAAGCCATTGCCAGGATTTTATGATTTGACTGACGGAGGCATTACTGAAATTCTTCTTTATACGGAGGGGATGGAATTAATTAGTGACGATTATTTTATTCGGGCAAAAGTTATTTTAGAAAATGGAAAGAGTGAGGAAGTGATCGGTCGAACAAAAGAATTTAATGGAGATTTATTTGAAACTTTAGATGGCGGAATCCCATTTACGGGAAGGGCGATTTCTCAACCGAGCGGAGATGGAGATGGGAAAGATGAAAAGAAACCTCTTGAAGTGGAAGATGCATGTACTTGCGATAGTATAGAAATTAAAAATAAAAAAACAGATAAGCCGCCATTTCCAAAAAGTGCTCCACTTGGACCAACACCAAAAACAGGAAGTGATAAAGTTGCAATAAAAACAGATGTTGAACCTATTGGAGAATTGAGCCCTGGAGACCTTGCAGTTGTTCAAAATGGTTTTTCAATTGAGATACATACTTCTCGAGTTCCGTCTACTTCTCCGATGGAATGTCAAACTGAACAAGAAGTTCAATCGACAATAAGTATAGATGGAGATGGAGATGGGAAAGCAGATATTGTTGGAGACGTAGATACTGGGACAGATGAGGAAGGAAATTCCAAAAAAGAGTATAAAGTGCGAGATGATGAAGGAAAGCCTGCAAAAGGAAGTTCACCATATGGGAATAAAGAAGGAGATTATGAAAAGGATGACTATGAAGGAGAAAGTGACGGAAAGTTGGAAACAACTGAAGATCCAAACGACGATTCAAAAGAAACTACTACGACTGCAGATTATCCTCAGCAGGGAATTCCTTACCCTGCAGGATTTGTTGATGGAATGAAAGTTAATCGAAAAGATAAGTATAAATTTACAGTAACCGGAATTCATACATGTGTTTGTGAATTTGAACTTGAACTTGATTTTGAAACAACTGAGAAGACTGTAAAGGTACATAAAAATAAACTCACAGTCTTAAACTGTGGTTAAATTAAAAAGGAGGTATAAAAAATGGACCTTACAAATATATGGTGGGTTGTAACATTCGTTGCAGCTGTTTGGGTAATTTACGATGTATGGGCTAAAAATGAGCGTGCACAGACTGGAATGAAGGTTGTATGGACAATTCTCGCATTGCTTTTTGGCGTAATTACTGCAATAATTTATTACTTTACTCAGAAGAGGTAAAGAATAATTTTAATTTATTTTTTTATTTTTGATAGTATTATTTTGATAATGGGAAAGAACAAGTTTAAGTCGTGGGTTGTGAAAAGAAGAAATATGCTTAGTTGGATTTTTTCAATTCTGATTGCGATAATTTTGGTTCAGTCATTATTTTTTAAATTTACGAATTCTGCTGAGACACAATATATTTTTGGAATTCTTGGGCAATTTGTAGGAGCGAGTTTTCTTTCTCCTTTTTCTGAGCTAGTAATGCATTATGGAGGATATATTGTCGGAATACTTGAGATGGTTGGAGTAATACTTCTTTTGTTCCATGACACGCGTAATATTGGCTCAACGCTTATTTGTGTTCTTATGATTGGCGCACTTTTTTCCCATATTTTTACTCCGTTGGGAATTGTTGGCAATGATGGCGGACTTCTTTTCGGCATGGCAGTCTTAGTTTTGGTTAGTTCTTTGATTGTTGCTTATTTAGAAGAACTTAGAGTGAGATTGGTTTATCGCAAGCATTAAAACCCTTTATTTTCTTCAAAGTTTATGAAATATTTACAAAAAAAATTTGATTTAGTTTCGCCTTTCAAGCCTGAAGGATCCCAACCTAAAGCAATTGCCGAATTGAGTGAAGGAATAAAGAATAAGAAAAATATGCAGACGCTTCTCGGAGTTACTGGTTCTGGGAAGACATTTACTATGGCTAATGTTATTGCGAATGTGAATAAACCAACGCTTGTTATTGCACATAATAAAACACTTGCTGCTCAACTGTATGAAGAGTTTAAAATGTTTTTTCCAAACAATCGCGTAGAATATTTTGTTTGTTATTATGATTATTTTCAACCAGAATCGTATCTTCCTGCAAAAGACCAATATATCGAAAAAGATTCTGCGATTAATCCGCGAATTGAACAAATGCGTCATGCGACTACGGCCTCGCTGCAATCTCGTTCAGACACGATTGTTATTGCTTCGGTTTCTTGTATTTACGGCCTGGGGAATCCAGAGAATTATTCTTCGATGGGAATTGATTTGGAAGTTGGTATGAAAATTTCTCGTAAAGATTTGATTGTGAAACTGATTTCAATTTTATTTGAGCGAAATGATACAGAACTTATGTCAGGGCGATTTCGTGTTAGGGGCGATACAGTTGATTTAATTCCGGGTTATTCAAATAATATTATTCGAATTGAACTCTTTGGAGATGAGATTGAGCGAATTAGGGAGATTGATAAAAACACTGGCGAGACTGTTGATAAGCTCAATTACTTTTTTGTTTATCCTGCGAAACATTTTGTTGTTCCAGAAGATAAATTTGAAGCTGCACTTTTGAGTATTGAAAATCAATTGCAAGACGATTTGAAAACGATTAGTGATCCATTAATTGCTCATCGATTGAAACAACGAACAATGTTTGATTTAGAGATGATTCGAGAAACTGGAAGTTGCAAGGGAATTGAGAATTACTCTCGGCATTTTGATTTTAGAGATGGTGGAGAAAAAGCATTTTGTTTGATTGATTATTTTAAGGAAGATTTTTTGATAATTATTGATGAGAGTCACCGAACACTTCCGCAGATTGGTGGAATGTATAATGGTGACAGAGCTCGAAAGACGAACTTGATTGATTATGGATTTCGATTAACTAGTGCTTATGATAATCGACCGTTGCAATTTTTTGAATTTGAAAAGTATATGAGCGAAAATTCAGTTGTTTTTGTTTCTGCTACTCCTGCGCAATATGAATATGAGCATTCCGCAGAAGTAGTTGAGCAGATTATTCGCCCAACTGGATTGATTGATCCACGAGTTGAAATACGTCCCGTAGGAAACCAAATTGTCGATGTAAAAAATGAAATTAAGAAAGCTGTGAAGGCTGGTTCGAGAGTTTTACTTACTACTCTTACTAAAAAAATGGCAGAAGAATTAGCAGATTATCTGAGTGAACAAGGAGTTAAATGTCGATACTTGCATTCCGAAATTGATACGCTTGAGAGAACTGAGATTCTTCGACAACTTCGTTTGGGAGAGTTTGATGTTTTGGTAGGGATAAATTTACTTCGGGAAGGAATTGATATTCCAGAAATTGGATTTGTTGGAATTTTGGATGCAGATAAAGAGGGATTTTTGCGAGATGCTAAATCGCTTATCCAAATTATTGGGCGGGCTGCTCGAAATACGGAAGCATATGTTGTTTTGTATGCGGATAAGGAAACTGTTTCTATTAAAGAGGCTGTTCGCGAGACAAATCGTCGTCGTGAAATTCAGCTAGAGTATAATAATAAGAATAAGATTACACCGAAAACGATTATTAAGCCGATTAAGGAAAAGGTTGTTGAAGTTTCCGACACGAAGTATATTCCTAAAGGGGACATTCCGAATATGTTGATTGAACTTGATGCAGATATGAAAGAGGCTGCTGAGCGATTGGACTTTGAGCGAGCGATTGCGTTAAGAGAGAAAATTAAGAAGTTAGAAGATGTTTTGAAATGAATTCGTAGTTGAGCGCAATAAATCTTATAAGCGTCTTGTTAATGATTTATAGATGAATGAAAAAAGAAGTTACAAAAAGGTTTTGACAAAGTCGAATTATTTGCTCGGTCTGCAGTGTTCTAAGTTACTTTGGGTTAAATTGTATGATAAGACTCGAATTCCTGCTCCAGATGATTTTGCAATGTATCGATTTGGAACTGGAATGAGGACTGAAGATATGGCGAAGACACTTTTTCCTGATGGAATTGATATTCCTAGAGAAGATTTTCTAGAAAATTTAAAACAGAGTACTGAACTTTTGAAAAAACGTGTTCCATTATTTGAGCCATCGTTTAAATTTGATCAACTTTATTCTCGAGGAGATGTTTTAGTTCCAGTTAATGAAGATGAATGGGATATTGTCGAAATGAAGAGTGCTACAAAAGTAAAAGAGGTTAATTTGCATGATGTTAGTTTTCAAAAATATGTGTATGAGAAATGTGGACTAAAGATTCGGAAAAGTTTTGTTATGCATATTAATCGAGATTATGAACGCTCAGGTGACTTAGATATTTCTAAGTTATTTGTTCAAACAGAAGTTACCGAAGATATAAAAAAATTAGAAGTTGGAATTAAGGAGCGAATTGAAACAATGTTGGAAATTGTGAATAGCAAGGAAATTCCAAAATATATCATTGGAAGTCATTGTACTGACCCTTATGAATGTCCAATTAAACGAGAGTGTTGGGCCGAACTTCCAGGCGGAAATATCTTGGACTATTATCAAAAAAATAGAATTCAATGTTTTAAGCTTGGGGACTTTGGGCAAGTGAAAATAAATCGAATCCCAGAATACTATAGCAAGGAACATAACCCATTTCAAAAACAAGCGGTTGCCGTTCAGGAAGGAAATGGTTTTGAGAAACGTGTTATAGGAAAATTTTTTGATGAATTGAAGTATCCAGTTTATTATTTGGATATTCGTGCGATAAATCCTGCGATTCCGAAGTTTGATGGCATGAGACCTTATCAAAAAATTGCTTTTCAATTTAGCCTCCATATTCAAACCGGACCTCACTCGAATATCTCACATGTTTCCTTTCTTTCTGATGGGAAAACTAATCCACGATTTTTACTTTTGAAAATTCTTAAAGACCATATTGGAAGTGATGGAACGATTTTAGTTTTTGATAAATATAAGGAAAGTGTGATTTTACGAGATCTTGCGAAAACATTTTTTAGTTTTAAGCCATGGATTTACGATTCTGTTTTACCGAGAATAAAAAGTGTTTGGGAAGTTTTTGAGAATTTCCATTATTTTGATATTGAAAAAACGCTTAATCATTCGATACAATTTCAATTGCCAAAATTTTGTGATATAACTGATAAAGATTTAGATGTAATTGATGGTGAGCATCGACAACTTGCTTATGAAAAATGGGTCCATACAGATATTGACGAACTAGTTGCTGAATCTAAGGAGGATGAAAGTGAGATTAGTTTAGATTTCAAGAAAGGAGTTGTTGAAGAAAAAGTTGAAGAAGTTAGGAAGGATTTGAGAAAGAAATCTCGTGAAGAGACCTTGTCGTTAATCCATATTGTTGATGCGTTTGGGAAGATTGTGGAGAGTACATAAAAATTTATAATGAGTAAAACAATACTTTTACTATATGGCAAATCATTTTATTATAAGTCCAACAGATATTAAAATTGAGATAACTGAAGGAGAAGAGGAGAGTTATGAAGGGCAAATTGAGAACCTAAAATATGCTAGAGGGCATTTTATAGAAATCTTGGTTGAAATTGAAAATAAAATTGATGCGATTATTGAATCATTAATTATAAGGCCAAATAAGGGGATTAGAGATGTCTTTAGAAAAAAAGTTCTCAATTCGAGAATACTAAATACTCGCTCTAAAGTAAATTTGCTTTATGAATTGATAAAAATAAAAAATTGCTCCATTGACTTAGCAAAATTTTCGAAATCATTAGATTTTTTAGTGAGTGAAAGAAATAAATGGGCGCATGGACTTATTTATTTTGAGAGGAAGAAAATTAATAAAAAGTTAATTTTACAGGCAAATTTACTATATTATAACTCGAAGGATGAGCAAGCAAATTATGAAATTCATGACAGGGATGTTAAAGAAATTAATGGAAAATTGAACATTATTTCTGAAGTGTTAAATGGACTTGTAAATGATTTAAAAATAGGTGTTGAGGATGTTGTCGGGAAGGAAGCCTCATAGGAATATTTCCTAACTAAAGTAAACCTAAATCAGATCCCATCAATTATAAAATTAATACTCTTCAATAGATTCCTCGACAAGCGAACTTACACTAATTGATTCTTGAGGTTTTTCATAACTACCTGGTTTGGTTGGTGTTAATTTTTCTTCGATTTCTTTAATAGGTGCACTTTGCCTTTCGAGAGCCCTCATCTCATCAGTGATAAAGTAAGTTGGTTTTTTTCCAGAATATGTGAGGCATAAAATATCTTGGGCTCGTGAGATTGCGACGTAGAAAAGTCTTCGTTCTTCTTCTAATTTATCGAAGTGTTCAGTTTTTACCATTTCAACTGCCGGATGGTCACTTGCCTTGCAAGGGAAATTTTGTTCGTTGCATCCAATTACAAATACTTTTTTTGCTTCGAGTCCCTTAATTGCGTGAATCGTTGCGAGTGTTAATGCTCCATCTGGAGATTCCTTGGGATTCCTTACTTCATCAGTTTTTAGAACGTGTGGAATTTTTCTTTGATTGAGCATTTGAGAGAGTTCAGTTAATTGCCTGTTAGTTCTTCCAAGAACGAAAATATCTTTGTAAGGAATTTTTGAATTGGAGATTTGGTCGACGATAAAAATTCTTTCAAACTGTTCATTTTCAAAATCGACTATTTTAATTGAAGAATCTGAGTCGAAGTGATGTTCTAAATTTGGAAGACCCATTCCAGAAATTGAATGATTCATAAAATCGACTATCATTTTTTTACTTCGATAATTTTTTGTTAAATGAATTACTTCTGAAGACCCATAATCTTTTTGGAAATTTAAGATATAGCGAATGTCTGAACCGCGCCATCCAAAAATTGATTGCCGAGGATCTCCAACTGCAAAAAGATTTGGCGCGTTAAGAAGCGTGATTAGTTCGACTTGCATTGCGTTTACATCCTGATATTCATCGATTAAAACATATTGGAATTTTGGGATATTTGCCTGATTTTTTTTTAAAAAATCTAGGCAATCTATTAGTTGGTCCGAATAATCCCTGAGTCCTTGAATTTGCATATGCTCTTTTAGATATTTCGTGATTTTGTAAATCATTTGTGCGTTTGAACGATTTTTTGGATCTACTCCTTCGCTGAAATCGAACTCTTCAATTCCGCTTACTTTGAAATAATCCATGACCGAGAAACAATCATTCATAAAAGTGTTGCTGAGCTGACCCGCGGTTTTAAAACGACGCTGTTGCGGAGTGAAATATCTATCTATTGCATCTCCCATATCAATTCCTAATGTACCCAGTGCCATATTCATTGCGAGAATTTTGTCAGAATAATTTTGAACCCGCATTGTTCGACCGTAGACTTGCATTTCATGTGAACGTAAGATTTTTTCACAAAAGGAATTAAATGTGTGAACATTAACATTTCTTATTCCCGCACTCTGTAATCTTTTTTCCATTTCTTTTTTTGCCTTTCTTGTAAATGTAATCGCGAGAACGGATCCTGGTGCTACCGCCTTATATCTAACTAAGAATTCAATTCTTTTTGTAAGTACTGTTGTCTTTCCTGAGCCTGCTCCAGCGACACATAAAATATTTTGAGCGATTGAAACAATTGCTTTTTTTTGATACTCATTGTAACCGTTCAAAAAACTGTCTAATTCTTGAAAAATTATTCTTTCTTCTTCCGTAATTTCTGATTTTTTGAAATCTACATTATTTTTTAATTGTTTTTGAAGAAGTGTTGGATGAGCAATTTCATTATTTCCCTTTATAGTTAATTTTAAAACTTTTACAAATTTATTATAATCACTAATTGCCAATTCAATCATCCCATTTTGAACTAATCTGTCAATTTCTGAGATAATTTTTTCCTCATTCCACTCAAGGCACCCAAATAAATGAAGTTCATCTAATTGATTTTTGCTAATAGATTTATTTTTGTAACTTCCCCTCAAAAAGTCGATGAGTAATTGTTTTCCTACTTGGAATGGAAGTTCCAAAAGTGCTTGAAGAATTTTTGTATACAGAACTGACTCATTTTTTTGTTCTTCTAGAGATGATACACTTGCCTCTTCCATATAGGTTTATTTTTTTGAGGTTTTTAACCTTTATTACTCTAGAACATTTAATCTTGCAAAGTTATTTTCCTTATCTAGTTCTTCTATTTGGTTAGTGTAATCTATGTGGAAATCAATTGGCACATTGCTAAGAGAATTTAATTTAACATTTGAGACTTGGAGGATCCTACTGTGGCCGATTTCTATTTCCTCGATTACAAATTTCTCTATTACTTTTTCTTTACTTACAATAACTAGATTAAATCCAGGCATATTCGTAAGTCCCTCGTTTCCAATAGTAATATTAAAATCTAAATATTTTCCTTTTTTTATTGCAGCTAATTCTTTGATTTCTGCATCAGGAAGTTCGGGAATTGTATATAGTTGTTGAATTGTTATCGCCATATCCGGAGTAATTCTTTGTTCACAATTAGACACATTATTCATAATGCCTTGAGGATTTGCGATATGATCGAATCCGAATACATGAGATAGTTCGTGAATTTCAACGACAGGATATTCACAACTTGATTCTTTGTAAAGAGATATTTTTCCTTTCTGAATTATTTTAAATTTACTCGTATTAATAATTAATGATGGTCCGCCCTCTCCTGCGGCAAAATGAGACTCTCCAATTTCAATATAATCATTTGAGCAGCCGATTTCTATATCTGCTTGTCTTCCACTAATTTCTTTGAACGTTAGTATCACCATTGCTTCTTCAAAAATCTCTACCGCCTCTCTTAATTTATTACGTCTATTTGGCTCACAAGTAGGTTCAATAAAATAAGTGATATTTTTGTGATTGAATCGTAAATTTTCCATGAATACTGGCTTATTTCCATATTCAATTTGAGGTTCTGGTTCATTGCTCATCTGATTTTCGAAAACTTCTAATTGAACTGCATCATGAGGAATGTTCGAATACAAAAAATAACCTGAAAAAACTAGTGTTCCAATTAATAAAATCACCTCTAATAATTTTTTCATGTTTGGATAATGGAGAAGGAGTTTTTATTTGTTGTTATCTAAATTTCTTTGCCCTCCAGACCCTATAAATAATTATAAATAGAATTTCATATTAGTTTTTATGGATTTTCCTGAGTTGATTTCAAAGAGCAGAGACCATCTGGTTGAACAAATTCGAGATTATTCTAGATCTCAAAAAGAATTATGGCAACAAGTTCCTTGGTTAAGTTATGAGGCTGATGGAAGAAGTTCTACCTTAGACCCGTATGTTTCAAGACCCTATCATGATGGAACTATGGAAATACATTTATTTTCTAGTTTTACAATGGATTGTCCAATTTATGTTGATCTTTCAAACGGTGAATTAGTTCGAAAAATATCTTCTGGCCTTACTCGGGAAGTAAAAATCATTTCTGCTGAAAATAAATATGTTTTTCCAATAGCAAATAGCCTTGAGAGGATTGATGCACAAAGAATTATTGATTCTTTAGAGGATAGGGCCAATGGCCCTCTTTCTCCAATAGGTAATCGTATAAGAAAAGAATCATTAGACATTCAAAATAATGAGAATCCTATGTCCAAAATATATACTCGAGACTAAAATTATTCTAAATCCTCGACACATTTCGCAGAGATTATTTTTCTGCGCATTTCTTTTGCTTTTGGATTTCCTTTTGTAAAACACATTGCATGATATTTTATTTGACGAAAATGTAAATCGTATTTTTTTGCGAGTTTTAGATAATCTTTGAACTCAAAATTTTTCTCTTTTTGGAGAACTTTTGAAAAGATGTTTGGATTTCCGATCGAAGCTCTTCCGATGAATACAAAATCGAAATCTTTGAGAATTGTTTTTACATTTTCTTCATTTACATCTCCAGAATAGATCACGGGAATTTTTATTGAATCTTTTAACTCAAGTGCAAAATCATAATCTGCTGTTCCTGAATATCCTTCTTGGCTTGTTCTTGGATGAATTCCTACTGCGTCGCAATGTTCTTCTGCTATTTTTGCGATTTGTAGAGCTTGAGGAGATTTTCTAAGTTTGACCATCACAGGTTTTTTAGTTGAGGCACGAATTGTTTTTAGAATATCATTTATGTTCTCAAAATCTTTATGCATGAATGCTCCATGAGATAATTTTTTTGATAGCTTTGAAGGACAGCCGAGATTGAAATCCCCTCCGCTCACGTTTGCATCGTGTTTTTTTATGAATTCTTCCATTCCCTTATTTGTATTTCCAAACAACTGGAGAATTGGTTTGTCATCGAAATGAATCTTTTGTCTTGAGAGTGAATTTACCATCCCTGTAAACGTGAGAGCTGCCCCTGCCTTTTTACATAGAAGGCGAAATGCAATATCGTTTGGCTCGAGCATTGGCGAAAGGAATATTCTATTTTTTAGTTTTAGATTTTTTAGTTTTGGCATGTGATAAGAGAGAAATTGAGATTTTTAGGGGTTTTGGTTTTGGAAGATTATTTAAAGTTCAATATCTTTATGAATAGATGTTAGAATCAATTAGTTATTTTTTAATTTTTGGAAAGCCAGCTATTTTCTGGGGAGGGCTCACAACTTATTTTTGTCTTCTTATGACGATTTATCTTGGACGAGCAGCACGAAGAGGAAAGTTAGAAAGTGGATTTAAGTGGCATTTTAGATTTGCGTATACTACTGCTATTGTTGCGACCATTCATGGCGGTTTGGGAATTTTGGCTTATACTGGCTAGTAATCATGTCCAGGCATTAATTCATATCCGTCTTCTTTGACTAAATTGAGGAGTTTTTGTAGGCTATCATCCATTTTTTCGGGGACGGAGTTTGGAAAATCTGTTCTTCCAATTCCATTTTGGAAGAGAGTGTCTCCAGAGAATAATAATTTTCTTTTTTTATCTAAAAGTGCGATGCTTCCTTTTGTATGTCCAGGAACTTCTAAAACTTCTAAGTCTTGGATTTTTTTTGGAAATGGGTTTGCTTTTTTGATTGATTCGTTAATCTCTTTTGGGACTTTTCCAAAAAAGAAATATTCTGGAGTTTTTTTGAAGTCTTCGAGTTCTTCTGAAGAGGCATATATTTTTGCGTTTGAGAATAACTCTGCATTTCCACAATGATCGTAATGTAAGTGTGTTAGTAAAAGAAGTTCTATTCTCTCCAATGGAATAATTGATTCTATTTGTTCTTTTATGTGAGCTTTTGCTTCTGGTGCAGAGGTATCAATCACCATTGGCAAAGGTTTTGTATAGAGATATACATTTGAATCTCCAGAGATTTTGTAAAAGTCTTCAGCTATTTTTTTGATAGAGTTCATTGAAGAAATAATAGTAAAGACTATTTAGGTTTTTGGAATGCTCTTTCCTATTGAAAGAGCTATTCCCTAAAAATTTAAAATAAAAAAATAAAAAAGTTAATCCTTAATCAATTTATTGATCGTGGATTGCAAATACGTTTTGATTAGCTACTTTTACAATCTTTGAAGGAGTTAATTTGATAGGTTCTGTTGAATCATCAAAATCGAAGTGATATCCGTGTCCTTCTAAAGCGTTGTAGAATCGGTTAAGCAATCTTGCAATTCGTTCATCTGAAAGATTAGAGTTTACAATTCGATTGTAAATAGATCTCCATCGAGCGATGTTGATTCCATTTGAACCATTATCTGATTCTAAATCAGCTAATTCATCTTCCAAACTTTCACTATCAAAATCGAAGTTGTATCCGTGGTCTTCCAAAGCATTGTAGAATCGGTGAAGTAATCTCGCTATTTTCTCGTCTGAGAAATTAGAGTTTACAATTCGATTGTAAATAGATCTCCATCGAGCGATGTTGATTCCATTTGAACCACCGTTTGCTTCAAGATCATCTAATTCAGTTTCCAAAGATTCGTAACTTACTTCAAGATCGTCTCCGAAATAACCATTACTGTATAAAGCGTTTCGAAGTCTTTTTGCTATTTCTGATCTTTGTTCATCAGACATATTTGGACTTGCGTTTTTGAAACGTTCAACGATTGATCTCCAGTATGCATCATTAGAATTGCCTGATTCTGCTGAATCTTCGTTATCAGATCCTTGACCGTATAAAGCGTTCCAGAATCTCTTCCAGAGTTGTGCTTTTTGTCTATCCGTTAAGTCAGCATTATCGATTCTATTATATATAGATCTCCAAAATTCTGAATTAAAAGAAGATTCTTCAGTAAACAAAGGCTTTTCTGAGGGATTCGTAGGTGAAGCACCAATTGTCTTTACTGCAGTAACTTTTCCACTTAACTTATTATAGTTAATCTGTGCTGCTTGAATTGCCTGTTCGCTTGCGCCAACATCCTTTAACTGAGCAATCTTATTAGCTAAATTAGCTTGTTTTGTTTCTTTAAAGCCAATTGCTAACTTAAATTTAGCCCAAGTACTTTTGAAAAATCCAATTTGGCTTACTTGTGCGTTTGAAGTTACTTCTTCTGCACTTGTTAAGGTCAAACCAGATGTTCCAACTACTAAGAATGCAATTAAGAGCATTGTGTATATTTTATTCATGTTGTTTAAACCTCCTTTCATTTTTTGATTATGAATGGATGTTTGTTTGTTTGTTTCCATAATTAATCTAGATGAAAAGTGTATATAACTCGTACGTGAAACAAGATGAAACAAGATTTTTGAGAAATTTATCGAGGCTGATGTCAATTATTGGTTGTTTTTGGTTATGGCGGAAATTGGTTGTTTCAGGTGAAAATGGACTATTTTACTAGCCTAACTAAATTAGCATTTCCGTGAGATTCTTTAGTGATTAGTCCTTTTTCTTCTAAACTTCTAAGTTTTCTACTGAGCCGAACCTTAGAAATTTCTAAAGTTTGTTCCATTTCCTTAGTCCATGATTCTCCAGACTTTTTTTTGAGCAAATGTTCAATTATCTTTTTTTCATCCCCGAATAAATTCTTTGTTTTGCTCTCAGTAGATAATTTTTTGTGTGTTTCTTTTAATTTTTTTTGTTTGCTTGTTTGTTCCTCATTCATTTCCTTCATTCGTTTTTTATAATTCTTATTTTGATACCATGCTAATGCAATCCCGCCAAGAATAATCGCGATTATTGTTATCAAGTATAATGCGATTGGAGTATTTGTTCCTTTTTCATAAAAGATGATAATTTCGCTTCCATCAAAATCGTTCCATGTCAAGATGATATTTTGTCCATTGGAGGAAGTAACGAATTCCTTTGGAAATGCTAAATCGTTTGATAGAATGTATCCTTTTGGAAGGACTACCTCTATTTTTGATGAAGCAGTAAGCGGTCTTGTAATTGTGAATAAATATTCGTCTTTTCCAATTGATTCAATATATTCTGATGTTTCGAAGGAAACTATTAATTGTTCTTCTAATACCATTACATCTTCGATTAATTCATAGCCGCTTGAAGGATTTAAATTAGTATAGATTGTTGGTAGAATTAGAGTTTCTGGCTGCGTTATATCTGCAGTTACTTTTGTTGAAAAAGAATCTAGCTCATAAGTCATTGTGCTTGCCGAAGTTAGACTAGTTAAGAGAGTTATACAGAGTATACTAATTAGGAAGAGGTATTTTTTCATTTTATTTTGTATTCGAATACTTTATCATATGGAATGAACCAAGAGGTGGTTTCTTTAATGTTTGCTTTTTCCATAATTTTTCTAAATAATCTAATCGAATTTCCATGGGCAGAAATTGCAACATTTACTTGATTTTTTTTCATGAATTTTTTTAAATCTTTGATGAATTTTTTTACTCTAACTTCTACGTCTGCAAATGATTCTCCGCCTGGTGCAGCTACCTTCCATCCACGGTGAATTGCTTTATACTCTTCTTTTCCCAAAAACTTCTCGACTTTTCTTCTTAACTTTGGTTCTAAATTTTCAATCGCATCTCCATGAACTCTTAAGTCATACCCTTGTTCTCCGATTCTTTTTACGAATTGATCGTGGGTTGAGCCTTGTAACTCCCCATAACTTCTTTCAATCATTCTGTCATCCTCAAGGATTAATTTTACTTCAGGATGAGTGTCTAAAACCGGTTTTAGAGTATCTTTAGATCTAGAGAGGTGAGTGCGAATTGCAACTTCAAACTTTTTATTTTTTAATTTTTTTGCAATTGTTTTTGCATGCCTTCTTCCTTTCGCAGTTAATTTTGCCTCGCTTTGCCCCGTAAACCTTCCGTCGCGATTAAATGTCGTTTGGCCGTGCCTAAATAAATAAACTCTTAATTCCCTCTTTTTCATATTATACTAGAGATTCATTGCTATAAAAACATTTTTATAAGAATTCTTCTTAGATATTATATGATTATGATTTACGTTATTATGGGAATTTTGGTTGTTGCGGGATTAATTTTTATTCAATTTGAACACCATACGAAAAAACTCAAAGTTATGGTTGGGCTAGCTGTCGTGTTGCTTGTTTTTTTCTCGGTGATGGGATTTTATAACTCTGGTCAGTCGGATTTCTCGTCGATAAAAAGTTCCTTAGATACTGTATTCTTTTTTGCTGGTTGGATGTGGCAATCATCTTTAGAAATCTGGGATGCTGGCGTTGATTTTACTGGACGAGTTATTGGGATTGTTAGTTAGTTATTTGGAAAGCCACAGGCAGGATTCTTCTCACAATTTGCACTTCAGAAATAAATCGCTTCAAAGACTTCTTCGGAGCGAATTGTTCGCCCGCGACTGTCACGTGTTTGATTAATCTGTGGAAAAAGCCACAGACGGGATTCAAACCCGTGACCTCGTCATTACCAATGACGCACTCTGTCAACTGAGCTACTGCGGCTTGTTAATGTTGATTACCTTAAATTTATAAATGGTTCTATGGTTAGCTCTTGATGGAACTTGATAGCGAGATTACTTTTGGAGAGGAATATGAAGAATTGCGGGAAAAGTATAGTTTGCCCGAATTCGATAAATTAGCAGAAGATTTTGATATTGAGAAAGTTTCTGAAAAAGAATCTACATTTATTCTTCGAGAGATTCGGCGCATGATTCATGAGAAATTGTCTGCTTATTTGAGTCTTTTTGAAATGTTAGTTAATCCTAGTGCGCCCCCAATGTTTATGTTTGGAGTGATTAAGAAGATGAATGGAGACCATAAGGAACTGATTAAGAAGGTTTATGAAAATCTTGTCAAACTCCAAATTAGCATTATGAAACTTGATACAGTTTATTCAGAGAAGAGTGAAGCAGAGTTTATTATTCGTTCATTTAGTGAATGGCAAGATATGAAAGTCAAGATTCATGATTTGATTGATTCATTTGAGCAGAATGTTGAGAAAAATGATAGCTTGAAGAAGACTAGTTATTTTGGTTAAGCTAGGAAATCTAAATCAATTTCCATTGCTACAATTGGCATTTTTATTTTCCAGTTTTTGATTACTCTTGGAGCGATTTCTCCGATGAATCCGATTCTTCTTTCATTGACGATTATTGCTGCGACCCTTCCAGGAATGTAATTGTGATTTTCCATAACTTCTAAATCGTATTTGATATTGAGCATTTTGAATAGATAATCAAGAACTTGTTTTAGGTCAGTAAATGTTATTGATTCATCAATTAATGCGATGCTTAGATTTTCTGTTTCTTTGATTGGAACATCTCCCAAGGCATATTCATCTTTTTTGAAGACCGTTCCCATTTCGAAAATCTTTTGTGGATATGCTGCGTCAGAGTTTTCTGAGATTATTTGTAATGCGTTTGTGAGAAGGTCTATTCGAAGGACTTCATGTTTTGTTTTAGAATCTAGGACTTCTAAGAAGTCGGTAAAATCATAATGCATTTTTTTGATATCTTTTTTTGTGCTTAAATGAAAGGAGGACGTTTCTAATAATCCTAATCCGGATAAAATTTCTGCAATTTTTTGTTTTGTTTTTTCGAAAGGTTGTTCATATGCAATTGTTGAAATTTTTGGAAGAATTGGTTCGAAGTTTTCATACCCATAAGCAATCGCGATTTCTTCTGCTAAATCTATCCAATGAAGAATATCTGTTCTGTATGCGGGAATTAATGCTACTGCTCCCGATTTATTTTTTTCAAAACCGATCCCCATTCTTGCCAAGAATTTTTTAACATTTGATTCTGTTAATTGGATTCCCAAAGTCTTTTCTATGTCTTCAATTTTAAACTTTAATTCTTCAGATTGCATTTGAGGCGTTTGTAAATTCTTTTCTGATTTATCGATTATATTCATTGCATAAATTTTCGAGCCCATCTCGCTAATTGTTGCAACAATAATTGCAAGACATTTTTGTACATAGTGCAAATTTGAACCAGAACATTCGATAAATACTTCTTTTGTTTCATTCGTTACTCTCCCAGTTTTTTCAGAGTTGATTATTGGTGGCATACTTAAAATTTCGTCGTTTGCGTCGATAAAAATCGGATATTTTTCAAAATCTTTTAAAAGACCCCCATAAACTTTGCCCGTTGGATGATTTTTTAAAATGTGTTTTGCACTCATCTCCTTTTTTTCTTCAAGAGGTATGAATTTAATTTCTTCAGGTATTTTCGCGGTATACCTAATTGGAAGTTTTATTTTATCTAATGGATAAATTCCAATTGCAACCTTTTTTCTTTTTCTTCCAATAGAGCTATGAAGTTTTTCTTGTAAATCAATTAAATCTTCTATTTTTTCTCCAGTTAATTTTAATCCTTTCACGATTGTGCAAACAGTATATGGCCTGATATTTTTTACTGATTTTTCTATAGTCACCTCGTAATCTTTTTCAGGTTTATTGATTTTAAATTGAGCTACTTTTGATTTTTCTCTGAATTGATTTACTGCTCGTGCGAAATTTTGAAGCGACAATAAATCTGGCCTATTTGGAAATACCTCTACAGATAGAGTTTTGTCATTTACTTCTTCGATAGGAGTTCCCATCTGAGTAATTTTATCTTCTAATTCAGGAGTTATCTTTCCTATTTTCTTTTCAAGTTCAGTTTTGTTAAGCGTTAGTATTGTCATTTATTTTCTCCAGAATTTGGTTTCCCGTAATTTATTTATGTCGTTTTTATATAATTCTCTAAGGTCCGTTATTTTATAAAAGTCGGTGATGATTCTGTCGAATCCTTGGCCCCATGCTAGAACTGGAATGTGTTTTCCGAATATTGGAATGGTTACCTCTGGTCGAAACATTCCTGCACCCCCGAGTTCGAGCCATTTTTTATGTACTGGATGGAATACGTCGATTTCCAAACTTGGTTCTGTATATGCAAAATATGCTGGCCTAATCCTAATTTTTTCATACCCCATTTTTTTGTAAAATTCTTTTAAGTAACCTAGCAGTTGCCTGAAATTTGCATTTTCATCGATGACAATTCCCTCAGTTTGATTAAATTCAAACCCGTGAGACCAGTCAACAGTTTCATTTCTAAAACATTTTCCTAATGCGAAATATTTTGCCGGAAATTCATTTGTTTCCTTAATTTTTTGTAGTGTTCTCATCGAAAGAGAAGTTGTGTGAGTCCTTAGTAATACTTTTTTTGCATCTTCCTCGTCCCATTCGTATTGCCAACCCTTGCTCCCGTCAAGACCTCCTTCATGAGCTTTTCTAATTTGAGAAACTACACATTCATTTTTCTTTTTTCCCTTCAGAGGAATTTTTCCAGTAACTCCTTTGATAAAAAATGTATCTTGCATTTCCCTTACTGGATGGTCTTGCGCAGTAAATAATGAATCAAACACCCAAAAACCCGTTTCTACTTTTGGCCCATCCATTTCCTTAAACCCCATCTCTAACCAAATACTTTTTGCATACTCCTTAGATTGATTTACAAAATGTTTTTTCCCCCCATGAATTCTTGGAACTGGACTTGTCACATCATAACGCCTAAATCTTTTAGATTTCCAACCATTTTGTTTTAATAATTTTGGAGTTAACTGTTCTATCAAATCAATTGAAAAATCTTGTGAAGCGATTTTCTTTCCATTTTCTGAAAGCCTTATCTTTATTTGATTAATCTCTTTTACCTCAATAATTTCTTTTCTTGCTTGTAAATTTTTGAATGCTTGTAAATCGTCACCTTCTAGAGAATCTTTTTCAAGAGGTAATTTCTCAAGAAATAATTCTTCAATCATTTTTTTAGAAATGTCTTTTGAACCCTTATCAAGATATAATTTTCCCTCGTTAATTTGGATAAGATCTTTTTTTCTTAAAGTACCTAAGGCGATTTTTGATTCGTTTTGATTTAAGTTGCATGCCTTTTTTATTTCCCCAATAGGTAGAAATTCTCTTTTACTCAAGGTGTTTAGGAGGATTCTTTCTGGAAGATCTTTTTTTAAATAATTAATTCCTAGGATCCCCAAATCAATATTGTGCTCTTTATTGATATTTTTTTCAATAAGAGCCTTATTTTCTAAGAATGTTACCCCTCTCAGAATACTTGTTTTATCTAACTCACTTTCTTTTGAGATTTCATCTAATTCTTTATAATCCTGGCTAAGGACTTCAAGAACCTTTTTTTCAATAGGAGATAATGATTCTATAATCTCTTTTTCATCCATATTTTCAAATATGAATAAGAGTTTTTAAGGTTTAGTAAAGGGCGTTGAATTAAGCTAATAGAAAGTCTTATGGACTTCTTTTAGATTTTTTAGATGCATTTTCTTGTATTTTTTTACTGAAGGTCCATGTGAAGTAATTACCTTCGATAATTCTTCTCCAGCTAAAATTTTTGGAGTGATTACATAATCTGCACCTTTTTTATATAATTTTAGAGTCTCACTTATTCTTGAACCGGTTACAATAACTCGTGCTTTCGGATTTTGTTCTTTTATTACTTTCAAAATATATGCATTTTCCCTATAATTTGGAATTGTAGAAATAACGGTTTTAAGATTTTTTATTGAAATTTTTGAAAATAAATCTGGGCTAGTTATATCCCCATAAAGACAGGGAATTTTTTTATCAATCAAGTGTTTTATTATTTCCGGATTATAATCTATAACAAGTAATTTTTCCCGATTTTTTAATAATCTTTTTAGAAATACTCCTCCGACCCGATGGGAACCGATAAGTAAAGTTTCTTCTTTTCCAGTTGCATCATACTGGAGGATTTCATGAGTTGGTAAGAATTTGAATAATGAAAGGGGATATCTAAATAATTTGTGTGCTTTTTCTTTGTATTCAATAAAATAAGGAGTTATTGACATAGAAATTATTGTTGCGAGAATTACTGTCGAGAAAATTGACATGTCGAGTACGCCAAGAGTTACGCCAAGCATTCCGATTATTAGAGAGAACTCTGAGAGTTGTGCAAGAGAGGCTGCAGTTTCAAAACTTGTTTTTTGCCTATATCCCGTGACCCTTAGAAGAATAAAAGTGATTGTAGGTTTTAATATGAATGCTCCGATTAATAGTGCACCGAAAAGAAGTAAACGTTCTCCAACTCCTGCAAAGATAATTTGCATTCCGAGTGCAACGAAAAATAAAATCGCGAAGAAATCTCTTAATGGCGAAATTCTTGATTCTAACTCTACCTTAAATGGAGAGTTCGCGAGTGAAACACCTGCTATGAATGCTCCAATTACAATTGAAATTTCCGATACGAATGCTAAAATAATGAATAGGAATAGTACTCCTAGAGAAGTCAAGAATAATAGTTCTGTCGAACGTGCCGCAAATCTAAATATTCTATCAAGGACAAATTTTTGCAAAATCATTGCTATCGCTAAAATTGCTAATAGTTTTGAAAATGCGATTGCTAGAGGTGCTAGAGCAAATCCTCCGGTCGTAAATACTACAATTGCAATAATTGCAATCAAATCTTGGAAAAGTAAAATTCCTAAAACTAATCTTCCATGAAGTGTTACAATCTCTCCGGAATCTGCTAAGAGTTTAATGTCGACCATTGTAGAGCCGAATGCAAGGATTACTCCGATATAGGCTGCCTGAAGAGCCGTTAAATCCAGGAAACCTTTTAGTGCAAATGCGATTCCAAAAATTATTACCATTTGTAAAATCGCGATAAGAGCTATTTTTTTTATGTTCGCTTCCCTAATTTTTCTAAATGAAATTTCTAGTCCTGCCGTGAAAAGCAAAAACGCGATTCCAATTTCTGAGAATGCCTGGATTAATTCTACGTTTTTGACGAATCCCAATACTAAAGGTCCTATGATAAGTCCGGCTAATACATATGCTGGAATAAGTGGTTGTCGAAGAGCTTTTGCCACAAAAGCTAGAATCATAGAAATTATTACAATAATTGCTAAATCAAAAATTATTATTTCACTTGGATGAAGATGAGTAATCCTAGTTCCTAAACTTGCTATCGCATTTATTATAAAATTTTGAATTACCATCTTTTAGATTATATGGTGAATTCTCTTTTTAAAATTTTGTAGAAGAGACTATATCGCTAGTATGCATCCCAAGACTTGAGAGAAATGATTTTCTTGATTTTTCATCTACTTTTTCTTTTTTATCCTCGGCAAAACTTGCAATTTTTATTTGAGTGTTCGTTTTCTTGCAAATTTTTATATTCTGCATAATTTTTGCGAGAGTATTTGCTTTTTCTTTTGGAGAGAATGTCGAGATTTTTGATGTGTCGATGACTATTTGAATATTTTTTTGTTTTGCAATTTTTGCAACAACATGATTAAGGCCAGAGTCTCTTTGTTTTAACGTATCTCTTAAAGTATTGTTTTCTGGAGAGACTAAATAATTAATTTTTAGTGTTTCGATTGCTCGTCGATTAAATGCATCTCCATTTCCCTCAACTGCAATTAATTTTTTGTTTTTGGAAGGATTATTTTTTTGCAAACTTTCTAAACTTGCAATAATTTTTCTTGCTTCAGATTCTGTTGCTTTTTCTCCGATTAGATAACCATCACAGTTATCATTTGAGCTTAGATCTGTTTTCTTCGATATTTTTTTGAAATAAAGAGAATTTTTTGTTTTGAAAAAATTTATATCTTCCATGAAGGAGTATTGGAAATAGAGTTTTTAGATTTAACCTTGGATGATGGTTCCTTTGAACTTTCGACCTTTCAAAATATTGTCTATTGCTGTGAGTGAACCTACTATGTATGTTGGAATTTTCTTTTTTTGAATTGTTTTTGCCGCAGTTTGATCGAGTACGAAATGTTGTCCTGCAGTGAATTTTATTTTTGAAGTAATTTTTTCGAATTTTTTCCAGGTAATTTTTGGAATGTGTTTTGCCTTAGGATTTTTCTGCGGATTAGTTGCATAGAGCCCATTTACATTTGTTAAATTGATAAATGGAGCCTTTAGATATGTCGAGATTAAACTTGCCGTCCCATCACTTGTGTTGTTTTTTCTATATCTTAATCCTCCGCAGAAAACTATTTGATTTTTTCCAAGAAGATCTTTTATTTTTTTCATATTTTTTGGAATCTCTTCATTTGCACTTTCTCCGAAAAATCTTGCCATGAATCGTGCATGAAATCTTGTTACTGCAATTCCGGCCATTGCTTTTGCTCTTGCACTTTTATCGAGTTTTCTAAGTGCCCCAATATATTTTCTTGCAGTTGTTCCGCCACCCGTTACGACGACGAATCTTTTTGAAGGATGTGAATCAATTAATTTTTTAAAACGAGTTAGAAATTTTTCATCAACATTATCTGGCACAATTCGCGAACCACCAAGACTAATCACCCATATTTTTTGCACATCTTTTTTCATGATTGGAGAAATGAAGTGAAGTATAAAAGTGTTTTGGGATTTTTGATGTTAAAGTTATGCTGGAATTGTTTCGTAAACGTTGCAAGAAGGATTTTGGTTTGTTTGATAGGTGAGGACTGTTGAACCCCAATGTTTTTCTGCAATGAAAGGGATGATTATATTTTGTTTAGAATGTGCATAGGTTATGATTATATCGCCATCTCGATAATCAAATTCACTTGAATATTCTATTGATGTTAAAAGTCCGAGTTCAGTTTTTGATAATTTTGCTTTTTGTTCTTCATCAAAACCGTATATAAATTCTGCATACGTCATATTAGTTCCCCTCATGGTTTTGAATAAATAATTTTTCCAATGAAATATTTGATTACCTGTTCCTATTTCATGAAGTTGTAATTTTGCAATTTCTGAATCTAACGAAGTAACTTTTAATTCAATGCTATTAATCTCTTCTCTAAGAATACCTATTGCAATAATTTCTTCATTCGTGTTATTCCATTCTATAGAAAATTCTATTTGGTTTTTTTGAAGATTAATTAATTTAAACCAATCTCTTAAAATTTTATTTGTTCCACCCGGATATATTGATTCAATTTCATCTAGGTGAATATTGATTTGATTTTCTATTTCACTTACTTTTGAATTAGAACTATAACTAAGAGGAGAATAATAATCATTTACCTCTGGTGCGAATGAAATCCGGTAACATTGAAAACACATAAGATCCTCATCAAACCAATTAGAGGCATATAGCTCATATTCTCCTTTTCCATATAGGGCGTGACAACTTGCCATTGCATCCATGATTTGAATTCCTGCCCTATCATAATCTTTATAATCAATAATTTTGTGACTTGCCTGACATTTAAATGGAAATTCCTCTGCTATTTCTTTTCCCATTTCTGCTGCAAATCCGCCCCCTTTATCGATTGCTTGCTGGCGAAGAATAACACTTTGCCTGCAAACCTCATAGTTAATATCTTCTTCAATTACAAATTCCGTGAAAATAAAATATAAAGAAATTCCGAGAATAATAAGTCCTATAATTAAATTGAGCAAAAGCCCCCACTTATAATCTGCTTTCTTATTCATTTGATTCCTCAGTTATTTTAAATTTATAATGACCATCCTCAAAGATTACTTTTACCACTTTATTCAATAGTATGCTAAATTCTGATTCTGGATTTTCGTTTAAGGTTATTGGTTTTTCTATACCTTTGCAATAATCGCATTTTATTGTTTCGTCGTCTATTGAACATACGCATAACTGATTAGGAGTATTTGAAGATGCAATGAATATTTCTTTGGGAGCTAATTCTAAGTAATTTTTCTCCCCGAAGTAAATTAGATAATACTTTGGCCCATCATCGCTTGAAAGTGCACTAATTTCTTTTGTTTCTCCGGGATTTGCTTTTGCTGCATCTATTTTTTCAATAGCCAAGTCAAAATATACCTCTGAAGTTTTTTCTACTTTATTAAAACCTGGAACGAATAATTGATAAAACAATAAGAAGACTATGGCCACTCCAGCGAAAGCAAGAAGTGCTTGGACGGTTTCGCTAGGCACCATGGACTCGCCCCTTTTATTTAATTGAAACATATAACCGAAGAGATTTTGAAGTATTAAAATATATTGTTTAGGTTTTGGTCGGACAGTTATTTTCTAGGAATTTTTTTGTATCCGTTGTTAGATATTTTTTATGGAATTCGTCTAGCGTTAATTTGTAGTCTTGTTCCGCACCAATTTCTTGCCATTTATCATTTTTATATTCTGTCAGAATTACAGGGAATTTTTCTTGAGCGAACGGAGGTGCAACTTCTAATCTTAATTTTCTTGTTTGAGAAGAGAGAGTTATAATATTACTCTTAGAAATTTTGAAGAAATGATGCTCTCCTAAGGTATCTAAACCGTTTCCTGTAATTTCGAGAGGATTAAATTTGTCAAGAGATTCTAATTTAAGAGTGATTTTTCCAATATTGGGATTGCTTACATCAAAAGGTATATCTACTACCTTCCACTCACTATCTGAAGATTCATCTCCCAAAAAATCTCCTATATTGATTTTACTTAAAGTTATTTCTCTCCCAATATCTTCATCTCCAACTAGAATTTCATAAGTTTCACTATTTATTTGAATTGATTCTCCTTCATGAAAATCTTCAAAAAACTCTAGTTGGAGATTTGAAATATCATAAATATCTTCCATGTTTTCTCTAATCCAACTTTGAACTTCAGAAATGTCTTCATTACTATCAAGCTGATTATTTTCGTCGTAAGAAGGAATTTTATTTCCGATCCCATATTCTGGACCATAAGTTAAAAGATCATTCCAATGAGAACTTTTACTTTCTTCTAATGTTAATGTCGAATAATATATTTCGTCATCAAATGCGTTCCAGAGAAAAGTATTATCTGCGTAACTTTTGAAAGTATTTATCATTTCAATTGTTGAGATTTTTTTAAGTTCGTCGATATATTCTAATCGATTATTTTTGCTAAGTTGAACGGTCTTGTCAGTTTCTAAATTTCCATCTTCTCCTTGAAGGTAAATATTCCAGCTATCGTGCCAACCAACAGCATAAATCCATCGCCCATCATTTTGAGATTCGCTATCGATTGCCCGACTATAGAAAACGTGCACGTCATTAAACATGGATTCATATTCTTTTTCTAAATTGTTTTCTTCGAGATATTTTGTGGCTTCAGAATAAAAGTCATAATTGAATTTTGATTCTTCTAAAGAATTTTTTAGCAAAAACGCTTCTTGCCAAATTGGTTTATCGTTTTGAAATTTTCCGATATACCATGGAGTGAACCCTCGCCTAAAAAGTGTCCATTTGCCAAATTCACTTCCTTTGACAAAACAAGTTCCATCAGTACACTGTGTTAATTCTATTTTTTTTGAATCTGTTCCCAGATACATTAGTTGTTCAACAAATGATTCTCCCTGGTAAACTTCAGCGATATTTCTTGTTAGGCATTTATTTTCGGAGATTTGATCAAAATTAAAAGTTTTAAAATTGTATAAAACTTCGTCAAATTTTCCCTCGTATTTTTCAATTATAGGATTAAAACCTTCTAAGATATATCCTCGCACGATTAATAGTAGCAATAATACAAGTAAGACTATAGTTAATAATTTTTTAACTGTCCAATCTGTTGAACCCCTTTTATTTTGAAACTGCATGCAATGGGAAGAGAAAGGAATTATTTAAAGATTTGGTGAGAGTTATTTTACTGTGAAAAGTTTGTCGTCATCAACGTCGAATATGTCTAGCCTGACTCCTGCGTCAATCCAGCCGTGTGCGTAATTGAGTGCTGCAAATGCATTTACGAAATCATCTTTTTGCCTGAAATGGTTTGCGTCAGAAATATAATTAGTTACCATATCGATGATCTCTTGCGAATGTTTTTCTTTGCTCGGCAAAATATTTTTTTTGGCAATTTCAAAAGCTTTATTTGTAACACTAAAATATTTTTCTAATTTTTCTTCTGTGATTTTATTTTCCATATCTTTTGAACTTGAAGAGGATATTTAAGATTATTGTAAGTTCAACTTAGTTGTTTCTTTATTACAAATCTTGTTCCAATCATCTCTGAGACAACTGCACTGATAAGAAGGTGGTCGACGGCAGCTCTGAAAACTCCATTAAGCAGGGGAATGTGTGCTTTGTTTGAAATATTTTCGATTAGTTCGCTTATTTCTCCAGATGAGAGCGCAATTTTTGTAATTTGTTTTTGGCCAAGCCTTAGTACTAAAATTTGTTTTTGAGCACCAGTGCATTCTATTTGTTGAACTGAAGGATCATTTAGAAGTTGCGTGATTTTTCCATAATCTTGAGCATTTACTTCCACCTCATTATTTGCGCCTTTTGGAAGGGGAATCGTCGGAGGAGCTATCCTTCTTGGTGGAACAAAAGGTCTTCTAATTTGTCTTGGAGGTCCCTGTTGCAAGAGTTGTTTTCTTACAGGAGGAGAAGGTTGTTTTTGAGGCGTTTGCAAATTCCTTTTTGAACTTGGAATTATTCTAAGATCATTTTTTCTTTGTTGTCTGACCAATACCTGAGAAGACAATTTGGGAATCAAATCTGCATTAATGACATTTCTTTCTTGAATTGGATAATTTTTCATCCCAATAATTCGAATTATTTGAAATGTAAATTCTCTAATGAAAGGTTCTATTGCAATTGTTGAAATTTTTTCAGAAGTCATATCCGTGGAAGTGGCTTTGGCTTGATTCTTGTTTGTTCAGTTGTAGAATCTTCAGAAGTATTTTCTGGAGAAAAACTATTCCTTGATGTTTGTGGAGGAACTTGGTGGAAATGTGCCTGTTCATGACGAGGTTCTTCTGCATGAGGTTTATTTCGGAGGTTTTCTTCCATTAACACAAGCCCCTTGGCAATGGTTTTATTTTGATCAAGAAGCGAATCTATTTTCTTTAACATTCCCTCATTATCCTTTTGAGTTGGACCTTGCATGAAATTCTTCGCTGCTTCTTCGAAAACTTGTAATAGAGTTTGAATATTTTGAGAAAGATTTCCAAACTTCATAGAAAGATTTGTCATCGCATGTTGTAATCCGACAAAATTTTCAATCAACAATTGCTCTCTTTCTCTTGCAGTCATTTGTTTTGGTTTTGATGAAGGAGTTTTCTTTTTGATAACTTTCTTTTTAGAAGGATTATTTGAAGGATTATCGTGAGTCGTTTCTGTAACTGTCTTAGTTACCACCTTTTTTACCATAGTTAATGTAATGTTTGGATGTTTATAAACTTTTTTGGAAATAACATTTATTTTAAAGAGAATATGGGCGCAGAGTGCCACAGGCATTCGATACTTCGTATCATCAGAATCTGAACCCTGGGTTCGATGGGCGCGGAGGGAATCGAACCCCCTTCTTTCGGGTTGGAGCCGAATATTCTACCACTATACCACGCACCCACGTTATTTCGTAGAATTGGAGTTTTTTAAAGTTACTTACGCGAGCTGTTTCATTTCTTCGATTTCTTTACTTGAGATTGCTGCACCCTTAAATTTGAGACTATATAGAATAGCATCTAAGGTTTGTTTGTCTTTTTTTAGAGGAATTAAATTTTTCTTATATGCTACGAACATTAATTCTGGAGAGCGGATAAATTTGAATTCTTTAAACTCGCTTGCGAGACTATTCTCCATAGAGATTTTTGTGTGAACCTTTCTTTCGATTAATTTTTTTAAGTTTTGTGGCGATTCTGCTAAGAGTCTTGTGCTCCTCTCATCAATTATGATTACATTTTCACATTTACATAATCTTGCAAAAGCAATACAAGATGCTTCTCCTTCGTGAATAATCGAAATTTTCTCACCGTTCTTTTGTGAACGTAAAACGCCGTTCCCGAGTTTCATTATTTTCTTTGTTTCTTTTTCTAAAACATTATTTGAAATAAAATCGCTGGAATATTTTAGAATTTTCCTATCTACTAAATTTTTTATCTTGATTGCTTCAAACTTATATTTTTTAATTTTCATTGGCCTATCAATTACTTCTTGCTTAACGCTGGGTGTTATTATGAATTCACCATTGAAATTTTCTTTTAATTTTTCAAGTACTGGGAGTAATCCATTCATTGTTAGAGAGATTAAAGGTCCCGTATCGAAGATTACATATTTCATTGGAAGATATCCTCTGCAATTTTTAATCTTTTTTTGACTGGCATGCTCATAGATATGTGTGCTTCCGAAATAGATGATTGGCCAATGTAACTTGATAAATCCCATAAACTAACGCCTAAGAGTTCTGCTGTTTTTTCTGAAGAGATTCCGTGTTCGTAAATTTTGAATGCTTTATTGATTTCTGCTTTTCTAAAAACATCTTTGATATATGTTCCAAGATTGCCGTCGATTTTGTTTAAAGATGCCCTAATTTTTCCGAAAGAAATTCTGCATTTTGAAAGGTCGTCATTCGCAAGACAAACGGTTCCAGCATCAAGATTTTTTAGAAGAGAATTATAAAAAATATCCCACCCCTCCATATTCCGATAATGTTTTCTCTCGAGAATTTTTCCAATTGAGTAGACTAATACTGCTACGATTATATTATCTGGGTCTTGAGAAAGCGTTGCTTGGTGAATTGTCTGATTGGATAGAATTTTTATTTCATGGGAATTATCTTCTTGGATTAGCCTTTTTACCTTTTTTAATACGTCGAGTACGTGACCTGCCTCTTTCATATTTTGATTAAGAGGATAATCTATATAAATCCTTTTGATGAAATATATTCATGGAAATATTGCTCGATACAAATTTTGTTTTGACTTGTGTGAAACAAAATATTCATTTTGATAGCCTTGCGAATGAACTCTTTGATGAAAAAATTACTTGGATTGTTGCCCAAGACGTCTTGAATGAACTTGGAAATTTAAAAGATAGGAAAGGAATGAAAAAAGAAGATCGAGAAGCTGCAAGTATTAGTTTTGAAATTTTGAAAATGTTGGAACCTGAAATTATTGAGTTGCCAGGTAAAAACCCAAATGTAGATATTAAACTTGTAAACCATATTATTGATACAGAGATTGTTTTAGCGACGCTAGATAGAGATTTGAAGAAACGTGTGAAAAATAAAATCTTGACGATTCGTGGGAAAAATAGTTTAGAGATTATTTAGTTAGATTGTAGAAGAATTTTTAATTTCCTTAAAATTTATAAGTGATGAATGTCTTAAGTTTGTATGAAGAGGGGTTTTGAGAATATGGATGTGTCAAAGAGAGGCCAGGTTTTTTTATTTGCTGCAGTTGTTATTTCTGCTATTTTGCTTAGTGTTGGGACTGTCTCGAATATTGCACTTGTTAGTGAAGAACCACAAAATTTAGAGAAATTGACGATGGAAGTGAAACGGGAAACAGGAAAAGTTATTGATTATGAAATTCGTGATGGGTGGTCTGAAGATTATTCTAAAATCGAAGATTTTGTTGTGAATTTTTCAAAAGATCTTCGTGATCAGGACCCTAATTTGAATTTTATGTTTATTTATGGAAATAGTTCAGAAGTATTTCTCAAAAACTATGGCTCGAAGGCTGCCCAAATTTGCATTAATGACAATCCTGGCAATTGCGAAGATATTCTTGGAGCATCCCAATTATTTGAGAGTAGAATTTATCATGGAGGGGGTTTTACGGATGTTACTTTTGCTAATGATGATGTAAATTTGTTGTGGGAAGCCTCATTTAATGAGATAGATCTTGGTGATTCTCTTGACAAAATCAATATTACTATTTTTGACGAAAACCACATATTTAATTTTGGGGATTCTCGTCAAGTAATCTTTGTTGTACAAAAGGAGGTAGGAGATGAAAATTTTGTTTCAGTTATGTAAGAAGATGAAAAAGCAAGGACTTAGCAATATGGTTGCTTATGCGCTTTTGATTTCGATTACAATTACTTTGTCTATTTTTGTGTATGGATGGCTTCGATTTTTCGTTGCTGAGCCCGATGTTACTGAATGTTCGGGGGATGTGAATGTTGTTATTCAAAATTATAGTTGTGTTACTGGCCTTGCGACAGGACACTTAGATATTACTCTTAAGAATAAAGGACTCTTTAATGTTGACGGATTTATTGTTCGCGTCCATGATAGGCCTGACGCTGACTTTGGATTTTATACCTTGGACGATACCGGAGTTCCACTTGTTCCAGGAGAAGAACACACTATTAGTTTTACTAATGTTGATTTAGCAGCAGAAGGTATTGATGACGACATTACACTTTTAGAAGTTCAGCCGTTCCTTTTGAATGGAGATTCGATTAGTTGTAAATCGATTATTTCGCAAAAAATTGATTGTGAAAACCCGTAATTTGTTTTACTCGTCGATTAAAAATCTTTAATTAAGGTTTTTAATCGATTTTTTTATTTTTTTATTTGATTAATTTCTTAAAAATTGCTTTTTTAGGAGAACTCTACTTTAGAAAAACTTTATAAATTATAGTAACTCTCTTATCTCATGAAAAGAGGTTTGGTTAGAAGTAGAAAAGGATTATCGCCGATTATTGCGAGTGTTCTTTTGATTTTGTTAGTCATCGTACTTGCGATTTTAATTTTTGCGTGGGCGCGAGGTTTTATTAGTGAACAGGTCGAAAAGTTTGGACAACCAATTGATTCTTATTGTGAAGCCGTTAATTTTGAAGCCGAAATAATTGGTCCACTTGAAAATGCGGTTCTTGAAGTTGTTAACAGGGGAGATATTGATATTTTTAGACTCAGTATTTTAATGACAAAAGGTGGAAATTCTATTATGAGAGATTTTGATTATCCTATTGCTAAAGGTGATTCGATTAGTGTTAATTGGGTATTCTTACTAGATGAATTAGATCCAAGCAGTACCCCTGAAAAAATTGAATTATTCCCTGTTCTCGTCGGACAAGTTAAAGGACAAGAATCTACAAAGCCATTTACTTGTCTTGATAATGGAAAAGAAATAGCATTTTGATTAGTTTTTTATTTAGAATTAAATAATGGAGTTATTTTTTCTTAGTAATTTTTTTCATGCCACACATATAATTTTGGAGGACTTTTGGAATTTTGATTTCACCGTCTTTTGTTTGGTTGTTTTCCATAATTGCGATTAGTGCTCGAGGAGATGCCACCACAGTATTGTTTAATGTGTGTGCGAAATAATTCTTTTTGCCGTCGTTAATTTTGATTTGTAACCTTCTACTTTGTGCATCTTCTAAATTTGAACAACTTCCCACTTCAAAGTATTTTTTTTGTCGAGGGCTCCATGCTTCGACATCACAAGACTTTGCTTTTAGATCTGCTAAATCTCCAGAACAACATTCAAGCTTTCTTACAGGAATGTTTAAACTTTTGAAAAATTCGACAGTTGCATTAAGCATTTCTTCATAGAATTTGTAAGAATCACTTGGCTCACAGACTACAATCATTTCTTGTTTTTCAAATTGGTGAACGCGATATAATCCCCTTTCTTCAATTCCATGTGCACCCTTTTCTTTTCTAAAACATGCACTATAGCTTGTTAGTTTTTGTGGAAGTTCTTTTTTGAAAAGAGTTTTTTCAAAGAAAGCTGCAATCATTGAATGTTCTGAAGTCCCAATAAGATACAAATCCTCGTCTTCAATTTTATACATCATTGCATCCATTTCTTCAAAACTCATAACACCTTTTACAACATCACTTCTTATGAGAAATGGCGGGATGAAATGTGTATAACCTTTTTGCACCATAAAATCTTTTGCATAGGTTAGAATTGCTGAATGGAGCAATGCGATGTCTCCCTTTAGAAAATAGAATCCTTGTCCAGATGTTTTTCTTGATGCGTCCAAATCCAGACCTCCTAAGGATTCAGCTAACTCTGCATGATTATAAATTTCGAATTCTGGAATGTTTGGCTTTCCAATTTTCTCTAGTTCAACATTATCTTCTTCTCCTTTTCCTTGTGGCACTGAAGGATGCATTATCTGAGGAATTTGAACCATTATTGCATCAACTTTTTCTTTCGTTTTTTTTGCAAGATTTTCTAATTTCTCTAATTCTTCAGGGATTTTTTTTGCCTCTATAATTAATTTTTTTGCTTCTCCTTTCTTTTTTCCCTTCATTAATTGATTAATTGATTCACTAATTTTATTTCGTTTACTTCGAAGATCATCTACTGCTTTTTTTTCTTTTCTCCATACAGCGTCGAGTTTTGCAACTTTGTCAACTAAAGAAACTTTTTTATCTTGAAACTTTTTTTTAATATTCTCTTTTACTAATTCTGGATTTTCTCTTATTAGAGTTATATCTATCATGTTTTGAAAAAGGTTGCGAGATATTTAAAACTATTCTTTGGAAAGTAGTTGGAAATATTTATTAATCGTTATCCATATTTTTTGGAATGGAAGATAAGGAATTAATTAGGCGTGTTAGGAATTCTATACGTGCTAAAAAATCTCAGGCTCAGATTTTGAATGGTTTTTTAGATAAAGGATATAAATTAGAATATGCAGAAAAAATAATTGCTAAAGCAAAGTTACCGAAGAGAGTTTTTGGAATTTTTGTTTTATTTTTTATAGTCTTTTTTTCTATTTCGATTGCAAGCTATACACTTTTTTCAAATAATGAAAAAGGGAATTTAAAAAACCCCTTAGATAGCCTCTCGGTTACGGGAAATGTTGTTGGCCTTGGCGTAGGAGATTTATCAGATATTGAATCTATTGAAATTACTCCCGAATTTATTAGTTATCTGTTGAATGAAGTCGGTGTTTGGAGGCTCCATGCGCATCCGATTACTTTTGAAAAGCCATTAATTATTACTCAGCTTGATGATAAATATTTTTCGTCGACTATTGGGGAAGGAATTGAGACGATTGTTGGTAGCGGGCAAGAGGCAGATGTTCAAATCGGATTATCCAAGGAGATTCTTATGGAGATTCTTTCAACTGATGAACCTGAAGAAATTGTTAGAAATTATTTAGATAATGGAGAAATTCTTGTAACGCCTCTTGCAGGAGAAACGACGCTTCTTGCTAAAGGTTATTTGAAATTATATGGGGATTTGGAATAATGTGATACTACTCTAAAATTTTGTGTCACTGGCCGAAATTTTTGTATCTACTAAAGATGGACGAATAAAGAAAGAAAACCTTAAAAGCCCATAACTACTAAAATATATACATTAAAAACTATATATTACAACATGGGAGACAGCTTTGATTTATTTTTTAGAAGAAAACCAGCGATGATGCTCATTGCCCTTAGAAAGGTCTCTAGAGCAAAATATGGTTCTCAATTAGCAAAGGATGTTGATTGCACTTATTCTCATGCGGTGAAGATTTTGCAGACTCTTGAAGAAATGGGGCTAGTTAGTTTTGAGAAAAAGGGTAGAATCAAGATTATTAAGTTGACTCCAAAAGGAACAAAAGTATCTGAACATATTGAAGGGATACGAAATATTGTTGGTTAGATGTTTTTGAATAATGAGTGGTTAAGATATAAAACTTTAAAAAAAATTAATGAACTTTCTTTCCCCTTAAAAAATCATTAAATTTCTTTGCATCAGTTGCTTCTTTCATCATTTCTTCTTCAATAGTACCTGGAGCTTTATCTTTAACTACTAAATCATACACTGCACCCCTAACAAAATCTATTTCTAAAAACCCTTGGGTAAGTCCTCTCACAACTTCTTGAGCCTGATGACATTGAGCTTCTCGAGGGATAGCTATAGTGCCATCATTAGCCATATAGATTATTGAAGGAGTTCCACCCACGCCGTTATTAATATCTGAAGATCCGTTTGTTGCTTCAATTGCGGCAACAATTCCTTCATCATCAGGAATTGTTCTTCGTTCTTCTCTAGTCATCCCTGAAACAAACCCCGAAAGAACCTCATTAGATTTATCATAGCCACTCCCGAGAGTTGCATTAGGAGCATAAAACTGTGTACGATTTCCCCCATTAGTAATACCATAAATTTCGAATCTATCATTTTCAATCCCTCCAAGCAAGATCCCTAATCCTTTAGACCCCTCGAGACCTCCAAGAATTTGTTTAGAGGTATTAATTGAATCGGCACTTAATGATCTTCCACTTTGAAGCGTACCAGCACTTAGATCTTCTAATCCAAACCCCATACGATTTCTCAAAATTGCATCTTTTTCTCCAACCATATATCTCGTAATAACATCGCGAACGGCATCTGCAGCACTGCGAAGTTGATTCAAAGATTCACTAATTCCCTTTTGTTCAAATTCCCTTTGAGAATCGTGATAAAGAGTTGTAAATAATTCATTAACAGGTCCTGTTCCGCCATAAATTGCTTTTCTCTCACCACCTAAACCAATTGTAAGAAGTTTATCAAAAGAATTAGTATGCCTCTCCGCTGTAGAACCTTGTTCATCCGCAACAGCAACACCACCGTCTTTCAAGCGTAGATAATTTAATACAGTCATAAAAAATAGGCATTAAAGACATATTTAAACTTTTCTATTTGTTACCATTTTTTAATGATAATAAAATTAATATTGCTTGAATGGCCCTGAGGGGATTTGAACCCCCGACACCTAGATTAAGAGTCTAGTGCTCTGACCAGGCTGAGCTACAGAGCCATTATAAATTATCAATAGAAATTTTCATTAAAAACTTAACTGTTTGTAAAAATTAGTCATCAACCCGTACAACATTCTTACATTTTGTGCATTTGTAGAATTTTGATTCTGGTTCGTCACCCGATCTCATTTGCCTAATCCAAAAATAAGCTTTTTTGGCATTACACTTTCCTTTTTCACAATCATAATCTGTAATTGGATGAACATCTGAATTTTTTTCGTCGACTACTGCTACAGTGACTGAATCGTTTACTTCTTCAACAACTTCCATCTTGACATTTCCCTTCGCAATGTAACTGCACCGAGGGCAACCAAATTTTTTGGTTTTCATCATTAGGATGGCTTGGCACTTTGGGCAAAATTCCATCTTTTTCTATATCTTGGCATTATATAAAGATTTTGTTAGAAGTTTTTGAGAGTTATTTGCACAAACCACGGTTACTTGGAGATCTTGCCCCTTCAAAAAAGATTAATTTTGCCCAGCCAATAAATGGAACTTTGAATAATGCTTTTCCAATTAGTTGATCTTCAGAGATTTTCTTTTCAGAACTTAGTTGTTGAGCATTTGTTTTGTAGTTGTCTCCTTTTGTTGCATAATGTTCATTTTTGTAAATTAAACGATGGATTAGAGGGTGTTTTGTCCCCCCTTCAAAGATTATAACGTCACCAACTTCTGCTTTTTTTGCACTTATGACAAATATGACATCTCCTTTTGAAAATCCATTTTGAAAATCCCATCCAGCTGTATCTCTAATCTCAATTCCATTTTCTTCATAGATTGAACTACCAAATGTTTTTGTGAATCCGTCTTCGTGGTGATACATTGAACAACTCTCGACGATAACCAGAGGTAGTTGAGTTCCCGTAAGAAATGAAAGTCCTGGAAAGAATACGAATTTTATTAATGCGAATGCTAGAAGAAGTGTGACGAGAAATGAGGGCCAGCTATCTTTTTGCAAAAAAATTTTTGTTTTGTTAAAATATTCACCAATTAAATTCATGTTTGTTGAAGTTGAATTTAGTTTATAAGATTTTTGTGTTTGAAACAATAATAGTTATTTTGAATTATACAAATCATTAAAATAGAATGTGTGTTTTTATCATTGGAGGAAAAAGAGATGAAAAAGATTGCTTTTATTGGGACACATGGGACGCGAAAGACTACGTATTCGCACGGACTTGCATATTATTTGAAGACACAAGGAATCAATGCCGATTTGCTCTATGAAGTTGCGCGGAAATCTCCACTTCCAATCAATGAAGATCGAACTCCTTCAACGCAGCGTTGGATTTTGCATACTCAAATTGCCGAGGAGCTTGCATTTGAAAAACAGGAAATTGATGCACTCGTTTGTGATCGGTCGGTCCTCGATAATTATGCCTATTTTGTTGAAAAGTTTGGGCGAGATGTTGCACTTGATGCAATTGTGAAATCTCATGTGAAGACTTATGACTTGTTGATTAAAGTCCCCATAACAAGAGACCAGATTGATGATGACGGAATACGATCAACAGATAAGGACTTTCAGCGAAGAATTGACGAGACAGTCGATATTTTACTGAAAAGCTTTGGCGTGATTGTTGTTCCGTTTGAAAATATTGATCAAATTGTTAAACATTCGTTGAAGCGTTTTGGAAATTGAGCTTAATCGCCATAATCCTTAAATAGTATATACTTCGTGTGTATACATGGAAGATTTATTTGATAATACAGTCCTTTGCAAGAATTGTGATACTAAGATGTTGAAAATTTCTTTGCAGAAAAATGGATTTAATTTGAGGTCTCTTGGATGCAATGGTTGCTCGAACAAGATTATACATCCACAAGACTTAAAAGAGTATGAAGAATTTCAGAGCTTGAAGAAAAAGAATTTTCGTGTTAAACTTCGGTTTGTCGGGAATTCTTATGCGGTTTCGATTCCGCGGGAGATAATTGATTTTATGAATGAACAAGAAAAATCTGTAAATGAAATGGTTGATTTATCATTTGAAGAATTTGGGAGGATATCGTTACACTTTTAGTAACAAATTATTATTATGGCTGAAAAAATAAGCAAATCTGTTAAACTTCGAGTAGTTGAAGCGCTTGCCGACGACGCGTATAAAGGAATTGTTCGAATTGATCCGCGACTTATGAAAGATCTTGGACTCGAGCGAGGAGATATTGTTCAGTTGAAGGGAGACCGCGAAACCTATTCTATAGTGGATAGAGCTTATCCAGCAGATTTGGGAGAGAAAATTATTCGGATGGATGGAATTGCACGAAAAAATGCGAAGGTTGGGATTGAAGATTTTATTGAACTTCGAAAAGCAGAAGTTGTTCCTGCTAAGAAAATTGTGATTGCTCCTGCTCAGCAAGGAATGGTTGTTCAAGCAAATAGCGATAATTTTGTGAAAGGACTTTTAGGAAAACCTATTCGAAAAGGCGACATCATTGTTATGGGTGGAACACAGAGACGAAAAGATATTATGAGTGAAGGAATCGGAGATTTATTTGGTGGCGACATGAGCGAAATTTTTAATCAAATGGGCTTTGGTGGTGCTCCAGGAGGACTTACTCAAATTAGATTTGTTGTTGTTTCGACAAATCCAAAACAGCCGGTGAAAATTACTGAATCCACACAAATAACTCTTAGCTCTAAAACTGTGGAAATTTCAGATGAACAAATTCCACAAATTACCTATGAGGACATTGGAGGATTAACTACTGAAGTTAAGAAAGTTCGTGAGATGGTTGAATTGCCATTGAAACGTCCAGAGATTTTTTCTCGATTAGGAATTGAACCTCCAAAAGGTGTATTGTTATATGGGCCTCCAGGGACGGGGAAAACGTTACTTGCTAAAGCTATTGCAAATGAGTCTGAAGCGCATTTTATTCTTCTGAATGGTCCAGAAATTATGTCGAAATTTTATGGGGAAAGTGAGAAAAAGATTAGGGAAATTTTTAGTGATGCAGAAAAAAATGCCCCTTCAATTATTTTTATTGATGAAATAGATTCTCTTGCTCCAAAGAGAGAAGATGCTGGTGGCGAGGTTGAGAGGCGGGTTGTTTCACAACTTTTGACTATGATGGATGGACTGAATACACGAGGAAAAGTTGTTGTTATAGGGGCTACGAATAGACCGAACTCTATTGATCCTGCACTTCGTCGTCCAGGGAGGTTTGACCGAGAAGTAGAAATTTCAGTTCCAGATAAAGATGGACGACTTTCAATTTTTAAAATTCATACGCGAGGAATGCCACTTACAGAAGATGTTGATTTGAAAGAAATGGCGAGAAAAACTCACGGATTTGTCGGGGCAGACATTAGTTCGCTTGCAAAAGAAGCTGCAATGAATGTTCTTCGACGAAACATCCATAAGTTTAATTTAGAAGAAGACCAAGAAATTCCTCAAGAAATTTTAGATGAACTAAGAGTTTCTAAAATAGATTTTGATGAGGCTTTGAAAACGGTTAGACCTTCAGCCATGCGAGAAGTTTTGGTTGAGACCCCGAATACTAGATGGGGCGATATCGGGGGGGTCGAAGGTGTCAAGAGAGATTTGCGAGAAGCCGTCGAATGGCCCTTAAAACATCCGGAATCATTTACTCGAATGGGAATTTCTCCTCCGAAAGGCGTTTTATTGTATGGGCCTCCAGGGACGGGGAAAACTCTTTTAGCTAAAGCTGTTGCGAATGAATCTGAAGCGAATTTTATTCAAGTAAAAGGTCCAAGTTTATTATCTATGTGGGTTGGAAAATCTGAAGAAGGAGTTAGGAAAATTTTTGAAAGAGCTAGACAAGTTTCTCCTTGTGTTATTTTCTTCGATGAAATCGATTCTCTAGCAGGAAAGCGAGGAAATCAGCATACTGGAGGTGGATCAAAAGTTACAGAGAACGTACTTAATCAAATGCTTTCTGAAATGGATGGTATTGAGGATTTGCATAATGTGATTGTTATTGGTGCGACGAACAGGCCAGATATGTTAGACCCTGCATTAATGAGACCTGGAAGATTCGATAGAATTGTCTATGTTCCAGTTCCAAAATCCGAAGGGAGATTGAAGATTTTAGAAGTCCATACAAAAGATATGCCCTTGGAGAATTCTGTTGATTTGAAAAACTTTGCTGAAAAGACTGAAGGATATACTGGAGCCGATTTAGAATCTCTTGCTCGTGAAGCTGCAATGCTTGCCCTTAGAGAAGACATTACTACAAAAATAGTTACCAACAAGCATTTTGAAGAAGCTATGGAGAAGGTTTTGCCCTCGGTATCAAAACACGATCATGAACTGTATAAACAAGTTGAACAAAAATATTTGAAGAGTGCAAGAGCAGGCCTTGTGAATAATGGCGCGATTTATGCAAGCTAATTTTTGTTAATCGATAATTTTATAAATAGAAGTATACACAGCTTGTATACACAAGATTTGTGAAATAAAATAAATTATAATAAAAAATAAAATGAACCCTTTTGGAGATGACCCGTTTGAAAGACTAGCACGAGAATTCTTTGGTGGAAACAATAGTTCAGATGATGAATTTATACAAACTGAACAGGAAGTAAAATCTCTTGATTTAATTGAAGGAAAAGATCATGTTTATTTAATATTTGAATTTCCTGGATTTAAGGAATCTGAGGTTAATGTTGAAATTTCTCGTGACGAGATTATTATTGTTACGTCGAGAAAAGGACTTGAAGGAGAAGAAGAATATATTTCTCAAAAACTTGCTGCGACAAACCCAATTCGTAAAAAACTTCCAAGCATAATCAAAACTAAAAATTATTCTAAGACATTTCGAAACGGTGTTTTAGAAATTGTTTTCGATAAAAAATAAAATGGCAGCTGAAAAAAAGAAACCGCAGGGAATTGAAGTTAAGGTAGCTGAAAGTTTGCAAGAAGACATTAATGAGGGAATTGTTAGAGTTTCTTCGGAAGTAATGAATGAACTAAAAATTGTTAGTGGAGATTATGTTGAAATTTCTGGAAAGAATTCACTTGTCTTGAAGGCTATGCGCTCTCTTGAATCTGAAATTTATTCTATTCGTCTTGACGGGACTACTAGGTCTGATTTAACAACATCTCTTGGAGAAAAAGTTTTTATTTCTAAGGCGGAAGGATTGAAGGAAGCAAAATCGATTACACTTTCTCCCTTGCAAGAACTTCGATTAAGTAAGGAATCGAATGCTTATTTTCATAGCAAACTTCTTTCACATCCATTAAAACAAAAGCAGACGCTTGTGATTATTGCTAGCTCTAAAAAACTTGGCTATATTGTTTCAAAGACGATGCCAAAAGGAGCAGTTTATGTTACTCCGAGCACGAAAATTGATTTAGCTGAAGAGGTATACTCTGGAGATTCTGGGAAACCTGGAATTTATTATGAAGATATTGGTGGACTTAAAGCAGAGATTGAAGGAATTCGTGAAATGGTCGAGCTTCCAATGAAGCACCCAGAAGTTTTTGAAAAACTTGGAGTTGGTGCACCAAAAGGAGTTTTATTGACAGGGCCTCCAGGAACTGGAAAGACCTTACTTGCAAAAGCTGTTGCGACTGAGACCGATTCAGCATTTTATTCCATTGCAGGTCCAGAAATTATGAGCAAATATTATGGAGAAAGTGAAAAACATATTCGAGAAATTTTTGAGAAGGCTGAGAAGAATTCTCCTGCGATTGTTTTTATCGACGAGATTGATTCTATTGCTCCAAAACGAGGAGACGGAACTGACCAAACCGAAAAACGAATTGTTGCACAGCTACTTACTTTAATGGACGGGATAAAATCGCGTGGACAATTAGTTGTTATGGCTGCAACGAATAGGCCTGAAGATATTGATCCAGCACTTCGTCGCCCAGGTAGATTTGATAGAGAACTTAAGATTAATCCCCCGATGGAAGAAGGACGAAAGGAGATTTTGCAAATTCATACGCGAGGAATGCCTCTTGACTCTAAAGTTGATTTTGACGAAATTGCACGAAAGACTATTGGCTTTACTGGAGCAGACTTGGAAGTTTTGTGTAAGGAAGCTGCATTAAAATCTATTAAACCACATTTTGAAAAGTTGAAAAATATGGATGAGAAAGTTCCTGCAGAGATTTTAGAAAGTATTCAAGTTTCAAAAGAACATTTTTTAGCGTCGCTGGCACATATTGAACCCTCTGCTATGCGAGAAGTTTTGATTAATAAGCCACATGTAAAATGGAGTGATGTTGGAGGACTTGGTGAAGCTAAGGAAAAACTTAGGGAACTTGTTGAGTTGCCATTAATTCGTCCAGACTTATTTGAAACTGCCGGAATAAAACCTTCTAAAGGAGTTTTACTAACTGGAGCTCCTGGAACTGGAAAAACATTACTTGCGAAAGCAATTGCAACTGAATCAAATGCGAATTTTATTTCTGTTAAAGGGCCAGAGCTTGTTTCAAAGTGGGTTGGAGAATCTGAAAAACATGTTAGAGAAATTTTTAAGAAAGCGCGACAAGTTGCTCCATCAATTATTTTCTTTGATGAATTTGATAGTATTTCTAAGTCGCGAGGAAGTTCAATGAATGACTCTGGAGAAAAAATTGTTAATCAGTTACTGACAGAACTTGATGGTGTTGAAGAGCTTGAAAAAGTTGTAATTATTGCAGCGACTAATCGCCCAGAATTAATTGATCCAGCACTTATTCGACCTGGAAGAATCGATTCTATTATTGATTTGAAAATTCCGGATAAAGAAACTCGGCGAGAAATTTTTAAAGTACATACAAGAAATATGCCTTTGGAAAAATCTGTTAATGTAGAAGATTTTGTTTCTAAGATGGATGGTTGGACTGGGGCGGAAATTGAATCTCTTGCTCGTGAGGCCGGAATGAAAGCGATTAAGCGATTTTACAAGGCTGGTTCTAAGGATGCGATGAAGATTAGCAAAGAAGATTTTGATTTAGCTTTTGGAGAGTTAGAAAAAACTCGAAATGTTGCTCAGGGTTCGAGCGTGAGTAGTATGCCCGATATGAGTAAGCTTGCTGAAATGCAAAAAGACTTGGAGAAGAATGTTGGGGAAAAAAATCTTATAACTTATAAGAAGAAAGTTAAGAAAAAATAAATTATTCTCTTGTAGTGCAATATGCTTTTCCGTCGCTGATTACAAATAAATTTTCACATTGAGCTACTGGTTTTTTTGTTTTTTCTATTAATTTTGGATATTCATAAAAGATTCCTTGCTTTTTTAGTGAAGCGAAAATGAATTTTAACTTCGTAAATCCTTCTCGTTCAAGCCATCGCATGCAAAATGGTCTTGTTTTAAAATTTTCTTTAATATATTCGACCACTTTTCTTGCTTCTTTATCTCTGGCTGGCGCTTCAGAATTAATTGAATAGATTCCTCCACCCTCTCCGGAATAAATTTTTCCATTTCCAGTTGTTAAGAAGGGTTCTACTGCAAACGCCATTTCATCTAGTTTATTTTCACTATCATTTCGATAGTTTGGAATGGTTAGTCCTGCATGAATCATATCTTTTCCAACCATATGGCCTGAAAGTCCGTCGATTAACGCAAATTTATTGTCATGTTTTTCATTTGCTTCATCTAAAACATCCATTACTGCATCTCCAATATTCGAAACTTTAATTCCTGGCTTGACAGTTCTTATTACTGCTTCTTGCATTTCCTTATTTATCTCGACTAAATCTTTATGACGATTATCTTCAGTCAAATCAAAAGATATTGCTGTGTCTGCGAAGAACCCATTTACGGTTATTCCGACGTCAAATTTTAGAAGACCTGTTGCTACTTCTTTGCTTGTTGAATCTGGAGTAAAATGTGCGGCTACCTCATCGATAGATAGATTTACTGGAAAGCCAAGTTCTCCCCCGAGTTCGATTATCTTATCGTCAACTTTTCTTGCAATTTCGATTAATGGAACGCCAGGTTTAATGATTTCTCTCGCATATCTTTTTACAGCTTGCGCTATTTCCCCTGCTTTTATGTAAGAGTTAAGTTCTTTAGAGTCCATTTTATTTTTAAGAGAATGAGATTTTTAATGTTGTTGGTTTAGATTGTCTGAGATTTTCTTCTTCTCTCTTTTGGTAAAAATGCATAGATTGTTTTTCCAATGTCACCGATTTTTCCGGTTCCGATAAAATCTTTTTTGTCCGAAGATTTTATGATTACGAAACCTTCGAAGTTTTCTTTTTGTTGTTCATCCGTTAACTCGATATTTTTCCCTTTGAACCATTCTTCTTCTTGCTCTTCAGTTAATGTAATTATTTTTTGTGTTATTTGGTCTTTCCAAGTGTGAAGTCCATCAAGGCTTATTCTTGTTTCTTGTTTTCCAATTTTTTTATTGATTGCATCTTTTGCTACATATAATCCAACTCCTTCTATTGGCAAAATTCTCCAGAGGTCGTAGATTTCTTCAGTAGATAAACTTCCAGAATATGCGCGAATTCGTTCTCTTCCAGTTCTAACTAAAAGTTCTGGAATTTTTTTAATGCCGAACTCTTCTAGATTTTGAATTATCTTTTTCTTCTTTGCTTTGTTTAAGATTTCTATTTTCATTCTTTAATCTCCTCGCTTAATTTCTTAATCTTTGCAACGAAAAAGCCGTCGGTGTCGTTGTCTTGTGGATAGAGTCTTAAACATTTTTTTAATTCCGAGCTCATTTTTGTATCTTCCCAATCGCAAATTCCTTCCCTAAATTTTAATGGAAGATTAATTGATTCAATTTGTAAATCATATTTTTCTAAGAGATAATTTACAATAGCTTCATTTTCTTCAGGTGCTAAGGTGCAAGTTGAATAAATCATTTCTCCATTTACTCTTAGAAGTGGAATTGCTGCATCAGCTAATCTTTTTTGTATTGATGCAATTTTTTTAATCATATGTTTGTTCCAGATAAGAAATGTTTTTGGGCTTTTACGAAGTGTTCCTTCTCCTGAACAGGGCGCGTCTACTAAAATTTTATCGAATTTGATTTTTGATTTTTTTAGAAGATTGTTGCATAGTGCGACCCCATCTTTTCTTGTAACAATTGTGTTCATTACTCCACATCGTTCGAGATTTGAGTTTAATATTCCAATTCTTCCCATGCTTACTTCGTTTGCAATTATCGTTCCGCGGTTATTCATCATCGCTGCTGCCTGAGTTGTTTTGCTTCCAGGGCTTGCGCAAAGATCCAAGATTATATCTCCTTCTTCTGGTTTTAAAATTAACATTGGAAGCATGGAGGAAATTTCTTGAACATAATAATATCCTAGCAAGTGTTCTTTGGTTTTTCCTAGTTCTCCAGGATTTAGTTCATTTTGTATAGTCATTATTTCGGGATTTTTTGGAAAAGGTTGTTTTAATTTCCATCCATAATCTTCTAGACGAAATTTTAACTCTTTAACCGAAATTTTAAGCGTGTTGCATCGAATCGAGTTTGGTGTTTTTGTGTAAGAAATTTCAAAGAACTTTTCTGCATCTGCTTTTCCAATTAGTTTTTCCATACGTTCTCGAAATTCTTCCTTGATTGGAAATCTGTTTTTGAGATACTCTGAATATTCTTGTTTTTTGAGTGGTTTTTTTTCTTTTGAAGGTGACCCAGCTTCTATTTTTGATAATTCATTTTCCATAATTTTTTGAGGAGAAATGCTCTTTTAATGGTTTTGTATTGCTTTTCTCGAAAGTTATTTAAAGAAACTTGAATAGTTTAGACTATGAAAAAAGAAGGTGGAAGAAGAGATCATCTAGCTGAACAAAGAACTCATCTTGCGAATGAGCGGACATTGCTTGCTTACTGGCGGACCGCATTTTCATTTTTTATTCTTGCTGCATTTATTTCTAAGTTTTCTGACTCAGATTATTCTGCGATTTCAACTTCTGCGTTCGCTATTTTTTCAGTAGTGATTTTTATCTATGGTTTTGTTCGATTTAGAAAATATCATCGAGAAATTTTAGCAGTTAAGTAATTAATTTAATGACTATGCACGCAACATCCGGAATCTTTTTTTAGAAATAGTAATGGGAAAATTATATCACTTATGCTACATGGAATGTAGACGACTATGAAAACTATAATTATTAGCAGAAGTATACTCGCAAAAGTTAGTGTTGGTGTAAATGCTAAGACATAGAATAGGCTTGCGATGACTGATAAGAATACGTGGAGATTGTGAGATAATTTAAAAGTTGCATGGAATTTTTGTGAAAAGATTCCGATAAAAGTTCCGGCTAATGCGATTAATGCAATTTTTATTGGTTCTTCGATTAGTGGCAAGTGAAAACTTATTTTTAGGAAGAATAATTTTCCGATTAAGAATGGAAATAATACATCGCTTACGCTTCCTACAATGATTGCTCCGAGAAATCCGAGGATTATTGCAGTTGTTTTTGATTTTTTATACTTGTAATAAAGTGCAGAGGTCGCTATTGCTGAGACAAAAATATGCCCGATATGAAATAGTTCAAATGTTGAGGTGATTTTTGGAGAGGAAAATGAAACTCCTGCAATAAATAAAAAGGTTATAATAATTCCTGCAATAATCCCTGTTATGAAAGTGAATGGAAAGTGGTGTTTTAATTCATGGAGTATTTCTTGTTTTTTTGTCATAGAGGAGAATAGGAATATCAGTTTTTAGAGTTTATGTTTGGAGCCTTACTAAAATAATTTCTTTTGACTCTCGCCATCTGCAATTTCGGCTATATTTACATCAAATACTTCAAATATATTTTCAACCGCGGGTAAAACTTGATGATTAAGATAATAATTTACATCGTATTTTTTATTATCTCCAGGTAAAAAAACTCTATCGCCAATTCGTTTGGACTTTCCGGAAATTTCTCCGACATAATATTCGATTATTGTTCCTGTGGCGACCGGAAGTCCTTTTGCCTTAATCTTTTTTGCTGCAACAACATGAGGACCTTCTGCCTTGTATTCATTAATTGGTCTTCGAAGTTGTGTTTTAATAATTAAATCTTTTAACGCTACCTTTCTATTCTTTAGATTCTCAATTGTTTTTTTTGTTTCTAGAAGTGCTTTAGTTTTATTTCCGTCTTCGAGAACATGAGTTAAAACATTACTTTGCAATTTTCTTGTTAATTGACACCAATCTCTTCGTACTGTTTCAAAACCTCTAATTTTTACTTTCCCTTCTTCATCTAAGAGTGCATATTTTTTCTTTGCTCCACGAGTTGAATCTCGGCCACTCACAAAAATTCCCCGTTGGAAAAAATCTTCTAAATCAAGCTCCATAATTCCGGGAAGAGAGTCATTTATTTTTTTAAGAATTGTAAGCATTTCTTTTTTGGTTTTTTTGTTTCTCAAGACAACTACGGAATCTGTATCCCCATAGATTACTTGACAATTTTCTTTTTCCATTTGTGAAATCGTGTTTTGGATATTATCTCTTGCAAATTTTGCCGTTGCTGCGGCTGCCTCTCGGCAATAATACCTTCCGCCAAAATATGCTTGATAGCCGTAACTTGCATTAGCCAGTAATTTATACGCATTACTTCTTGCCCTCAAATACCCAGATTTATTTTTTGCATATTCTTTTTTGTGTTTTTTTCTTTTCTCAATAATTTCAGAAATTAGTGTTGGAAAAAATCCCAAATTTTTTGAAGACTTGAAAGTCCCATCTTTTTTAATTGTTGATTTTGATAAATTGTAGCTGACAATTACTGAAGCATACATGCTCGTGAAATCAAACATTGCAATTCCCTCATAAAGTCCGGGTGTTGGTTCAAATACAAATGCTCCTTCGAATTTTCCCATTGCCCTTCTTCTCCCAATTTCTTCAGGGCCAGGTCTTTTTTCTGCTATTTCGTCGAACCTATCTAAATTGTGGAGAAGATAATTTTCTACATGGGTCGCCATCCTGCTCCTAGAAATATTGAATAGAGGTTCTTTGATAATCTGAGTGAATTCAAACATGTCTGGCCAGATTTTTTGAAATAAATCATAAGTTACTTTTGTATCTTGAAGATTATAGGAATAAAATTCTTTCCATTCTTCTTCAGTTAAATTTTCCAAATCATTTAATTTTGAGAAATCAAAATCTTCTTTTTGATCACCAATTAATTCTTTTGCTACCTCGTTTAATGATAGAGATTCTGACTTGAGATATTGAGAGTATACTGCTGAAATGAAACGATAAATATCAATATGCAAGATCCCATTGATTTTTCCCGTGGGAATTCTTCCCCTCGTAAATTGAGGCCCTTTCCTATCAAGTCCAACATCAAGAATTGCCTTATGTTTTTGTGCGGCAGTTTTAAGATAGGGTAAATCAAATCCGTCGCTGAAATAGCCAGTTAAAACATCTGGATTTATTTTGTTCACTTCATCTGCGAATGCCTCTAGCATATCTTTTTGAGAATCGAATAATTCTACGTATTCTTGAGGTTTTTTTACCTTTTTCCATGTTAGAACTTTTTTGTAATTTTTTCCATATAGTGCAATCATCAAGACATCTCCCTTCCCTACTTCTCGCCCATTTGTTTCGATATCGTAGGCCAGCACTGTTGGGACATAAGGTTCTTGATTTTTTGAGAGAATTATTTTTTTTGCATAGATTACTTGTCCTACTTCAAGACCTTGAGCGATCCCAGAGAATTCTTCGAGAGTTACAATGGAACCTTCTACGTCATATCTTTTTAGTGGCTCGATATTTTTTTCCTTGATATACTTAGTAATAAGATTGATATCGAACTCTCTTCGAACACTAATATCTTTATTTTCTCCAATTTCTGAAACGATATCTTGCAAATCCTTATGGTTATTTGTGAATACTTGAATTGCAGTTACAGCTTGACCCAAATATTTTTTCTTTTGTATATTTGTTTTGGTAATTGTTGACGTTCTCGAGGATTTTTCTATTTTGATTTTTGAAATTTTTTTTATTACTTTTTTTGCATCTGCTTGTGGTTCGAGAACTATCCAGAAGTTTGGCTCATAGTCATCAATTATACAAATTTTTTTACCTTTTGAATTCTTTCCGATGAGTTGGACATAATTCTTTCCTTCGTAATCGAAATAATCGTAATCTAGTGGGATGAAGCTTGTTTTCATATGTTTTTTATGTTTTTGCGACTTATAGTTCTTTGGAGCTTTGAGAGATTTAGAACTTTAATACTACTCCTAAGATACGACAAATAGAAAACTTTAAATAGTTTCTAGGAGTTTATTGTTTATGGGAACACAAGGACAATTTGATTTTGGTTGTGATAGAAAGTCTGCTGTTGAAAGGCCTGCTACAAGATTATCTAGAAAAGAAGTTATTATCCCTCAAGAACATGATTCCCCGAATACTTGCATTGATGCAATTCAAAAGATTGTTGAAGATTCTCATCCTTCGGTTCGTGTTTTGCTTAACGCGACTTACTCTCCCCTCTGCCCAAATTCCTGCCAAGAGAGCTATACTATCTCACTTGATGCAAAAATGTATCACCACCATAGCGGAGAAGATTTTCATTATTTTCAGCACCAAACCTGTCCCAATACTGGAACAAGAACTCACGAGAGAGGAGATGGGAGATTAGACCCAGATACTGAGGCAAAAGATTATTTAGAAAGGGTTATTGGAGAATTGCAAGATAGAGGACTATTTACTGCCGAAGGATCTGTTTTTGCGAGACATGAAGAGGCTGAACGAATTTCTCAAGGAAACTTAGAAGATTATCTAGTTCCCCTGGTTAATTAAGAAACAGAAATTATATTAAGGAATTCTTTTTATTTTTATCATGGGAGTTAACATATCGGAGATTATTCCGCGAAAGGAAATCGAGATTACTGAATTGAAGGGAAAGGTTGTTGCAATTGATGCATTTAATACGCTTTATCAGTTTTTGACGACGATTCGCCAGCCAGACGGAACCTCTTTGATGGATTCTAAGGGGAGAATAACGTCGCATTTATCTGGACTTTTTTATAGGACAATTAATCTGCTTATTGAAGGCGTAAAGCCAGTTTTTGTTTTTGATGGGAAACCTCCTGAATTAAAGATGGCTGAACTAGCGAAAAGAAAAGAAGCGAAGATTCGTGCAATGGAAAAATATGAGATTGCGAAAAAAGATGGGGATTCTGGCGAGATGCGAAAATATTCTGGGCGTTTTGTGAAAATTACTGAGGAGATTATTCAGGAAAGTAAGGACCTTTTGTCTGCGATGGGTGTTCCTTGGATTCAGGCTGAAAGTGAAGGCGAAGCTGAGGCCTCTGTTCTTGCACGGAATAATATGGTTTGGGCTGCAGCATCTCAAGATTATGATGCTCTTTTATATGGCACTCCAATTTTGATTAGAAATCTAACGCTTGCTCGACGAAGGAAAAATGGTGCTGGAATTTATATCGACATTGGAATTGAAAAAATAGAATTTTCCCAAGTTCTTAATTCTCTTGGGATTGATCGCGACCAATTAATTTGTCTTGCTATTCTTGTTGGAACTGACTATAATCCTGGCGGAGTAAAAGGTTTGGGCCAAAAAAAATCTCTTGAAATTGTTCAGAGAAATAAATATCCTCTCGAGATTTTTGATTATGTTGAACGCAATGAATCTCTAGAATTGAATTTTGATTGGAAAATAATTTTTAAACAATTTAAAGACTATAGCGCTTCTTTTGAAGAAACGATTGTCTTTGGCAAAGTTAATGAAGAAGCTTTAAGAAAATTATTATCTGAACACGATTTTTCTATTAATCGTATTGATTCTGGCCTTGAAAAATTGCGAAAAATTAATGATAAGAAAAAACAAAAAGGTCTTGGTGATTTTTTTTAATTATTTTATCCTCGGATAAGAATAAATGAGATGTATAATAAATATAAAATAACGAATACTATTCCACTTTTTCTAGTTAGTTGATGTTTTTTTCGAACAAATATGAAAACAAATAGAAGGAGTGTTGCGAAGAACATTACCGAAATATCAAATAGGATAAAATCTGGAATTTTGATTGGGCGTATTAATGCTGCAATTCCAAGAACCCACAAAATATTGAATATGTTGCTTCCGATTATATTTCCAACGGCTAAATCTACTTTTCCCTTTAGAACTGCATTGATGCTAACTGCTAACTCGGGAAGACTTGTTCCCAGGGCGATTGCAGTTGCGGAAATTAGAAATTCGCTAATACCGAAAATTCTTGAGAGGTTGATTACTCCCTCAAGGACTAATTTTGCTCCGATAAAAATTCCGACTATTCCCAATAGAAGTTTTAATGCGATTTTGTAATTATCATCTTTTTCAGGTTTTAGAAGAGGTACTTTTGATTTCTCATTTTTTATCATTTCAAGAACTGAATATATAAACATTCCAAATAAAGCTAGCAGGATTAATGCATTGATTCTTGTGAGATAAGGTCCTTCGAAATCTCCGATGAAGACCTTACTTACTAAAATGAATAAAATAAATGAAGATACTAATGCGAAAGGAATTGTTTTCCAAACAGTTGTATATCTTATAGTAACTGTTCCAACGATTGCCGAAATTCCGAGGACGAGGAGAATATTTGCAATGTTACTTCCAATTATATTTCCAAAAATTAAATCTGGATTATTATTTATTGCTGCAAAAATGTTGACAACTAATTCTGGAAGACTGGTTCCAAATGCGACGACAGTTAATCCTATTACTAATGCTGAAACGCCTAGTTTGTGTGCGAGAGAAGTTGAACCTTTGACTATTAAATTAGAACTTTTAACAAGCATATATAATCCTAATAAAAATAAAATTAGTTCTGTCACCATTTTTATTCGAGGGTTAAAGATTTTATAAATTTTTGTAGTGGATAGATTTAAATAATTTTAAAGTTTTGAAATATTATGATAGTTGGGATTTTTTTAGGAGTTAGTTTGGCAGTTTTTTTGGCGGCCAGCCTTTTGATGCTTACAGGAGCTAGTGGTTTAGTTCAAGATAATATTATCACTGGTTCAGTTATTGGAAACACGGGCCTGAGGCCCTATTTGGCATTTATAATAGTTATTTCTTTAGCAGTTTTATATTTTACTTTTGGATATTTGAAAAAAAGAATGAATTATTAGTTTTTTGTCGTCGGAATACCATCATTTTAAGAAATAAAAAAGGTGGTTTTTGAAATCTACGAAATAAAAAACGTTTATTGAAGGAAGTGATAAAACCCCGCTGAACAAATCGGTTAAGAAATGCTCGGCAGGGTTTTGTTGTTGTGTGGAGCGGTTCTCGATTCTCCGTTAGGAGTGTCGAGATGCTAGGGTTTGAACCTGGCGACGAAGATGTCGTAGCTTCCGGCAGAAGTCAGGACTGTTTCGTTGGGTTCGCCTGCTCCGAAGGTTGCTTCTCCTCCAGAAGAGAACTCTCCAAAAGATCCAGTCACTGCAATGTCTCCGTTTTGGAAGACCGTTATTGAGCTTCCTCCAGCAAATTCTCCTCCACCTGCTTGCTTGGCCCAGGCGAGGGTTCCGTCAAGGTTGTAGCGGGCGATGAAGACGTCGTAGCTTCCGGCAGAAGTCAGGACTGTTTCGTTGGGTTCGCCTGCTCCGAAGGTTGCTTCTCCTCTGAATCCCCCAGTTAGAACCGGAGAATTATCTGAGAGGACAGTTATGGAATTTGACCAATCACTAGCCATTCCCGGAAAATTATCTTCGCTTCCTCCTGCTTGTTTGACCCATTGAAGAGTCCCGTTGGGATTGTAGCTAGCAATGAAAATGTCTGAACCCCCGAAGGAGGTGAGAGTGGTTTCGTTGGGTTCGCCGGCTCCGAAGGTTGCTTCTCCTTCGAATCCTCCCGTAATCCCGAGTGATGCTCCTTGAAGAGAAGTAATTGAAACACCTACGTCTCCGAAGAGTGCTCCCTCATTTTCTCCGACAGCCTGTTTTACCCATTGAAGGGAACCGGCGAAGTTGTAGCTGGCGACGAAAATCCCATATCCAGAATAGGAGTGCATGAGAGTGGTTTCGTTGGGTTCGCCGGCTCCGAAGATTATTTCTCCATTGAAGAACCCTGTTACTGCCAAGGAATCTCCAAGGAGGGAGGCAATTGCAGGACCTCGATTTATCGTCCAGTCAAGGTCATTTGCATTGGTTTGTTTGGCCCAGGCAAGGGTTCCGTCAGAGTTGTAACGGGCGATGAAAACATCTGAACGCTCTGAGATGAGAGTGGTTTCGTTGGGTTCGCCGGCTCCGAGAATTGCAGTGTCCCAGAAGAGTCCAATTACTCCAAGGTCTCCATTGGAGAATGAAGTGATAGAACTACCTGCAGACCAATCACCTTGTGCCTGTTTGGCCCAGGCAAGGGTTCCGTCAGAGTTGTAACGGGCGATGAAGAAACTAAGACCCTCTGAATAGGAATTTATTAGAGTGGTTTCGTTGGGTTCGCCGGCTCCGAGAATTGCAGTGTCCCGGAACATTCCCGTTATTGCGAACTTTCCTTCTTGAAGGGCCTTCACTTGGAGAGGCATCTCTGAAGTTCCTTCGTTGCTCAAATCTTCCTCTTTGGCCCAGGCGAGGGTTCCGTCTGAGTTGTAGCGAGCGA
>JABHTJ010000008.1 GCA_018697295.1 archaeon
GAAGGACTGCGATGGCCGTTGCGAGAAGGATACTGGTGACTTTCATGGTTAGTATCTTGGTTGAAGAACGGTGAGAGAGTTGAAGAACGGTGAGCAAACATGCAAACCACCCCTACGAAATCACTTACCTAATGACTCGTTTTGAGTGGTTGTTCAGTGGTTGGTTTCTAGAGGTTACTCCAGACCAACTAGCGGACGTGTTCGAAGGCTGCTACCATAGCCCAAATTAGGACTCCGATTGCCGCCGGTCCCAAATCTATTCTGAATGGGTTGGCGGATTTTCGAGGATTTGGTGGAGAAATTCGTCTGGAGTTCATCGCGATTTGTTATCCTGGGTTTGAAGTGTTTTGGAGACAGGAGAGATACACTGCGCCGGCCGAAAGCAAAGCAATAGTTACGATGAAGCGGAAGAAATTCTTTCTCCTTCGTTTTTTCTTGCCCTCTTTTAGCCTTTTCCGAGATTGGGAGATTTCGTCTAACGGATTTGCTCCTTTTCTTTTTGTCGTGGCAATATGCCAGGTTTTTGAGACTTCATCTTCTTCGGGAAGATCTTCGTAGATCCAATCTTCTTCGGAAGCTGACCCAGAGGGACAATAGACTTCTCCTTCAAGGAGCTCGTCAGGGAATATAGTTTCCCTATAATCGAGGTCCTCTCCGAAAGTGCCTGAAGACCATTCATCTCCCAAGGCGAAATCGCTTGCGAGATCTTCTTCTAAATCCTCTTTCGAGGGATTTGAAGAAATTTCTTCAGAGAGTCCCCCTTCTTGCCTGGGGAAATCCTGAATTGGAGTGGGGCATGTACCCTTGTCGACTAAAATCGATCCAGGGTTTTTTGATTCTTGATCGGTCACTGAGAATCTTTAGGGTGGATGGGACTGCCTCACAGGTTTGTGAGCAGCGAAGTTAGGTGGATTAAAGAACAACAGCTCCTGTTATCGCCAGTGAAATGACGAAGAGGATTGCTACTAGTTTGAGGATGCGGCTGTGGCGCGAGACATCCATTGCCTCATGGCTCCTGATCAGAAAGAGATACACCATTAGGTTCTACTCCAGGCTCTTGATTGAGCTGGCTGAGGAGAGGGATGTAATGCCAGGCCAAGGCTGTGGCGACGACGAAGGCGAGAATGGAGACGAGGCAGAAACTGACCTTCCTTCTCTTTCTTCCATTCCTTCTCCTGTCGCGTTTCTCTCGACGTTCTGCCCTCTCGGTTTTACTGAGTGGTTCTGGGTCGTCGAAGAAATCGAGTTCGTCGATTGGGTCGATTGGATCTAAGTCATCTAGTCTAGTAGAGTTTGTTTCCATGATGGTTGGTTGGTGAAAGTTCCTTTCTTGAGGAACGCCTAGTAGGACCTTGTACGAATGAGCTCCTGGGCAGTAGAGTAGAATTGTTCTCCTTCCTGGGGAAATCCCTTCTCTGTGAAGAGTTGGCTTATTTCATTGCTGAGAGCCTCTGCTCCAGGAAAGTCACACTCCCCTATCTCTGCAAGGATTAGATCTCTGGAAAGATCCATTGCCTTGGAGATTTCTCCTTCAGCGAGGAGTGTTGCGACGAGATTAGTCTTCGGCGGCATATTTGCTGGGGTTTGGGCTAGAGGAGAGGGGTGAAGGACCTTTTCCCAGAACCGAGACGTGTCAGGACGATCGCTGCGAAGTTGCGTGCCAAGAGGTTTTTCTCTTCAGGGTGTTGTTCTTCGAAGAGTTTACCGATTCTGCCGGCGACACTTCTTGCAGCAGTCGTCTCCCGAAATTCGCTCTTCGGATGACGGTCTATCACCCAGGTTGCGAAAGTCAAGGCGACGGCCTTACCATCCCGAACAAGAACATTGGCAACCTCTTCGAGGATGGTGTCCTCAAGTGGAGCCAGCATGAGCAGTTCGACTCGCTCCTCAAGAGTTAGTGGAGCGTCTTCTTCGGATGAAACCGAATCGGACATGGCAATGCGATTCTCTCCGACCTCAAAGAGTTTTGTGGACGAAGGAGGCGTTGTTGCGAGAGGGATGATGGACGGCGTGGCGGATGCGGAGAGGGGATTGAGGTGAGTCATTGGGATCTCTTAGCGGTCGGTGGAGATTGGAGTCTCCTGAGTTTGGGATTGGTGAGACGGGAAACACTGCGCCATAAATGCAGTTGCTACGAAGATGGCGAAGAAGTAGTAGAAGATCATGCGGAACGCACGCCTCCAGTTGATGTCGTTGCTTGACGACCTTGGGCTAGGAGCGGGCATATTCTCCTTCTTGGTCGGCAGTTGAAATTGCCTGCCTTATTGTATCTCTAGAAGAAGAGAAGACCGTTCTTCCCTCGCCAACTAGGACTTGTCGCGTCATCTTGATGACGATGGCCTTTCGAGCGAACGTGTATCTTGGCCTTGGAGCAGAAGAGGCCATGGGGATGCGAGCGAACAAACTCTCGCTGTCTATATTCCGGAGGAATTCATAGACTGCCACCACCGTTAGACGGTGGGCTGTTTCTTGGGATAGGCAGATCGAAGATCTTCTTTCCACCCTATCTACAATCGCACAGGCCAGTTTCCAGTGGTCTGCAAAACTGAAGATGAGGAAGCGAGAGTCCACGAGGACTTCGCGTGGTTCGTTTGTGAGCAACTCCTCCCAAAGCGTATTGAGGAAGTTGCGGGCTCCAGACGGTGGCCTGAAGGTAGGGGGGGATTCTAGAGGTTGCATGGCGCGGTACTCCTTGTTGGAGGTTGTGGCGAAGGACTATCAGTCAATGTCCTGTAGAGAGATTGATTCGACTTCCGCTATCTCTAGTGGAAGCGCGGCTGCGGCTGCTCCTTTCTGGAGAGCGAGCTCATCGAAGTAGGAATCTCCTTCGGCCTCATGGTCGAGAGTTTCCCATTCCTTGGAGAAAGCGCGATCGTCGTAGCACTCTCTTATTTCTTCTTCTGGAGTGGCCGAGAAGTCGAGTTCTGGCGAGGTCACGAAGCCTTCATGTTCTTCCGAAGACTGTCGATTGAGCTCTTCTGCTGAAAGATGGATGGTCATGTCGCGGTGCTCCTTGGCTGGAGTAGTGGTTGGGGCGAAGGACGGAGTCTTAGCTCTGGCTGAGCTGCTTGCCCACGAAAAAGAGAAGGATGACGATTCCTATGCAGACCGGGACTCCGACGTACCAGTTGGTCCAGTCTCTTCGTCTTGCTTGCTGACGCCTTTCTTGCGAAGCATCTTCTTCGAGTAGTTCGTTGAGTTCTTCTGTGTCTTCGGGAAGTTCGGTGAGTTCCATAATCCTAAGATGGTAGGGGTTTTTGCAGGTATTCCGACGAGAAACAGTGGTATTTCGGGGGAAAAATCTGAGAGAATGGACCTCAAATTAGCGCAGTGGCTAGAGAAAACAGTTCTCTTTCAAGCCTCAGAATAGGTTGTTGCCAACTTTTATTCGAGGTATTCCGTTATGTTTCTGGTGTTACTTGTAGCTTTTTTAGGGGTACGTTGTTACTGGGAGGACAAAGTGTCCGAAACGGAATGGTTTATTTGAGGTTTTTATGAGTGATTGAGAAGTGTTTTTGCTTTATAAGTTTTACTGATTTGTCATTTTATAGTTATGACAAAATCAAAGAATTATTGAGAAGTTTTTCTGAGTGCTTGTGCGGCTAGATCAAGAGTTTTTTGATTTCTTAGTTGTTTTGCTGCTGCCTCTTTTACCTTATCTTTTACAAAAGTTTTTATGAGAGTCATTGCAATTTTTGGAGAAGCAATTAGAAAGTATACTCCGAAGATTACAACTAGTAGTGCAATAATTAATGCGATTGCGATTCCCCATGGAAGGATTACATTCCAGACGATTATCAGGATGTGAGTGAATGCAGATGCTGCCATGAAAATTACTTTGAAGACAAGCAAGGGTACAAAAATTGCCAAACCGATTGTTCGTGCAACATAATCATTTGGAAAAAATGAGAAATATTTTGGGAGGTTTAGAACTAGGTGAGCAATGAGAAATAACATAATATAAAAGTTGATAAAAAATAGCCAAGAGATTTCAGGAATCATTCCAAAAATTAATCCTAGCCATTGGGCATTTTCTGCTATCCAGGCATTGATTATATCAATTTTTACTTCCGCATTTGTTTTGAGAGTTTCTAATTTTCCCCAGTGAATTTTTCCTGTTTCTGGATCTATTGGAATGCCTTCAGTTATATTTTCTATTGCCTCTACATCATCTCCTTCAAATCCGGTGCTTGGTTGTTCGAGTGCGAGAACTTGAGAAAACAAAAGAAGTGCAAGAATTACTAAGGATATTCGAGATACAAACTCTTTTTTCATTCTTGTGTTAAGTATATGAAACTTTTAAACTTTGCGCGCGGTTGCTCGGAAACTGTATGAAGCAAACTATTTTAAAGATTATTTTGTTGGAATTGCTATGAAGAGGCTCAATCTATTTTTGATTTTGATTGTCTTAGTTAGTTCTTTTGCACTCGTTGCTGGAGCAGAGGAAGATAACCCGACGATTAATGAAACTCTAGAGGAATTATCAGAGACATTAGAAGAAGAAGGATATGGGTTTAATTCGTCTTTTGATGGCGAGGTTATGATAATAGAACCATTGAAAATTCCTGCGAGAATTCTTTTAGGAATTCCACTAGAAGAAGATGTTCAAATAGAAATATTTATTGTGTTAATATCATTATGGGTCGCAATATTTATGTTGATCCTCGGAGTTTTGCAGTTAACCTCTTTTATGAATGAAGGCTATGTGCGATTTCTTGGTGCACTCGTTATTACATCTCTGATTTCACTTACGGGAATTACTTTATGGATGGTAGAGTATTTGTTTTACCTTTTAGATTTCTTTGACTGGATAGAGAAGTTAGGATCGTGGCAAATCGTTTTAGGAATTCTCGTCGGTGGATTAGTCATCTTGGCAGTTAAGAAATTGATGGACCGTTTGGGATTGAAAATCGAAGAAGAGCAAGATAATTCAATAGTTAGAAATATGAACTTGCTTGGCACTAATGCTCAGGAAATGGCAAAACAATAGAGTTCACTCATATTCTAAAAAAATAAAAAACCATAAAAAAATAAATGGTTATAAAAAATTAATTTTCTGCTGCATCTGCTGCTGCGTTTGCTTCATCAACATTTGCCTGTCTTCCTGCAATCGCACGTCGAACGTTATCCTTTACTTGACCCATATCCTCATCCATAGACAGTTTTCCAACTTTCCCAAACATCCAGCCGATAGCAAAGAACATTAGTACTGATAGGCCTGCTAATATCCTGTGCAGCCATAGTGCCGTAGAATCATCAGGTGCTGTGAGATTTTTATAGATTAGGAATAGAGAAAATGCTCCCCACATTGCCCATGCAAATGCCTTATTCATCAATCTTTGAGCAGGTTTTTTCTTGGTTCCTGTTGAAGCCAGTTGGAAAGTAAATGCTGTTAAGATTATAAATGGTAAAACTCCTCCTAGAACAAATCCGAGTGCCGAATAAGTTGTCATTAAAACAAAAATTTCGTGAGGGGTAATATATGCCATCGATAGGAACCCTACAATTATTGCAACGGCCCATTTTAGTGGATCTTTTCCCTTTCCACTCAAACCTGGAATTGCGCCTGAAACACCGAAGATTAGAATACTAAGTAATGCCCAGAATAAATATTTTGCAAAATTTGCGCTAAAATCTTTACCTTCCTCCCAAACAGTTAACCAATCACCGATAGGATTTGCAGCTGCTACGAAATTCATAGCGAAGGCAAATAGGAACAATCCTAGAATACTATAACTTAAAATTTTTTTTGTATTTTTTTTCATATTATACCTCCTTTCAGTAATTTATAATTGAAGATAACTTATCCTCTTAATTATATATTTGTTAGAATTTAATAGAAAAAGAATATTATAAACTTTACCTTCGAGATTCATTTGAGATGAGTAATTAAATTAACCTTTTCTTAGGCGTTTGATTTGATCAACTAGATTTTTTCTCATTTTAATGTAGACGTGTTTTGGATAACGGTTTTTACTATAATGTTCTTCGAGTTTATCTAATTCCTCATCCAATTTTGCGGCAATTTGCAATTTTTTTGCTTGATCGATCACACCATATTCTTGCTTGATTATTGCCCTTCTTATCGTTCCGTCGAAGAATAAAAATAAGAATGCTAGAACTCCGGTCCAAAAGTATATCCACGAGAGTGCTCCGAGTTGATCATACCTAGAGCCCCAAATTCCCAAATAAACGACGATGAAAAATATCCAAAGAACTCTTCTCACAATCGTAGGACCTGTAAAACTCTGCACGAAATAAAAGTAGATTAAGAGTGGCAAGAATGCAGTCAAACTTACTCCGAGCACAGAATAAGGTAAAATCATTGTCTGAACTAAACTACTTTCGACTAAGAATCTCGTCGATAAAAGTGAAACACTTACGGCGATAATCCAGCGAATTACTTTATTTTTATCTCCTTCGAAAATTGGAATTCTTGAAATGCTAATATAGACTATTGTTAGAATTACTACTAAGAATAAAATCCTTTCAAATAATAAATCTCCAGAGCCTCCAAGAAGTGCTGCGAAAAATGGTCCGAGTAAACTCTCTACGAGGAGGATTAATTGATTCATGCCGTTGCCAAGACCTGTAATTGGATCTTGGAGATAAGACGCGCTTGCAAAAGTAATTGCCTGAATAAACAATAGTAATGAAGGTAGCGTCTTTTTCATAGTTGAATTAGATGAATAGAGTTTATAAAATTTAGGGATTATACACTTAAATCAGTAATTCTTTTCATTATAGATTCTCTGTCTTTTTCCCATCCATGCCTTCCCGTATTATTTGAATAAATTCCTTGATATCCATCCCCTCTCTTTGCGAAATCTTCATCAGCCTTATCTAACTCTTCCATTAATAGTTTCGCTCGTTTTTTTGTCTGAACAGTATGAATTCTTTCAATTTGAGAATTTACCTTCATTTTTTGAAAATGTACATCAAATGGGATCATTAATAGTGCTGCAACCGCAGTTACTAAATAGATATATCCGAAGTTTGCTAGCTCATCCCATCTTGAAAAATATAATCCAATGAAAACGACTGCAAAAAATGCCCAAGAAGTTTTTCTTGCTAAAGTCAATTTAAATTCTTTAACGATTATGAAATATAATGCAAATGGAAGTCCAGCACTAACAGCGATACCTAACGCTGAATAGGGAAGAATTGCAGTTTGTACAACTGCCGAATTTCCAAACCACCTTATGGATAAAACCGCTGCGGCAATGCTTACAGTCCAAAGCGACCATGCCCTCTCATTGAAAAACTCAACTTTTGAGAGTGCGACAAAAAGAATAGTAAATATGATTACGAGGAATAAAATTTTTGCTAGGAACGTTTCTCCATTCGCAGCTTCTCCAACAATTCCTTCAAGCAATGGTTTGAATAATTCGAAGACTCCTTTTCCACCCTCCTGAATTCCGGCGATTATTCCATCTGCAGGTCCTGCACTCACCAATCCAGCCAGAAGACTCACAAATAGTAGTCCAAAAATTGCAATGCTTATTCCCTTTTTCATAGTATTAGATATTATTTGACTTTATAAATTTTTATTTGCTCTTTTCTCTTTGATATCCGACAATTTTTCTTTCCTTTCCCTTGCCTTCATAAATTGGAACTTCTGCTGTTTCGTGAGAGATTTTTTTTGAACTTTTATCGAGCATTGCGATTACGACACCGACGATGACAATACCAATTCCTAGATATGAGCCAAAAGAAGCTAAGAAAGGTATTTTATCTGGTGCTGCGATATTTAAGAACATAATAATTAAACCAATTACTGAAATTACATATCCTGCCGCTTTTTTCATAGAAGTTCATAGTATTCTGATTTTATAAAACTTTTTACCACAGTAATTCTTGATTACAATAATCTATATAAAGTATTGAGACAAAAATTAAGTATGGGAAAATTTATTTCGATGATTGCTGGACTCGTGTTCTTGCTTATTCCAATTTATTTGTGGATTGTTGACTTGTGGAGCTTTGGCCTTGCAGCGACGATGTTTTTGAAAGGTTCACTTATGTGGGGATTTATGGGACTTGGATTAATCTTGTTAGTTACAGGATTACTTAGTTTGAAAGATTAAATTCCGCTTGCAATCAAAATTCCTTCGATGATTGCTGCGACTAGAAGAAGCGGGAAGATTATGAAAATGAAGAATCTTATTGATTCTTTGAAGTTATATTTCAATTTCTTTAGTGTTTTAATGTTAAAAAAACTGGTGCCTAATTTCATTCCAAGTGCAATTGAAAATAAAACTGCTGGAAGTTCAAATATTCCGTGAGGAAAAAGTCGCATCATTGTCCAAAGACCTTCTGCTGCAACAGCTTCATGAGATACGAAACCTAGGAGATATCCATTAGAAACTGCTACAAAAAATGGAACGATTCCGAATGCGATTCCGAGCACCATTGCAATTGCGCTTGCCTTAAGATTATTAAAAAAAATGAAATTAGTTAGTTCAAGTGCACTTTTTCCTTCGATTAGAACTTCTAATTCCTTGATGAAAGAAATTATTTCTGATCTAAAAAACTCTGGATAAGCAAAACCGACGATAAAAAAGAAACAGAAAATTGCGAGAGAGAAAAGAAAATGATTTTTGAATTCATTAAAATAACTAAAACATTTTGAATAATTTTCCTTGAAGAAATTTCTCTTTTTTGTGCTCTTTTTTTGTTTTTTCATCGTGAAAAGTAATTTTTAATAATTTTTGTTCTTTTTGGATATTTTTTTTGGAGATAGAACCCATATCCGACTCCGACGATAAGCCCCCCAAGATGTGCCCAATTTCCAATCGGAATTCCAAGACTACTCGAAAGAATCCACAACACCCCTAGTAGAAATATCATCGCCGCCCACATTGGCATTGGAATAATGAAGAATACTAAAACTGGAAGTCGAGGAGTTAATACTGCTAAAAGTCCCCCAAGTCCAAAAATTGCTCCGCTTGCTCCGACAGCATATATATCTAAATTAGAATTTGTAAAATATGCAATTGCTACAAATAGAATTCCTGCGAAAATTCCTGAAATGAAATAGATCCATAAGAATCTTTTTTTGCCTATTAATTTTTCGACGAAGTTTCCGATGAAAAGAAGTGAGACCATATTCACGAAAAGATGCGTAATGCCTCCATGCATAAACATGCTTGTAATTAGTGTCCAAATAGCCGTCGCTGAAAGAATTGTTGCTGGCTGAAGTGCGATTAGTGAAATTGCTTTTGTTTCTCCAATCAGATATGTTAAAATAAAAAATCCGAGAAAAGTAATAATATTAACTCCAATAATTATTGAAGTGTAACTGAGATTAGAATTTGGAAATAGTCCTCCTCCTCTTCGTCGAGAATTTTTGACTTCAAATTTATTTTCAAACCACCTTGCCATTTTTATTGAGTAGAATTTTATTTTTTAGTTTTTTTAGCTACTTTTTTCTTTGCAGTTTTCTTTTTTGCTATCTTTTTCTTTGCAGTTTTCTTTGCAGTTTTCTTTTTAGCTACTTTTTTCTTTGCAGTTTTCTTTGCAGTTTTCTTAGTAGTTTTCTTTTTTTCTTCTGCTACTTTTTTCCTTGCTGCTGCGCGTACTGCCTTTAGAAGTGCTTTTTTTGCTAAGGCTTCTTTTTCCGATTTCTTATCTGCACGTGCTCGTTTCTTTTTGTCTTTTTCCCGGATAATTTCTAATTCTCCCCTGATTAATTCAAGATCTTTTTGGATTTTTGTAATTCTTGATTTCGCATCCCTTATTGGTTTTGAGTTATCAGACAATTCATAGACTTCTGCACACTCTTCACAACTGAACCCATTTTCTAAAGCTTTTTCTTCAGTTACTTCGATTAAACAGGGCTTGCAGATATAAAATCTATCTGATGTCCTGTTTCCGAGAATTACATTTAGAGAATCTATTTTACTGATTAAAGATTGTTCTAATTTTACCAAACATTTTTCAGTTTTTAGAGTCCAATAATAAATATACCATCCCTTTCGTTTGTCTTTTTTTCGGATAAATGAGACTAGTCCATCAGCAGATAATTTGTATAGGATATTTCTTACCTGATTTATTGTCAACTCCATTTTTTTTGCTAATGAAAACTCGTTAACATCTTTTTTTCCAAATAGAATATCCACAATCCTGCCGGTGCCCTCTCCCGCCAGTTCCTCGACGAGATTATGAAGAAGTTTGACTTGCATTTTTAAAAATAATCATGAGCTTTTATATACTTTTGCTTACGCTAAAAATTTTCTTCTAAAATATTCTGTAGTCATTTTGTAGTTAATATAAACCTATAAAAAAGAAATTGAGTTTCTTCCTCGATGGGATGGTTTAGTAAAGAGGAGAAAGTACCAACGCTTTCACGGTCTCCAGAAGGCCTTGCTATGCCGAAAAAAGATCCTTCTATGGCTAACGACCTTCCCGAACTTCCTTCATTTCCGAATAGCCCGCATAATGATTCTTTTAATCAAGAGATGGTAAAATCTGCCGTAACCGATACTAATCTTCCTGGAGAAAATGAGGTGCATTTTGATATTCCGGAAGGAGTTAACATAACGGAGGAACATGGTGGGTCGTTGTTGCCCCCGTTGCCTCAAAGAAAACCTGAAGAGACTCAGGAAGAGGCTCCTGTCCACGAATCATTAAAACCCAAAAATTTACTTCCTACGAAGCCCATTACTCCGGTTAAAACCATGCCCAAAGATTTACCAATGAGTTCAATTTCTCCATCTCCAGAAAAGAAAGTTGCTGAGAAAATTTTTCCTGCACAAAAACAACCAGGTGAACCAATCTTTGTAAGATTTGACAAATTTTCCTCTTCTCAGAAAAACTTTAAAAAAATAAAAGATAAAGTTTCGGATATTGAAAAGACACTTCAAAAAATTGCTGACGTTAAACAAAAAGAAGATGATGAACTTAACAAATGGGCTGGAGAGGTTGATGGATTAAAAATGAAACTTTCACAAATTGATAGCGAGATTTTTGATCAAATTTAACCATGGTAAAAGACGAAGTATATGTTTCTATGGAACAGCCACAATATCGAAAGAGTAAGGCAGATATTTTAGGTTGCCAAGCTGGTTTTTTGAAAACATTAAAGCACATTCATAATCTGCGTGTATATGCTCGGCGGAAAAATGATTTGAAGATTGAATTGAAAAATGATTTGAATGTTTTACTTACTCATCTTGAATTGATTCAGGCAAAAATGCCGATTCCAAAAGTTCCTAAGTTGAAGAAAAAACGAGAAATTGTGGTCAAGGAAGTTATTAGTCATTCTCCTGAAATCGAGCGACGAAATGAAGTTGAAACTGAATTGAAAATGATTCAGGAAAAGTTGAAATCATTGAATGGTTGAAGATTTTTCACAACACCTTCTTAACAACAATAATTCTTATAAACAACTCGCGTTTCTTTTCTGTATGGCTGAAAATGAGGAAATTAGAAAACGAAATATTGCGTATAAACTTCGTATTGGAGATATTTTGAAGGGGAAACCGATTACTGAAGCTGAAAAGTTTATTTATTTGCAACTTGGAGAAAAGCGGGTTGTTCGAGTTAATATTTTGGCGAATTGTGTCGATAAGTTTGTGCAAGAAGGCGAGAAAAAATATGTGAGTTTGACTGTTGATGATGCATCGGGACAAATTCGACTTAAGGCTTTTGGTGACGATATTGGAATTTTAACGAAAGTTTCTCAAGGAGATACATTGCAAATTATTGGAAATGTTCGAGAGTGGAATGGAGATTTATATGTTATTCCGGAAGTTGTAAAATCTGTGGACCCTCGATGGCTTTTAGTTCGAAAATTAGAAATTCAAAATGCACGAAAAGATATGCCTACAGATTCTACAGAGTCTCCAGTTAAAGATTTGATTATGGAGAAGATAAAGCAAGCTGAGCCGGACGGAGGAATTGACATTGAAACGATTAAACTCGACGTTGAAGCGAGTCCAGATAGTATTGATGTAGAAATTAAGAAGCTCTTAGAAGAAGGTTTGATTTATGAGCCGCGTCCTGGTAGGTTGAGATATTTGGGTTAGGAATGATGAATAATGATTATGGAGAGTTCACCACAGGACTTGCAAAAATAATTCTTGATGCAATCATGTCAGCTCCAGATTCTCAGATACATGCTCCTATTAAAGAATCAACAAAAAACTATTTCTCAACAAAAAGAACATTGCCAGAACAATACGATTATTTCACTACACTATCAAAAAAACCGCTAACGCAAATAAGTCCATTTGTAAGGAATCTTTGCGAAGTTCATAGCTATTATCCTCGACCGGTTGAAGATTAGTTTTATTTTCCTACAATTCATCCAACTCGATATCGTCGTCGATTAAAATTGAATCCAATATTATAATAGTTGGGATATTTGGAGTAGGGGAAAATATCTCTTAATCGGGCGTTGAAAAACTAGGGCTATTAAATGTTTTTAATTTCTCATATAATTGAGGAAATGACTTGTATTCAATTATTTCATTAGAAATATTCCCAAATTTTGGAAATTCTAAATCTTCATGAATTAAAAGAATAATTTTTTGCCCTAATTTTATTGCATTATCTAATTCTAATTCCATCCCCTTGCTTTTATCATTAGACTTAATGAGAGCTATAAAGCAATCGCAATTTTCTTGTTCTTTCAAGCAATAATCATAAATTTGATCGCTATCCATTTTCTCTTCATTAAAATATTTCTCTAAAAAAAATGAACAAAATACTTTATCTTCTCCAGTCATCAATATTTTCTTAATATTATTCAAGACTTCCCTTAGAGCGTTAGGCTCCTCTCCAGTAAAACGATAGGATAAAAATAATTTGATCATATAATTTATTCTAAAATTGATATTTAAGTATTTTTAGATAAATTAAATACCTAAAATGGCATTGAAGATTAGTTTTATTTTTCTACAATTCATCAATTTCGATATCGTCGCCAATCATTGCGTCAGTTTGAATTCGTTGTTTGTGGTCATTTTCTTTTTGTTCTTTTTTCTTTTTTAGTTCGACTAAATCACTTAGAGTAATATTTTCTAAATCCTTTTGATTTTGTTCTTTTGAGAATTTACCCTTTTCTTCAGCGAGTTTTGCTAATCTTTCTTCTTTTAATTTTTTTAAATGTCCTAATTCTTCCAAATCATCTCCGCTACCTACATTTTCCATTCTTTCTTGTACCCTCTTTAAAATTTCTTGTTCATCATCCTTTTTTTGAGCAAAGGTAATCACAGGCTTATGGTTTTTAAGAAGTTTAATTTTTAGAAAATGCTCTAGTTTTAGAAAAATTTCTTCAAAATCATTTGGAAGTTGTCCTTTTTCTATTTCTTGGAGGATATATTCCGAAACTTCTACTTCTTCAGATAATTGTTTTATGCTCATCTTCATTCTTCTTCTAGCGAGGTTTAATGACCAGGAGTAGTTATCTAATAGATCTTCGTGATATTGCTTTTTTGGAGGCATTTTTAGCTTTGCTAAATCTCCTTGCATGTGGAGGTCATTTTTCCTTTTTTTCTCCGGATCATTCATCCCAGACATTTTTTCCATTCTTTCTCTAACAGTATAAGTTGTCTGTGCTCGATCCAATTGCTCGATTGAAGGTTTTCTCATTATCGGAACGTTTTCTATTTCTGCGCACGGACTACACACGCGAATCATCTCGTGCTCAAAAATTCCTTCGAATAGCTGAGTTTCTTCACTTTCTTTTTTACAAAATTTACAACGCATTAGACTCTTTCTTTTTTGGAAAAAGAAATTCCCTCGAAGTAGAAAAACTGGTTCCAAAACTTCGTTTTGATATTTAATTCCATTCTTTTTTGAGAATAAAGTTATTTTTAAGTTATATTGTGTTTTGATGTATATGTTTTTGAACATGGAAGATAGAGAAATTAAGAAATTATTCTTGGAAGTTCTATTTTTGAAGATAAGAAGCTAATTTATTAGAAATTCGTCGAGGCTTTTTGAATTCTCAATATTATAAACAATATCTTGATTATTTATTACGAGTGCTGGGAGAGTTTCGATCTCATATTTGTCTAGGAGGATATTTAGAGAACTTAGATCTTCGTCTGCTGCGATTGGGAGAAGCAAGATGTTTTCTTTTTCTTGCGTTACATCTGAGAGAATTCTTGACCATACTTTTTGAGTTGCTTTTACTTCAAGATCTTCAGACTCATATTCATAGAGGTACACGATAAGATTATAGTTCTCGCACCTCTCCAGAGATTTTTCGCTGCTTATCCAAAGAATTGTTCTGAGAAGGTCATATTTCTTATGAAGAAGTTTTAAACCGCTTGTTAATTTTCCTGACGTTTCATAGATTTCTAATTGTTTTGCTTCCTCATAGACTTTATTTGCAAAATTTATCTTTGTTTCCTTTATAGATTCACAGCCAATACTCTCTTCTTCAGCTAACTGTGAAATTGTTGTGGCGTCAACCAAACTTATTTCTGAAGCAATATAGAGATTATTTATTTTGTTTGAATTTGTTGTCTCAATCGTCATTCCGAGAAAGAGTCCTACAACGAAAATTGCAACTGTCATAATTAAAGCTTCCCAGAATACATTTTTTTTGTTTTGTAGCATATTACCAGTGATCCATCCCCTTCAAGTATTTGTAAAATGAAACGATTAGCAAGGGTGGGTATGCGAGCAAATAGAAGACTGAGTATATAAATATGTCGCGGAGAGGGTGTTTGAAATCCTTTTCTCGAGAGTGAGAGAGTGCAACGAGCGTATAAACTAATCCCAGTGTGAAGAGAACTATTCCGAAGAAAAAGAGGATACTCGGATTTAGAATTACTTCGTCCATTTGAATAAGTGCGACTTGGGCTTCGAGGGAATATTTGGTGATAAGATATCTAGTGATGAAATATTTTCCCACCCGATATGTTAAGAAGAAAAGTCCTGTTAGGCCGAGGAACCAAGAGAATGTAAAAAAAGGCATGATGAAAATTCCGAGCATTCCACATTGGAAGAATTTTTTTCGATATTTTGAGACTGTTTGAAGTCCGCCAACATTCCATCTTATTCTTTGTTTAAACCATTCACCTAATTTTTCGGGAACAAAAGTATATGCCTTTGCGGGAATAGCCATGTGAACCGTCCAGCCTTTTGAAACAAAATGCCATGTAATTTCAATATCTTCAGTCCAATTTTTTAAATCAAATCCCCCAACTTCGTCAAATGCTTTTTTTCGGTAAATGCTCAAAGGACCATTTGTTACGTAAATTGATTCTAAGAATCCGAGGAGTTTTCTGGTGAATGCGATAATTTTATATTCGATTGCTTGAACTTTTGTAAGTTTGTTTGTCTTATTTGTAACGAGAACTCTCGAGGTTACTGCTCCAGCTTTTTCACTATTGAAAAAACCAACCATCTTATCGATTGCATCTGGATCAGGTAATGAATCTGCATCGCTAAATCCGATAAGTTCAGTTTTTACAAATTGTGCACCATAATTTTTTGCCCCTCCTGCCTTTCCAGTATTTTCTGGGGTTTGGACTGCAATTACTTTCTCATATTTTTGAGCATATTCTTGAATAATTTTATAAGAATCATCTGTTGAACAATCATCGACGACAATTATTTTTTCAAGACCTTTGTAGTTGGAATTCATTGCGGCTTCGATTGTTTTTCCAATGCTTTTTTCTTCATTCCAACAAGGAATTACGATGCTTAGGGAATAATTTCTATCCGGCTTAATTACTTCATAAATTTCTTTTCTATTTTGTGTGTAGACAAGAATGTAAATCAGGAGAAAATAGAATGCTATAAAAGAATATACTAAATATAGGATTGTTAAAAATTCCATTATTTTTCCTCCACGGGATTTTCTTCTATTTCTTTTTTATCTTCAGTTTTTTCTTCAAGATTATCTGTTTTTTCTTTTTTATGGACATTAAAATATTCATAAAATTCTTCGGATAAGTTGAGGATATTTGTATGTCCGTCTTTTTTTGCGATTACGAGTCCTAGTTCTCTGAATTTTTTTATGTGATCGTAAGATTTATTTCCGCGAATTTTTATGACGACGGATTGTTTTATTGGTTGTTTGTATGCGATTACTGCTAACGTTTCTTGTTCTGCCTTTGTGAATTCTGTGTTTCCAGTTGCAAGTCTGTTAATTAGATAATGATATTTTTCAGTGATGTCCATTTTGTAAGAATTATTTCTATTTACGATTCTTAAGACATTTGAAATTGCACCATATTTTTTTTCTAACCGGTGGAGAATTTCCTTTAGCATAATCGGATTTATATCTGTTAATCTCATTAACTCTTCTAGTGTCAAAAATTTTCCAGAAATGAATAATGCTGCCTCAACTTTTTCTTGGCTTTGAGTTTCGTTTTCTTCAAATTCGTTTTCGATATCTTCTGCAGTTGAACGTGTGATTACTGGTGTTGCCGAGGCAATTTCTGGAGATTGATTTATTTCCTCTTCCATTTCAAACCTAGGGACAAAGAGTTTAAGAAGTTTACTCGGGTTTATATTTTATGAAATTGGTGCAGAAGATGATTATTTTTATTCTTGGGCTAATTGTTCTTTTATTTTTTATTCGGTTAGTCTTGCCATCTCAAGTTGATGATGTAACACCAGGAATTTATTGTGAAGAAGAAATTTTGGATAAAGCAGATGTTTATTATGTTGTTCCGAATTTTGAAGGTGAATCAATCTCGGAGAATCTTGAGTGGTGTTCGATGATTTTGGATTCTGAAAAAGAGTTGGCACTTCATGGATATGAACATACTTATCAAGAATTTGAAAGTGGAGATGCTTCCTTGAAATTGGATAATGGGATTGAGATATTTGAAGAATGTTTTGGTTATTCCCCTGAGCGATTTAAGGCTCCGAATTTAGCAATTAATAGTGAGAATAAAAAGCTCGTTAAATCACAGATGGAATTGGACGGAATATTTAATCAAGTTTTTCATAAGGTGTATCATTGTAGTGATTCTGGCGTTTTTTCTAATCGATTCGTTAGTTTATTTTAAATATAAAAAGTTATAAAGATGTCTTGATTAAATTATTCATGGAAGGCCAAGATAGTTATAGAAATAAAGTACTTGTTGGACTTCATGAAAATGCTACTTTTGGGAGGTCGTTGCATCAAACTTATGAAAGAATTGCTGTAGCAAAAGGTTTTGAGTGTGACTTTGCACAAGATGTTAGTCAAATGCTTCGCCTCAGTATTGGAAGATCGCACAGATTTTATGCGATGGATTTGAACCTTGGAAATCCAGGAGGAGAAGACCTACTTTCGGCTCAGAGCATTTATCAAATTATTCATCCTCGAATGAGAGAAAAAGAAGCTTATTTTATAGGTCTCTCTGGAAGCCAAGCGATTGTTGATAGAGCAAGAGAATTGAGGATTCCTGCAGAACTTAAGAGTGATTTTTCTTTTGCGAAATTTTTGGATCAAGGTTTTAATTAATCTACGACCATAAATCTTAGAAGTCCGCCCGCTCCTCCGAGATTATCAAACTGGACTCCTTGTGAAGTCTCATCAGTTACTAAAAATATTTGAGTCGAAGTTTGACCAGCTAATTTTTCTAGTTTTTTTATTTGTTCCCGAGAAAGTGTTCTTGAAATAATTAATTTTTCTACCGCACCTTTATTGAGCCTGTCTTCTACTTCTAAGAGCCCGTAAGAAACCTTGTCTGGTTCTTTTGCTAATTTTTCAAAGAATTCATCTAGGATAACTTTTTGTTTAGTGATTTCTTGTTCTGCGAGCAAATCTTGAGAACGCTCTACTAATTCTTGGAGCCCGTGCATTTCTGTTCCTCCTAAATCTCGAACTCCGATAACTTTATCTTTTAATGCAGTGACGAGACCTGCTTGGACTAAGAAATCTTCTTTTGTAGGGATTGGCCCTCCGATTAAAATTCCTTTTAGTTTTTTATTATCCCAGAAATGTTTTTTCATATGTTCTGCAACTCGCTTGAAAAATTCTTTCGCCATCGTTTCCCTAATTCGTGCAAATCTTTGTGCTGATTGGCCCCCAGCTTTTGTTTTTCCAGGAACTCCCGAAGTTAAATGTTGTAAAACTTTAATATGTTTTCCGTCAAGAACTCCGATTGTTGCTTCGCTTCTTTCAATAATCATTAGACCGTATACTTCATCAGTTTCTAGCATTTCTTGTAATGGATCTAACACAAATGCTTGATCACAACGATAAATTTTTACTCGTAATTTTTTTGGAGGTTCAATTACCCACACTTCTGACTTTTCAGTTCCATCTTCTAGTGTTACTGTTCCCGAAAATAAAGCAAGACCGTTTTCAGGTGTTTTTCCAATTTCTTTTAATTTTCTTGCTGCTCTATCGAGTGCTGTGATTACACTTTTTCTTGTTCCCGTTGACTTAATGTTTGTTGCCGTTCCTTTTTCATTTTCTAATTGTTTGGTCGTTTGTGTTAGAGTTGCACCTGAAGGAACATAAACAGTAATTAGTTCAGTGTGGCGACCACGATAACCTGCTAGTTCTTCTAAAATCGCTTCTAGTTCAAATTTTTGTGTTTCTTCCATTGGTTAAATATTGTGAAAAATGTTTATAGAGTTTTGTATCAGATATTATGGCATACGCGTAAATCTTTTTCAAATGAAGATAATTCTTTTGGAATTTTGATTCCTTTTAGAGGATTTCTTAGAGAAATTCCTTGTTCTTTTTTTGTTTTCCAGATTTGAGAATTGAAATTGAGAAGTTTTTCCACAAGGTTTAAATCTAGTTCTCCGACATTTGCTTTTGGCCATTCTCCATTTAGCAAGTCGATCCCTTTTTCATTTGCGATTAGAGTTGTAATCTGGGGGATTATTGGATATAGTAAAATGAGTAATCTTTCGAGTAAAAAATGGAGAGCATACCTTGCAGAATCTGATTCCTCATTTGAGAATTTATTTTCTTCATTATATGCACGATTTTTTACTAACTCCACATAATTCGAAGCGAATATGTCCCATAAAAATTTTCTTAAATCTTGTGCAGGATGATTGAAGTCATATTTTTCGTAAGTCGAATCTGTTTTTGAAGTTAAATCTTCGAGGTAATTAATAAATAATTTGTCTAGGGAAGTTAATTTTGGTTTCTTTTTTGGTTTTTCAAACATCATTACAAATTTTGAAACATTGAGCAATTTATTGAGAGACTTTCTTTCTGCTTTTATTTTTTCTTTTGAACAAGTAAAATCTCCTTTTGATAAATCTCCTTCGGTTGCGGCCCAAAACCTTAGACTTTCTGCACCATCTTCTTTTAGGATTAGTTGTGGATCAATTACATTTCCTAAAGATTTTGACATTTTTCTTCCGTTTCCGTCGAGAATATGTTGGTGAATCCACGTATCGTTAAAACATTCCTTGCCAGTTTCTAAATATCCTCGAAGAATAGTATAGTATAACCAAGTTCTTACAATTTCTTTTCCTTGAGGTCTTAGGCTTGCAGGATATGCTTTTTTGAAAAATCCATCGTCTTTATGATATTGCAACATATTTAATTCGGAAATTGATGAATCAAACCAAGTATCTAGAACTCTTGTTTCTCCAACCCATTTTGCATCTTTGAAATCTTTTACCAATCCGATTACTTTTTTTGTTTTTGCGTCTAAAACTTCTGAATCGTTTTCTGGAGCTGTTTTCCATGGCTCAACATAAATCCCATTTTTTCCAAGAGCAATTTTATCTTCCGAATACCAAAGAGGAACTGGAGTTGCATAATATCTTCTTCTGGAGATTGGCCAATCAATTGAAACTGATTCGATCCAGTTATCTAGAATTTTTTTGGAATTTTTTGGATAGAAATTTATTTTCTTAGCTATTTTTTTAATATCTTTTTTTACTTCTAATTGTTTTAAATAAAATTCTGGCATTTCGATGAATTCGATTTCTGCTTTTGATCTTTCTGAAATTGGAGTTCTGTGACTTATCTTTTCTTGGTTTACTAGCAGATTTTTTTTCTTTAGGAGTTCAATCATTTTTTCTCTTGCCTCTTTTACCTTTAGACCTTCTAATGCTCCGGCTTTTTCATTCATTTTTCCATCTTGGTTGATTGCAATTCTCGGCTTTAGATTCATTTCCCTGAAAAATTGGATGTCGGAAACATCTCCGGCCGAACACATCATTACTAAACCAGTTCCCTTATCGATTTGTGCCGTTGGATGAGCAGTTATCGGAATTTCTTCGTTAAAGATTGGTGAGATGGCCGTTTTTCCTTCAAGTTTCTTATATCTTTTATCCTCAGGATTATAAATTACCATTCCGCACGTCGCAATTAATTCCGGCCTTGTTGTTCCAATGACAACTTTTTCTCCAGTTTCCTTTATTGTCCATTCAACATCGTTAAAAGTTGAGTCGAGTTCGATATAATCAATTTCAGAATCTGCGATTGTTGTCCTTAGTTTTGGATCCCAATTATTAATTCTTGAATCTTCGTAGATTAATCCTTTTTTGAAAAGGTCTATGAAAGTCCATTGTGTGATTTTTCTATATTCTGGAGAATCTGTGTGGTAGATATCTCCGATATTTTGTCCTTGATTATATGAACTAAATGAAATTCCTAATTTTGCAAATGAATCTATTGACTCAACTGAAGCTTCTCCCAATAGTTTTTCACAGTATTCGATGAATTTTTCTCTTCCCACCTTGAATGGCGAGACTTTGAATTTTTTTTCTGCTGCCATTTCTATTGGGAGCCCATTTCTATCAAGACCTAGTGGAAACAAAACTTCTTCTCCCTTCATTCTCCGGTATCTTGCGAAAAAATCCATGAAACAATACGTTACGGCGTGGCCCATGTGAATTGGAGAGTTGACGTAAGGTGGTGGTGTGTCAATTGAATAGATTTTTTTCTTTGTTTTTGGATTAAATTTGAATTGATCTGAAGATTTCCAATTAGAAGTTATTTCTTCTTCTAATTCAACGTTCCAGTTTTTTATTTCGCTTAATTTCTTCATGATGTCTTGAGTCTTGAGAGATTTAAAAAAGTGTTGATTGAAGAATTGATAAGGAATATAAATGCAGTTTTTTATTGAAGATTATGGAAAAGAAACTAAAGATCTTGGCAGCTGCTGATTTGCATGGTAATTTGGAGCTCTCAAAGAGATTAGCAAATAGGGCGCTTGAAGAACAAGTTGATTTGGTGATTATTGCAGGAGATATTAATGATTATCATGATACTACTGAGAATATTTTTGATCCATTTAGGGAAGCTGGAAAGAAAGTTGTTTTTATTCCAGGCAATGCAGATTCATTAGAGGAGCATTTGTTACTTGGACAAAAAGCAAAAAGCATTCATGATTATTATGTTTCTTATGGGGGGATTGGAATTACTGGGATTGGAAATAGTGATTGGAAATTGTCTTTTGATGAATATGATTTTGGAATTATTGAGAGAAATTTTAAGAAAATGAAACATGAAAAGAAAATCTTAGTTTCTCACTTGCATGCGAAGGATTTGATTTTTGAGCGACTTGGATTTTACGGTGACGAAATTTTGAGAAATGCGGTTGAACAGTTTCAGCCAGATATTTTAATTTCTGCACATATTCATGAGATTGAAGGTCTTGAAGACACTATTGGCAAGACAAGAGTTGTTCAGGTCGGAAGAAGTGGGACGATTTTAGAGATTTGATTTTAGGGAATAGTCCTGAAAAAGAGAATAATTTAAATAAATTCGATTGTTATAATTATTAGTTAAATTGGTGAAATATGGGAGAGAAATTACGTAAAAAAATTGCTGGTCCTAACTTAGGAAAGTTAGCTGAAGAAAAAAGAAAACTTAAGGATGTTGAATTTAATCTTAATGCTGCCCAAAAAATAGCTCATGTCGGAAGTTGGTCTTTAGATATTGAGAAGAATATTCTTGAATGGTCTGACGAGTGTTATAGAATATTTGGTTTGAAAAAAGGCACACCACTTAGTTATGAAAAATTCTTGAAAAAAGTCTATCCCGAAGATAGGGGGATTGTTGGAGAAGCTTGGAAAGCTGCACTCAAGGGCAAACGATACGATATCGAACATCGAATCAACACTAAACCAATTAAATTGGTTAGAGAAAGAGCAAAACTAACTTTTAATAAAAAGGGAGAACCAATTCGAGGAATTGGAACCGTCCAAGATATTACTGGGGGAAAAGCGGCAGAAGAATTAACAGAGAGATATAAATTTGTTATCGAACAATCCGCACACCAAATTGCTTTTGCGGATTTTAATGGAAAAATAATTTATGTAAATAATTCTTGGGCCGTAGGACATGGATATAAAAAAGAAGAACTTATCGGAAAGCCAATTTCAATATTTCATCCCAAAGAAGAACTAAAAAAAGTTAAAAATTTTAATAAAACTTTGATTAAAACCGGGTCTTGCAGTGGAGAAATTATACATAAAAGAAAAAATGGCACAACCTATCCTTCGCTCATGAATAATTTTGTTCTAAAGGTGCGAGGTAAACCGGCATATATGATTGGCATTGCAATAGACATTACCGAAAAAAAGAAAGATGAGGAGAGATTGGCAAATGAGAAAAATCTTCTAGATTCAAGTATGGAAAGTTTGCCAGGTATTTTTTATATGTTTGATGACAAAGGTAAATTTTTCAAATGGAATAAGAACTGGGAAAAAGCTAGCGAATATTCAAGTAAGGAGATGGGAAAGGCCCATCCATTAGACTTTTTTAGGGGCGAGGATAAAACACACATAGCTTCGAGAATTAAAGAAGTTTTTGTTAAAGGAGAGTCCAATGCAGAGGCAGAATTTGTTTCTAAGAGCGGCAAGAGAAGAAACTATTATTTTACTGGAAAATTAATGAAATTAAATAATAAAACTTATCTTGTTGGGATGGGGATTGACATAACTGAAAAAAAGAAAGCTGAAAGTGAAATTAAAAGGTTGAATGACGAACTTAAGAAAGATGCAGAAGTTAGTGAGGCAAAATATAAGGATATTTATGAATCTTCTGCAGATGCTATAATGGTTTTGGAACCTCCTACGTGGAAATTTACTTCTGGAAATCCTTCTGCAATTAAAATGTTTGGGGCTAAAGATGAAAAGGAATTTACTTCTAATCCTCCATGGAAATATTCTCCAAAATTTCAGCCAGATGAAAAAACGTCAGAAGAAAAAGCAAAGGAAATGATAATGGTAGCTATGAAAGATGGGAAAAACTTTTTTGAATGGACTCATAAGCGACTTCATGATGGAGACTTTTCTGCCACCGTTCTTTTGACTCGGATGCGAATCGAAGGCAAAGATGTTTTGCAAGCTACAGTGAGAGATATCACTAAAAAAAAAAGAGGATGAAATGAAATTGCAAAAATCTTATTTGGAACTTCAGGAATTAGAAAAACTAAAAAGTAAATTTTTGACCATCACCTCTCATGAATTGAAAACTCCCCTAACTCCCTCCAAAATACAAACACAGATGCTTTTGAATGGGGATTTAGGAGAATTGAATGAAAAACAAAAGAAGAGTTTTGAAATAATTTTGAGAAATATAAATCGTCTTGATGAATTAATTGGAGATATCTTGGAAATTTCTCAATTAGAGGCCGAGGGATTCAAATTAAAAATTGAAAAAGTTCAATTGAAAAATGTTATTGGATTGGTTGTAAAAAATATGCTTCCCGTTGCAGAAGATAAAAAACTTGTTCTTTCATATGAATTTTCTCAAACCCCATTAATAGAAATTGATAAAAAAAGAATTATGGAAGTAGTCACTAATCTCATTGATAATGCGATTAAATTTACTACTAGGGGGAAAATCGTTGTTCGCACTCAAATAAAAGGAAAGGAAATTTTAGCAAGTGTGAGCGATACTGGTCCTGGAATTGCTCCAGAGCATCTTGGAAAATTATTTATTCCATTTTCTCAATTGGAGGAAACATTTACTAGAGAACATGGAGGTAGTGGTCTTGGTTTGGCTATCTGCAAGGGAATTGTAGAGCAGCACGGAGGCAAAATTTGGATAGAATCTGCATTAGGGAAAGGGGCAACATTTTATTTTACTTTGCCGATGTCTCAAAAAAGTAAGAAACTAAAAGATGTGAAAAAGAAAGTTGTAATTTCTAAGGAAATAAAAAAACTTAAATAGATGATTGACATGCTAATATCCTAAAGAGATGGTTGTAAAAAAAATTCTACTTGTAGATGATGAACTTGACATTCGTGAATCTGTAAAAATGTTACTTGAAACTATGAATTATGAAGTCGAGATTACTGATGACGGGAATAATGCAATTACTATGTTGAAAAATGGAACGTTTGATTTGGTTTTACTTGACATACTTATGCCAAAGATATCTGGAATAAAGACTTTGGAAAAAATTCGAGCTGATTCAAAAATAAAAAATCAAAAGGTTGTTTTTTTGACCGTTGTTAGCCCAACTAAAAATGGGGAAGGGATTATTGAAAAACTAGGTCCCTTAGATTACATTGAAAAACCAATAGATAACAATTCCTTTAAAGAGAAAATTGAAAAAATACTTGGTTCTGGAGAATAAAATGGCGACTATAATGCTCATGCATAAAAATCCTGATACGAGATGCTCGATTAAAACTCTTCTTGAAAAAAATGGGTATGATGTTACGGAGGTTGAATCTTTTGAAGATTTCTTAGAAAAAATTGAACAACAACAATTTGATTTGGCTTTAGTTGATGGACTTATGCCACGGATGAAAATTTTAGAAACCCTTAAAGAGAAAAATATCAAATCAGTATTTTTTATTTCAGAGGATGTTGATGAAGATGAATTGAAGTTATATGAAAATGTTATTGGATTTATTGAAGAACCTCAGGAGATAAACGAGTTTTTGGAAAAGATTAAGGGTATGTTGGATAAGAAATGAGACAAAGATTTCTTCAAATAAATTTTAATTTAGTTACCTTAGAGGGTAAATATTATAAGTATCGAGTATTCTAATTTGTCATGAACGAAAAGAACACAACCTTAATTATTACAGAAAAACCTGCTGCTGCTGCTAAAATAGCTGCTGCGCTCAGTGATGCAACTGATGAAAAGATTACAAACAAAGATAAGGTTTCTTATTACGAATTTTACAAGGGAAGTCGGCGTTATATTGTTGGTTGTGCTGTCGGACATTTGTTCGGAATTCAACAAAAAGCTAAACGTGGACCATTTCCAAATTTTGAGGTTTCATGGCAACCTGCGCATCAGAAAAAGAATGGTTCATTTACTAAAAAATATTTGGCTGTTTTGAAAAAGTTGGCAAAAGAAGCTGATGAATTTATTGTCGCGACAGACTATGATGTTGAAGGAGAAGTTATTGGACTTAATGTTGTTCGATTTGTTTGTAAGAAAAAAGATGCTAAACGAATGAAGTTTTCTTTGCTAACAAAAGAAGCTCTGGATGAATCGTTTGAGAATTTGCAGCCGAATATTAATTGGGGGGCTGCAACTGCGGGAGAGACTCGACATTTTATTGATTGGTTTTATGGAATTAATTTATCTCGAGGACTTATGAAAGCACTTTCTTCTACAGGAGCATTTAGAATTTTATCTATTGGACGAGTTCAAGGACCTGCACTTAAAATTTTGGTGGATAGAGAAAAGGAAATTAACGCGTTTAAGCCAGAACCTTATTGGAATATTTTTTTGCTTGTCAAAGATATCAAGGGTCAAAAATTGGAAGTTAAGCATCCTAAAGATATTTTTAAGGAAGGGGAACTTTTGAAGTTTAAACATCTACAAGGAAAAACTGGAACTGCAAAAACGACATTATCTGAGAAACGAGTTGCCGCTCCAGTTCCATTTGATTTGACTACACTACAAACTGAAGCGTATAAAAATTTTGGTTCGACTCCGATGCAAACTTTGAAAGCTGCCCAGAGTCTTTATTTGAAAGGTGCTATTTCTTATCCACGAACATCTAGCCAGGAATATCCAGAAAGTATTGGTTGTCCAGCTATTTTGAAGAAATTAAAAAAATATACGACGCTTGTCAAATATGCAGTTAATAAAACTCCGACTAAAGGAAAGAAAACTGATCCCGCACATCCAGCGATTTATCCTACTGGTGATGCGAAGAAAGTTCCAGAGAGTGAAAAGCGAGTTTATGATTTGATTGTAAAGCGATTTATTAGTTGTTTTTGTGAGGAAGCTATTTTGGAGTCAAAAAATGTTAAAGTTGTTGTTAATGGTTTAAACTTTACTGCTAATGGAACGAAAATTCAAAAGAAAGGTTGGATGAATGTTTATCCGCACGGAACAAAAGAAGGTGATGTTGTAACAATGAATGGAAATGTAGATGTACTTGAAATTAGAACTGAGGAAAAAGAAACTAAACCTCCAAGACGTTATTCTGCAGCATCACTTGTTAAGGAACTTGAGAAACGCGGGCTTGGAACCAAAGCTACACGGGCAGGAATTGTTGAAACACTTTATTCTCGAGGGTATGCACGTGAGAAAAGTATTGAAGTTACTGAACTTGGAATGCGAATGGAAGAAACCTTAGAAAAATATTCCCCGGTGATTTTGGACGAAGCGATGACGAAAGATATGACTGAAGAACTTGAAAAAATTGAAGTTGCTAAAAGTAAGTATGCTGAGATGGAAAAGAAAATTTTGGATAAGGCGAAGAAAGAAGTTACTAAGATTGCAGAGAGTATGACGAAGAATTTAGAAGGAATGGGAAAAAGTTTGGCAGATGCGAATGCAGTTGTTTGGGAACAAGAAAAAGAAATGAACACAATGACGGAATGTCCTGTTTGTCACGAAGGTAAACTTCGTGTGATGTATGGAAAACGATTCTCTAGGTATTTTGTAAGTTGTGATGACTATCCTGCGTGTAAAACGATTTATAGCTTGCCACCAAAAGGGGTTGCTAGACCTGCACGATTTACGAAGAATTCTGCAGAAAAGTTTAATGAGGGCCTTACTGAGAATTCTGAAATTTCGGATAAAGAAGAAGGAGATGTTGAGCCATGTCCAGAATGTTCATGGCCGCAAGTTGCACTTTATCAGCGAGGAAAAGCTCCGTGGAAACTATGCTTTAATCCAGACTGTGTGACGAATGAAGAAGCGCAAAAAAAGAAAGCAGAATTTAAAGCCAAACTAGCAAGTGGAGAAATAGAAATCGATAAAGAAGGAAAAATAATCGATCACGGAAAAGAAGAGAAGGCGAAAAAGAAAGTGAAGAAGCGGAAGAAGGCAGTGAAAAAGCGGAAGAAAGTTGTTAAGAAGTGATAAAATGAAAATACAAGAAAAATCATTGGATGAGATAAAAAGAATTTTGCAAAAAGAAAAAGAATTTGCGGAAATTAATAGCTGGAAATTTAAGCACATACCACTTGGGGAGATGGAGCATACTTATGAGATTTCTAAAGGCAAAAAAATATATTTTTTGAAAGAATTAAAACTTCATGAAGCACAAATGGAATATTTTTTGTGTCGACTTAAATTAAGCCACTTACCTTTTTCTATATACCCCGGTCTCTTAAGGCAAAAAATTTTAGTTAGGAAATTTATCAAAGGAAGAATGCTAAGAAGTAAAAATATTGATTTGAACCTCATTAAAGAATTTGCGATAATGAGAAATAGATTAAATGAAAAAAGATTTTTTAATGAGTATAATATTCTGAAGGTGAAAAATTTTAGTCAAAAAGACGATGGATTTTGCGAAGAGGGGATAAGAAAAAGTTTTTCACAAGCTCAAAAAATTCTAAAAAAATTAAATAAATATAAATTACAAGAAATTGATGATTTTTTAGAAATACTAAAAGAACTGGGCAAGAATAAAGGGGGAATTATAAATGATTATATTAGCATGCCGTTTGCAAAACAACATCAAGACTTTAGAGAAGACAATATTATTACCGACGCAAAAGGTACCCAAAAATTGATTGATTAGGGATCTTCATACGGATATAATCCATTTCTTTACGATGTTGCACCATTCGTTGTCAATAATCCTAAGGCACTGAATCATTATATTAAGTACTCAAATAACTGCAATGGAATTTCCAAAGAGCAAATTCAAAAATGGCTTTACGCAGCGCTTGTTTCGAGATTTTTCGATGTGATAAAATATAGATTACATGCAGATGAAGGAAGAGTAAATACTCGAGAAGATTGTAAAAAATATTTGAAATATGAACTTAAAACATATAAGTGGTTAATTGAAAGGAAGGCTGGGAAGAAATGAATAGGGAAATGAAAAAATGGTGAAAAAAACAAATATAGATTATTGGGAACGAATTGTTAAAAATCCTGGAAAGAATTACAAGGAATTATTTGAAAAAGAAAAACTATTTCTAAGAAAAATAATAAAATCAAATTCAAAAGTCTTAGATATTGGATGTGGAGATGGAAGAATAATTTCTGAAATTAAGGATATTCCCAAAGAAATATTTGGAATTGATTTTGACAAAAAGGCTGTTGAAGATGCTCGAGAAAGATTTTCTGGAAATTCTAAAATAAAAATTATGCAAGGGAGTGCTTTCAAAATCGATTTTAAGAGTGAAACTTTTGATTATGTTCTTCTCATGATGACATTAGTTAATTTTTCAGAGAATAAGTTAAAAACACTATCTGAAATGAGTCGCGTACTGAAAGAAAATGGGAGTATAATTTTAAGTGTTTATTCTGATTCCGCATTTAATGAACGAAAAAAAATGTATGAAAAAATTGAAGTTCCGATTGAAAAAATTGAGGGGACAAAATTTATTTTTAGAAAAAATATTGGAGCTAATGAGTCAGAACAGTTTTCAATAGAAGAATTAACAAAGTTATGTAATCTGGCGAATTTGAATATAGAAGATTATGTTGAAACAAAAATTGGATTAATCTGTGAAGTTAAAAAAATTATTCAATGAAAATAATTTCTAAATAACACCTTCGCTCAAAAAATCTTCATAAGATTTTTCTCCAACTGCTACTAAACATTCTTTGAAAGTTAGAATTGGTTTGGGATATTTTGCGAAGTCGTCGATTGCAATTCTTGGACATGCGAGTTCGACAAATGCATCGATATCATAAAAATTCATTAATTTATCTGGAGAGAATTCAGACATAGTTACCGTAATTACATCTTTGCCAGCATTTTTCATTTTGTCGATTAAGAATTTTGATGAGCCGAACTTTTGTCCAGGTTTTACTTCAGAAATAATAGCTACTTTTTTTGCTTGTTTGAATTTGTCGATTGACATGATTCGTTGTTTTAATATTTTATCTCGCACATTTCCCATAGGAGTTATGGTGTTGTTGTAGACATCGAGTAAGTATACTGGTTTTTCTACTGCGATTGCAGCACCCATTGAATGAAAATTATTTCCGATAACTAAGAATGCGTCGACATCATCTGAAATTGTTTTGAGACCTCCAAATTCACAACCGATGACGTGTCCAGGATATGCTGCGAATCCTTTTTTGTCTGAGAGGATTACTTCTACCCCATTTTCTTTATAAAATTCGATTATATTTTCTACTTCGTGTTTATGTTGGATGGAATATGACAATCCAATTTTTTTGTAATCTTTGAAATATTGTAGAGATTCTTCTAAGAGCTGTTTAATATCGAAGTCATCAATTATTTCAATGTAGAGAATTGGGAATTTTGAATCGATAAATTTTGCGTGACCGAAGTGGATGATTAAATCTGCGCCGACAGATTCTGCTTCGACAGTTGCTATTGCGCATCCGCCCCACGCAGTTTCGCCAGAGAAAATTACTTCGATGTTGAGATCAGGTATTGATTCGATTGTTTGTTGCACTAAGAATGCTTTTTGCTTTATTCCTTCGGGTAGTTGAACTAAAACTTTTTTTGGTTTTATTTTTTCTAGTTCGCTGATTAGTTTTGGTAATTCGAAATCGAGTGCCATGTTGGAAAAGGGAAAGGTGGGTTTTTAGGTGTTTTGGAAGGAGACTAAAACATTCCCTTCTTGCGGATTCCAGAATTAATAATTTCAAAATTAAAATTTTTGACTGGAAGACTTCGGTGTTTTTGAAGAGTTATTTTTCTTTTAAAATTATTCCCAGATAGTTCGATTAAACATTTGCTCCAGTATTTTAACAAATCTCCACCGACCATTGAAACTTTTTTTTCAGAAGCACTATTTTCTTCTTGAAAGCTTGCATATACTTGGTTAGTGATTACTACCGGAATATTTTTTTTACGTGCTATTTCATTTAATGTCCTCAACTGGTTTGCAAGATTTCTATTAACGTCTGAGATTTTTTCACTATCTTTTGAACTTATTGCCGAACCCAATTCTAATCGATACAACATTGCAATGCTGTCAATGATAATTAGAGAAACTGTTTCTTTTTTTAGATGTGCGAGTAATTTTTGGAATGCTTGTTCTTGTTCTTCAAAACTTGTCGGTTTTAATAAAAAAATATTTTGTAAATCATTTTCTATTTCTTCTTTTTCTCCTCGGTGAATTTGTTTGAATCGCTCAGTTGAGAATCCTCCCTCAGTATCTATAAAGAAAACTTTCTTCCCTTTTTTTGCTAAAGAAGTTGCAACAATCATACATAGATTTGATTTTCCCGAACCACCAGGCCCATAAATAGTTGTGATAATATCTGACTCGTATCCTCCGTACAAAAATTTGTTTAAATCGTAAGAGCCTGAAGAGATTTTTTCTTGTAACATGATAGTTTTAACTTTAGAATTATTAAAAACATTTATATAGTTTAGAGAATGAGAGTTATTATGGCAAAGAAGGTGATGAAGAAAAAAGTTTCTAAAAAAGTTGTTAGAAGACCTGCAGTAAAGAAAAAAGTTGTTAGAAAACCTGTTACAGTTAGAAAAATTTCTAAAAAAGTTGTTAAGCGTTCTGCGAAGAGATCACGTCCAAAAACTACTCAAGTTAAAACTGTTACACGGAATGCTTCTGGAGGAAAACGAGTAAATTGGATTTTAGTATTACTTATTTCTATTTTTCTTGGAATTTTTGGAGTGGATCGATTTTTAATGGGGAAAATTTGGACCGGAATTTTAAAATTATTAATTACACTTAGTACTGTCTTTGTATTTGGATGGATTTGGTGGTTAATTGATGTTATTTTAATTGCTTCAAAGTATAATTTTAGCGGTGTTGTTTGGGTAGATTAAGATGGATTTAAAAAAGGAACCAACAGGAGAGCGTAAAGAGCTTTTATGGAGAATTTTGGTCGCAATAGTTTCTGGGATTATTTTAGGAGTTTGGAGATATTTAATTTTAGTTCTTGGAGTAGTCCATTTTCTCATAGTCTTGTTTTCTGGAAAAAGAGAGCAGGGTCTCGCTGACTTTAGTGAATATTGGAATACTGAAACATACCGCTATATCAAATATTTGACTTTCGTGACTAATGAGCGACCATTTCCATTTACATCGATGCAACAGATGAGCAAGTTTGAATAATTTTTAAGATGAAACCTACTAAAAAAGATCCAAAAGAGAAAATTGTAATTATTCTAATAGGGTTTTTTCTTATACTTTCTTTGACGAGTATTTTTTTACTTAAAGCTCGACTTACAGGGGAGCAAGAAAATTCATTACAAAATTCTCCAATAATTTCTAATCGACTTCGTTATATCGCAGAATGTAAAGAACCATTATTTATGGCACTCGAGAAACAAACAGAAGGATCGTGTGGTACTTCCTGTATTCCAGATCATCCACCAATTACATTGCACCATTACGGGAAGTGTAAAACGAATAAAAAAGGAATTCTTAAAAGTTTTAACTTGGGAGATTCATTTATGGAAGACTTTGTAGGAGATGGGGATGGGGATGGGTTTAGAGAAGTTGTTTTAATCCCTTTGGAAGATTCCCAAGTATTTTATGTGTATTCGGGAAAAACAGGAAATTTAGTCATTCAAAAAAATATTGGAGTTCCAATCAAGAAGATATTTGGATTAGAAGATGTTAATGGAGATGGAAAGGGAGATGTTGCAATACGAATAGCAAATGGATTGGTGAGTGGTTCTGGACAGATAGAATTTAGTAAAGTTAGAATCTATGATGGAGCTACAGGAAACCTAATTTCTGAAATTAATCCATCATCCGAACAAGCATGGGAGCAATTCGGAGATTATGTTGAAAACCTTGGAGATTTAAATGGAAATGGAATGAATGAACTGGGAATCTCAAGTCCGAAGTACGATTCTACAATTGATGTAGCCCATAATGGCGGAAAAACTAGGATTTATTCATTTAGTCAAGGCTCGTTTAATGAATTAGACGCTGTTTTCGGAGCTCAAGGAAATTTTGATGGGATAACTGGTATTGGCCCCTTGGGAAATTTAAATGGAGGAAGTGATAAAGAATTTTATATTAGTGGAGATGATATAATGTCTGTATACTCATTCACCTCAGGAAATGGTGTATTCCTTAAAGAAATTGTCGTTGAAGCAAGTTTACCGATAATAAACTTTGCAGAAGCAATAGACTTTACAAATGATGGAAATAAAGAATTGATCATTGCACAACCAAAGGCATACTCTCTCCTACAAGGAATTTTTGGTCTCGTAGAGATCTATGATCCAAACCTTGTAACTCTTTACTGGAGCAAGACAAATGAAAAGATACTTAGTTTAGATAGTCAGCTAAACACTCATTTCGGAAGAGATATTGCAATAATAGATGATATAACTGGAGATGGAATTGAAGAATTGGTTATATCGGCTTCCGGAGGATGGGCAAAACATAATTATAATAATTGGATGGGAGACTTAAATCATCCTTATCAAAAGGTTGCGGGAGTAATCTATATCCTTGATGTTGTTCAAGATGAAGTAATTCAAAGATATTTAGGGGATGTTGAATACCAAGGACTTGGACACCGATTAACTTCTATTGAATAATTAAGGTTAGAATTATTCAAACTTCTTAAAATCGGGAACTATAGAATCAATATCTTCTTTCGTCAAGGTCATCATCAGCATGATGAAAATCCTCTAAGATACGACTTGCTAATTCTCCATACCCCTTCTTTACAGAAACTAACTGGACTGTATTGTTTCCTTCAGTTTCATTAACTCTAAAAATATATCCTTGAGGGTTGTATTCTAAATCTACTGGGAGCAAGTAATTTGCCTCATCTACTTGGCCAGCGATTCCGCGATAAGGGCGCTTCATAGAACTTTCTAATCCCTCGGCAGAACTTACAGTTATTTTTAAAGTTGTTGAGGTCGAATGCAATATGCAGTCATTGTCAAAAAAATCTCAAATATCCATAGAATGAATAAATGAGAGTTATTTATAAGATTTTGTATAAGGAGAAAAGGAGGCAGGGTTTATTTCAATTTCTTAAAATCAGTAACTGCAGAATCAATTTCTTTTTCAAGATTTTTGATTGCATCTTTCAAAACTTTTTTTGCGTTGTCCGCTTCAATATGAAGAATGGGGTTTTTCGTTGGATGTTCTCTTTTCCAAACAGAAACTTTAGCCCCTGCATTGTTTGCATATACTCTAAGCACTTCTGCAAGAGTTACACTTGCGATTTCAATATCTAAGCTAGACTTTTCATCATTAATAATTTTTACTTCCATATTAGTAATTAATAATTTTGGTTTTTAAAGTTTTGGATGCGAGTACTAAGGTGAAGATTTCGCTATTCCGAGAATCCTAGTTAACCAAAACTAGGAATAATAAAATTAAGAAGCTCCACCACTAATCTGGCTCTTATCGGTTTTTTCAACTCTTCTAATGTGGTCTACGAATCCTTCAATTTTTTCTTCGTGACTAACAATTATCATTTGTTCTGCCTTTAGTTGATCAAAGATATCTCGCATTTTTTCAATTTGTTCTATTGCAAATCCGTCAGTTGGTTCGTCTAGAATTACAATATCTTTTGTTTTAATTTTTGAGAGCATGGAATTTAGCACCTGATTTAATGAAAGTCTGTATGCGAGAGCAACTGCTGTTCTTTCTCCTCCGGATAAAAAATCATATTCGATTTCATAATCTTGGTTTGATATGATCGGGGTAAAATCTTCGTTTAGACGTACTGATAATGCATCTGGGACTAATACTGCAAACCACTCGCAAAAAATTGATGAGAATTCAATTCTTAATTTGGCCATAACATTTTTTTCAGTTACATTAATTAGCGTAATGAATTTTTCCTGAACCCAATCTTGTAATTCTCTTAAGAAATTTATTTCCTTTCGAAGTCTTTCTTTTCCCTGAATTTCTTGACGTAATTCTTCGAGCCGATTCATTACTAATTCTAACTCTTTATTTTTTGTCGCACTTTCGATCTGATTTACCCTAATTTCATTATTTAAAATTTCTGAATCATTGAGAATTTTTTTATATATTTCTTCTGATTCTTCAAAATTAATTATTTGATTTTTTAATTCATCTAGTTCTTTTTCAAGCGCAATTATTTCATTTCTTACCCTATCTAAAATAAAGGCATCACTTTTGATTTTTGTTTGTAATGTATTTTGATGATTATGCTTTATTTTATTTTGTTCCAAGGTACTTTTATCAAATTCATATCCTCTCACTAAATCTTTTTCTTTGTCGAGAATTTTTATGATGCCTGCTTTTTCAATAATTTTTTGATCCAATTCCCTATTGATATCATCTATTTCAAAATTACTTCTCTTAGAAATTTTCTCTTTATGTTCGTGTCCTACGGACTGAAAACATGTTGGACAATTTTCTAAAGAGATAACTTTTTCTTTTAATCTCGTCGGAGTTTCTTTTCTTGATTCTAAAACCGAAATTTCTGAGTGAATACTTAGAACTTTTTGTGAAGATTCTTCGACTAATTTTTGATGTTTTTCATACAGCTCTTTTACTGCTGCGAGTCTTTCATGAGAGAAGTCAATTTCCTGACTTGTTTGTTTTTGGAGAATGAGGATTTCTTTTTTCATACGACTTTCTATATCTTTTTTTCCATGCAGCCGGATATTTGTGTTATCAATTGTGGCAATTATTTTTTTATTCTCTTCTATTACTTCATTGATTTTTTCCTTTTTTTTATCAAGCTCTTCTTTTTCCATAATTAGTTTTGTGCGAGAAATGTTTAAAGTATTTGAATCTCTTGAAAGAATTATTTTCTTTTCATTTTCGATTACAAATTTTTCTTTTAATAAATTTAATTCAGACCCAAGAACTTCTTTTATTTTTATTTGCTCTTTTATTTTTTGGAGAAGAATTCCTGCATTGTCTTTTATTCTTTTGTACCTATCAATTCCAAAAATGTGACGTAAAGTGTCGAGACGAACTTCTGGCCTTTCCTCGATTATAGATTTCATTTCTTCTTGAGGAGTATAGACGGTGAATTTGTATAGGAGGTTTGATTTTTTTGCGAATTCTTTTGGATAGTTTAGAAGTCTCATTACTCTGTCTTTCATTTCGGAAGTTGAGATTTCTTCTAAACCTAATGAAGTAGTTATGCTATTTGAATCTTGGGTGATGCTTCCATTTTTGCTTTTTTTAATTGTTCTCTCGAGCGTAATTGTTTCTCCTTCTATTTCTACTTCAAGCTTGGCATATGCAGTGTCTTGCCCAGTTCTTAGAATCGATGCTCCTTTTTGTCCTGGCTGTAAACCGAATAATGCAAATTGTATTCCCAAAAGAATTGAAGTTTTTCCTGCCCCAATTTCTCCCGATAAAAGAATTGAACCTTTTGGGAAAGTGATTTCTAAATCCTCATAGCTTCGAATATTTTTTATATGTAGTTTTTTGAAAATCATTCGAGCTGCCTCATTTCTAGAAGATCTTTTAATTCTGAGAGAAGACGATCTTCAAACACTGCAGATTTTTCATCTTCTGCTTTCTCCATCGATAAAACGTTCATCAAAGTAGGAAGGTATTTTGTGAAATTATTTTTTGAATTTACGGTTGAAAATTCTTTGAAAATTCTCTCTTCAACTTTCTCAATATTGTCCGAATCATTTTCTCCAGCATCAAAATCCTGAGATTCCAATTTTAAGGAAGACATGTTTCTCAAAAAAACATAAGCCCCTTTTTTCTTGACGAAATCTTCTATTTCCTTGAAGTTTATATCTCCTGCTTTTCCAATTTGAATAATTCCTCTTAATTTGAGAAGAGTTATTTTATCATTTAAATTGTGTTTGTCTAATTCAGAGATTATTTTTTGCGTCGCAGTTAGTCCGTTATCAATATCAACAATCACTAAAGAAACTTCTTTTAGAGGAATTTGAATTCTCTTCGTATTGGTCTTGTTATTTTCAATTTCAACCAGGACAAAACTTCCGCATTTTAGATCAATTAATTCCTGAAAATTTGCAGGAAATGTAGGTGTCGGATATACAAACCTTGAATCATTTAATGTTTCATTGTAATATTTGTGGATGTGACCGAAAGCATAATAATCTGCCAAAGGTAATTTTTCTTTTTCTATCGAATCCATGGGGATGGTTCCGACTACATCTTTGATGGTCGTGTGAAGCATAAAAATTGTAAATGCATTTAACTTTTCGAAGTGAACTTTTTTTAAATCTTCAATTTCCATTCCGGATTTTTTCCCTGGATATCCAAAGATTGCAATATCTTCATGATATGTCGGTTCCAAATTTATTCTTCCAGATTCATCTGTTGTGAACTTCTCTACATTTTTACAAAATCCTGCTTTTTCTAATACGTCCAAAAATGTTTTTCCTGAAGTTGAAAAATCATGACTTCCTGCGATTAAATAAACAGGAATATTGTTGTCATGGATTTTTTTGAATTCTTGGAAAGTTTCTTTTAAGATTTCTATTGAAGGATATGCTGAATCGAATAAATCTCCCGCTATTAAAATAAAATCTACTTTAGTTTCAATACAAATATCAACTATTTTTCTAAATGACTCAAAGTTTATTTTTTGCAATTCGGGCTGTCTCCAGCAACCCAAATGACAATCTGCCATATGCGCGAATGTTACCATCTTTTGACCATAGTAGAAAGCAGAGAAGCGATATTTAAAGATAGTTGTGGTTTAGTTAATTGTTGGTAGAAACTATACTTTTTAGGAGAATAAAACTTATATAACTTTGAGTTTTTAGAGGAGAATGGTGGACATTTTAGAAAGAGAGGTTGATGAAGTTGAAAATTTGGCCTCTCCAGAAAAAGTAACTATTAATTTATTGGATTTGGTGGGAGAACTTAGTCGAGTTGGAAGATTTTATACGCGATTTGTTGAAGGAACCGATCCTTCAACATTGACTTTTGAGAAATACCCTGTTTCTAGAAAATCTTTTTTAGATGTTGCAAGTTATGCTATTGAGAAAGTTGAAGAGGCACGATCTCGAGAGGATTCGGAACAATTAACGGCCTATTGGGATTGGGCTGTAAGAGGTTATGAGTTAATTGAATCGGCAACAATTGTTTATTGGCCCAAATTTAATTAAATTCTAAAATTAATAGTTCTTCCATAAAGATTTTTTTTCGTGCAACTATTTTTGTACTGAATTTTTTTATTTTATTCATTGGTGTAAGACTTGAGATTAAAAGAAATATTTTTCCATTTTTATTTAAATGGTCTTTTGCTTGTTGGATAAATTTTAGAGAAATTTCATCTCCCTTGAGCCCTCCAGTTGTTGCAAGTTGAGAATCTTTTGGTTCTCGTTTATCTTGTGGAAGATAGGGTGCATTGAAGACAATTATGTCGAAAGAGTTTTTTAGATTTTTGAAAAGATTTGTGTGAATCTTGTTGATTTTTTGTTTGTTTAATTTTTTTATCGCTTTTTCATTTATGTCTGCTGCAGTGATGTTTTCTTTTTTTAGAAACTTCGTGGCGGTTAAAGCTAGAATTCCAGAACCAGTCCCCATATCAAGAAAAGTTAGAGAATCTTTTTCTTTAGTGCTTTTTTTAGAAAAGAAATTCTCTAAAAATTCTTTGAAGAAAAAAGAATCGTCAGAGGGTTCATAGATCTCCATTTTTTAAAAGAATTTATCCCAGAATAACCCTGCTAAAAGTGCTAAAATCATTACGAGCGTGATTACTATAATTAATGAAAGTATTACTATTTTTTTAGCATTTCCTTTAGGATTTTTTGATTTTGTTGAAAGTAATTTTCTTGTAGGGAGGAGTGGTTCTTGTGAATCTTGAACTTGAACCGTCTGAGAAGGTTGCAGAGGTTTTGAATTAAAGACATTTTTTATTTTTGAAAAGAATGACTTTTTATCTTGGACAGGAAGAGGTTTTGATTGAAGGGTTTTTTCTCTTTGAATTTGAACTCCAGAAGCATCCATATATTTTTCTTGCTCTTCTTCTGCTATCGGTACAACTTCTGAAGAGGTGGAAGAAGTTTGCCCAGTCCCTTGAGCCCCTATAAATTCTCTTAGAACTTGCGAATTACTTGCAGCAGTTATATCTTCTGGAGTATACCCTGCATTGTAAAAACTTCTAGTTGCTTTTTCGAGGCTATCTCCCCTCTCAATAGCATTTTTTAGTCCGCCAATTAACTCTTGTACAACTTTTTCATTAGATTTTTCTACAATTTTAATATGTCTCCATCATTCATGAGGTGGGCATCTTTTCCTAATTTGTAACCCATCTTTTTTAGGATTTCAATCATAGGCTTTGTTTTATCAAAACCTCCATGATAAGGGATTATATGTTTTGGCGTCGTTAGCTTAAGAGTTTGAATTAAATCTTCTTCCCTTCCATGTCCTGAAACATGAACATCTCTAAAAATTCGGGGATTGAATTTTTTTAATCGAGATTCCATTTTTGAAAATTGCTCTATATTTACTGGACTTGGAATTACACTCGAAGAAAATACAATATTATCCCTATTAGTTAATTTGAAGTGTAAATCTTTTCTAGACATTCTTTCTAAAATTGAGTTAGGTTCTCCTTGATGACCGGTACAGACGATTAAGTAATCTTTTCTATTTTTTTCAGTCATTTTAAGTGCTTTTTCTACTTGTCTTCGGTATTTTGCAATTCTTACTCCTTCCAAAAATGGTGCCGCTCCAGAGTTTTTAGCTGCACTTGAATATTTATCCATACTTCTGCCGAGTAAAATTACTTCTCGATCTATTTTTTTTCCAATGTCTAAAATACTCTTTATTCTAGCAATTTGAGAAGCAAATGTTGTCACAATTATTCCCTCATGTTTGTCTTCAATTTGATGAAGTGTTTTATTTAGCATTTCTCTTGCCGCACTTTCTGAAGGTGTTTTGTCCTTTGTTCCAGAATAAAGAGAATTTACAATAAAAACTAATATCCCTTCTTTTCCTAATTCTTTTAATCTTTTGTAATTTGGTTTTGGTCCGACGACAGGAGTGTCATCTAATTTGAAATCTCCTGAGAACAAAACTACTCCTTTTGGAGTATGAAGTGCAATCATTGAGCATTGGATCGTTGAATGAGTCATATGTAAAAAGTCGACCTTGTATTTTTTATTTTTTCCTTGGACATGAAAAGTCGTGTTTGATTTTACATTATACATTTTATTTTTTAAGATAATATCATTATCATTTAGTAAAGATTCTAGAACTTTTATTGTGAATGGCGTTCCGTAAATTGGAGCATCATATTTGTCAGATAAAAAGGGAATTGCACCTACATGGTCTAGATGTGCGTGAGAAATAAATTGTGCCCGAACCTTGTGCCGGATATTATCTATAACGGAGTCTTGAGGGATTGCCTCTATTTTTTTTAATCTATTCTCAGTCATGATTCTATCTTGTTCTTGCATCGAGACAATTGCCGGTAAGAAAAAACCTTCATCGAAGATAAATGCATCGTCTTCTAGTTCTACGACGAGCATATTTTTCCCAACTTCAGAAAAACCCCCTACTGTATGAATTTTCACCATATCTTTTTCCATTTTATTCTATAGAAGATATTCTTGGAAGTTTTTAAATATTTAGTAGAATGTTTTTCTTGGAAATGTTTTTAATTGGTGTAATCTATTGTTATTTATGGTTACTAAACAGAAGCGGCTCAAGTTAAAACCGTCTGCTCGAGATAAGCGGCGGTATTTTTTAGTTGCGAAATCAAAGGCGAATCAAGTTGAAGATGCGATTTTAGAATATGTTGGCGTTCTTGGTCTTGCAAAATCTGCTTACCTTCAGGTGAAAGTTAAGGGACATGCAGGATTTATTGTCGGAAGTTGTTCTAGAGAGAGTTTGGAGAATGTTCGGGCTGCCCTGGGATTACATGGAATTGTGATTGTTAGAGTTAGTAGTACTTTGAAAGGTTTGGGTAAGGGATTGGAGTGTAGAAAATCTTAAAAAGTCTCGTTTTTGCTATACTATACTAAACATCTTAGGATTTTTTTAATATGGACGATATACAACACCAACAAATGGGATATGACCGGGCTGCGACTATGTTTGCGCCAGATGGACATATTTTGCAAGTAGAATACGCTGAGAAAACGATTCGCCTGGGTTCTTCATCTATTGGGATTGTTTTTGATAAAGGGGTTTTGATTTTATCTGATAGGCGACAACGAGATATTTTAGTTGTTGAATCATCTGCCAATAAAATTCATGAAATTGACGATCATATTATTTGTGTTTCTGCCGGAATTAGTAGTGATGCGCGTGTTTTGATTGAGAAGGCGCGAGTTATTGCTCAGCAACATAGAGTTACTTATGATTCTGCTCCAACTACTGAAGCAGTTGTAAGGGAAATTTCAGATATCAAACAACAATTTACACAATATGGTGGAGCTCGACCTTTTGGAGTTTCAATGATGTTTGCAGGAATTAATGGCGATGAAGTCCTTTATACGACAGACATTACTGGAAACTATTTGAAATATAATGCGAATGCTATTGGAGAAAATGATGAAGCGATCAAAACTTTACTTCGAGAAAAATATACAAAAGGATTGAGTAAAAAGAAGGCTGTTGAATTAGCTTTGGAAATTTTTAAAGAAGTTCAGCGAGATAATTTTTCTGTTGAAAACTTTGATGCAGGAATTTTAGAAGAAGGGAAGATTACGAAGGTTAGTGGGCGAAAGTTGGAAGATTTTGATTAGAGAAAATTTATATAAGACATTATTCTTAAGAGATAATGAAAAAAGGTGCTAAAAAGAAAAATTCTAAAAATAATTCTATTAGAACCTTGAATAGAAAAGAATTATTTTTTATTTTAGGGCTTGTTTTGTTGATTAGTATTTTTGCGAATGTTATTTTATCTAAGGAATATTTGCAGAAAGCCCCTCCAATAAGTAATGTGAGGAGTGCCGGAACAAGTACTTCTGTTGGAAGTGTTAAAAAACCAATTCCGCAGTTGGCTGGGTGGCCAAAACAATTAGGCGGAGAACCCGGATCTCCACACATAATAGAAGACCTAGATAATGATGGGATCAAAGAACTAATAGTTCGGTCAGATCCGCCAGGTTTAGTCACAGTTTTAGATTCCCAAGGAAATAATAAGCCTGGATGGCCCATTCAAATTATCTCGGGGACTATTTCCGTAGGAGATGTAACCGGAAATGGAAATAAGGAATTAGTATTTGTTTCTGTAGGCAAACTTTATGTTTATGATTCTCTAGGGAATCTTCTTCCGGGATGGCCTTCCAAAACCATAGCTACTTTCCCTTCAGTATCTGCCGCTGCATTAATAGATCTGAATAATGATGGAATCAAAGATATTGTTTATGCTGGAGGGAGCTCAGTAGCTAACCCTAATCAAGAATTAGTCGCATATAATTATCAGGGAAACTTCCTTCCAGGATTTCCCACAAGATTAAAAGGTAGTTCTAAATCTACCGTTGCAGTAGGAGACATTAACCTTGATGGAAAAAATGAAATAATTGTGGCGAGTAATTTTAAATTAAACCAACAGTTATCAACAATAGATGATATTTATTTAGAAGCTTTTGATAATCTGGGAATTAAACTCTGGGACAAACAAATTCCTTACGGTTTTACTCTCCCTCCGGTTGTTCCTGCTTCAATAGGAAATCTAGATGGTGACTCTGAACTTGAAATAGTTTTCCCCGGCTATGATGGAGAGATTTATGCATTAAACCATGATGGAAGTCCACTTCAAGGCTGGTCTTCAGTTAGTTGGGGTGCTAACTGGATTCTCTCGCCTGCAGCGATAGGAGATATTGATGAGGATGGTCTTAATGAGATTATTTCCTATAGGGGCCCATATCTTTATGCGCTTGAAAATAATGGAGCTATTAAGTGGTCAAAATACAAATTTCAGGACTTTAATGGAGGGTATGTCCGAGCATCCCCTATAATCTCAGACATCACAGGAGATGGAAAAATGGAAGTCTTAGTTTCAACAGAAGGATTTTCTAACTCAGGAATCTTTGCTTTTGATGGAGGAAATGGAAATTTATTGAATCAATTTCCTCTCAAAGGAGGGCCACAGTTAACTTCCTTTCAAAGATCTGCGCCCCTCATTACAGATTTTGATCTAGATGGAGATATAGAGATTATTGTAGGAGGAGATGATGGAAATATTTATGTCTGGGATTTGACAAGCCCATATAATCCTAATTTAATATATTGGGAAACACTCCAACAAAATTCTGAAAGAACTGGTGTTGCGATTTAATCTTTTTCACCACAATATTAATAAACTTTAATGAATTATTTATTTTATGGGACAAACAACTGCACGAATAAAAAAGGGAAATAAGAATTTTGAGATTTTAGTTGACTTTGACGAGGCTATGAAAGTTCGTCGAGGTGACGCTGGAGCGAATCTTAATGCGGCAGTTGTAACCGACACTATTTTTCATAATTGTAAGTCTGGCGATTTGGCAGGAGCAAATGACTTAGATATTGCGTTTGGAACGAGCGATGCTTCAGAAGTAGCCGAGAAAATTATCAAAGAAGGTGAAGTTGTTAGAACAACCGAATCTATGAAAGCCGATCAAGATCAAAAATATAAACAGGTAGTGGAATTTTTAGTTCGTAATGCTGTTAGTCCTGAAGGTCGACCTTATACGCCAGACAGAATTATGAAAGCTCTGAGTGAAGCACATGTTAATGTTAAAAATAAGCCAATTGAATCTCAAGTAACAGATATCACTGACCAACTCTCTAAAGTTTTGCCGATTAAAATTGATGTTAAGAAAGTTAAGTTGCTTGTTCCTGCACTTTATACAGGGAAAGCTTATGGTGCGATAAAGGAATTTATGACGGGCGAAGAATGGAAAAGTAATGGTGATCTCGAGGCTGTTGTAGAAGTTCCTGCAGGTTTAATATTTGATTTTTATGATAAGATTGGGAATTTGAGTCATGGTTCTATTTTGAGTGAAGATATTAAGGGTTAAGGAATCTCAAAATATTCTTCCGAAAGTTTTATAAACCATTTTTTACAAAAATAATTACACGAGAAGAAAACTTTGAGTATCATTTGGATACATAACTATTATACGAATTCTCGAAAAGAAAACATGAAAAATACAAGACAAATAGTAATCCCTGGAGAAGAAATTGTTTCAGGAAATGAATTTTTACCTGGAGAAGGTGCTTACCGAGATGGCGAGGCAGTTGTTGCTGAGCGATTTGGAATTGCGAATATTAGTGAGAAGCATGTTCGAGTTGTTCCTGTGAGTGGTGCTTATTACCCACGACGAGGAAATACAATTATTGGAACTATTGTTGATATTACATTTAATGGATGGTTAATTGATTTTGGCGGAGCTCAAAATGCATTCTTACCCGTTTCAGAAGTTCCACGATATATTAATCGAAATGAACTTCGAGATTTCTTAGATTTTGGAGAAACAGTTATTGTAAAAGTTTGGGATGTTAAATCTCGAGGAACTGACGCTTCTATGAAAATGAGAGGATTTGGAAAAATTGAAGGCGGACTTATCCTTAATGTTGGTCCGAATAAAGTTCCACGAATTATTGGAAAAGAAGGAAGCATGGTTAAGATGATTAAAGGTGCTACAGGATGTTCAATTACAGTTGGTCAAAATGGAAAGGTTTGGATCAAAGGAACAATAGAAGGTGAACTTGCAACAAAGAAAATTATTGAGTTTATCGTCGAGAATGCAACTATTGCAGGACTTACTGAAAAGGTTGAGAAATTTATTACTGGTCTTGGAATGAAAATTGAAGAAGTTGAAGCTATTGCAGAAGATACTGATGTTGAAGAAGAAAATACTGAAGGAGACAAAGAATAATATGGCAGGAGATAAAGGAATTTATACTAAGCGAGATGACGGACGAAAGTTTGACGAAATTAGAGAAATGTCTGCAGAAGTAGGTATTGTCGATTCAGCTGACGGTTCTGCTTCATTTAATACTGGACACACAAAGGCTATTGCAGTTGTTAGAGGTCCACGAACACTTCACCCACAACATATGCAAAACCCACGAAAAGGAATTTTGCGAGTAAGTTATGGTATGATGCCGTTTTCAGTAACTGATCGAATCCGACCTGGACCAAACAGACGAAGTGAAGAAATTTCTAAAGTAACTGAATGGGCCTTAAACAGCGTTGTTGATTTATCTGAATATCCAAATACGGTAGTTGATGTTTTTATTCAAATTCCTCAAGCAGATGCTGGAACTCGAGTTGCTGGAATTAATGCTGCAGCTATTGCACTTGCACACGCTGGAATTCCAATGAAAGAAATGGTTTCGGCAATTGGTGTTGGAAAAATTGATAAGACTTTAGTTGTTGATTTAGACAAATATGAAGATTCTGATTTTCACGACGCTGAAGGATCAACAGATATTCCTGTAGCAATTACTTCTCGAACAAAAAACATCTCACTTTTACAACTTGATGGAAAAATCTCAGTTCCAGAATTCAAGGAATGTGTAAAAAATGCAAAAGTAGCATGTGAAGAAATTTTGAAAGTGCAAATGCAAGCTCTTAAAAATATCGATGGAGGAAATAACTAATGGCAAGCGAAAAAGTAATTCCTACACTTCAAAAAAATAGAATTTTAGAATATTTGAGTGAAGGTAAACGATTTGATTCCCGAACTCCAGAACAATATAGAGATTTGAAAGTTGAAATGGGCGTTAGTAAAAATGCCGAATCTTCAGTTAAAATTTCTCTTGGAAAAACTCAAGTTCTTGTTGGAGTAAAGCTCGGACTTGCAACACCTTATCCAGATTCTCCGGCTGAAGGAACTTTTATGGTTTCTGCTGAAATGCACCCTATGGCTTCACCAAATTATGAAATGGGACGACCAGGAATTAATGCAATTGAACTTTCTAGAGTAACTGATAGAGGAATTCGAGAAAGCGGATTAATTGATGTAAAGAAATTATGTATTCGAGAAGGAGAAAAAGTATGGCAAGTATTTGTTGATATTGTTGCTTTAAACGATGATGGAAACATGTTTGATGCTGCAAGTATTGGTGCACTTATTGCTCTTGGAAATGCAAAGTTACCAAAATATAACGAAGCAGAAGATAAGATTGAATTTGAATTAACTGATACCCCACTACCATTAGATAAAGATGTTCTTTCATTTAGTATGACATTCCATAAGATCGGTGACAAGATTGTTGCAGATGTTGGTCTTGAGGAAGAAGCAATTTCTGATTTTAGATTAACGATTGCAATGGGAGATAATGGTGGAGAGCCAAGAATTACTGCAATGCAGAAAGGAAAAGCAGGAGTTATCACTGATTCAGATATGGAAACAATTTTAAATCTTGCAAGTGATACATGGAAAGAGAAGTTTCCTCAAATTAAGAAGTACGCTTTTGGATAAATAATCAAGATGGCCGAAAAACAAGAATTTTCAAAATACGAACGAGCACGAATTATCGGAGCTCGAGGTTTACAGATTTCTATGGACGCACCTCTTTTGATGGAAATGGAAACTGATGATTTAGATGAAATTAATTTTGACCCTCTTCGAATTGCTGAAAAAGAACTTGAATCAGGAGTTTTACCAATTTCAGTAAATAAGCCAATGCCTGTTCGAAGTGAAGAATCAATTGAAAAAATTAAGGTTGAAGAAAGCAAAGTTACTGACGCTGAAAAGATTAAGGCAGAATTAGAAGAAGAAAAAGATATCATGGAAGGTGGAGAAATGAAGGAACTTGCAGAGAATAGTGAAGAACCTGAAGTTGAAGAAGCCCTTAGTAGTGATGGCGAAGCTCGAGTAGATTTAGAGTAATTTTAGAATATATTAATTTTTTGGAAGATAAGAAATAATTTCTTCAATACATTTTTCTAAAGGTTTATTAACGTCAATTAAAATTCAGTGATTAAATGATGTAGATTTTTTATGAACGACCATTGCCGCTATTTCTCCATGAGTTTTACTTCGTTCACTATCTCTTTTTATGCAAACTTCTAAGGGAGCTTTTAATGTAAAAACATAATGTGGAAAATCTAACCTACTAATCAAATCTTCTACCTGAGATTTCCAATAGAAATTTCCATCAAAAATTACGGGCCTATCTTTTTTTAACAATTGTGTAACTTCCTTGCATGCAATTTCATTTGCCTGAATAAAATTTTTTTGAGAGATATATCCTTCTTCTTTTTCTCGAATAACTAGTTTTGGATTATCTACAATTCTATCCATTGCGATATGTTTTCCATTTATTCGTTTTGAGAGTTCTTCTGAAATTGTGCTTTTTCCACAACCTAAGGGCCCTCGGATAATGATATAGTAACTCATGATTACTTAGCATTTGGAAGATATATAAATTTTGCTCAACAACAAAACTTCTTCGCAAAAGATTTATAACAATCCCTTCGCTTAGTTTCTTATGAAGAGGTTGGTTATTTTGTCACTAGTTTGTTTAGTGTTTATACAATTAGTTGTTGCTGGAGCTCCCGAACTCGTTTTTCAACACAATGAAACGCAGCCAGATGAGACCATGCTTGGAATTATTTCGCTAGATGGAGAGTGGATTAGTGGGCCTACAAAATCTTCGTTTTCGTTTTTCGAAGATAGCCGAGATGTCTTTATTGAATTTGATATTGTCTTTTTTGAAGATGATTATTATTTGTACATTTATCCAGTTCACGAAGGGGAATATGAGCTAGTTATCTCTGATATGCTTTACAAAGAAAATGAGGTTTTGCAATCTAGCGAGATAAATTATTTTTTTAATGTGTCTTTAGGAACTTTTGAAGAGGATAATGAAACTGCTATTGACCAGCGACTTGGAATTAAGCCAGGATTTTTGTTAGCTTCAGAAGGTAATGAAATTGTTTTGAGCAACAAAGGAATTGATGTTTTGAATGTGACGTATGGTGACGAAGTTATTTCTTTGGAAAGTTTTGAATCGCGAACTGTTGAAATTTTATTTAGTGAATTATTTTCTTATGCGATTTTTTCAACCTATAAAGAATTTCAAATTCCTCTGATTAATCTCTTTGGAAATGAAACAAACACAACTAGAGAGTTTATTTCATTAAATCTTAAGTCAGATACCGAACTTCTTACTGCGAATAGCACATTAGGAGAAGATTTGATATTTAATTTTACTCTCTTTAATTTTGACGATAATAATTTGACAGAGATTAGTTTTTCTTCATCGCTAGATATTTTTGATTTTCCCGAGTTTAATTCTCTTGATGGCCGAGAAGAGAAAACAATTGAAATTGAAATTAGTCCGGAAAATCCAGGAAGAATAATCGAAGAGCTTATTATTTCGTATGTTGAACTTGGGGAAACCCATAATTTGAAAATTCTTGTTGATTTGTTTGTTTATCCTGCAGGAACTAGCGAAGAGGAATTTGGAATTGTTGAATTGAATTGTGAAGAACTTGGTGGAAGTGTTTGTTCTGCAAGCGAAGTTTGTACAGGAGATGCGACATTTGCCAAAGGTGGCGTTTATTGTTGTTTAGATAGTTGTAGCGAGATAGTTGAAACAAAAAGTGATTCGTCTACGAAGATGATTATTGGAATTGTTATTTTTCTTGCACTTGGGATTGGAGGATATTTTTTATGGAAAAAAAGTAAAAAAGTAAAACCGGTAAGTGGAAATGAAGTTTTGGATATTGCATCTAAAAATTATAATTCTAAAATGAGTGGGGCAGTTGTTGAGCCAAAAAAAGTTAGTGGGAAAATTGAGAAAGGCTAATTCTCTTCTGATTTAGATTCTTCTTTATCCTTGTCTTCAGAAGATTTTGGTTCTTCTTTTTTGTTATCCCCATATGAAATATTGATTGGTGAGTGGCCTGCGTTTTGGGCAGGAGCTTTTGTTTTTGCAAGTTCTGCCTCTAACTCTTTAATTTTATTTCCGGCGACTTTTGCAAATTCGTCATATCGATGAAGTCTTCCAGAAATGTTGTTCATTAATGAAGTCGCATCTGCTTGACCCATTTTAATATTTCCCGGCTCAATTACTTCAATCGAACTCGGCATAAAATCAAAAATTAATTCCGTTAATCTTCCGAGTGTTTCTACTTCAAAATCAGCCTCTGCAAAACAAGTGTAAGAAACTTCTGTTTCTCCTTCTTTTTTCTCTAATTCTTTTGGATCGCTTACTTTAATTGAATGTACTTCTATATCTTTTAATTTCTCTAAAACCATTATGTGGTTAGATAAATAATCTTTGATATGTTCGGAGGGCCTTCCTGCGATTTCTACAATCATAATTGCTCTTATCATGTTTTATGAGAATTATTAGTAGTTTTAAAATCTTTCCCATAGCAAAAATGCGATGATTATTACTAAAAATATTGATAGTGCATAGGGTGCTGAACCCAAGATTTTAGAATTTTTTGATTCATAGATTATTTCTTGAGCTGGAATTTCTTCTTCAAAAATTTGAACTTTATTATTTAGGGAAATGGTTTTTGGAATTATTTCTTGAACTTCTTGTTCTTCTGTTTGCTCATTTATTTTAACTTCTTCTGTTGTTTCTTCTTCAGGGGTTTCTTCTTCTGTTTGCTCATTACTTTCATTTGTTTCTTGTTCATTTTCACTACTATTTTCTTCTTCCCCCTCATTTCCAGAAATTTCTTCTTCTCCAAAACTGAGGGTAAATGGAAAGCTTTCTTGAAAACTTCCCTTTCGAATTTTGACAACACTTTCATATGTTCCTTCAACTTCTCCTTTTACCCTAATTTCTTTTGGTTCATTTATTCCAATAAATTCTTTCAAGTAATAAAATCCGGACTTCCAGGTTTCTCCATGTAAGATTCTGATGACTGAACTGCTACTTGGATCCACTACATTTAATTTTACATCATAAATTCCTTCTCCTTGAGTAATTTCAATTGTGCAGGTAAATTCTTCATTTACTGGAATATTTGTTGGGCAGGAGAAATCTATTGCCTCTGCAGAAGTTAGTGATATTGATGTAAAAGTTAGAAGGATTATAATTTGAAGTAGAAGAAATTTCATCGCATTCTCTCCAGAACTTTTTTAGCATCGGTGTATTCAACTCTCACGCGATTTTTTTCTTTTATTTTTTTTGCTATTAAGAGTTCAGTAAAAGTATTATTTTCTAAATATAATTTGCATTTTTCTTTTTCGATTTTTGAGAGTGTCCCGTTCATTTTTACTTCGACACCAATAACTTTGTAATAAGAATCGTTCATTTTTTGAAACGCGATGAAATCCGGGAAACCAGTTCCAATAGTCATTATTTTGGCATATGAGTTAAATTTTTTTTTCGCAGGAATAATTTTTTTTGTTTCTAAATCTATATTATTCGACCATTTGTCAACAATCCAACCCTTTTCTTCTAAGTCTTTTCTTACGCGAAGTTCGAATTGACCTCCGGCAGCCTTACTTTTCTTCCCTGTTTTGACTTTTGATTTTTTCTTTAGGACAACATTTCCTTCTTCATCAAAAGCTATATCGTGCTCAACCTCTTTTTCAGGAGTCTTTACTTCCATTGTAATGAATGTAGAATTAAGATTATATAGTTTATTGTGATTTTGTTTGTTTGAATAAAAGGGTCACCACAATAATAATTAAATAGTCTATGGCTCTTTTTTGGATATGATTGAACCAAAAGTTTTTGAGATTGATTCTGTTCAGGGTGGCTATCATAACTCTGAAAAATTGCAAGCAATTTATAGAGATTTAAGAAGAGAAGTTTTACCTCAAGAGCCTTTTCAGCGAACTTTTCCAAATACTATTACTATTCAAAAATCTTGGGGCTGGAGAGGAGGTCAATATGGCTTTGAAATGTATAAATTTGAAGAAAACTCAGCCATAGTAGCATTAGAATATTTTGGTTCGTGGAATGGTTATGCTCCGGGAAGTAGTAAAGCCCCACAAATAACTGAAGCAATGTTGCATCGGATTAATTTAACCGTTCATGATTCCAATGCGGATTTGGAAGAAAAGATTGGAGAAATCATAGCAAGATATCCTCGGGAAAAAGAAGTTGTCGTTGCTACAAATCTCGTGCAAGGATAGTTCTTCTGTTATTTGCCTTGGCTCGCTCTTCGGCTTTCTTTAGAATTTCCTCTGTTCTTTTTTCGAGTTCTCGCTCAACTTCATCTGCGACGCTTAAATCAACATATTTTCGGATATTATTTTTTATTACAAGTGCCATGAGAGATTATTTTTTCTTTTTTGTTTGTTTTGGTTCAACTTCAGACTCAGGTTTCATCAATGGAAATGCAACACATTCTCGAAGTGGTTTTCCAATAAGGAATGAGAATAGTCGCTCACTAAATCCGAAACCACATGCTGGAGGCATTCCATATTTTAGTGCTTCTACAAATCCTTCATCATGATCATGCGCCTCTGTATCTCCTGCATCTTTTAGAGATCTTTGTTCTTCAAATCTTTTTTCTTGGTCTAGTGGATCGTTTAACTCACTGTACCCATTCCCATTTTCGCTTCCAGCAATGATTACTTGGAACTGTTCTACTTTATTTGGATTTTTTTTGCTTCGTTTTGCTAGAGGTGTTAGTTCGACTGGTTGTCCAATTAAAAATCCGGGACCTGAGATTTTTTTACGACAATATTTCCATAATACGTCAACTAGACGCCACTTATCTGAAGAATCTTCATATTCTAATGAGAGCTCATTTAATTTTTTTATAATTTCTTTTTTATCAGTATTATAAATATTTATTCCTGTTTCTTTTTCAATTGTTTTTTCAAAATCATAACGTGCCCATTTTTTCCCAAGGTCTACTTTGTGACCAGCATATTCAAATTTTAAAGTGCCCAAAGTTTCTTCAGCTATTTTTTTATAGAGTTCTTCAACTAATCCCATTCCCATTTCGAAATTTGCATATCCCCAGTAAAATTCCATTTGAGTATAATCTTGTAAGTGTTCTGCATCCATTCCTTCGTTTCGAAATTGCCTTCCGATTTCAAAGGTTTTTTCATATCCTGCAACTAAGAGTTTTTTTTGCCATAATTCTCCCATTGAAATTCTGAGGAAAATCTCAAGGTCAAGTGCATTATGATGTGTTTGAAATGGCGTTGCCGAAGCCCCTCCGGCACTGTTTTCTAGAATTGGTGTTTCGACCTCTAAGAAATTTTTATCTTCTAAAAATCCTCTTGTTGCCGACCAAAACTTTTGTTTTTTGATAAAGATTTCTTTTACGTCAGGATTCATAATGATGTCAAGATATCTTTTTCTTAGACGTTCATCCATATCTTTTAGGCCCTTGTGCTTATCTGGAAGTGGAAGAATAGATTTTGTTAAAAGTGTTAGTTCTTTTGTGGCAATTGAGACTTCACCAGTTTTTGTTTTTAGAACTTCTCCCCTTACTCCAACGATGTCTCCGGTATCGAGAAGTTTAAACAAATCAAGAACTTTTTTTGGACTTTCGTCTCCCCGAATTATAATTTGAATTTCTCCCTTTAAATCTTGAATATTACAAAACGCTAACTTTCCGAATTTTCTCTTAGACATTATTCTTCCAGCGATAACTTTTTCTTTTCCAGATTTTTCTTCTTCTTTTAATTTTGAAAACTCTAATTTTATATCTTCTGAGAATTCTTTTTTATCTAAAAGATCAAATTTGTTTGGATAAGGATTAATTTTATTTTCTTGTAAACTTGTAAGTTTTTTTAATCTCTCGTCTACAATTTGTTTAACTCTTCCCTTTAATTCTGCCATGAGAAGTGAAGTTAATGATTATTTATAAAATTATGTGGGAGTTAAAATCTTAGGATTTTGAATTCCTTGAATTCTCCTTCCCATTTTTTTTCTTCAATTTGAATATCCCTAATTTGGCAATGTTCTGGCCCTTTTTTTACCTGACTTGTAAATCGCTCGATAGATTCGATAATTCCTTCTACTCGGATTTCTATATCTCCGTTTGTTAAATTTCTTACAAATCCTTTGAGATTTAATTTATCTGCATGCTCTTTGATAAATTGTCTGAAGAATATTCCTTGAACTGTTCCTTTGATGATATATCTTGCTGCTTTTTTCATATAGAAAAATGTACTGAATAGTTTTTATAGATTTCTATCTAGTTCGTTATGCAGTATTGTGAAGACTTGGCTTGCGAAAATTATCTTTGGGCCAACTGAACATTTTTCTATTTGTTTTAAGAATTTTTCTTTATATTTTGGAAAACCGTCTTGATCTCCAATTATGAAAACTTTATCCCCAAGATTTTTTAATTCTCGAATGTCAGTTCCTCTTTTTCCAAGAAGATAAATATCTTTTCCATCTTTGTCTAAATCTTGTACGAGTTTTTCAAAACTTTTTTTCTCAACTGAAGCTCCTGGAACAATTTCTAGTAAACCCTCCTTGTCTGGCGATTTATATAATAATTTTTTAATTAGTCCTGCGACATTTTTCTTAGAGATTGGCATATCCTCATTCGATTCAAGAACTAAGTGTCGAGGATTATTTGGAGGTCCGTCGAAGATTAAATGTAGTTTTACGTCAGGACGCATTGCATTTGAAATAAAAAAAGCTGCAATAATTACATTACATACAATATCCATTCTTCCCGCTTTCTTCAAATCGTCCTTAATCATGTTTCCTGCAGTTACGGCAGATTTTGAATAATAAATGAATTCTCTCATAAAACTAATTAGTCTTTGAGTTTAAAGGATTAACTAATCAGGCTCGTTTTACAATATTTTCGAGAACAATGCTTAATGCAGGAACACTCAAATAGATGAAAAATACAGGGAATAAAGAAGCTATAGAGTTATCAAAAATGCCAACAAGGAAAATTAAATCGAGTAAGACTAATTCAACATACCAAATTATACCCGTTATCCAACCTTCCAAGATTGCATTTCCTTTTTTTACTGATTTAAAATAGAAATAAGCTGCAATGCCAAATCCTATCATCAAAGTAAGTGTCATAATTGCGCTGAACCATTCTTGGGAAACTGAAGGTGCATTTGCTTGAACGTCCCAAAAGAAAAAACTTGTTATGAATGGAACTGCCCAGATTACTAATCCTAATAAAATTCGTTTTGTAAATTTATTCATTGTTCTCCTCTTGCTATTTGTAGGTTTGGAATAGTTATAAAAGTTTTGGAAAGTTTTATTGTTTTTCTAATTCGTAATTATCTTTTGTATCTTTTACTTTCCAACCAGAATCTTCTAATTCTTTTCTTAATTCATCTGACTTTTTCCAGTCTGAATTTTTTCGTGCGATTTGTCTCTCGTCTGCAATTGCCTTTATTTTTTTTGGAATTAAAATAACTGCTTTTTCAAATAATCTTAGACCAAAAACTTC
>JABHTJ010000004.1 GCA_018697295.1 archaeon
AAGGGGTTCTTCCAGAAGGCCTGATGGCAGGGACGATAATCAAGCTCGTTCTCGCCTGGGCCTGCTACTGCATCTTACTGGTAATGGCCTGGAACCTCAAACAGGGCTGGGTGAATTCCGGTTCTCGAGAGAGGAACCATGCAGAAGAGCAAGAGATTCGGGAAGCTCTGGAACACGTTCCGGCGACCGATGATGAACTCAGGACCCGAAAGGAGGGGGTCAGGAAGGTCGCGGAGGAAGAGCATGATAATGCTCTCACTGGTTTCGAGAAGGCCATGAAGAAGGAAGCCGAGAAGATCGAGAACCGCAATAAGGTTCCCGAGAAATCGGAAGACAACTAGGAGCTTGAACAACGACAGGCCGTCACTCTTTCTTCGGAGAGTGCTGGCGGCCTGTTGTCGTTTCTTTTTTTGGTCTAAATGTATATGGTTGAATGTGCTATATTGGAGAAGCGGTGTTTTTTTATTTCGAAGAATTCTTTTTTATTTCTTTTTTTTGGTCAAATCTATATACTACAATATATAGTATTGAATATATATGTTTGATTGTATGTTTGGTTAAGCCCAGCCGGGCTGAAAAATAATCTAAAATTTCACAATAAACTTTATATAATCTCTAACTTTTGAAAGCACATGGGTGATAATTATATTGCATGGCTAACGGATCTTTCAAAAAAGGATTTATTGCTTGCCGGAGGGAAGGGAGCCAATTTAGGAGAGATGTTTAATAATAAATTCTTAGTTCCTCCTGCGTTTGTCGTTACGACTGATGCGTTTTATTTCTTTTTACAAGAAGCAAAAATTAAAGATGATGTTCGAGCGATTCTTAACCGAATTGATGTTGATAAGACTGAGGATTTGCGTTCGAAATCTGAAGAAATTCGAAAAATTATTGTTGAAGCTCCTTTTCCAGAGAAACTTGAAAAAGAAATTGTTGAAGCTTACGATCATTTTAATGTCGATTTGGATGGGCTCAAAGATTCTCCGGGGGCGCTTGCGATTTTGAGGTCTGCACGAGAGGCAATTTTTGTTTCGGTTAGGAGTAGTGCTACGGCAGAGGATTTGGGTGATGCGAGTTTTGCAGGGCAGCAAGAATCTTTTATTAATGTAAAAGGAAATCCAGAATTAATTCAAAAAGTTAAACAATGTTTTGCGTCAATTTTTACTGCGCGTTCAATTTATTATCGGAAGAAAAAAGGTTTTGAAGATATTGTTGGCATTGCTGCGATTGTTCAGAAAATGATTAATTCGGATAAATCTGGTGTTATGTTTTCGAAGAATCCAGTTACTAATGAGGATACTATTCTTATCGAGGCTGTTTTTGGGCAAGGAGAGGGAATTGTTTCCGGGAAGATAAAGCCTGATCAGTATATTGTTAATGAAGATTTAGAAATAATTGATGAAAAAATTGCCGATAAGAAAATTGCGATTGTGAGGAATGCTGGCGGGCAAACTATTACGAAGCAATTAACTCCTGAAAAATCTAATGATCGAGTTCTCAAGACCTATGAAATTAAACAGTTGGCTGAAACTGCGTTGAAATTAGAGGCTCACTATAATGTTGCTCAAGATATTGAATTTGCTGTCGAGGATGGAGAAATTTATATTTTACAAACTCGGCCGATAACGACGCTGAAAAAAGGAAAGACTGAAGATCGTGCCGAATTAACGGGGCAAGTTTTAACTCAAGGTATGGCTGCGTCTCCAGGGGTTGGTTCTGGGGTTGTTAAACTTGTGAATTCTATGGATGACTTGAAAAAAATAAAGGAAGGAGATATTCTTGTTACAAAGATGACGAATCCTGATATGGTTGTCTCTATGCAAAAGGCTGCTGGGATTTTGACGTCGGAAGGAGGAGTTACTGCTCATGCGGCTATAGTGTCAAGAGAAATGGGAATTCCTGCGATTGTTGGCGCTCAAGATGCGCTTGATATTTTAAAAGATGGAGATGAAATTACAATTGATGGGTTCTCTGGAAAAGTGTTCGCAGGAATTGCACAAAATAAAAAAGTTGAAATTTTGCCTGTAGTGGATACGAAGACGAAGATTAAAGTTTTGGTTGATTTGCCCGAGTTTGCCGAGAGAGCTGCGAAAACAAAATGCGATGGTGTTGGATTGATTCGGCTTGAAGGATTAATTGCATCTGGTGGAAAACATCCCTTAGCATATGAAAAAGAGAATACCTTGGGGGAATATAAAAAAATGCTTCAGAAAGGACTTTTGAAAATTGCGGATACATTTGTTGGAAAACCTTTATGGGTTAGAAGTTCAGATATTCGAAGTGACGAGTATTCCAATTTAGAAGGTGCGCCCTCTGAAATTGAAAAAAATCCTATGCTTGGAAATCATGGTATTCGATTTTCATTGAAACATCCAAAGATTTTTGAAGCAGAACTTTTAGCAGTTAAGGAATTAGCGGAGAAAGGGCATAAGTTTGGGATCATGTTTCCTCAAGTAATTTCTACTGAAGAAGTTATTGCAACAAAAGAAATTTGGAAAAAATTAGATATGTCTAGTGTTGAATTTGGTGTGATGATTGAAACTCCTGCGGCTTCTATTTTGATTAAAGATATTTGTGAACAAGGAATTGATTTCATTTCTTTTGGAACTAATGATTTGACTCAGTATACTCTCGCGATTGATCGCGGAAATGAAGATGTTCAATATCTTTTTAATGAAATGAATTGGGCAGTTCTCAAACAAATTTCTCGAGTTATTCGTGAATGTAAAAAGCATGGTGTGAAGACCTCTATTTGTGGACAGGCTGGTTCGAAAAAAGAAATGGTTGAGTTTTTGGTGAAGCAAGGAATAGATTCTATTTCTGTTAACGCTGATGTTGCAAAAGAAATTTCTGAACTCATTCGAGATTTAGAAAATGGTGGTGGGATTGGGAAGCCAAAAGCAGTTGAGAGAACTATTGAAAAAATTGATGATAAGCAGCCTATTGCTCAAGAAATTCATTTGCAGGAAACAATTGATAAGGGACAGTCTGAGAGTGAAAAGAATCCGGAGCCAGAAGTTACAGATTTACTAAAGGAAAAAGCTGAAGAGAATGAAGTTGTGGATAAAGATTTGGGAGATGAAGCTGATGATGTTGAGTTAGAAGATTTGGGTGAAGAGGAAGGTGATGGTGAAAGCGAGGATGAAGTTGTTGAGGAAGGATATACTGTTGCTTTGGAGAAGGGAGAAGATTATGAGGCTCATGATAAGGTTGAGAGAGAATTAGATTTGAAGGAAGAAATTGAAGAACATTCTATGAAACTTGACACTGGCGACGATGATTTGGAAGAGTTAGAAGATAGTGAAGACGATGACGAGGGTGCTGGAGACAGGGAAGAGAGTGATGACGATTTGGAGGAGTTAGAGGATGATGAAAGTGATGGGGATGACGAGATGAAGAAAGAAGATATTTTTAGTTAGGCAATATTTAGTAATTATAAATCAAGCTCATTAAGCCAATAGATCCTACGACCAATCCTGCAGCTATAGATTTCTTTATTTTTGGAGATCTATCCTTAATAAGGTGAGGGTAAATTTTTCTATCGCAAGTTTCTATTCCTGTGAGGTCTCTGCCAATATCTATTGCAGATCCTAAGAAATAACTATTGGCACCTGCAACAGCTATTCCGAGCCCAGTTCCGACTGCAAGAGTTTCTAAATCCCGTTCTCCAGAAGAGTAATAAAGTGCCGGTAAAAATGCCCCATTAAATGCTGCCGTATAAAGAATATCGTGTGCAGCTTGGAGTTTTTCCTTGGATCTATCGGATATTTTAAACTTTTTTCTCCATACATCTCTTCCCTTGCTAAATGCGAAACCTAATCCCGCATAGGTAATACTGGCACCAAGATATTTGGCATTCATCGAAATATCTGCTTCCATTCCTGCCAATTTTGTTTCATAGGCTGCAAAAAATGGAAACGATTCAGCCATAATCGTTGTTGAGTCAACTACATGATTTCTCAATCCTTCATATATTCTTTTTGCCTTACCCATAAGTGAGTAATTTATTGGGGTTACTTAAAGATTTGTACTCTGTTACCTCTTTATAGTTAAGTCATATTTGGCAATAAAAATATTAAAATTTAATGAATTTTTTTAAATTAATCCTCTTCAACAACTTCGTCAATTATTTCTTCTCGTGGAACTCTGATAAGGTCAGTTACTTTATCTGTGTCTTGTAATTTGATTACTCTAACTCCTTGAGTTGCTCGTCCCATTACTCGAATGTTTTTGAGTGGAGTTCTGATTACAATTCCTTTGTGAGTCATTACAATAATATTGTCGATGTTTGTTACTGATTGTGATTTTACGACGTTTCCTGTTTTATCAGTTACTTTCATATTGATTACTCCTTTTCCTGCACGTCCTGTTAATCGGTAATCTTCTATCTCCGTTCGTTTTCCATATCCTTTGTTTGTAATCGTTAGAACTGAGGATTCTTTTGAATTTTGGAGTGGTAAAACTTCTAATGAGACTACTTTGTCGTCTTTGTTTAATTTGATTCCCGTAACTCCGTACGAACCTCGTCCCATTGCTCTTACTTCATCACTATTGAATCTAATCGCCTGACCTTTTTTCGTAACCAATAATATCTCTTGTGATGCTTTGACGGGTTTTACTTCGATTAAAGTGTCTTCGGTTTCAACAACTTTGATTGCTTTAATTCCACCTTTTCTTGGATTTGCAAATTGAGATAGTTCTATTTTTTTAACAACACCTTTTTTCGTTGCCATCATTAAATAATCTTTGAATTCATTAACTGCTAAGACTGAAGTTACTTTTTCATCTTTTAATGCGAGTAAGTTAATTATTGCTTTTCCTTTTGAGCTTTTTGCGCTTGACGGAATTTCATACGCTTTTAGCCAATGGACTTTTCCCTTGTCTGTGAAGAAGAGCATAAAGTCATGTGTGGAACAAGTAAGAAGATCTTTTACAAAATCTTCTGAAGTTAATTCTGAGCCTATAACTCCCTTTCCTCCTCGACGCTGTTCTTTATACTGCTTTAGGTCAATTCGTTTGATGTAACCTTTTTCAGTTATTGTAACTACTACTTGTTTTTTATCAACCATATCTTTTTCTTCGAATTCTTTAACTGATCCAACAATTTTTGTTCGCCTATTATCTCCATATTTTTCTTTTAATTCGGATAAATCTCTCTTGATAATCTTGATAATCTCCTTTTCATCTCCCAAGATTTTGTTTAGTTTTTCTATTAATGTTGTTAGGTCGGCTTCTTCTTTTTTGAGTTTTTCAAATTCTAGGGAAGTAATTTGATGCAATCTCATATCAAGAATTGCTTCTGTTTGTTTATCTGTTAAATTATATTTTGTCTTTAGGCCGTTTGCAGCGTCGGTTTTTGATTTTGCTGCCCTGATTAGCCTTACTACTTCATCAATATTTGATTGTGCGATAAGAAGACCTTCGACGATATGAAGTCGTTTTTCTGCTTTTGCTAAATCGAATTCTTTTGTTTTTCGAATAACGCCTTGTCGATGCTTGACGTATACCTTCACATATTCTCTTAATGTTAGAAGTTTTGGAACACGATTTACCAAAGCTAGCATATTAGCATTAAAACTTGTTCGAAGTTGAGTATTTTTATACATTCTATTAAGTGTAAATCTAGGATCACTTTCTTTTTTTAGCTCAATTACAACTCTAACTTTTCCTTTTGTCGATTCATCACGAAGATCGGCAACATCAGGTAATTTTTTGTCACGAGAAAGCATTGCAATTTGTTCGACTAGGTTTGCCTTATTTACTTGGTATGGGACTTCGGTGATTACGATTTTTGTTTTATCTTTTGTTCTTTTTGGCTCTTCAATAATTGCTTTCCCTTCCAAGATTAATCTTCCCTTACCTTCAGTATAAATTTGTTTTATTTCACCACTTACAGTTCCTCCTGTTGGGAAGTCTGGAGCTTTTATTGCGCTGATAAGTTCATTATCTTCGCATTCTGGATTGTCCAGATATACCGAAATTGCATCGCATACATTTCCTAAATTGTGAGGGGGAATGTTTGTTGCCATTCCAACTGCGATTCCACTTCCACCATTAAGAAATAGGTTTGGAATTTTTCCTGGCATGACAACTGGTTCTTGTAAACTATTATCAAAATTATTTACCATATCTACAGTTTTTTTATCAATATCTTGTAGAAGTTCATCAGAGATTTTTTCCATTTTTGCTTCGGTATACCTTGATGCTGCTGCATTATCTCCGTCCATTGAACCGAAATTTCCTTGGCCGATTACTAAGGGATATCTAAGTGAAAAATCTTGAGCCATTCGAACCATAGAATCGTAAATTGCCATATCTCCATGTGGATGGTATTTACCCATTGTGTCACCAACAATTCTTGCGGATTTTTTTGTTTGTTTATTGTGGTGAATTCCCATTTCATTCATTGCCCATAAAATTCTTCGGTGAACTGGTTTTAATCCATCTTCTGCCGAGGGTAGAGCTCGTGCAACAATAACTGACATTGCATAATTTAGATATGCTTCACGCATCTCACTTGAGATTTCAGCATCAATTAATTCTTTTGCCTTGACACTTTCCTTTATTTTTTCTCGTTCTTCTTGGAACTTTGCAGATTCCTCTGATGCTGCATCCATGTTCTCAATATCTTGAATATCTTCGTTTGAAACTACTTCTCCTTCTGGATTCATTTTTTAGACCTCACTTTTTTAGTTGATTTTTTTATAATTTTCTCTTTTTTATTTATTGCAGCTTTTTTGAGTGTTTTTTTATCGATTGTTAAGACTGGAAAGCTTGGCATTTCGAATTTACATTTTTTACATCTCATTTTTGGAGACATTCCAAGCCAACTACTAAGTCCAAAAACATATCCTACTTCAAAAGATTTACATTTTGGACAGAATTTAACTTTTATTTTTTCTTGTTTTGCCATTATAAATCGACCTCCGCTTTATCTGCGTTTTCTTCGATGAATTGTCGTCGTGGAGCTACTGCGTCTCCCATTAGAAGTGAGAATGTTTCATCTGCTTCAACTGCGTCTTCAATAGAGATTTGTTTCATTCTTCTTTTCTTTGGATTCATTGTCGTATTCCATAATTGCTCATCATTCATTTCACCAAGACCTTTGAACCGACTTACTTCGCCTTTTCCACCAAGTTCTTCCATTTTTTTCTTTAACTCTTCTCCAGAATATACGTAGTGATCTTTATTTCCCTTTTTTATTTTAAAGAATGGTGCGACGGCAACAAAAATATGTCCTGCTTCGATTAATTGGGGAGTATACCGATATAATAATGTTAAAAGTAATGCTTTAATATGTTGTCCATCGACATCAGCATCTGTCATAATAATGATTTTATTATATCGTAATTTTGCTATGTCAAAACTCTCTCCAACTCCTGTTCCCATAGCAGTAATTAGATTAGAAATTTGTTCACTCCCTAGCGCTCTTGCCTGATTTGATTTTTCAACGTTTAGGACTTTTCCTCGAAGCGGTAAAATTGCTTGTGTTTCTCTATCTCGTCCACCTTTTGCGGTTCCACCTGCAGAATCACCCTCGACAACATAGAGTTCGGTTAATTCTTTTTTTCGACTTGAACAATCTGCTAATTTTCCTGGAAGTCCACTTCCAACACCGAGTGCATTTTTTCTACGTACCAGATCTTTTGCTTTTTTTGCTGCTTCTCGAGCCTTTAATGCTGCAGTTGCTTTATTTAAAATTGACTTTGCAACACTTGGATTTTCTTCGAAAAAATCTGATAGTGCTGAAGTGGCCATTGAATCGACAGTTCCTTTGATGTCTCCGTTTCCTAGTTTTGTTTTTGTTTGACCTTCAAACTGCGGATCCTGCATTTTAATTGAAATTACGGCAGTAATTCCTTCTCGTGCATCATCTCCAGTTAACTTTTGACCTTTTTTCAAAATTCCTTTCTTTGTTCCGTAATCGTTGATAACTCGCGTTAATGCTGATTTTAATCCCGCAACGTGAGTTCCACCTTCGATCGTATTAATTGTATTTACAAATCCTTGAATATTTTCATTGTAGGATTCACTATATTGGATTGCGACTTCAGCGATGGTGTTTCCGTCTTCTCTTTTGAAATAAATTGGTTTTGTGTGTATTACTTTTCTTGTTTTATTAAGCCAGCTAACAAATTCTGATAATCCGCCGGCATAGTGATATGTTTCAGATTTAACTTTATCTCCTCTCTCATCGGTGAAAATAATTTTTAATCCTGCATTTAAGAAACATGTTTCTCGAAACCTAGTTCCGAGGGTTTTAAAATCAAAATCGACAACAGTAAAAATATCGTTGTCAGGTAAAAATGTGACTTTTGTTCCATGTTCTCCTTTTGGTGCCGTTCCAATAACTTTCATATCTGCTTTAGGTATTCCGATGCCGTAACTTTGTGAATAAATTTTTCCTTCTTTTTTTACATCTACAGTCATATCTTTTGAAAGTGCTGAAACAACTGAAATTCCTACTCCATGAAGGCCTCCACTTACAGCATAAGCTTTGTTGTCAAATTTTCCCCCGGCGTGAAGTTTTGTAACAATTATCTCCATTGCTGGTCTCTTGTATACGGGATGTGGATCTACGGGCATTCCTCTTCCATCATCTTCAACCGTAACTGAACCTTCTTTATTTATTGTAATCTTAATTATACTCCCAACTCCGGCCATATGTTCGTCTACAGAATTATCAACTACTTCGTATACCAGGTGATGAAGTCCGTATTTGTCGGTCGAGCCAATATACATTCCCGGTCGTTTTCTGACCGCTTCAAGACCTTCAAGAACTGTAATGTCCTTTGCCGAGTAGTTTTCGTTTGTCATAATGTTATCACGTCCTATGGTAAAAAAACACCTTTAGTATATAAACATTTGTGTCAGAAATTTGAAATTTGTCGTCGGTAAATTGATTTTTTAGAAAAGATTGCCCTCTAGATAATGATTTTTTCTTTTTTTAGAAATGGAGATTTATTCTTTCTTTTTCTTGGTTTTTCTGGCCAATTTTGCTTCTTCTTCAGCTTTTTTTGCTTCTAATTTTAACTTATATGATGCTTCTTTTTTTGTTTTTTCAGCTTTTACAACAACTGATTTTCTAATCCATTTTACTTTTTTATTTAGTCTTCCCATTTCAGAATTTTTTCTACATTTGGAACTGCAATAATATCTAACACTACTATCTTTTTGGACGACTGTTGTTCCTTTTGGGAATTCATAATTACTTTTGCAAAATGAGCAGACTACCATGCTATTGGTGCCTCTTCAAAATTAGTTTTGTTAATGGGCGTATAGGCTGTTCCGATTACTGCAGGAATGTTATTTGAATTATAGATGTGAGGGTATTGAGTTTCTGTGCCATTTCCTCTTAATTCTTGAAGTGTTCCAAAATATTTAAGACTTGTATTAGCCCCTGTTCTTTGAGAACTTCCTCTCTGAGAACTTCTTAAAGAATCTTGGCTGTCTGCCCTAATTCTTCCACGATTTACTCTTCCAAAGTTCGGATTATCTTTTGCCATATTAATTTGAAGACCTCCGAGCGCCTTTTTTGAAAACTCTTCTGGCTTCAATTTCTGTTTCTCTAAGCATTAAAACATCTCGCTCTTTGATTGGTCCTCGAACATTTCGTCTCATAGATTTTCCTCGGTTTTTCCCTTGAAGAATTTTACAACGAACTTGGATTATTTCCCCTCTTGTTCCGGTTCTTGCAAGAACTGCTTCTACAATTGCAGGAACTGCACCTTCTGAGGTTAATGATTCTGATCCTTTTGACGCGCCAGATTTTTTCTGTTGCGGTTTTTCTTGTTTTTTATCTTTTGCCATAGTAATTATGCTTAAACATCCTATTTATTTCTTGTGAAATAATTGATTAGTTGAGTTTTGCTTCACCGAGATTGGTGATTGCAACTGCTGCTGTTGGACGGTTAATGTTTACAGAAATTCCGAGTTTTTCTCGAGAATCTACTTCTTCAAACGGAATGTTTTTCTCTTTACAAAGAATGCTTAAGTGTTGTGTGAGTTCTTTTGGGTCAACGTCTGTCGCAACTGCAACAAACAATGCCACTCCTCTCTCAACTGCTTTCGTAACTTCGTTCACGCCTTTGTCAACTTTCCCGGTCTTTGCCGCTTTCTCAACGATATCATATGTGGATGCCATGTTTTTGTGTGTAATTTAGTTCCAAGAAAAACAACCTCAAGGATTACCCTTCATTGGTATATTTTTAGTGGAATTTTGGTTTATAAAACTTGTGGCGAGAAAATTCTTATTTTAATTTATTAAAAAGTCCTGTTCTAATCCCGTACCACGTATGAATTGTTCTTGTGATTATTAATGCGAGGAGATAAGCTGCGATGAATGAGCCTGCCCTGTAGAATCCAAGATGCATAAGAATAAATTGGAAAGATCCTGCGAGAGCGTAATATAATATTGAGAGGACGATGCGGTGGCTTTGGATGAGTGCGAAATCCATTGCGATGACTTTTTTTGAATGACTTTTGTGGACGAGCCAATGAAAGAATGCGAATAATGAAAAGTCAAGAATTGCGTCTGCTCCTATCGAGAAGAGTACGATTTGGAATAAATTATTCGTGAAGAATTTTGTTAGATGGACTGGATATGCAGCTAGGAGAGTTGAGAAGAAAGCTGCCAGAATTATATTTACATTGATGTTGACGATTCGTTTGTTTTTGTAATGGTTGAACATTTTTGGATAAAGATTGATTGCTTTAAAAGATTTTTTGAAACTGTGTTGACAAAACTATAAAAATGAGGTTTCTATTTAAGTTTATGAAAAAGAGGATTGTCTTAGTTGTTTTAATGGTGCTTATTTTAGTTGGAATTTGCCAAGTATTTTTTTATGAGGAGCCTTTACCGATTTCTAATTATATAGTTCTAGACAATGGAAATCTTGCGTATGATGAATATGGGGCTGGCGAGGAGGTGATTATTCTGGTTCATGGAAGTCCTGGAGGAAAAGAAACTTTTGAGAAGTTAGCTTCAGAGATTTCTGGATTTAAGATTTATACTCTTGATATGTTTTGTTTTGGTGAATCGACCAAAGAGTTGAATAATTGTGGGATGGAATTTGCTGCGGATACTGTTTTAGAATTTATGGACGAAAAAGAAATTGAAACTGCGTCGATTCTTGGTTATTCTTGGGGTGGAAGTGTCGTGATTACTTTTGCAAATCGCTATCCTGAAAGATTAGATAATTTAATTTTACTTTCTGGAAATGGGATTCAAGAAGGTGAACCCACGAAACATTTTGTAACTGAACGTGCTCGGTCGTGGTTAGCTTATCCTTTTGCAGTTTATTCTCCTGGAGCATTTGCAGGTGATTATCGTTGGCGGAGAGGATTTATTAAAAGTTTTATTGATTCTGATCAGCGTCCGATTAAAGATTGGCTTGGAGAAATTGAAACGAGAACTTTGATTCTTCATGGTGATTCGGATACAATCATTATTCCTTGGGTTGCTGAGAAACATAATTCTCTCTTACCAAATAGTGAGTTAGTGTTTTTTACTGGGAATCATATGACTATTTCGCGTGATGTTTCGGAGATATCGGTTAAATTGCAGGAGTTTTTAGAAAATGAATAAAAAACAAAATCTTTCAAATAAATTATTTTTTATATTCGCTAAAGTTTGGGGAATTGTTGGAATTTTTCTCGTATTTTTGCAAGCATATTTGATGTTTCAAATGCTAATTTTAATCTTGCCATTATTTTTGATCGCTATTTATTTATTTCTAAAATTATTGAAGAAAATTCAAGAGAAAGTTTCTAAACCCTCAAAAATAACAAAAATATTTGCTTATGTCATTGCCATGATTCATTTTATTCCTCTTCTTTTGCAGTTGTTTGGGATTGGTGCTCCAGGATTTGATAATACTGTTATGGCCTTGATTGGATTGTGGATTTTTTCTCTGGTTCCAGTTAAGAAGTAGATTTGGGATATTTATTATAAATGATCTCTTTGAATTTTCTTATTTCTTCACGTCCGAATGGGAGGTGTTCCAAACTTAGATTAATTTCTTGAGTTTGTATAATTTTTCCTTCCTGAAAGTCAGTCACCAAATCTTCGAGTTCATCTTTAAAATTCGTTGCAGTTGGTTCTCCCAATGGATTTGTGATAAAAAGATAGCTATCAGGGAATGAATCGCATTTCGTTCCGAAACAAATTGCTTCAACATAGTTTCTTCTTCTTGCTAGATCTCGAAGTGCTCCTTCAATCGCTTTTTGATATCTGACTTCCACGATTAGTTATAGCAATTCTTTGTTAAAAATATTGTTGTTGTTATGTTTTTATTACTTTGAGAATATATTAGATAAATTTTTATAGAAATATTTAAATAGTTTTCTTAGTTATTGTTTTTATGAAAGGAGTTGGTGTAGTGATTGTGAGTCTTGTTTTTGTTCTTGTTAGTATTGTTTTTTCTAACGCTCTTCCAAGCTCTGTTCCGTCAGACTATTATATCTCTGAAGGACATCCTTTCAATTATCTTTCTGATGCAGATTTAACATTTAAATCTGGAGAAAATATTGTTTCCCCAACTCCGGTTAATCCTGTCGAGCCAGTAGGAGAAGTTTTAGTAGATTCTGATGTCGAAGGATTTTTTGTTGCATTTGGAATTAATGGAAATGGTAAGGATGTTGCATATGCCGAATGAGACATTGTAGGAAGTCATGTTGTAACTTTTGAAGAAGCAGAAAAAATTCAAGATAAAAAAATTCTTGAAGAGGCTCAAATTGAAGCTATTTCTTCTGATGGTCAAAATCAGGAAGCTGGAGATTCTCAGGAGACTTTAGAAGATAAGGCTAACGAGAACTTTTTTCAAAGAAATAGTATTGTATCGTGGATAAAGAGGATATTCAAATGGAATTAAAAAATTTTATATTCGTGCTTGGAGTACTATTAGTTTTTTCTCTTTCTCAAGCTTCTGCACTTTTTTCTCTTCAGGTTGAAGGTGAACCAGAGCTCGGAGCAGTTATTACATTTAAAATTAAAACTAATTCATACAATTCTAATGATGTGAGTAATGATGGTCGACTGTTTGTTTCAACCTAACTCAATCCTGTCGAACTTCCGGGATTTGGAACTTTTTATTTGGATCGTCATTTTGCCTCAATCCTTCCTCCAGGAAGATTAATTGAAATGGATCCATATCCTACTCTTAATTATTTTACTTATTCATTTTATATTGATCCTGCAGTTTATTCTGTTGGAGAAGTATTATATTTCCAGGGTGTTACCTTTAATGTCCGTGGATTGACTGGACATATGCCTTTGACGGTTACTGATCCTGGTGTAGTTCTTCAAGCTCCTCAAAATGTTGATGCAACACCTTTTGAAGGTCAGGGTCTTCCTGAATCGGATTTAACTCCTCAAGTAAAAATTACTTGGGATCATGTTCCAGGAGTTGAAGATTATCTTATTTATCGTTCTTCATGGGGAAATTACCAGGGAATGAGTCATCCCGGAGAACTCGTGGGCTATACTCGGAATAATTTTTGGTGGGATAACGGGCCTGGACTCGATGAAGATGCTTTTTATTCCGTTAGAACAGTTAATTCTCAAGGACAAAGTTTTGTGAGTGAAATTGAACTTGGGCATAGTAACCCTAGTAATGGGATTAAATATCGTTTTGGAGATCATAAGGAGTGGTATTATAATGGAAATAATTATTGGGGATTTCCTCAGGTAAGAATTGGAAATAGCGGGACTCAGGTTGTTGGCGTTACTTATTCTGGAGATATATTTGTAATCCCGACTGGTGAAGGTCATGTACCTACACCGACGTCATATCGGAATCTTGGAGGATTTTATTTTGATAACTCTATTGGTGCTGCGAGATTTGCAGATGTTAATGCAGTGATATATGTTAATCGAACGATTTTTAATCCTAATGTAGAGATGCCAGACACTACACATATTGAGAAATTTACTTCTTCAGGAATTACTGATTGGGAATATGAATTCCCTGGGAAAAAAGGTACTGGATGTTCATTTACTAGAACTGTTATTGTGAGTGATTCTGGAGACCTTATCATTGGACTTTCATATCAGGTTGTTAACGGTGTACAAAGAGTTCATATGGTGTCTTTAGATCGAGATGGAAATATATTGTATGAGGGAATTCCTTTTGATTATGATTTATATCTTGGCGGAACCGGAAGTCGTTCTGCGGTTCTTTCTGCAGATGGGAATACTTTAGCAATACAACTCAATCAAGGATTTTCTTGGACTACTTTGGTTCTTGATTCTAGAACTGGGGCTGTTCTTGGACACTATCCTGGATTGTACTCTACAGGTGGTCTTGACATTAGTGATGATGGAAAACGAGTTGTAGCAACTCATTTACTCAATGACCTGGTAGGAACTGCAATTGTGCGAGTTTTTGATTATCCATTCGCTAATCAAGACATTCATGACTTAACTTCTTCTGGAAATTTCATCCAATTTGGTCCTGTAGCGATTTCAGGAGATGGAAATAAAATTGTGTCTGCATATTTTGATCGAGATGCCTATAGTGCTCATGTAAATGCGAACGGGATTGGAGATATAACTGGAGGAGTTATGACTTGGGATGTATCTTCGATTCAAAATCCTCAAATAGTTTCAAATTATATGTATACACCAGAACAAAATACCTTTAAGCGAGCGAATTCTATTGAAATGACTGATGATGGTTCTAAATATGTCGTATCGTATGAATATGGGGCTACTGGTCTTGGTTGGAACTCTTTGAGTGAATTTAGGGTTGTTGATGCTGCGACCCCAGATGTATATTATTTTGAAGATGGCCAAATAGATCCTGTTAAGGAATTTTATTTCCATGAAAATTCAATTTACTACTCTGACCTTTCTCCAGATGGTAGTGAATATATTGCTTCGATTTTTCCTACTGCAGAATATGACGGTCATAAATATGATGATTATATTGCTTTAATTGATTTAACTTAATTTTTGAAGAAGGGGAATTTTATTTCCAATTAACTTGTACCTCGTCAGTTCGTTCTCGTGGTTTGATATCAATTTTATCAAGATTTGATTCTCCTAATCTTGCTTTAAACATTTTGAGCCCTAAATATCCTATCATTGCAGCGTTGTCGACGAGTAATGGCTTTGGTGGACAGAAAAATTTGACTCCTCGTTCGTTGCACATTATCTGGCACATTTCTTGTAAACGAGCATTACATGCAACTCCGCCTCCGAGTAAGAGTTCTTTTTTTCCAGTGTGCGCGAGTGCTCTCTCGGCTACTTCGGTTAACATTGCAAAAACTGTTTCTTGAAGCGAATATGCTAAATCTTCTATTGGTGTTTTTTTATCATAGAGATTTTTGATTTGTGTTTGAATTCCTGAAAATGAAACATCCATTCCCTTTACAGAATAAGCGAGTTCGATTAATTCTTTTTTATTTTTACATTCTTGTGCCAACTTCTCAATTTTTGGACCTCCAGGAAAACCAAGTCCGAAATATCGCGCGATTGTGTCGATGAAATTTCCAATTCCGAGGTCTAGTGTTTCTCCAAAGATTCTATATTTTTGAGCTTCGTAAGCGATTACCTGAGTATTTGCTCCGCTGGCATATAATAAAACTGGGTCTTTTGCTCCGGTTGTTTCTCCAATTTCTAAATGTGCGATGCAATGGTTTACTCCAACTATTTGGACATTTAGTTTTGTTGCTAATTTTTTTGCAAATTCCATTCCCTCTAGAAGGCAGGGGGCAAGACCTGGGGCGTTTGAAAGTGCGACTGCTTCGATTTTATCTTCTGTGATGTTTGCTTTTTCTAAAGCTTGCTTGTATAATTTTTCTGAAACGATTTTATGATGCTTTCTAACTTCTATTGGAATCATTCCTCCAGATTCACTTACCCAAGAGTCTGTAATGTTTGCTAAAATTTTTTTATCAAAGTCGAGAACTGCGACGCCAAATGTATGGGCTGTTGATTCTATTGCAAGTAGATATTTTTGTTTGTTTGTCATGAGTTTTTGAAGTGTTGGGAATTTAAAAATTGATTGGGTTTTGAGATTTTAACATAAAATTATAAATACTCTATCGTCTTTTTTGTCCTATGAAAGATGAAAAAGGAAAAAAATTAATTGAATATATTAAACTGGTTTCTCCTGGAACTTCGCTTAGATTAGTAATTGATGATTTGGCCCGATCTAATCTTGGAGCGATGATAGTTTTTGATTCTCCAGAACTTAGAGCATCCAATATTTTGGATGGTGGATTTAAAATTAATGCACGATTTACTGCAGAAAAATTGTTTGAACTTTGTAAAATGGACGGTGCGATTGTTGTGTCAAGTGATATGAAACGAATTTTATATGCGAATGTTGTTCTTTCTCCTGATTCTGGATATAGCTCTGCAGAAACTGGGACGCGACACAGAGCGGCTGAGAGAACTGCAAAACAAGCTCACACTTTTGTTATTGCTGTAAGTGAGCGACGGAAAAAGACCACAATTTATCATAATAATATTCGTTATTATGTCAAGTCTTCGGGAGAACTTTTGCGAGATACAAGTTCAACGATTACGATTTTAGAAATTCAACGAGAAAAATTGCAGGAACATCGAGCGAATCTTAATGTTTTGGAGATGTCCGAATTAGTTTCGGTTAGTGATGTTTGTAAGGTGATTCAGCGAAGTGAGATGATTCTTAAAATTTCTCGTTCTCTTAAAAAAAATTTTACTGAATTGGGGAAAGAAGGGACGATTATGAGAATGCGTTATAGGGAATTGATTAAGGGTATTGAGCGGTCTTCTGAAGAAATTTTACGGGATTATGCTGCAATTCCTTTAAAAAAATCTCGGAACATTTTAGAGAATATAACTTTTGAGGGGCTCTTAGAACTTGAAACAATTGCGAGATTGATAATGGAGAAGGGTCTTGATGAAAATGTTTCTCCGAAGGGATATCGATTTTTGGGAAGATTGACCTTGTCACAGAAGGAAATTTCATTATTAGTAAAAGAGTTTGAAAATTTGAATGGAATTCTTAATGCTGGTTCGAATGATTTTGAAAAGATTTTGAGAAATCGATCCTCGCCGATTCATGAAGAAATAATTCATTTACGAGAACAAATTCTGAATGGGAAGGAGGTATACTAATGATTTCTCAAGAACAACTTCAAGAAATTAGAGATAATCTAGAAATGTCTCAAAATCCTCTTTTTTTATTTGATAATGATGTTGATGGATTGTGTGCATTTTTGATTTTGCAAAGAGCACTTGGTCGTGGAAAGGGGGTAGCCATAAAATCTTTTCCAGATTTAAAAGAACAATACCTTGGAAAAGTTGACGAATTTAATTCTGATTCCGTTTTTGTTTTAGATAAGTCTGATATAAGTCCTGAGTTTGTCGATGGATGTGTTGAAAGAAATGTTCCAATAACTATGGTCGATCATCATCCTTGTGAAACTTCTAAAGAAGTGCTTGAAAAAATTTCTTATTATAATTCTTTACCATCAGCAGAACCTACAACATATATTGCACAATCAGTTTTTAAGAAAAAAGAAGATCGGTGGCTTGCGATGATTGGATGCACTGGAGATGTTTTCACTCCCGATTTTGCACAAGATTTTGAGCAAGAAAATCCCGAATTATTTAACTCTTCAATTTCTGCTTTTGAGGCACTTCACACAACCGAAATTGGAAAAGTTGTTCGTATGTTAAATTTTGGTTTGATGGACACTATAACTAATGTTGTTAAACTTACAAAATATTTGTTTACTGCAAAAAGTGTATATGATTTGCTTGAAGAGAATGAGTATACCAAACAATTTCATAAAAGATATTCTGAATTATTTGAATTTTATAAAAAACAAGTTGGTAAGGCAGTTGACGGGATAGACACAGATTCTCCAATCATCTTTTTTACTTATTCTGGACAAATGAGTATGAGTTCCGAGATTGCTAACAGACTTTATTTTTTATATCCTGAAAAATTAACGGTTGTTTGTTATAAACGCCCTGACAAAGTAAATGTTTCTATTCGTGGAAAGCGAGCTTTGGAAATTACGAAAAAATCTGTTGATGGAATTGAAGATGCGACTGGTGGGGGCCATGTTGAGGCTACTGGAGCTAGGATTCCTATTGACGGATTTGAGGAATTTAAAGCGAATGTTTTGAGTTTGGTTAATTCACCACAGTAATTCTTATAAAGAAAATCTGATTATTTTAGCTATGGCTAATGATGTAGTAACTAATGAGAATGATAGAATTTTAGGCAGAGATGCTCAGAGGAATAATATTCTTGCTGCGCGTGTTATTGCCGAGACTGTGAAGACAACTTTGGGACCGAAAGGAATGGATAAAATGCTTGTTGATCGAGCTGGAAGTGCGGTTGTGACAAATGACGGTGTGACGATTTTAACTGAAATGGAAATTGAACATCCTGCTGCTAAGATGATTGTTGATATTGCGAAGACACAGGAAAAAGAAGTTGGAGATGGGACGACGACTGCAGTTATGCTTGCGGGAAAATTTTTAGAAAATGCAGAGAAGTTATTGGATCAAAAAATTCATCCGACGATTATTACTCGTGGTTATCGGTGGGCAGAAGAACAGTCTCAAAAAATTTTACAAGAGCTTGCCATTGAAATTGATTCTGAGGAAGAACTTGCTAAAGTTGCGTCGACTGCAATGACTGGAAAAGGTGCTGAATATTTGAAGGAAAAGTTTGCCGAAATTATTGTTGAAGCAACGAAAATTGTTAGCGATTCTGGAAAAGTTAATCTTGAAGATATTAGAATTGAGAAGCAAAAAGGAATGAGTCTTGATGATACTAAACTTATTCGAGGAATTGTTCTTGATAAATCTAAACTTCATAGTTCGATGCCATCTTTAGTTTCTGGAGCGCGAATTGCACTTGTTGAAGAAGCGTTAGAAATTCGGGGTCCTGAAACAGAGACAAAATTATCTGTTACAAGTCATGATCAACTTCAAGGTTTTTTGAATCAAGAAGATTCTATTTTGAAAGCAAAAGTTGAAAAGATTAAAGCGAGCGGGGCAAATGTTTTGTTTGTACAACGTGGAATTGATGATTTGGTTTCGTTTTATTTAGCTCGTGAAGGAATTTATGCGGTTCGTCGTGTTTCCAAAGATGATATGCAGGCACTTTCAAAAGCGACTGGTGCTGAGCTTATTTCGAAATTATCTGAGATGACGTCCGATGACTTGGGTTTTGCCGAAGAAGTTTCTTGTGTTGAAGATTTGAATGAGCCTATGACTTCCATTACTGGTTGTAAAAATCCTAAGGCGCTTACGATTTTAATTCGTGGGGGGACTGAACATGTTCTTGATGAAGTGAAACGGGCGATTGAGGATGCTTTGGGCGATGTTGCTGCGACACTACTGGACTCAAAAATTGTTTGTGGTGGCGGAGCTGTTGAAGTTGAACTTTGTTCTCGTCTTAAGAAATTTGCTTCGGGATTAAAGGGTCGTGAACGTTTAGCTGTTGAAGAATTTGCGAATGCCTTAGAATGTATTCCTCAAACTTTGGCTGAAAACGCAGGACTTGATTCTATTGATGTTTTGACTGAACTTCGAGCTCGTCATGATGCAAGTGAAGTTAATGCTGGACTTAATTTATTTACTGGAAATGTCGAGAACACTCTTAATGCAGGAATTATTGAACCATTAAAAGTTAAAACTCAGGCGATTGCGTCAGCGTCGGAAGTTGCGATTATGATTCTTCGAATTGACGATGTTATTGCGGCAAAAAAATCTCTTGGAAATTCTGGAACACTTCGGAATATGGATGGATACGAATAATTTTTAGAATAATTTATTCTGGCATTAAATCCATTGGCTTTCCACAACAAACAAGTTGACCAATTCCTTCATGTACAACCTTTACTACGTTTCCACAAATACTACACTTGTATACTTCTTTTTGTTTTGTCATTTTGAATATTATAAATTTATAGTGAGCACATATCTTCTGGTTCGAAATATTCTCGTGGATGATCGCATGTTGGACATTTTTCTGGAGGCATTACTCCTTCGTGAATGTGTCCGCATTTCATACATTTCCATCTAATTGGTTTTTCTCGTTTGAAAACTGTTCCGTCTTCAACCATTTTGAGAAGTTTTTTGAAACGTTCTTCGTGATGCTTTTCTACTTTTCCAATATCTGCGAATAATTTTGCAGCTTCTTTATTTCCTTCTGCTTCGGCCTCTTTTGAGAAAACTGGATACATATCTTCGGTTTCATAATGTTCTCCTTTGATTGCTTCCTTTAGATTTTTTGCAGTATCTCCAATCCCATTTAGTAATTTAAATTCTTCTTTTGCGTGTTGCATTTCGTTGATTGCTGTTTCTTCGAAAACTTTTGCTATGTAGAGATATCCTTCCTTTTTTGCGACTTTCGCAAAATAATCATATTTGTTTCGCGCTTGTGATTCTCCAGAGAATGCAGTTTTGAGATTATCATCTGTTTTTTTCATGTTATATTTTGGTTAATTGAGTTTATAAAATTTTTGAAATAAAGTTTGTTTGTTTTATTAATTTTTTTAAAGAGACCTAATTTAAAGGAAAATTTATATAGATTCTCTTTGTAATATTTTTATGGAGGAATATGGAAAAATTCCATTAAAAGATGTGGAGAATAAAATTAGTAGAAAAGTTTTATTTTCTATTACTGCCAGTTTTGTATTTCTTATAGCGATTTTTTCAATCACAATATTTACTGATATTTCTTTTTTTGGGGAAGATTCTTTTTCTGGCAATGATTCTAATAACGATTCGGTTGTCGAAGAGCCCCTTATTGAAGAGGGGGATGACGAACCTCTTGCTGACTTAGAAGAGATTTGTGGCAATTTGCTTGATGATGGTTCTGACGGAGATGTGGATTGTGAAGATTTTGATTGTTCGTTTTATTTTGATTGTATTGATCCTCCAATTGAAGATGAAGATAACTACAAAGATATGTCAGGTATTCAAGTTTGGATAACTCCTCACGGCGCTACCGAAGCTGATTTTTCTCCATCTGCGAGTTGGGACGAAACTAAAGATAAGGTTCATGTGTTTAAATTTTATATTGGGAAGCTTGGAAGTATTCCTCGAACTGAAACTGTTTTTCCACTTATGAATTCTGTTTTGGATGAAGAAGGGATTTATGTCGGTGTTGAATCTGGAGGACTAAGAGAGGCAAGAGATTGTAATGGATTTGAACAAGCAAATTTTGAATTTGATAAAATGAGTCCGTGGCTTGATGCAGGTGGCAGAATAGATTTTATTGCGATGGATTCTCCTTATGCTCATTCAGTTGATACAAAATATTCTTGTAATTATACTATTGAAAATGCTTCTAGAGAAGTTGTTAAATATATTTCTCAAATGAGGATTTTATTTCCTGGAGTAAAAATTGGCCTTATAGAGCCTGTCCCATGGTATACTTTTGAAGATTATACCGTTAATCCTCCCTATACAAAAGATCTTGGAGATCTTGAATTTTTGATAGAAGATTTAATTAGTGTTCTTGATGCTGAAGGAGAAACAATTGATTTTATTCATCTCGATTCCCCCTATAATTTTAATGAGGCAAATCAATTAGGATGGGAAAAGTTAGTAGCAATCCAAGATTATGTGAAGGAAAAAGGAATAAGGTTCGGTCTTATTTTTAATTCTCAAGAAGGTGGCGACGAATCGAATCAAAAATTCTATGAAGATACTCTTGATGGGAAGGAAAAGTTTTATTCTCTTGGGGGAAATCCAGACGATATAATTATTCAAAGTTGGTATTCTTATCCTGACGTGTTTGAGCCAGAAGAGGAAGATTATACTTTTACAAATCTTGTGAATACTTTTATTGATTGATTTTTTGAATATTTGTTAAAGAAACATTTTTATAGTAAATTGTTTTGTTATTTGTATGAAAAAGCAGGGCTGGAAAAAAGAAAAAAATATTTATTTATTAGTTTCTATTATTTTTGTGATTGTTGTTCTCGTTTTAATTTTTGCTGGAACTTTTTTAAGTGAGGATTTTTTAAAATCTCCTTCGTTTACTGCAAATCGGGTTGGAAGCTTAGGAAATGTTGGGAGAGTTCCGCTTTGTGATTTGTCTTGTGGGGATGGATGTCTAAAACCTCATGAAGAATGTGATGATGGAAATTCTCAGAATGGCGATGGTTGTTCTTCTACTTGTGAAATTGAACAAGATTTTGGGTGTTACGGAAACCCTAGTGTTTGTGTTCCTTTGAGTGAATGCTTAAATGATGTGCAGGATGCTCATGAAACTGATGTTGATTGTGGAGGAGAAATTTGTGGGGCATGCAGGTATGACAGACAATGTGATTTGGATACTGATTGTATATCAAACTTTTGCGATAATGGTGTTTGTGCCTATCCTTCGACAACAGTTGAACTCCCATGTAAACAAATCCAATATGCTAGTGGATATATCGAAGATCATGTAAATGTTGTTTTTATTGGAGATGACTACGATCACGCAACAGAATATCAAACTAATGATAATGATTTTGGCTATACTAAATTTCTTGATGAAGTTGATCATATTTCTTCATATTTTTTGAACGTTGAACCATTCACTAATGCAGAAAATATTAATCTGTTTTATGTTGACGATATAAATACTGATTTGGAGTGTATACACGTGAGCATTTCAGGGAATAGTGATTGCTCTTCACCTCATTCAGGATCCTGGAGTTCCAATGACTGTCGAGTAATAAGTTGTTCAAGTACTAAATCTTTTAATCTTGCGTCTGCTTGTCCAAATCTTGGAACAAATACTCCAAATGAAGAAGTTATAGTTTTGTTTAACAGTGATTATCATGGTGGGACGGGGGGCTCTTTTTCCAAAGTTACTCATTATCCTGCTTCTGTTGGTATTGCAACTCATGAGTTTGGACATAGTTTTGGAGGACTCGCAGATGAATATACTTATGGCGGTGGTGCAGTAGTAGAACCTGGAGCATATAATTGTAATCTCGATCCTTTATGCCCTAAATGGTCTGACCTTATAGGAAATCCGAATATTCCAGATAATATCGGGTGTTTTAATTATTATACTAACTTTAATGGAGGCACTGGATGCAAGTATAATAATGAGATTCATCGAGGGACTGGAGAACAAATAGATCAGAATACCTATTCTTTATCCTCGCTTATGCAAACTTCCGGAAATAGTTTTAGAAATATTAATCAAAGAATTATTAGTTGCAGATTAGCTGCCGATACAACAAAGTTTCCAACCTATTCGAATTTATTTCGTGATGCTTCGATGATGGATTTGGATGTGTTTTGCTCGCTTATTCCTTTTGGGACTGAGCCTCCTGGACAAACACCTCCGGGAACTGAAGAAGGATATAAATTTTTACAAGGGGCTACCAAATTTACTTTTGAGAGGAATGCTCTGGGAGAAATTGAACTTAGAGATTATGAAAGAAAGCATTCTGCAATTTATCCCGACCCTTCATTTAAACAATCTGGAGATTTGGAATTTAAGTTTGATTTTAATGGACAAAAAGTTTCCGTTTTCAAGGATGATTTTGTATGGGCTCATGCACCTTTTAGTAAGGAAACTCCTTCTCCAATTCAATTTAAGGATGATGTATCACGTTGGGAAATAATCGTTTCTGGAAATCCTATAAATTTGAACAAGATTAGTTATGTGGAGGGAAGTGCTACCAAAATTATTGATATTTCGGCAGTTCCTCAAATTTTAATGAGTTCTTCTGGAAATTGTGCAAATTGTCAGACAAAATGTGGCGATGGAGAAATCCAGGTACCTAATGAGGCAGGGCTTGATGAAGACTGTGAAGGAAATGATTTGAATGGACAAACATGCCAGAGTTTAGGATTTCCGAGCGGGACGTTGGCTTGTTCTGGATGTCAATTTGATACGAGTGGATGTCAGGCTTTAACTTGTGCTCCCCATACAGATAATGGTGATGGGACTTGTACTGCAGAATTTTTAGTTTCAGAAGACGGACATGTGAGAAATATTGGTTACCCTTCATGGAATTATATCCATGACGCAACTCAAGGAATAGATGTTGATGAAAGTAATTCAAAAATTTATCTCGAGACCTGGTCGATTAATGATGCCTATGCTAGGGTTCAGCGAGGATTTATGCAATTCCCTTACGACCTTCCGCCTGCCGCAAATTTTATTTCTGCAGAGCTTGAAGCACGAGTCCATACCAAGAGTTCAGTTACGTTTCAAGACTCTGAATTATACGTTCTTGTAGGCACTCAAGATCACCCACTAACTAATGAATCCTATTTTGGCACTTGTGGTTCGACAACTCAGGCAGTTAGCTCCCCAGATATTCTCGGTATATTTCCCTTTTCCGGAATTACTATCGGAATTACCCCAAATATATTTACTTTAGATACTGCACTGCTAGATTCTGCAATTACTCCAAGTGGAGATGCATTAAAAATTTGCTTTAGGACTGACGCAGATGCACTCGATAATTCATTGCTGACAGAGTACCCTAATCCAGACATTAGAATATATACCAAAGATTATTATAATGGTGCAATACTGCGAATTATATATGATTTTATTTAATTTTTCTTAGCGGTATTCCACATAGCTTGAAAATATTTTTTGTAGCCGTCGGTGATTTCTTTTGACTTAATAACTATTGCTTGAGGATTTTTTGACCAGTGAATAATTGCTGTTGTATCGCCATAGATATTAATGGCTACTGGATTTTCATACTTTTTTGGAAGAAATTTTATTTCTACATTTTTCATTCTTGATAAGTTTTTGGATGTAGTGATTACCTTAGTTGTTATTTTCTTCTTGATTCTTTTCTTGTTATACCAGTTGAAGTAAAATTTTAGGATGTCTGAAGCATTTTCGTTTGCACCAAGAATTAAAATTTCTTTTTCATCTAGTTGAGACTCAAATACTGTTTTCAATCCATCAATTCCTTTGAAGAATAATGTTTCATCTTTGTTTTTTGTCTTCTCATATTTTTTTTCTAAATCTTCGACAATTGTTTTGAGATTATCTTCTTTTTCTTTTATTAATTCTAATAATCTTTTTGGATTTGTAGCTGAGAATAATCTTCTGTTATTTTTTATGATGTAGCCTATGAGTCCTTTTCCGATTAGCATTTCTGTTGTATCGTAGACTGAGCGTCGGTGCATGCTTGCTTTTCTTGCGATTTGACCTGCAAGACTAGGGCCTAAGTCGAAAAGCGTTAGATATACTTTAGATTCATTGTTTGTTAGTCCTGCGCTTTTTAGTTTTTCTTCCATGTTAAGGTGTGGTGAAGTTTATCCCCGCATTATATTATTTGTTGATTTTAGTATATAAAATTAACTAAATATGGAGAAACATAAAAATGACAAATATAGAAAGACAAATTTTGCAAATTATTGCAACTGATAGAATTGATAAACCGATTTCTTCGATGTCTGGAAAATTAAAACGAGCAAAACCAAAACTCGCACAGGCAGTTGAACTTAGTGGCGGTTCTTTTGAAGGATCTCGTGCTTATGCACGTGTTGAAGAAAGTGACGTTATGAAAGCTCGAGGTATGAGAAATGGGATTGATGCGTTTTCTAGTGAACATCCTCGATATGGGGCTATTTTGAATGGTTATATCGAAGAAGAAAGAGCTAGAACTGAGACACATTTGTATTTTGGAATGCAGGAAGGTTCTCGACTTACCTCAAACGATTATATGGGTGTTATGACAAACCTTGGTCTTAGCGAAGGTGTTGCGGAAGGACTTTATCCAGAACTTATGAATATCAGCTATAAGCTTGCTCGAAAGAGAGACGAAGGTGAACGAAGTATTTTGATAGGAAATTAAGTTCTTGAGAAATAGTATTTTTTTTATTTTGATTAATTTTATAAAGTTTGAATAATGCGCTAAATTACCTGCGTGGGTAGTTTAGTGGTTAGAATCTGTCGTTGCCAACGATGGGACCGGGGTTCGAGTCCCCGCCCGCGCATGTTATGATCCAGTCGCATCGAGGGGACAAAAAATGCCTTATTTCTTAGTCTGTCACAAGCTAGTGGTCGGAAGATCTTATATAGTTCATTAGAGCAGACACACAGACATGACAAAAATAGACCATTACAAAAATAAAGAATCAGGGATTCAATGGAAAAATAACTAAGCATAATTTGTTTGTTTTTCTAGAAATATTTATATACTTTTGATCAATAAAATAATTATGAGTCAAACTAAAAGAGTGATATTATTTGCTGTGGTAGTAATAATTTTGGGAAATATTTATTTTAATGGGAATGTTAATGGGGCAAACTTAAGTCCAGGAACAGGATTTGAATGCGGCGGAGATTCATTAGATATTGAATTGAATGGGAAGAATGATGCACTAAGTTTAAGTCCTGAATCAGCATTATCTTGTGGGGGAGATCCAACAGATATTGATGTACCTGCACCGGATTGGGACGATCCAGTCCAAGGTGAAGGGAGTGGAGGTGATCCCACTGAAGAAGGAGCTATACTAAAAGCCAAAGAAGACTGTAAAGAAGATATAAAAAAAAATGCAGTGTTAGGGACATTTACTTGTAGTACATGCCCTCCCGGAAAAAGTGGTTGTAACCAAGAAATATTTGATATGTCAGACACGTTTCTTGAATGGAGTGAACTTCATTGTGAGACTAACGAGGGAGAAACTAGTCATGGAGTAAAGTTTTGGTATGCTTCATGTGGCTGTGGCTCATCTGGCTTATCAGGATCAGCGGAAGTTGGTTGTACGAAATGTACTCCTAAACCTCAACGAAACTGAAGGGATCAGCAAAAATTGAATGTTCAAAAAATTTTTTATTTATGCCCCTAATTTTGAGAAACTCTTATATACTAGAATTAATTAAAATAATTATGGATCAAACAAAAAGGGAGATACTATTTTTTGCAGTATTAATAATACTAGGAAATATTTATTTTAATGGAGATAGTGATGTAAACTTAAGCCCTGAAGGAGAACTATCATGCGGTGGAGCTTCCAAAGTTATTGATGTTTCTTCAGGTGGAGAGGCTGTCGAAGGTACGGGAACTGGAGGAGACCCCACCCAACTAGGAGCTGAAGCTAAAGCAGAAGCAGATTGTGTAGCTAATATTAATAAAAAAGCAGTATTAGGATCATTTACTTGTGGTACGTGTCCTCCCGGAAAAAGTGGTTGTAAACAAATAATCTATGATATGTCTGACGTTGAGCCTGAAGAGTATGAAACTTATTGCGAAGTTCATCCAGGAAAATCTAGCAGTGGGGAAGAAATTTGGTATGCTATATGTGACTGTACTTCAGGAACCATAGAGGGATCAGCAAATGTTAAATGTGGTAGTTGTTTACCCACACCTCAACCAAAGTAAATAGGTCAGTAGAAAATGAATTTTCTAGAGATTACCATTTTCTTAATAGAATAAAATTTGAAAGATCACAAATTTTTTTATTAATTTAAATTATTACAATGATTGCTAATAACTAACATTTTAGTCCCCCTAACTCGACTGGAACCCACCATGGACGGCCCGCGCATTTATATTTTTTAATCACAACTTTTAAATATCTTTTAATATTCTAATTTCTAAGAGGTTGATTATGAAAAAAAAGATTGGTTTTGTTGATTTGGATCTTGAAGAGAAAACTTATTTTAAAAAATATTTGAAAGGACATGAGCTTATTTTTGCTAAGGATTTGAAGAAAAGTAGTTTGAAGAAATTATCGGGTGTTGAAATTCTTGTTTGTTTTGTTGACGATGCTGTGGATAAAAATGTGATTGATTCTTTGCCTTCTTTGGAATTTATTGCAACTCGTTCTACTGGTTATAATCATATTGATGTAAAATATGCTGGAAGTAAAAAGATTGGAGTCTCCAATGTGCCAGTTTATGGAGAGAATACTGTTGCTGAATATACTTTTGCGCTGATTTTGGCAGTTACTCGAAAAATTCATTTGGCGATTAAGCGAACTCACGACGAACATTCATTTAAGACGGATGATTTGCTTCAAGGATTTGATTTGGCTAAGAAAACGATTGGAGTTATCGGTTATGGTTCTATTGGGAAACATGTTGTTCGAATTGCGAAAGGTTTTGAGATGAATATTTTGGTTTGTACTCGCCATCCAGATAAAAAAGCGGCAAAAAAAGTTGGATTTAGAAATGTAACTTTAGATAATTTGTTGAAACATTCAGATATTGTTAGCCTTCATATTCCGTATACTAAAACGAATCATCACTTGATGAATCTTAAAAAATTATCTCTTATGAAAAAAAGTGCGTATCTTATTAACACTGCTCGTGGTGCTATTGTTGATACGCATGCTTTGATGAAGGCACTTCGAAAAAAGAAGATTGCTGGTGCTGCTCTCGATGTTTTGGAAAAAGAATGTGATGTTAGTGAAGAATGTGCTCTTTTGAAACGAAAGAAAGTTTTGAGTTGTGATTATACGATTCTTCGAAAAAATTCTCGGTTGATGAAAATGGATAATGTCTTAGTTTCTCCACATAACGCATTTAATTCAATCGAAGCTACAAATAGGATTCTTGATGTAACTGCAGATAATATCACTGGATTTGTTCGCGGGAAGAAACTGAATGTTGTTGTAGCTGAAAATTAATTTTTTGAATTCGTTTTTCCATTCTTCATCCTATTTCTTACTTTTGGATAAAAATAGTAAATTACAAGTCCTAACAAAATTAGCATTGAAAATTCCTGAATGATTGTTATTATTATTTTCCAAGTTTCTTTTGCGAAGACTCCAATTAATACATAAATTAATGTGTAGATTATCTCTCCCAAGATTACTGGAATGATGAATTTTTTGTATTTGAAATTTTTGATACCTGAATAATAGTTTAGAATTGCTGCAGCACCGTGGATAAATCTTGTGAAGAAAAGTGATATTGCTCCATGTTTTTTGAATTTGGCTGCTGCTTTTTCTTCCTCATTTTTTAGAAATGTATATTTTTTGACAAGGTCGTTAATTTCTTTTTGAAATGATTTTGCGAGAAAATGTGCGCTTGAATCTCCAGATATTGTTGCAAGAAGTGTTACTGTGAAAATGATTATGACTTGTGTTGGGGATGAAGCGAGAGAAGTTAGTGAAACGATGAAGAAAAATGCTGCTGTCGGGACTGCAAATGATGCTGCAAAAACGATAAAAAATAATGAGATGAGGGTTTGGTTTGTAATTTCTGGAGATACTTCAAAAACTTTTGTTACGATTTCTGAAAATGCTGCGAAAAATATTATGAAGAGGATTATTACAAAAAGAATTATCGACCTTTTTTTGAATTTCATATTTTTATTATTGTTTAGAGTTATATAAATCTGGTTATTTGTAACTCGAGTGGGAAAATCTTTATATAGTCTTGATAATTTTATTTGCGATGGAAGAAAATAATGGGGTTGAAAAAAAGGTGGAAGAGAAGGTGGAATCTGTCGAAAAATCTGATTCTTCTGAAGATCATGCAACCGAAGAAACTTCGAAAAAAGATGAGCCGGTAGTAGATACCTCTGAAGAAAAATCTGATGAGTCTGAAAAATCAACTGAGTCTGCTGAAAAGAGTTCTGAAGAAAGTCCAGTTGTTGCTGAAGGTTCGCAGGCAAGAGAAGTTAGTGAATCTGAGAATTCTTTGCAGAAAAAACTTTTGATTGGATTTAGTTTTGTTCTTATTGCCGCTTTAATTTATGGCGGTTTTATGATGTGGGGTGGTGACGGCGTTACTGGAAATGTTGTTGGTTCTAGGGGAGACGTTTCTGGAGAGATTTTGGCAGATGTAGATGGTTATAGTATTCTGGGTGATAATTTGGACAAGGAGTATGAACTTTACTTTTTTACGAATAATCTTCCTGAAGAATATAGGGCACAAATTTCTAAGGATGTTTTTTTGAATCAAACTATTCTTACACATTTACTTTATGAAATTGCAACTGATGAAGGATATAAAGTCTCATCTAAGGAAATTGAAAGTGAACTTGAAACACAACTTGGAGCTGCAGGAATTGAAATTGAAACTTACAAAGAAGAAATGAAAACTGCAGGACTTGATTACGATTTCTTTGTCGAATTTTCAAGGAATCAAATGGTTATCAGGAATTATATGGATGATACTATTTTGAAAGATATTGAAGTTAATGAAGAAGAAGCTTCTAGTTATTATGAAACAAATGTTGAGCAATTTAAGGTTGAAGAAAAAATAAGGGCTAGTCATATTTTGGTTGAAACTGAAGATGAAGCTATCGAGATAATTTCTGAATTGGATGATGGTAAAGATTTTGCAGAACTTGCTCAAGAAAAATCGACTGGTCCAAGTGGGCCTAATGGTGGCGATTTGGATTTCTTTGGAAAAGGGCAAATGGTTCCTCCTTTTGAAGAAGCTGCTTATGCGCTTGAGAATGTTGGAGATTATACAAATGAACCAGTTCAAACTGATTTTGGATTCCATGTTATAATGTTAACAGATACTCAAGAAGCTGAGACTCTTTTATTCGACGATATTCTTGAAGATTTGAAGGCAGGTTTACTTGCGGAAAAACAAAAGCAAATTGTTAGTGAATATTTTGAAAGTGTTTTAGCAGAATCAGATATTGAAATTTTTTAGTTATTTCTTTTCCTCAAAATTTAAATAAGCTCTTATCTTTTTTGTATAAGGTGATATATGGAAATTATTAAATCAGATGGGCGGCGAGTTGCTTTTCGAAAGAGTAAGATTGCAAGCTCGATTGTTCGTGCCGGTGGAAGTCGCGAGTTTGCACGCGAAGTTGCTGGTAGAGTTTCTAGAAAAGTGCATTCTGGGGCGACGACTGAGAAAATTTTAGATTTGACTTTGAAAAATTTGAAAGGAAAGAAAGCGGTTGCTGCACGTTATAATTTGAAAAAAGCAATCATGGAATTGGGACCTTCGGGATTTACGTTTGAAGAATATGTTTCTCAAGTTTTGCAGGCGTATGGATATGAAACTATTACGAGTGCGCATATTCGTGGGAAGGTGATTTTGCAAGAAATTGATGTCATTGCTCGTAAGTCCGGGAAGACTTCTATGATTGAAGCAAAATATCATAATAGTAGGGGAATTCGGACGAATACGAAAGTTGCAATGTATACTCATGCGCGGTTTTTGGACGTTGTGAGCAATAAAAAAAATTCTTTTGATGATGCTTGGTTAGTTACGAATACTGCGCTTACACACTCTGCACGCGACTATTCTCGAGGTGTTAAATTGCGTGTCATCTCTTGGGATTACTCTTCCGTTGGTAAAACTCTTCGAGAAATGATTGAAGCAGAAAAATTATATCCTATTACGATTTTTACTTGTGTTTCAAAAAAAGTTCGTGAGAAACTGTTTCATGCGAAGGTAGTTCTCGCAAAAGATTTAGTGGAGAAGGATATCGAAGAGATTCATAGAAAAACTGGTGTTGATAGAAAGTATATTGGGGCCGTTTTGAATGAGATTAAGGGGATTTGTAATGTTTAGGAATTTTTCAAATCATTAACTTCATCCTCACTTAACTCTCGAACTTCGCCAACCTTCAAATTTCCTAATTTCAAATTTTTAATTTTGATTCGTTTTAACATATAGATTTTATACTTTAGTTTGTCTTCGAAGATTCGTCTGAGTATTCGGTTTCTGCCTTCAGTAATTTCGATTGTGAATTCGTTCTTTTTTTGATTTTTGATTTTTCCAAAAAACATTTGTTTATCAATCATAATTCCACTTTTTGCCTTAGTTATGTCTTCTTTTTTTAGAGTTGGTTCTGTTCTGAGATGATATTCTTTTGTTATTTTTTTGCTTGGGTGTGTGAGATTGTTGGTTAGTTCTCCGTCGTTTGTGAGTAGGAGTAAGCCTTCACTTGTGCCGTCGAGTCGCCCCACATAGTTTAAATTGAGGTTTAATTTTTTTAATGAAGGTAGGCTGTAAATTGTTTTTCTTTTTTGTGGATCATCTTTTGTTACTAAAATTCCCTTTGGTTTATTGAGAGCGAAATAATATTTTTTATCTTGGGTTTTTAGTTTTTCTCCATTGATAGTTATTTTTGCGTTTTCTTTTTCTAATTTAAATCCTGTTTCGACAACTTTTCCATCGACAACTACCTTTTTGTCTTTGATTAATTCCTCTGCCTTTCTTCTTGAACAATATCCACTGTTCGCGATTATTTTTTGAATTCGTTCTTCCATGATTTATAATTATATTAAATTTACATTAAGACTTGTTAGCTTTTCTTGAAGAACTATTTGTTCTTTTTCTATTTCTTTATTAAATGAATCTTCTATTTTCTTTTCATGTGCTCTAGCTTCTTCTAATCTCTTGATATCTTGAGCATGGTGTTCTTTTTTCTCATTTTCTCTTTCAAGTGGATCAGAATCTAAATGTTTTTTATTTTCAATTACTTTTTCCTTTTCATCAGCAATATTTTTTGCAGCTAGGAGAATTTTTTCACGGTTATTAATTTTTGAATCATCGATTAAATCTAATAATTCTTTGGCGTTCGTTTTGCTAAACTGAACTGAAAAAGAATCTCGATATTTTTTAACGATTTCTTTTTTTAACTCGCTTGAATAATATAGTCCCATCAGTTCTTTAAAATTAATAAGATTTTTACATTCGATAATTAATTTGTTAATTGTTTGTTCTTTTTCTTTTATGTCTTCTATAGATTTTCTGAAAGAGGAATATTCTTCACTCTTCTGAAATTTTTTGTTGCTAGATTCTATTTTTTCAATTATTTGTTCTTTTTCCTCGATTAATGAGGCAATTCTATTTATTTCTTCAATCGCCTGTTCTTTTTTCTTCGTTTTTTCTTCTATATTTTTTTGTAAAGATTTTATGTCTTTGATTGTTGTGCTTTTTGCGATTAATTCTTTTTCGGAAATTATTAGTGTTTCGAATTCTTGATAGATTTTTTGTATTGAGTTTTTGACTGCAAGTAACTCGTCTCCGATGATGTAATTCGAACGTCCATAAAAAATTGCAGATCGTTTATTAAAATTTAAGAATATTTTATTAATATGGTTAATGAATTCTTGAATAGTATCTTTCTTTGAATCTTTTAATTCTGCGAGGAGCTTTTTTACTTCAATTACATATTTTTCTACACTCTGATTTACGATAATTTTTGCTCGTTCTTCAATTTTTTTAGAATTAATATCAATTTCTTCGAGTATTCTTATTTTTTTCTCTACCTCGAGCGAATGTTGTATGGCTAAATTATTTATTGTTTCAAAAAATTCAGATTCTTTTATTTCTAATTTTTCCTGTTCGTTTGCAAGATAGCGTTCTAATTCTTTAAATGTTATTTTTTCGTTTTCACTAAGTTCTTTTACTTTGTCTTTCTTCCTGAAAAAATTGAATAATCTCATATAGAAATATGATAACTGGTGCTTAAAAGATTTCTTATTTAACAAAGTTTAAGGCGGACTTTTCTTCCAGTAGGACAAATAACATCTTCTTTACTTATTCGTATGATTGGTGCAATTGAAAGGTAGCTATATTTTTTATCTGCAACCCCCATACTCGGAAAGCTTCTTTTAATTGTGATTCCTTGGTTTGTTCCAGGTAAATCTTCAATGCTACCGGGCTCTAATTCAGTCCCTGCAATATATTCCACAAAAGAAAGTGAATTGGAGATTCCTTTATCATTTTCTAAAACAAAATCTAAATCGACAAGATTTATTTCTTCAGAATTTCTTGAAACTTTTACAAAAAGAAAATATGTCTCTTTACCTGGTATCCCTGTAGGATTTTCTTCTATTACGCAGAAATTTTTAATACTTATTGCACTATTAGCTGCGCGACACTCTGCAGATACTTCGAGTTTATCTCTAATTATCGGAGAAACTGCTGCCCAGACAATTACCCTAGCCGAAACTGTAACCATGATAACTAAGACTGTTGCAATAATTTGTGAAACCGCTTTTTTATTTTTATATAAATAATCCATTACTAACCCCTTATATTTGTTAGAGTTTTGAATATATAAAATCTTTTCTTATTCCAAATATTTGATTAACAGAAGTCAACTTTTTTTCGATTTATTGATGAACAAGTTATATTTTGGGACCCTAGTTGGATTATTGGTGCAATTTCAAATGAATAAAATGTTCCTGCCAAATTAATATATGTTGAATTAAAGTTTCTTGTAATTGCTATCCCATTATTTGGGTTTGGTAAATTTGAAACAGTGAAATCTTGGATTTCGGTATATATGACTGAGTCAGAATTCCCATCCTCATCCATAATGATTATTTGTAAGTCTGTCAAATCAAATTCTTGTGAATTTCTTGAAATCTTAAATGAAAGTTCTGTACCTCCAATTAAACAAACATCTGTTAATGACATTGCACTTGTTGCAATCCTACATTCTGCTGCTTCTTCAAATTTTCCTGTAATCAAAGGTGTAATTGTGGCCCATAGAATGACTACTACAGAAACTGTAATCATGATAACTAAAACTGTTGCAATAATTTGTGAAACCGCTTTTTTATTTTTATATAAATTCATTCTCGAACCTACCTCTTATCCTTTCTATTAGGGAATTTGATATATAAAACTTTTTCTTTTACTTGATTCCGAGTTCTTCTTTTCTGGCCATATAGAAATTTTTGAAAAACAATATGGAGAATGGTGTGGCAATTATTGTTGCGATTAATTGATTAAGTGTGCTAAGAAAATAATTTAGTCCTATTGCAATATTGCTTGTCTGGAAAATACTTGCAATTGCTAAGAAAAATGGTGTAAAGATTAGCCTTAGGAGGAAATTGAACACTAGATATATTAGCATCAATAGTAAGATGTATCCTAATGTTTTCCACCAGTTATTTTTAACTATTTGAAAACTTTTTTTAAGCGAATTTATAATTCCTTTCTTTCCTTTATCTTCGAGGAATATGAAACTTGCAAAAATCCAGAAGACTCCAAAAATTATTGCGGGAATGATTAATGCGAGTATTAATAGCATCATAAATATCATGAAAACTATAAAGAATCCTAGATATTTTCCGAAATGTTTTTTTGCGTTTGCAATCATAGTTTTGTTTGCGAATTTTTTCTCTGAAACAACTGTTCTAATGAGTCCGGCTTGCATAAAAATTGTTAAAACTATTGAAGCTAGTGCTAGAATGAAAACTCCAAACGCCCAAGTTGTTGTTGGAACATTTCCCTGAGCAATTAAGCTCGGATTTTCGATGATTATCTTTGCCGATTCATCAGTTAGGACAAAATAAAATTGCCAAATTGCTGTAAGAAATAAAACAATACCCACTGTTATGAATATGAATTTTGCGAATTGCTTATAATTTTGTTTATATTCTGTTAAACTAGAGGAGAATAATGTCGAGAAAGTATAATTTTTTGATTTCACCATAATTGTTTATTGATTTTATAATTTATAAAGGTTTTGTGATTTTTGCGTTTAGTTTAATTATTTGCCATACTTTTATAAAATCTTTTTACTTATTTTTTTGATGGTGAAGACAATTTTTAATCCATGGGAAGTTTCTGGAAATGTGGATTATGAGAGGCTTGTTAAGGAATTTGGAATTGAGCGTTTGAAGAAGTTGCCAAAAGTTTTTGAAGAAAATATTTTGTTTAGACGAGGATTTGTTTTTGCTGCACGAGATATTGGGAGAATTATGCTTCGGATTAAGGATCGGAAACCTTTTGTTGTGATGACTGGGTTAATGCCTACCGGGAAGTTTCATATTGGACATTCTCTTGTATTGATGCAAGCATTATTTTATCAAAAACTTGGTGGCCGAGTTTATATCTCAATTGCCGACGTTGAAGCTTACAATGCTCGAGGACAATCTCTTGAAGACTCAAGGAAAATTGCGAAAGAATATTTGACTGATTATGTTGCTCTTGGACTGGATTTGAAAAAGTGCGATGTTTATTTTCAATCAGAGAGAGGCAAAGATTCTAAAAAATCAAATGCATATTATCGATTGCAGAATTTATTTGCAAAACATTCGACATTTAATGAATTTAAGGGAGTTTATGGAGAGATTAGTCCTGGAAAAATGATTTCATCTTTACTTCAAGCTGCAGACATGTATCATCCACAGTTAAAAGAATTTGGTGGCAAACCCGTTCCTGCGATAATTCCGGTTGGAGTTGATCAAGACCCTCACATTAGAATTGCCAGAGACATTGCTCGAAGATTTAACAATAAATTAATTCCGATTTCTTCATCATATCATGTTTTCCTTCCAGGATTAAAAGGTGGAAAGATGTCTGCGTCAGATCAAAATTCCCATATTTGCCTTACTGAGACTCCAGCACAAATAAAAAATAAAATTAACAAATATGCATTTTCTGGTGGACGAGAAACTTTAGCAGAACATAGAAAAAAAGGCGGGAATGTTGACAAGGATGTTTCGTATCAGTATTTGAGATTGTTTGAAGAAGATGATTCGAAGCTGATTGAAATTAAGGAGCTTTATGAAAGTGGAGAGATGTTATCTGGTGAAATGAAAGCTTATGCTATTGAGAAAATTAATTTATTTTTGAAAGCGCATCAGGTTAAGAGGGCCAAGGCAGCGAAGGTTGTTGAAGGATTTTTTGCTTAGATCTGAAGGCCAGTCTAGTTATCTTTAATTTTATGCAATGATTATGCTTTCTCGATTACTCATACTACTCGCTCCCCAAGAATTTATTGCTTTTATTCTATAAAAATATTCGTCAGGATTCATGTTTTCATCCGTGAATGAAGTTATTTGTGGGTCATTAATAGTTCCAATTATCCAATAAGGACCTGCATCATAAGTTCCTTTTCTAATTTCATATCCTTCGGGAGTTCCATAATACTTTATGTCTGGGAAATTTCCATAGGGGCCTCCTGTAGGTCCTACCTGCCATGAAATCTGGACTGTTCCGGGGCTAGTTTGTGTTAAAATAATATTCTCGGGGGGAGAGGGTGGGTTTGCTTCGTATTGTCCTGGAGTTAAACTTGATCCAACAACAGCATTACTACAATCACCTTGGCCTCCAGGACCAATAGCAAGAACAGCATAATGTATTGGGAAACCATAAATATTGCCAGTGTCTTTATATTCGTCAACATCCCCAACAATTCCATATAGATCACTATTTCCATCGCCGCCATTACAGGGAGTAGGATTGCTTGTCCCCGATCTAAAAATTGCATAATTTGTAGCTCCTTGTGACTTATCCCAAGTTAAATGGATATATGGTTTCGTATTAAATGAGGCCTGAAAATTTTGTGGGATGATTGGTTTTTCGAGCTTAACTTTTTCATTCGATTTGTACCCATATGTGATATGGAGTTTTCCACCAACTAGGGTAAAACTACCTCCAGCAACATTTGCAAAACCATTTATTCCTCCGATAGGTCCTGTGTGCTGAAGTGCAGGATCAAAATAATGGATCGTTTTTGTAGAAGCTGAGGAATCTTTAGTAAAATAATTTTTATCTTCGTTACTGGTTAAGATTAATGGAACTTCTGGAAATTGTCCTGAAACTTGGGAATAAAAAGAACGTTCGAACCCTGAGTCTCCTTCATAATCTTGCGTTCCATCATAAGGTCCACGAATTTGTATTGTTGAAGAAGGAGGTCCTGAAGTTGAAGAAAAAAAGAATGGTGAATCGTCCTGGGAATTTTTATAAAACATTAATGAAGAAATTGGATATTCAAGATCTACAAAACGAGGATAATTATTGTTTGATAAGTCTTCGAACACCAAATTCTGGTCACTTCCAACCCTTAAGTCTAACTGAATGAATTCTAAATCACCTTTTCTTGAATCAAATAAGGGGATCTCAGCCTCATACCAAGCATCGTGGTCATAATATGGAAGTTCGACAGTGTGAAACTCAAAATTAAGATGTTCTTTTAGTTGAGGTGTTATTCTTGTTTGTGTTGGTGCTGGAGAGAATTGGGCACTCGGAAAAAGAGAATTTAGTAAAATTAATGTAATGGTTAACGTGACGAGAATTGTTGCAGCATGTTTGTAGAAATTGTTATTGCTAATCACTTCTTTTTTCATAAAGAATTGTTGTTGAAGAAATATATAAATGTTTTTGATTTAAACTGTGATTCCGCTTACTCGATCACTAAAATCACTATAACCCCAATCATTAAATGCTTTTATTCGATAATAATATGTTCCAGGGGCTACATTGTCTTCAGAATAAATTGTTGTTGAAGGATTATTGATTGTTTCCATAATCCAAAATGGACCCACTGAGTCAATAGCCTTTCTTACTTCATATCCTGTGGCCCCAGAAACTTGATTCCAGTTAACATCTATTTTTCCACTACTTGGAGAAGAAAGAATTACATTTTGTGGAGGCATTGGGGGAGATCCTTGCGGTCCAGTTCCTTGACCTACGATCCAATTACTACATTTACTTTGACCTAGTGGACCAATTGCTAGAATAGAATAAACTATTTGTGAGGTTCCAGTTTGGATATCTTTAAACTCATCAACATCATTTAATATTTCTCTTAAATATCCCTTATCACAGGGAGCATGTTGTGTTGGTGGATTTTGTGAATTGTAGTATGTCTTAAAAATTGCATAGTTTACTGCTCCTTGAGATTTGTCCCATGTTAAATGAATGTAGGGCAAAGTATTGACTGATGCTTGAAAATTTGATGGTGTTGCTGGTTTTTGATTTTTTTGTTCTTTTTTTGAATTATATCCATAGGTGATTGAGAGTTCTCCTCCGATTAAGGTTCTTATTCCAATTGAAGTTCCCGAGGGTAGTAAGCTATCACTATACAATCCTGGGGTAAAGTAAGAAATTGTTTTTGTTTCGCTGGCAGAATTTTTAGTAAAATAGTTTAGATCTTCTTTGCTGGTTAATGTTATTGGTTTTGAAGGAAACTGTCTTGCTACATCTGAATAAAATGATTCCTCATTTCCGGATGATCCTGCATAATCTGCTGTTCCGTCCGAGGGTCCCCAAACATTTGATTTTATGGAGGGGGGGTTAGAGGTTGTTCCGAAGAAATAAGGAGACTCATCTCCTTGATTTTTAAAAAACATTAATGAAGAAAGCGGATGCATACCATTAAATTCTCTTAATGATGCACTTCCTGAAACTACCTCCAAGCTTACAAAATGCTCTGCTCCGACTTGCAAATCTAACTGTACAAATTCTAAATCTCCTTTTCGAGGATTGAATAATGGGATTTCTGCATCAAAATAAGAATCGTGATCATAATAGGGTAGTTCGACGGTGTGAAATTCGAAATTGAGATTTTTTTGTGTAGTGGTCGGAGGAGCTTTTTGTAGTTGGTCTGTTGGGAAAAGAGAATTTAGTAAAATTAATGTAAGGGTTAACGTGACGAGAATTGTTGCGGTATGTTTGTAGAAATTGTTATTGCTAGTCACTTCTTTTTTCATAGATGTTTATGGTTGAAGAAATATATAAATGTTTTTGATTTTTAATCTTGAGTGGAAGTAACTTTCATTCGGATTTCATCATTTCCAAATTCACCTAATAGATTGTTTAATGTGGCTCTGCTACTTGAGACATAGTTATTCCCTGCACTATCTCCCACCAAGATACATCCTGCAGTATCTCTTGGATAATTTCCTGCATGAATTAAGATATCTGACCTTCCCTTGACATCAGCTACTTTAAAATGGGTTTTAAATTTAGGACTTTTACGTTTTGATACTTCATAAGTTCCTTCAGGGATTGAAGATATGTTTCGGTTGTTATTCTTCCAAGGAAGTTCAAGTGTATATGCTAGATGTGTGTCTGCATCGTCGATAATTCCATTTGAGTTTGAATCATGATATAAATTTCCTATTGTTGAAGAACTTGTGATTTTATTTCTCTCTAGTATCCAATTTGTTCCGGTGAATGGTTTTTCTACTTCACTCTCTAAAGATGTTTTTTGAGAATCTGTTATTTGTGGAATTTCTAATTCCCCTGTTCTTTGATCATTAGAATAATTTTGCGGGGCTGTAAATCTTTCTTGAGGAACACTTTCTTGGTAGGTTTCTGATACTTGTTCACTATATCCTTGGTCTCCAAAAACTCTTGAACATTGTTCATAAAGATGATTTCCTGCAAAGAGGATTCCTCCAGCTAAAGCGATTCTTGCAAGTCCTTTTGTTATTTTTGATGCCATATTAGTTATTTCTTTGGGAATATTTGTTTTCTTGATTATTTCTTGTTGAATTGTCTTCGTAAAGTTGCCTTGTATCTTGAATCATACTTTTTTCATAAAGTTCTTCAGATTTTGCTCGATTATCTTCAGATTTTTCAATTTGATCGCAAGTATAAAATGCTCCTCCAATTACTGAAGCTGTAATGCAACTGAGGACAATCTTTCTCAATTTTCCCATAACTTGCTTAATTGATTTTAGTTTATAAGGTTTTCTATTTTGTTGTTATTTAGAAGTGACAAATAGATTAGAATTAATGCCAGAGTTCATCATCTTTTGGTTCTTTTGTGCTTTCGGGAGTTTCTCTTATTTTGTTTAAACCTTCCTGTGCTTTTTTTGCAATTTCTGTTGGGACTTCAGCACTCATTTTCATTTCAGTATTTTGCTCAATTGGAGGATACTGGTTGGGAGTTGGACCAGAGCTAGGACGCAATAAATCAGGAGATTCTTTTTTTAGAATTGGCTCGCTACTCACAATTGTTTGATTCATTTTAGGTTCGTTGAATGTTTGGTTTTGTACTGGTGTTTCGTATACTTCTTGTTTTGTCGCAGGATCTTCTGGAGGGATTGAATGTTGGATTTGTTCAATTGTTTTATGTTCTGGAACTATTTGTTCCGGGACTTCGGGGATTGGGGAATTTTTCTTTGGAAGTTTTAATGCAGCTGGTTTAATTTCTGGTTTAATTTCGTGATCGATTGGTTCTAAGAGTTTTTCGGGTGCAAGAGTATGTGGTTCTTCTACTTCTACTTCTTCCATCTCCGGACCTTCATGGAAAACTTGAATCCCATTTTCTTCAATTTGCATTCCTACCGCTTCTCTTAAATGGGCCGTTCTTCTCATTTTCAGAATTTTGACTGCCCTATCTCCGACACCAGTTATTCCAGATTCATAAAACAATGTTACGGAATCTGATAAGAAACGTAAGATGTCTGTTTTTGTCCATTCTCCCTGAGCTATTCGTTCGATTCCTTCCCCTTCCATGCTCTCATCTGCAAATACTGTTGTTACCTTGAATCGTTTCATAAGAGAAGAAATTTCGAAAATTTTCTCCCTCATTTTTCCAGGATCTTTCATATTAAGCGCCAGAACCGAAATTGGATCGAAACATACTCTTCGAATATTAAATCTTGAAACAATTTTGACGATTTCAGATTTTAAGTCATCAATAGAAGTTTGTGGAGAAAACCTCATAAATTTTATTCTTCCCTCACCACTTATCTTCGTGAAGTCCCATCCGAATGCCATTGCATCATTTATGGTATCTACGATGTCTGGTTCAAAAGAAATATAGAGTCCATTTTCGTTATACATTGTGGCGCCGTTCCAAAGAAATTGCAATAGGAATGTTGACTTTCCGCTTCCGGGTCCACCGACGATTAAGTTGTCAGAATTTCTTACGAATCCCCCATGACAAATCTTATCAAAGCCTTTCACCCCTGTTGGACATCTATCCATCACACCTTCCATTAAAATAGTCAAAGTCTAAATCTTTATAAATTCTTTTATTTTGGAAGAGATATGAAAACATTGAATTTGCATTGCGATTATATTCGATTTACTGCACTCAAAAAAGCTCTTCGAAATATTGAGGAAATTGCCCCTGGTCAAACGATGGAAGGCGAATCAAAAGATTGTTTGGTGGTAATGGTTGCTGTTGAGAAAGGAGACTCTTTAGGAGTTGCTAGAGATTTGATGACTTCGATAACCGAAATTGCTTCTCAAGTACAAACTAAAAATATTGTTTTGTATCCTTATGCACACTTGTCAAGTAATCTTGGAAAACCTAGCTTGGCGATTGAAATTTTGGATGGAACAGCGAAGAAGCTTAAGGATTTTGAAGTTGTTCAGGCTCCTTTTGGTTACTATAAGAGTTTTGAGCTCAAAGTTAAAGGCCACCCATTATCTGAATTATCAAGAGAGATTGGTAATGAAATTATTTCAGGTAACGAAGAAGAAATAACTGAAGAAGATAGAAAACAACTCCTCAGAGAAGTTTCTCGAGCAAAACTTGACACGTCTAAACTAAAAGAAAATGATCACCGAATCATTGGTTCAAAACTTGATTTATGGAGTTTTAACAACGTTGCCCCAGGAATGGTTTTTTGGCACCCAAAAGGTCTTCACATAAAAAATAAGCTTATTGAATTTTGGAGAGAACTCCACCGACGAGAAAATTATTCGGAAATTTCTACACCCCAAATACTTGATAAAAAACTTTGGGAAATTTCGGGACATTGGACAAAATATGGTGATAGTAACTTTAAGACTCAATATGAAAAACGAGATTTTTTAGTAAAGCCGATGAATTGTCCTGGGGGAATGATTATTTACAAAACTTCTCCTAAATCATATAAAAATTTTCCATTACGAGTTGGTGAGATGGGAACTGTTCATCGAGTTGAACTCTCAGGAGTTCTCGCAGGACTTTTTAGAGTTATTCAATTTACCCAAGATGATGCACATATTTTTTGTACTGAAAAACAATTAGAAGAAGAAGTTGGAAAAGTTATTGATTTAACAATCGAGATTTTTGAAACATTTGGCTTGAAGTTTGATCACGTTGAACTCTCGACTCGGCCAGAAAAAAGGATTGGTGAAGATTCTTTTTGGAATTTTGCTGAAAAAGCACTTGAGAATATTTTGAAAAAACGAAAGATGAAATTTGTTTTGAATAAGGGAGACGGTGCATTTTATGGACCGAAGATTGATTTTCATGTGATGGATTCATTGAAGCGAACATGGCAATGCTCTACAATTCAACTTGATATGGCACTTCCTGAACGTTTTGATTTGGTATACCAAGCAGAAGATGGAAAAGAAAAGAGACCGATTATGCTTCATCGTGCGATCTATGGTTCTCTTGAGCGGTTTCTAGGAATTGTAACTGAACATCTCGACGGAAAATATCCTCTTTGGCTTTCGCCGAATCAAATTAAAGTTATGACACTTAATGACGATGTGAAAGATTATGCTCAAGAAGTTTATCAGAAATTATTTGATGCGGGATTTGAAGTTGAACTTAACGATAAAAGTGAATCAATGGGAAAGAAAGCTCGAGAAGCACAAGTCCAACGATTTAATTACTTAGTAACGGTTGGTGAATCCGAAAAGAAAGACTGCATGATTGCAGTGAGGAATAGAAACTCTAAAGAAATTGAACAAATGAATATTGGTGATTTCGTGACGCAACTAAAGAAAGAGATTAATGAAAGGACCCTATGAAAATTTCTAGTTTGGTAACTGAGTTAGGAGAGACCTCCACGCACCAAGACTTTAAGCGAGAGAATCCAAAAAGTTATTTTGGTGCAGGATTTTTTATTTTTGATTTAGCTGAGAAAACTGAAAAATTGCAGCTAGACTATTTTTTAATTGAAGAAGAAGAAATTGTGTCATTTGAATTTTTGGAAAGTGACGAAGTTAGTTCTTGGCAAATGAAAAAACACGATGAAAAAATTGCCATTATGAAAGAACAAGTTATAGAAGTGAAAATTGATATTGATGATTTAGAAGAAGCAGTTCATGGAGCCTTTCGTGAAAAGAATATTTTAATGAAGCCAAACAAACTGATTGCGATCCTCAAAGAAAATATTTGGAATGTGACAGTGATGGATGCAATGCTTGGAATTGCCCGAGTTAAAATTGATTGTCAGAGTGGAGAAGTCTTAGAATGTGGAAAGGAAAGTTTGATGGATTTTGCTCGCGTTAAAGGTGGAGACTTAGGTAAAAAATATGATGCTGTTAAGAAAAATATTTAATTTTTTGTTAAAATCATCGTGATATTTTTGTCTTCTTTACATTCAACAATTTTAAACCCAATACCTTTTACTAAATCTTCTAATTCTTTTTTGTCATAAATATATGTATACCGTTTTATTTTTTTGTTATTGATTGTCCAAGGGATTGTTGTTTCTTTATCTTTATTTTTGAGTCGAGAAGAATTTTTTGTCCAAACTGAAAGGATGACTTTTCCTTTTGACTTTAGTGTTCGGTAAATTTCTTGCAATGTTTTTTCTCTCGATTTTTTTGAATCTACACAATGAAGAACGGCATAACAAATGATTGCGTCAAAGAAATTGTCGTCGAAAAGAAGATTTTCTGAAATTGTTTGTTTAAATTCAGCATCGATTTTGAGCAATTTTGCCTTTTTCCTTGCTAATTTTAACATTTCATTTGAAAAATCAGTAGCATAAAGTTTTGTGTTTGATAATTTCTGAAAATTTCTTCCAGAACCGCAACCAATGTCGAGAATGTTTTTTTTTATTTTTTTTGGAAGTGAGTCATAGAATTGCAGAATTTCTTGAGGAGTTTTTGTTCGGTGAAGATTCCACAATGGTGCTATCGTATTCCAAGTATTTTGTTGGTTCATAAATGTATTTCGAATTGATATATTAAATAAGTTTGTAAATTAATTTATAGGCATGCAGTATCATCTGAAACTTTTTTCCAACTACCTTCAAATCCAGTGCAGTAACAAACTTTTTGTAAGTCTGAAGCATATGCTATTGCCCCTGTTTTAGATGCATCACATACTGGGGGGGCGAATTATGCGATTCCCGCAAGTCTTAGTGGCGTCGATACCCAGACGGATCCTTGTGCATTACCCTCATAAAATTTTATTTCATTTTGGAAGGGATTAAAAAAATCCCCATTATCTATTCCAAAACGTAACTCTGAGATTCCTCCAAAAATCGGGGAAACCATATATCCATAACCACTTCCCATTCCCGAAGAAGTAAATTTTAGTTTGCTTAAGGGTTCAACATTTATTGTAACTGCATTATTAAAAACTGCCTCTCCCTCAATTCCTCCGCTTAAATCTAATTCTCCTGCATCGTGTCCGAATGTAGTGGGGTTGCTTCCTCCAAAAGCAATTACTCCGAAAGCCCCTGCGATAGCTCCAATAAAAAGTGCTAAAAATACTGCCTCTTTTTTTCCAACATTAATATTTATGTTCACCATCTATTACCTTGCTGTTTCATGTCGATTATATATTTTACTATTATTCAGAAAAATTTATAAGTGAGTTAATCCCTCAGAGTTCATGAAAGAGAGTTTGAAATTAAAAGTTAGTGTTACTAAAAAGAATTTTTTTATTTCTCTTGCAGCATTATTTATTCTTACTAGTAGCTTTATTGTTTTTGCTTTTGATACCAATGATCCTACTATTTTTGGTCACGATGGTGAGCAAGTCGAGATTGATTTAGGTGAGGGTCTTGTGTCATTGGATTATGCCTTAAATTCTCATACTCCAGGTAGTCTTGATTGTTATATTGCTGAGCAGTGTTTTGTTGAAAATTACGATCCTGGTAATGGTATTTATTGTACTGATATTGATGATGATTACACTGCTAGTTTAGAGTGTAATCCAGGTTATACTATGATGGGTGGTTCGTGTATTGATTGGATTCATAACGTGTATAATGAGTTAAATCATGAGTGGCAAAGTATCGGTGATAATGCTTATGTTTGTAGTTCTTTTAAGGAAGTCGAGTGGTATGATGACAGGTATTTTACTATTTATGGGGTTTGTTGTAAATAGTATGGTAAAAAAAATTCGTATTAGTGGGTTAAGTATTTTTTTAATTTTAATTTTTACTTTTATTATATTTAGTTTTAGTGGGATTCGAGCGTATGGTGGGGATAATCCTTTATTAGGTGGTCATTCTGGTGATGAGATTCTAGTCACTGTTGGTGGTGTTTCTCAAACACTTAATGAAGCTCTGGATTCTATCGAGGAGGATGGTCGCATGCATTGTGTGGAGGTTACTGATTCTTCTCATTCTTCTGGCTGGCCTGGCACTACAGGTCCTAATCCTTTAATTTCTGATTGTGGAGCTGTTCTGGAGGCTGAAGGATATCGAGTTGTTGCTGGTGCTTGTAGAGATCTTAATTTAGCGAATGGCGCTGGTGACCCTAAGTGGGATAAGCCCATTCTGGATACTGACGGAAGAATTAAGTGGCAGTGTTTAGGATACAACTGGGACGGTGAACATTATATAATAAATAGTTTGACTTGTTGCAAATAGCATGGATTTTGAATTTGAAATTAGTAAAAAGAATGGTTTGATTCTACTTAGTGGCCTTTTAGTTATCGGGGGTTTATTTGGTGTGTATGCTGCAACCGTTGCTGATGGGATTCCTTATGTTGATGGCCATAGTGACGGTGAAATTCAAGTAATTTATGGTGGTGAATCAATGTCTCTTACTGATGCCTTTGGTATTTCAAAAAATAAAAATTTGGAGTGTCATTTTTCTATAGTCAATGAGCAAACTATGAACCCTCCGTTAGTAGCTGCGGGGACTGTTCCTGCACTCTGTGATAAAGGACTAGTTCCTGAAGAAGATTATTTTCCTGTTAGTGGTGATTGTAGGGCGAATAATTGGAATCATAAAAATTGTAAGTATGACAATATAGAGATTCATCAAGGGTCCCAAGATGTTTCCTATTGGGGAGGATATATCTCCCCCAATAGTGGTGCTCGTGTTGCTGCAGTGTGTTGTCGTTCTAAACTAATTCTCTAATTTTTTATCGGTAAATTTATAAATATTCTGTCCTAGTTAATTAACAATAGATATTATGGTAAAAAAATCGGTGATATTGTTTTTCCTGAATCTTTTGATTATTTTAGCATTTGGAGAATTTGGTTCTGCGAATAATCACTGTACTGCCTCAGATGTTCGGTTCAATAATGCCCAAGGACTTTATCTTTATTCTGAGGAACTGATCTATATTGCAGATACCGATAATCATGCTATTAGGAGATATAATTTGACATCAGGATCTGTTGAGACAATTGCTGGAGGTGGAGGAAATCATGGAAATGGACAAGGAAATGGAATTACAGGTTCTTCTGGAGATATTGATGGGCCTGCAGCAAATGCACGATTTAACAAACCAAGTGGTCTTGCAATGGATTCTAATGGAGACCTATATATTTCTGAAATTGGGAATAATAAAATTAGAAAACTTGACTTGGGAACTATGCAAGTAAGTACTTTTGTTGGTGGCGGAAATGGATTTGGTGCCACCGCAGTTAAATGTGGTGGGAATGACCGGACAGAATGTTATAATGGAAATGGAGCAGATGCAGTTTTTACATTTTACGAGGCTGGTTTTGATTCGATAGTGGGAATGGATTTTGGAGCAGATGATGTATTGTATGTTGCTGACACCTTTAATAATCGAATTAGAAATGTTACTCTTGCTGGAGAGGTTGGCGTTTTTGCTGGAAGAGGAATGTGGGTTGGTACAAGCAATATAAAATATGGTCTTCTCTCCGAGGGTTTTCTAGATCGTCGTGCTATACCCACAACTAGTGGCGGAACAGTCATATTACCTCAGGACGTGAAAGTAATTTATGACGTTCAAGGAGATCCGGCCGGTATGCAATTAGTTTATACTTCTGGCGGTCAAGATGGACCTTCAAGTGAAAATTTAACTGGTGGGGGCGATCTTTCAGAGAATTCTTATGGGACTTTTAATATTCAAAGAATTTATGAAAAAAATGGTATTGAAGATAATTGGTATCTTGGAGGATATGCTGGTGTTGCTTTGAAATATGGGCAAGGAGATCTTTTCAACGGCACTGGTGACTTTGGGCTTACTCGAGGTCTTCGAGGTCTTGATATGAGGGATAGTTCGAACGGCTTTGGAAGATATTTGACTTATGTTGCAGATTTTGGTGCCCATAGATTAAGAGTTATTGATGATGATCAAAATATGAATTATTATTCTGGTAATGGTGCTGGATATGATGGTGGAACTCCGAGTCTTCCTGGAAGTGGTTCTCAAGATGGGACTTCCCATATTTGTTCTCAGGAAGGGGCAGGAAGTGGGGAAGTTGATGATGGACAATTGGATGATTGTCAAGGGGCAATAACTGGGCCTTCTGGTGTTGCTGTGAATGCTAGTGGAAATGTTTATTTTATTGGAAAGGAAAATAAATTGAGGATGGTTACCCCCCATGATAATTACTGGCCCAGTGGAAGAAATTTAATAACCCTCGCTGGCCCGAACAACGGAGACATTACCTCAGGATTTGAAGACTGTGTTGATCCGGTGGTTAGTCAATGTAATGATGGCATAGATAATGATGGTAATGGTCATTGCGATTTTGATGGTGGTGGAGTTGGAAATAATGGTTGTAGTGGAGCTCCAGACCCGGGCTGTTCTGATGAAGAAGACAATACTGAAGGAAATGTAGTTGCCGATCCTAGAGAATGGAGAAATTTAATCGGCGACGTAATTACTAATGCTAATTTTGGAGATACTGTTAAGTTAGTTTATGTTAACGGCGCTGGCTTTACTCCTTTTGAAGTTTTTGAGGATGATATTCCTTATTGGTGGGATTTTAATGATGACGATATTATTGATCTTCTCGGAGATAATGATTCCTTAGATTTAGATAGGATTGCTTATTGGGAAATTCCTCTTGTTGGAGTGCAAATTGGAAATGAACTTGAAACTGAATATGAACTATTTTTTGAAATCGATTCAGATGATTCAGAGCACCTTAACATAACCGGGGAAGAAGACAACAGTGAGATTACTGCACGAATAACGAACCCTGCTTGTGGAAGGAACATTGATGTAAGAACTACACAAGCTATTCAATTTAAAGTTTTTGATGAAGACGATTTAGTAAACATTACCCTCACAGTTACTAACAATCTTAGTGAAAATACGCTTAATCAAACATGGTATGATAATGAGAGTGGAATTTTTGTCACAGAGTTACATGATTTTAATACTGCCGGAACTTCAGAAATAAAACTTTTTGTAGAAAATAATCGTGGGCAAAAATTTTCAACTATTTCGAATGTTATGGTTGTTGATAGGTCTCAGACTATGAAAGCTTATGCTGCATGTATTGACGACCCTGTCAATTTTGAAAATCTTGCTCCAGGACATATAAGATTTAATGCATCGAGTTCACGAGGAATTAAGGTTTTTCGAAATGGAAATCCCGATAAGATTTATTCCCCTAATGGACCTGACAATTTAATTCTTGAGTGGACCTTTTCCGACGGTAGAACTCACAGAGGCTCTGGCAATGATATCAATTGGAGATTTCATAAATACATTAGTGAATATGGAGATACTTGGGCCGACCTAAGTGTATATTTTTAATCCCAGTAATTAACTGAAGGCAAGATTTTTCCAATAAATTTATAAATGTAGGATTCTAAGATTTATTATGAAATTGAGAGTGGATGTTACTACGCGTAGATTTTTTATTTCTTTGATAGCATTGTTTATCTTTGCTGGAAGTTTTTTTGTCTTCGCTTATAATAGTGGTGAAAACCCTGCTATTTTTGGACATGATGGTAATGAGATTGAAGTGACTGTTGGCGGAAGTCAAATGGATATAGAAACTGCTCTTGCGAATCCAATTCCTTCAACTCTTAATTGTGAATTAATAAGTGAATGTTTTAGTCATAATGCTTTTGATGCGTGTCCATCTCCTGTCGCTACTTATCCCAATCACTTAAAGGGAGGAATCCTTTGTGGTGGAAATAAACTTGCGTTTGGTGGAGAGTGTATTGAAACCTCTTCTGGAAGTGATGTAAACTGTAATAGTAATTCTGTTAAGACAGTAAATACTGGAAATAGTTATGATATTAATGGTGGTTGGGAAGGAAGACAAGAAAATATTGCAAATCTAAATTTTACTGTTTATGCAATTTGTTGTGAATAAAATGTTTAAAAAAATAAAAATCTCTGGAAAATCAACTACTTTTTTAGTTGGAATTTTGTTGCTCTTAATTGGCCTTGTTGGAGTTACAGCATTTGGAGGAAATGATCCTTCTGTAATGGGGCATAGTGGTGAGGAAATAATTGTTCATTATCAGGGAAGTGATGTTTTGTTAAATGTTGCTCTTCAAGGTTTAACATCTTCTGTAGCTCCGATGGAATGTAGGAGTATACGTCGACATTTTTTTGATTCTAGTTCTATTGGTGGGGGAAGTAATAGCGCAAATCCTGCCACCCATGGGTGTGATTATGAACACCCATGGGGTCTTGGAACTGAATATGCTGCAGTTTCTGGTACCTGCGATGCAATTATCGACGATGCTTCAACACCTACGGGAGTTAATTCTGCAAGTCCTATTTATGAAAAGCCAATTTATGATGGTGCTACCGGGGAATTGAATTGGACGTGCCTTGCCCCACCAAGGAATGCTCAAGGAGATTTCTCAATAACTGTAAACTTGGTGTGCTGCAAATGATGTTCGAATTTGATGTCCGCAAAAAGTATTTTTTTATCCTTAGTTTCCTTTTACTAATTCTTTTGGCTATGATTGGAGTAATTGCTTTTGGAGGGAATAATCCTTCATTAAGTGGTCATGACGGGAATGAAATTGAAGTAGTTGTTTCTGGGAATACTATGACTCTTCAAGAAGCTCTTGATTCTTCTGGTTCTAAGAATTTACGATGTGCTGTTCCAGATCAATATATTTCTATGGCCCAATGGCCTACCCTGGCGCATGTTAGCTTAGATTGTAATGCTGAAATGTTTGGGGATAATTGGTTCGCAGTAGGTGGTTATTGTTATGATCAAGCTAATGATGGTATGAATTGTAAAATTGATGAAATTCTAGGTCTTGGTAGTCTTTCTGAAATGTGGTCTGGAACAGTTATTGAAAGAATTTGGCCTAATCATAAAGATTGGTCTGTTAATACTGTTTGTTGTAAAACTATTGGGACTTAAATTTTTATTTTTCTCTTACTATTTATTTTATAATGTTTAAAGCCCTCGACGATTCATTTTAGTAAATTAAATTTAGCCGACAAACTTATAAAGATTAAATTCTAAAAGTTATTATGAAATCAAAGGTGATGGGTTTTAACAGAAGTTTTATTCTTCTATTAGCAGGGTTATTTATCTCTATAAGTCTTGTTGATCTTGGAAGTGCTGTAAATTCTTGCGGAGACCCGAACGATGTTATTTTAAAACTTTATAGTAATGATCAGGGTGCTGGTGTAACAAATACTCATGCCGAAGAATGGAATGGTCCAAATTATGATCACGAAATTTGCTATTCGGATATTTTTGGAGCACCCTATGCTGGAGCAAATGCTGGACCTACCGTTCATGATTCGACAGCTGGAACTAATCGTGTTTTGAATTTGGCTGCTTCAACTAATTCTCATGCCGAGGGCCCTGGCCAGAGTAATTATCCTATTGGTGTATTTTATGGAGATTTAAGTTGTAATCTTAAGGTAGTCTCATGTGCTAATGGAGAATTTCCCGTGGTTAATTTAGGTAGTGCAACTAATGCTCATCTTGAAGATGCAAGCCTTGGGAACTATAATAATTTCATTGTTTGTTGTTCTACTGGGCCTCCAGCTTGTAATAATAATGGTGTTCAAGATGGAGATGAAACGGGTATTGATTGTGGGGGGGCTACATGTCCTGCTTGTGCTAGTCCTGCCTGTGATGATGGGGTTGATAATGATGCTGATGGATTTTGTGATTTAGCGGCATCTGTATGTACTGATGGATCAACTCCTGGTGACCCTGGCTGTACCGATCTTTTAGATAATGATGAAACAGATGTTGTTTTACCTGCTTGCGATGATGGGGTTGATAATGATGCTGATGGATTTTGTGATTTAGCGGCATCTGTATGTACTGATGGATCAACTCCTGGTGACCCTGGATGTACTGATGCTAACGATCTTGATGAAACTGATCCGGTTGTCGGATCTGTAATCTGGGCAGATTTATCCGGTACTGAAATTTTTTCTGCTGACCAAGGTGATACTGTTCAATTAATTTATACTGGCGTTGTAAATCATATAAATGATTTTGAAATTTTTGAAGAAGATACACTATTAGATATTTTAGATGGTGGGGATGTGGTGGATAATTCTCTGGGATTCTTTATTGGTGAGAATTCTTCTAATAATGTTGATTGGATTACAACCTGGGATATTCCTGTAGCTGGACAAGTTATCGGAGATAATTCTGAAACAAATTATGAAATGTATTTTGAAATTGATGATCTTGGAGGAGTTACGCAAACTTCAATAATCTTGGATGTTCCGGAAGATAGCGATAATGATGATCCAATTGATGGCGATGGAATTATAGATCCTGCTTGTGGGACTAGATTTAATAATTTATTGACTGTTAAACCAATAACATTTAATGTTTTTGATAGAGATAGTCGAATAGATGTTACTTTAACAGTAACTCATGAGGGTGCTAGTCCAATTATTGTTTTCTCAGAACAAGATATTATTGGTGGAACGTTTATCACATCAGATGTAGCATTTGATGTTGGTGGGACAAGTGAGATAAGATTATTTGCAGAAAATGATGATGGAGATAAATTCTCTGCAATTTCAAATGTAATTGTTGTTAATCCTGGAGTTACTGCTTCTTATTTTGCTGCATGCATTGATGAACCCGTGAACTTTGAAAATATAGGTACTGATTATGCTCACTTTAATGCTTCAAGTTCAAGTGGCTATAGACGTTATGGTGGTGCCTGTGGTGCTTCTTGTTCTACTCCCGTAGTTTATGCTATTTCTCCACAAGGCGGACAAAGACCTCTTTATATGGATTGGACGTTTAGTGACGGCCGAACTCATGAAGGATTTAGTAATGCTGGCATGGGAATTAATTGGAAGTTCTACAAATACTTTGGACAGTATGGAGATAATTGGGCTGACTTGACGGTTTCTGCAAGTCCATAATTAGATTTTTATTTTGAGAAAGCAATAGTTTAATAAAATAGATTTTTGAGAACTTGTTATGGATAAAGAACAATTATTTAGAAAACCGACGAAGACTATCTCAGGGGTTGCTCCAGTCTCAGTTATGCTGCCTCCGCGTCGTTGTGAGCATGGTGCATGTCTTTATTGCCCAACTTTGAATGCGCCACAGTCTTATACTCCAGAGAGTCCTGCTGTTCTTCGTGCGCGTAAAGCTGAATATGACCCATATAGACAAGTAAAAATGAGAGTTGAAACTCTTGAAGGAATGGGACATCCAACAGATAAGATTGAGTTAATTTTGATGGGTGGAACTTTTTTATCTTATCCTGAAGATTTTCAATTTGAATTTGTTAAGCGTTGTTATGATGCCTTGAATGGTCGTGATTCAAAAGATATTAATGAGGCTAAAAAGATTAATGAGACTGCCAAATATCGCTGTACTGCGCTTTGTATTGAGACTCGCCCGGATGTTTGTAAAGAGCATCATGTAAAAAATTTGCTTGCATGGGGAACGACTCGAGTTGAACTGGGGGTTCAAATTATTGATGATGAAATTTACAAAAGTATTAATCGCTGTCATGATGTTGCTGCAGTTACTGCTGCTACTAAACGTCTTAAGATTGCGGGATTTAAAATCGGTTATCACTTAATGCCGGGGTTGCCCAAAAGTAATCCTAAACATGACATTAAAAAAATAAAAAAGGTTTTTTCTTCTCAAGACTTTAAACCTGATCAAATTAAGATTTATCCTTGTCAGGTTTTGAAGGGTTCTGGACTTGTTGCGAAATATTATGCTCATGAATTTGTTCCATATTCTAAAGAAGTTGCAAAAGATATTATTTTGAAGACGATTAAACTTACTCCGAATTATGTGAGGATTATGAGGATAATGCGAGAGATTCCTCCCCAGTATCTTATTGCTGGAATAACTAATTTAGATTTGCGACATGAAATTGAAAAAGAAATTCGTGAGAAGCACATTAAAGTTAAGGAAATTCGGTTTCGAGAAATTGGATTTGCACTTCAAAAAAAGAATTATTCTAAAATTAAAACTGATATAAAAATTAAAGTTACGAAGTATAAAGCGAGTGGCGGAACTGAGTTTTTTATAGAGGCTGTTAACAAAGATAATATTTTGTTTGGACTTTTACGTCTTCGTCTTGAAAAGAATAAACTTATTCCTGCGATGGTTCGAGAACTTCATGTTTATGGTCCTGCGTTAAAACTTGGTGCAGAAGCTAAAGAAGAATGGCAACACAAAGGACTTGGAAAAATTTTGATGAACGAAGCTGAAAAAATATCTAAGAAAAAAGGTTATTCTATGATTCGCGTTATTTCTGGTATAGGGGTACGAGAATACTATTATAATTTGGGATACTTATTGGATCGCGATGGAATTTATGTTGAGAAAGTTTTGTGAGATTAATTTGGAATTATAGTTTTCTAAGGTTCTTCTTATTCACTTAGTTTTTTAGAACTTTTCTTTCGTTTGGAAACTATGAACATAAAAATAATTAGGGCAATAAAAACTCCTACAAAAGATATTTTGCCTGGAGTTGCCATTCCAACAACAGCTCCGGTGATAGATGAGAGAATACTTTTTGGCTCTTCTGATTCTCGATTTTCACTCATAAGAGTTTCATCGTTTAATTCTTCGATGGTTTTTATTTCATCACTTTTATTTGAATCTCCATCTCCAGAAATCTGTATAACTGAATTTCCTCCACCCGAACCTCCACCCGAACCTCCGCTGTTTCCCCCATTACCTGGATCTGGACAAGCTCCACAATCTTCTGGAGAGTTTAAACAAGTTTCTCCAAGGGCTACGTCACACTGACCATTGTTTGAACATTCACTGAATGAACAATCAATTAAACAAAATGAACATTCATTTGCAATTTCGCTACAAACGTTATCTCCACAACCCTCAAAACTTTCTGGTGCTTGGTCAATTGTAAGATTTAAATCAGTAACCTCTAAAGATTCAAAAGAATGTTCTTGATCCATCTTTTCTCCATTTATAAAAAACTCTACGACCCCTCCAGGAATACTGCTTTCGATTGTTAATTCATAAAAACCGTTAGAAATTTCTGAGTAACCTGTGATAATCCCCCCAATTCCCCCGGTAATCACATATCCAGGGGGAATTAATTCTCCATCATTATGTGTTGCAATTCCCCTAAAATTGTGTGGGTAAGATATTGATGAAACAAGTCCTATAATTAAAAATAAAAATAAAAAAGTTAAAAGAATATTCAGTTTGTGTTTCATAGAAGACCTTGAGTTTAGTTCTTTAAAAGAATTGTTGTTCTATGAAATATATAAAAGAAAAAAAAGAAAAAAAAGAAAAAAAAGAAAGAAAAAAATTATTTATCTTCTTCGATTTGACCGTCTTCGTAGTCAGGAACTGATGGTGCGTATAGCAAGTTATTCTGTCCTGTGATGAATGCCCAATATCCTTCTGTTGGAACAAGTTCCAAGATAGGGGATGCGCCTTCATTAAACATGGTTACTTCTGCTAAATCTGTTAAGATTCCTCCGCTAAGGTCTGCAATTTCATCAGATTGGAGAACGTCATTTAGGCCGTAATGTCCGATTAAGTTCCATCCAGTTGTTAGTTCAACTTGTGGTGGTGAGGGTAAGTTTTCCCCAAGCCCATAGAATTTTTCACCATTGTGATAAATTACAACTTCTTCGTCCATTAAAATGTAGTATCCGTATCCTGGAATTACATTTTGAACTCTAGAGGCATAAGCAGTCCATCTACTTCCGTCAGCAATTGGTTCATTATATCTCCATACATTTTTATCTTCGTTCATGTCGTAAGTATAAGACCATATTCTTTGTGCTCTCGAAGAAATTTCTTCTCCAAAAACAAAATTAATGCTAGTATTATCTTCTTCAGGAACTAACGGTACTGAAATTAAATTCCAACCAAGATTAAACATCATACTGTATTTGAAAACAGTTACGGTAGTCATATCAATTTCACTATAGCCATCTCCATCATGTACTCTAAATGCTAATGTTCTTTCACCAATTGAATCATACGATGTACAAGGATCTTCAGATGTATCATCTACATCGAATTCTCCATCATAATCTAAATCCCATTCGTAAGTGAATGAAGTGTCAAAAACGTCAGTTGCAGTACCGTCAAAACAAACAAGTTCGTAAACTGCAATTTCGTAAGGTCCTCCAGCATCAGCTTCGGGAGCAACGTTTGAAATAGTTATTTCAGCTTCATCGTAGCCATAACCTTCATCGTTATCCATTACTCGAACAGCGACAGTATCGTCTAAAACGGCATCTCCATTTCCGCAAGTGTAATTAACAATTTGGCCAGTAGCATCATCATAAACATCATCACCATTAAAATCCCATTCGAAAACTAGTGGAAAATCTGCTGCAACATCTGTTGCTTGAGCAATTAATTCTATGGTTTGAGCTTCATTACAAACATATTCTCCTGCGTTTACATCTGGATTTTCATTGAATACGTAAAGCATATCAAATGCAGAATCACAATCTCCATCGATATCACAAATAGTTAAACTAACATTATAATCTCCATCGTCAGCATATAGGTGAGAAGGATTTTGTAATGTAGAATTTTCTTCATCTCCAAATGTCCAAAACCAAGATAATACCGGGTCATGACTTGTTGAAGTATCGGTAAAATCTACGGATTCACTTTCCCAAAAATTGTAGGAGCTTGCATTAAATGAAGCGTTTGGTCCAATATCTAAAACCTCGATATATTCAACTTTCGTTTCGATTGTTGAATGCCCTGCATCATCTGTTACGGTTAATGAAACTGTATAAAGTCCATCTTCCATGTACCAAATATTCATAGGATTTTCATCTGTTGAAGAGTCTGGTGCACCTCCAATAAAAGACCATTCATGATCTAAATTAGAATCTACAGTATCTGTTGCTTCGCTTGTACAACTAACTTCTAAATCTTCATCTCCGGTTAAGGGAGTGCAAGTAAAGTCTGCAGTTGGGGCTAAGCAATCATAGGTGAATGAATCTTCAAAGTCTACTGTGTCTGAATTTTCATGTTCATCTTCAGCAGTTACTGAACAATCGACTGTAACTCCATCGCTAGCGTGCATTGTAGTTGCAGAAACTATTCCACAGTAAGTGTTTTCTCCAGATAAAATCATTGGACCTGCAGCACTGTAACTTCCGCTAGATTCGCAATCTAAATCAACATTTGCAATCTCAGATACATCTGTAACAGTTACACAAACTTCTACGTCATCTGAACACATTGGGAATTCTGGAGTGTAAATTACTTCTCCAATCTCTGGAGCGTCATTATCAATCTCAGAACCTGAAATTACCACATTATCTAAAAAACCTTGATCATTATTTCCATCATCTAGAAAGAATTGTATTTGGATAAGTGATTCGTTATCAGCGCTAGATAAGGCCCAAATTTTATTTGACCATTGATCGTCGCTAACTTCTTCTAGTTCTGTCCAGCTTCCTGAATCTCCTACTCTCCATAAAATTCTAAATCGATCACTGGTTCCCATAGAATATGTTCTTCTATCGTATTCAAGTCCAATATTTTCATAACCTGTTGTATCAAGATTTAATTGAATATATGAATCATCTTGAATAACTACATATTTGGTTGCATCAGTTGGAAATTCATCTCTAAGGAAAATATCATCATCATTTAATGGGTGAACATAGTCTCCAATTTCCCAGCCATTAGCATTCATTTCCGCGTAAAGATCTAATCCGCCATCATAAGCATATCCGTTAAAATCGTCTTCAAAAAGGGTGTTAGCACTTGCAATATTACTTGCTGCTAATACTAAGACTAACATAAGTATAAAACTTAATGTTAAATTTTTCATTATTAAATAAAACCTCCTTTCAAAAAATATAAATGCGAATTTTTATTCTCCAATAAATCTAATCCCTTTCTTCCCTTTTCCATGACTATTCTATATGGCGTTTAGTTAAAAACTTTTGCCGACCTTTTTTACTACTTTTCTTAAACACTCTTTCTCGACGATAAATTCTCTTGAGATAAACGTTAGATTAATGAGATAAATAATTTAAACTAGGAGTTTGAATTATCTTTAGTGTAATCAATTTTGAGGAGTGAAAACGTTACCCGAATGTTTAAATTGTTTGCTTAATTTTTTTTAGCATGGTTTTACCATTAGAAGAAAGTGGAAATGAGGATTTTGTTGGAATTGCAAGTCGGACGAGAAAAGGATTTGGAATTATTCGAAAAGAACTTGATGAAATGAAGCGTTCTCTTGATTTAATGAAGAATTATTTGGGTCAACAGAAAAGGGATTATGGTTTTTATAAAAAAGATGTTGATTCTCGAAATGAGGAATTTAAACGAGAGTCTGAGGAATTTTCTTCGAAGCTTGTTAAGATAAAAGTTTTGTTGTCTGAATTTAATATGCTTCGTCGGGAAATGGTGATTGGGCGAGATTTGGGGAAGATTGAGGCGCGAATTAAAGTTTCTTGTAAGGGTGAAGTTTCTAGTTGTAAGAAGAAAAATAAGAATCTTGAGGAAAAATTGGAAGTGGCTCTCGATAGAATTGCTGCGCTTGAGAAAGGAACTGTTTTGAAAAAAAGGAAAGTATTTTGGAGGAAGAAAGAAAGAAAGAAACCTGCAGAGTCTGAAATTTTGGAAGAGGATTCAAAAGAGGATGGGTTATATTCTGATAGCGAGGTTGCTAGTATTGATGAACTTCGCGATGGTGATGTGAAAAAACTCGGCGAGAAGCGTGTTTGGACTGCCGAAGAATTGAAAGCTGAAGTTTCTGGAGATGGTGAGAAGAAGATTTCTAAGGCAAAAAGAGCGCGGAAGAAAGTTGCCCGGAAACGGAAGTAAGATTGCAGTGATTGAATTAATTTGGAAGGCTATTTCTTCAAAAAATTTTATTGATTTCTTTTCTTGAATCTTTCCCATTGATCCTTAAGATAATCTTTTGGCAGGCCCTGTTTTTTTGATTTTTTCTTTTTTGGGAGATGGTAAGCGAATCCTTTTCCAGTAAATCTTTTTAGATGTCTTCTAACTGCCATTGACTCTACAACTTTTCTAGGACTTATTTTATGGGTCTCGCAATATGCCTTATACGCTTCTGATTGAGAATATAGTGCTTGATTAATTTCAACTATTTTTTTCCCTACGACATCTTCTTCAAAATAATCTTTGACTGAATTGTAAGATAGTGTGAGTCTCTCAAAAATATCTTCCTTCTCTGGGTTATCTGTAAGGTCTCCGGACATGATTTTGCTTTCGACTAATTTTCTTCTTACTTCGGAATTAGACTGTGCCCCTTTCCAAAGTCCAGTAAGTGGACCAAAACCATAGGATGTTACAAAAAAAGCACCTTTGCTTGTAACTTGCCTAAAATCGCTTACTCCTTTTTGAGCAAGGTATTGTCGTGCAGGTTCTGGATCTAATTGGTCAAAAAAATCTGCGTAACTCTCTTTTATTGGTCTATATCTTCTTGTCTTGGTGTTTGTTAGTGTTTCAAATTCTTCTACTCCAATTTCTCTATTGAATAGTGCTGGTTCCCATTCTTCTTGTGAAATTTCTAAAATATTTTCTAATGTCATGATTATTTTTTGAGAGATTTGTTTATTAAATTTTGTTTGGTTGATTTTTACAACAACTTTTATAAGTCCACGCTCCAATTTTTAATAACATTACAATGGGATGGTCATTATATAAGAGAAAAGCGGATGATTCTGGAATTGGAACTGGTTTGTTTAATTATACTGGTGAGAAAATGGAGCCATTGAAGTTTTCAAATGGGAAGACTCAGGAAGATGTTGTGAATGAAGTAATGGATGCAATTGGCGCTGGGAATAAGATTATTTTTATCAAGGGTGTTTGTGGTTCTGGGAAATCTGCTATGGCGCTCAATATTGCGAAGAATTTTAAGAAAAGTTCAATTATTGTTCCGATTAAATCTTTGCAAGAACAATATGAAATTGATTATACTCAGAAGATGTTTATTACAAAAGATGATGGGAATCCTTTGAAAATTTCTGTGATTAAGGGGCGGAATAATTTTTCTTGTGTTTTTGGTGGAGACCGGGCAGACGATCCAACCATTCCTTGTACAATTGAAATTCGGGAGAAAAATACTGAAGCACTTTTAGAATATATTGAGCAGAATCCTTGTGCCGATCGAGAGGATTTTTCTTCTGCAACGGATGTTAAACGAATGAATATTGCTCCTGCATGTCCTTATTGGGCGCCGATTATGCCTTCTGAAATTAATCCTAAAGGTTTAGGCGAATTTACTAAGAAAAAATATGATGCGATTGCCGGAGTTGAATATGCCGTTTTCAAGCGGAAAAAAGGTTGTCCATTTTATGATCAATATGACGCGTATGCTGATTCGGATGTTTTGATCTTTAATTCTATGAAATATTTAATTGAAACTGAAATTGGGCGAAAACCTAAAACTGATATTGAGATTATTGACGAATGTGATGAATTTTTGGATAATTTTGCAAATGAGAAAAAAATTAATATGAATCGGTTGCAACAGTCGCTTGTGAAATTAATGCCTCAAGACCAAAAAGACAGGGCGGCTCTAAAGGAAATTTTAAATGATATTAATTCGTTTTTATTTAATCCGGAAAAAATTGAAATACAAAAACTCCCTTCTTCAAAATTATATCCTATCTTAGAGAAAATACTCAAAGCTCCGAATTTGGCGAGTGAAGAAGAGCTGAATTATTATAATAATGTGGTTGATATTGCTCGGAGTTTTGAAAAACTTCTTGATGAAACTTACATTGCGACAGATAATTATTCTTCTAATGGAGTTAAACCTGCGAGCGGTCAGCAAGGGCTTTTTGGCAGCAAAGATGATTATGAGGAGCCAGTTGTGATAAATCTTGTTTCGATTAATTTAGCTTCTAAGTTGCACGAGTTAATTGAGGCGAATAAAGTTCTTGTGATGATGTCTGGGACTTTGCACTCTGAAGAAGTTTTGAGAGATATTTTCGGACTTGATAAATTTAAAGTAATCGAGGCTGAAACAGAGAATCCTGGAGAAATAAAAAAACAGCGAACTGGGTTGGAAAGAAATTGTAGTTATGCTAATTTTCAAAATGAAACGATTACACGTAAAATGTATTTGAAAATTATGGATTTATGTTTGGCTAATGCTAAATCTCCCACGTTAGTTCATGTGAATGCGTTTAAGGATTTGCCTACTGAAGAAGAAAATGAAGAATGGAAGTTTGATAATTTGATTACACAAGAACGACTTCGAGAGCTTCAGAAGTTTGGAAATTCTGCTGTTGATGAGTTTACTAATAAAGAAAGTGACGTGCTTTTTACGACTAAATGTTCTCGAGGAATTGATTTTGCCGGAGATAAATGTAATTCGATTATTGTAACTCGGTTTCCTTATCCCAATGTTCAGGGACTTTTTTGGAAGATTTTGAAACAAGAACAGCCCGATAAATTTATGGAATTTTATTTGGATAAGTCTCGTCGTGATTTAGTTCAAAAAATTGCCCGTGGTGTTCGGTTTAAGGGAGATATGGTAGACTTATGGAGTCCGGATGTTCGAGTTTTGAATGGAAAGCTTTAGGAACGTTTTTATATTTTAATTTGTAATTATTTTTATGAAAAAGAAGTATGTGATTGTGCAAAAACCGAATCTTGTTCTTTGGGTTTGGTTTGTAAGTTTTATATTAGCTAAATTATTCTCTAAATATATATTGTTTGACCTTGTTGCTTTTGGAGCTATTTTTACATGGGCTTGGTTAGAGATTTTTGATGGAGTTAATAATTTTAGAAAAGGACTTGGGATTTTTGTGATGATTTTTATTTTGGTTTCGAGAATGGTTTAGTAGATTTTGAAATATTATTGTCTTAAGTTCTTATTTTACCAAATTAAGTAAGACTTAAATAAAGGCTCAAGGGTGTGATTATATGGCATCTGAGAAGGATTCGGTACGATTTTATGTATTTGGAAGAGATAATTGGGCAAATGTAGTTTTTACGGATACGACAAATCTGGTTTTAGGTTATGAGTCTGACGTCCCATTACATTCATTGTATCAAGGGAATGTTCGTCTTATAAAAGGATCTGGTCGTCGAAGTAAAGTTCATGAAGGATTATATGCTCTTGGGGAAACTGTTCAGGCGGCTAAATTTGACCTAGGCGAGTGGATGCAATATTTTCCATTACATAGTGCTGGAGAAATTATTCGCGCTGAAGAATTATCTGGAGAACATTATCTGACTATTTGTGATCAATTTGAAAGTGCGCTTAAAGGCCATGAAGCATTTGTTAGGGGAGTTGATGAGGAATATGGTAATGAATTGGAAAGATTACAAGCTGAGAGATCTCGAGTGATAAATGAACATGTGCCTAATATTGAAGAAATTGTTAGGTCTGTCTTGACCTAGGTTTTTATTTTTTACGCATACACTTTACCGATCTATATTGACGCCCACACCCGGAATCGAACCGGGATGCCCGAAGGCCCGGTTTTCTAGACCGGTGCAATACCATTATACGATGTGGGCTTGCAAATATTGAAATAGGAATTAGTTTTTAAGTTTACGCCCATACGAGGAATCTCCTCAAACTTTGCTCTAAAATTTTATGATCGCTTCGCAATAAAATTCGAGCAAAAATTTTCGCCTCGACAGTCTCGGTTCGATTTGTGTTGGCTACGCCCATACGAGGAATCGAACCTCGACGCTCCGAAGAGCCATGAGTTCCAGTCATGTGCGATACCATTATGCGATATGGGCCTGGTAATTACTTGGAAAAATTCGTTTTTAAAATTATTGTGAGAATTTAGTTAATTGTAGTTATTGTTTAATAGTAACATATAGGAAGTTTTATAAACTAAAAGATCTTCTTACTTTTATGAAAATCTCTAGGGCACACAGAGTTGATGTAAGAAGTCTTGGTTATGAAACTGATAAAGATAGCGGAATTATCCTTGGTTTATCGAAGGTGAATATTACTCCAAGTCAACCAACTCAAGGAAAACTTAGGGGAATTTGTATTCCTTTTGAAATTGATAGCGAAGCAATTTCACTTTATTCAGAAGGTGCTTTTTTTTATGGTCCTGAAAGCGAATTAAGGCACAATTACCATCGAAACGTTTCTCAAGAAGTTAAGCGAAACTATATGGTCCCTTCGGAAAGGGCAGGTGGAACTCCAAATTTTCAGGTACCTCTTGCAGAGTTAGGGCTCAGTGGTTATCGAGACAATCTTGCTCAAAAATTAGTTGAAAATCCTGGAGAATTTATTGGAGATGATTTGAGCGAACTTATTGAAGAAATAATCCCTGAAAAACGAGGAAGTCTTGGACAAACCTTTAGACTTTTTCCACTAGAACTTCGAAGAGAAGTAGAAAAATCTGGGAGCTATTTTGCTGGAAGATCTTTTAAGAAAGGAGAAGTTGAATCAGAGGAATATCATGGTCGTAGAAAAGTCACTGGAAAGAGATTGAATCCTACAGGCGGAGTTCCAAATTGGTCAAATTCTTCAGGGCATAAAAGGTAAATTTTTTTAAAATTATTGTGAGAAATTAATCAACCATCTCGATTTTAATCTTAACTGTTCGTGGAATTGAGATTCTCATAACATTATGTAAGATTTTGTCGTTTGCTGGAAGGTCAACGATTCGTTTATGGATTCTCATTTCGAATCGGTCGAATGTTGCTGTTCCGTCACCACAAGGAGATTTTCTTGTTGTAACTTTTAATCTTTTTGTTGGTAATGGTATTGGGCCAGAAATTGGAATGCCTGCGGTACTTGAGATAGATTTGATTCTATCTATTACTTGATTTAATTTATCAATTTCCACGCTTTGTAATTTGATTCTTACTTTCGACATTGTATTTAGTCTATACATGAACTGTATAGACATAATGATTTTACCAAAATTAGACTTTTAAACCTTACTATCTTAAATCTTACATGGACAGAAAAAGATTGATTCTGATTATTTTATTTATTGTGAGTGGAATTTGGTATTATCAACTTACCGACGAGGATTTAAGTGAAAAAACACAAGCATTTGTAATCGAAGTTACTGATGGAGATACGATTAAACTTGAAAATGGTGCGAAGGTTCGGTTCCTTGGAATAAATACGCCTGAGAAAAAGCAGCCTTATTATTCTGAGGCGAAAGAATTTTTGAAGGTTGTTGAGAATACAACTGTTAGTTTGGAAATTGCTGGAACTGATAGGTATGGTCGACTTCTTGCCCATGTTTTTTGGAATGGACAACATTTGAATGAGGCGATTTTAGAAGAAGGGTTTGCGACACTATATTATTATGAACATGACGAATATTATTCCGATTTGTCTAGTGCTGAAGAGGCTGCACGTGAAAATGGACTTGGAATTTGGAAGCGTTCAGGAGATTATGGTTGTTTGGAATTAGTGGAATTGCAATATGAAGAAGAAGGTGGGCGATGTATTGAGGGTGAGGTTTTGGAACTTGAAAATGTTTGTGACTTTGGAATAGATTTTACATTTAAGGATGATGCGACTCATATTTATGACGATTTTGTTGAGGGTGGCCAAATTTATCGCGAGGAATTTTCTTGTATCTTTAATGATGCTGGAGATTCGCTTTATGTTTATGATTCCAAAGGTTTATTACTCTTTTATCGCTATTAATTTTATGATACCTACTCTTGCTTGTGATTTGGCTGTTAATGGATTTACTCCAAATATTCAAAACACTACATTAACGCTTTTTTCACATTTTATCGCGATTTTTTTTGATAGTATTGTGTTGACGATAGTTTCATTTTTGATAGCGACATATTTTTTCCTGAGACATAGGGAGAAGAAAGGAATTTTTTTATTGATGGTAATGTTTTTTTCTGGCGCGATTATATTTTTATTGAAGAATTTATTTGGTAGGGCTAGACCGATTAATTCTTTTGTTGTTGAATCAGGATATGCTTTTCCGAGCGGTCACTCTACCATTATTGTTGTATTCTTGGGACTTTTGGTTTATTTGTTTGCAGCGAGGAAAAATGTTTTGAAGATGTCATTAGTTGCCGGATTATTAGCGTTATTTGTCGGATTTACTCGACTATATCTTGGAGTTCACTATTTGAGTGATGTTCTCGCAGGATTTATAGTTGGGGGAATTATTTTGTTTGTTAGCATTAGAATTTATGGGAAGTTTTTGAAGAAGTAATTATTTTTTCAAATTAACATCCATTTGTGGAAATGGAATTTCTATGTTATTTTTGTTGAGTGCATTGTAGATTCTCGTGTTTGCTTCATCTATTGCTCCAAGCTTATTTTTGTATGAATCTACGTAGAAATATGCCTTAAAATCCAGTGATGAATCATTCATTACTAGGAATTTTACTGAAGGTTCTGGATCCTCGATAAAATGTTCTATTTTTTTTAATTCAGCGAGGACGATTTTTTTAACTTTGTCAATGTTAGTTCCATAAGCTACACTGAAAGGAATGACTACTCTTGCTGTTGGTTCGGGGAGTGCAATGTTTTGGATGTTTCCCTCGGCTAATTTTGCGTTTGGAACAATTATTAATTCATTGTCGAAGGTTAATACTTTTGTGCTTCGAAGATTTATTCGCAGAATTTTTCCGCCTGTATCAGCATCTAATTTTACTACATCTCCTACTTGGATTGATTTGTCAAGTAACATTGAAATTCCTCCGAATACGTTGCTTAAAGTCGATTGTAGTGCAAAAGCAATTGCAAGTCCTGCAACGCCTAGTCCTGCTAAAAGTGGTCCGATTTCAACCCCCCAACTTTGTAAGATTATTAGGAATGCAGCGACATAGACAATTATTTTTACTATTGAATGGAAGAATTGGACTAAACTTTCATTGATTTTTACTTTTGATTTTTTTCCGAATTCAGTGAATCCGATTACGATTACAGCGTCTAAAATGTAATAAATTAAGACTGCACTTACGATGATGATTAATGTTAAAAAAACTCCTTCCAATGTCGCTTCTACACTCTCGATTATGTTGAATTCTCCTATTGCAAATCTTAATCCTACAAATAAACCTATTAGTGTGATTGGCTTTGAAGCTCTGCGCAAAATTTCATCATCTAAATCTGTTTTTGTTTTCGAAGTAAATAATGGGATTACTTTTTGTAAAATAAATCCTAAAACTTTTATTCCGATGAATACTATAAAAAATACTGCGAGTCCTCGAAGATAAGGATTTTGTATGTCGACGAATTGTTCTATCATATAGTTCTGATGGTGGTTTTAGTTATAAAGTTTTTGTTGAGATTTTATACTGTGGACTGCCGAATCCTAATCCGTCGTCTATGCAAACATCTTCCACACATCCTGCACCTGTACAGGCACTACACCAAACATTTGCAGTTCCTTGAAGATTGGCTGAATCACAGGAACATTCTATCACGAATCGTCCTCCGCCCAGATAGTTACTTCTACAATCATAATTTATATCTCCAGTTAAGTCGGTCTTCCCTACTTCTTGTTTACATCCTTCTTGAAGAACTGGGTCGGGACATCCCGGGCACGTAAATGCTCTTTTTGCTGCTATATCTTTTAAATTGCCTCTACAGATGGTTCTTGCAGTTGGCTCAACTTGTCCAGTTCCGTATCCTGTATCTGCACCATCTTGATTAACATCAATTTCTTGAGCTGGACCCCCACATTCTAACTCTGGTGGACTTAAATTAATATCTGTGTTAAAATAATTTAATCCTATGATTAATATGACTAAGAATGCGATCACTGCTACCATCCCTTTTCTTGGATTCATAATTTCACTAATCATTTCCAGTATATAAATCTTTCCTTAAAAAAATATGAGTGGGCTCCACACGCCGCGTGTGCGAGCCCAATCATTACAGCCTTAGTTGTAATGACTATGATATTTTTGTGAATAAAAGAGAATTTTTAAGATTTTCCATTGATGAAAAATCCGGTAAATTCTTTTAAAGAAGGCATTGCTTTATATTCGATGAAAGTCCTTCCGATTTATCCTAAATTTCCTAAAACGTTTTGGAATTACCAAAAACCTATTGAATTTGTTGGGAAGAAAGCGGCAATGCCTCCTACTGGACTCGCAACGGTTCTTTCAATGTTGCCCGAGAATTTTGATCCTCAAAAAATAATCGATCTTAATACGCGTGTTCTTACTCCTGAAGATTTTGACGATGTTGATATTGTATTTACTTCCTCGATGATTGTTCAACAAGAATCTCATGAGAAAATTGTTAAGATGGCTCATGAAGCTGGAAAAAAAGTTGTTGCAGGAGGGCCTTTTCCCACAACTTATCCTGATTTAAATGGTGCTGATTATATTGTTGGTGGCGAAGCTGAGATGACTCTTCAGCCTTTTTTAGAAGATTTGGTTGCGGGAAATGCGAGAAGAATCTATGGTGAAGCTGATGTTTCAAAAGACAATGTTCTTTTAACTAAAACTGGTAGGGTAGATATAACTCGGACTCCTCTTCCTCGTTGGGATTTGTTAAATTTAGAAGATTATTTTTCTGCTGCAATTCAATATTCTCGAGGCTGTCCTTTCGATTGTGACTTTTGTGACATTACTAAGTTGTTTGGAAAGGAATCTCGAACGAAGACACCTGAACAAATGACTCGGGAATTAGATGCTCTTTATTCTGGAGGATTTCGTGGTTCAGTTTTTATTGTTGATGATAATTTTATTGGGAATCGTTCGAATGTAAGAGGACTTCTACCTGAATTAATTTCTTGGCAGGAAAGGCACGATAGGCCATTTAGTTTTTTTACTGAGGCTAGTATGAATCTTGCATGGGATAATAATGCTGACATTCTTGATGGGATGAGTGAAGCAGGATTTAATTATGTTTTTATGGGAATTGAATCAGCAGATGATGATGTTTTGAAAGGGATGAGCAAGGGACAGAATACTCGAATGAATCCTCTTGATGCAGTTAGGCGAATTCAGCGAGCAGGAATTGAAGTTAGTGGTGGTTTTATCGTCGGGAGTGACGGGGAACAAAGAGATTCTGTTGAAAAACTTTATACGTTTATTCAAGAAGCTGGAATTCCAGTTGCCATGGCAGGTCTTTTGACAGCAGTTCGTGGGACAAATTTGTATAATCGTTTAGAATCTGAAGGAAGAATTAGGGAAGAAACAACAGGCGATAATACTCATGGATTTGAACTTAATTATGATCCTGATAGGTCTGAAGAAGAAGTTATTGGAGATTACAAAGAACTTTTAGGAAAGCTATATGATCCTAAAAACTATTTTGATAGATGTCGAACTCTTCAAGAACATATGGATGTAAAAACTTCTAGTCATCAATTTAGTCTCGAAAATATTGTGACTGTTGGACGATCAATTAAGGCACAGTTATTTGCTCCTGGAGGGCTAGAATATGCCAAATATCTTGTTGGAACTGCAATCAAAAATCCTTCTTATCTTCCCCATGCGATTGCTGAAGCGATTAAATTTAGCCATTTTCAAGAAGTTACTCAAGAATATTTGGCAGAATAAATTATTTTAATTTTTTATATCCTAAATAAATAAGAATGAATAATGCAATTCCTAAGAAGAATGTTCTGAGAATATCTGAAAGATTTCCCCAATATCTTATTGTTCCGTAGACTAGCATGATTGAACCGCCGCCCATGAAGCCGGTTGAGACTGCTTCTACCATTAAGAATAAAGAAGCAATTACTGCGAGAATTCCCAAAAGTAAGTTTGCAAAGAATACGTTTCGCTCATAAATTTCTCTTGCCGAATCATACTCTTGTCTGCAGGTGAAATCCATGTCGCAATATCCTGTTGGTTCTGGTTCTGGAAATGGTTTAGTATTGTAGTCACTCCATTGTCCCCCGTTATCAATACAATTCGTTTGGTCGTCGTAGATAATTCCGTTTCCTCTTTCCCCACAATAATCTTCGTATTCAGGACCTGGATAAATTGATTGGATTGCATATGCTATAAAGAAAACTAGAACTAGGGCAATTAAAATCGTCAAAATTAAATGTTTGGCACGAGAATGTTTTTTTATTTCTTTTTTCTTGACCATAGTTTCTTTAGTTGAGTTTAGTATTTAATTCTTGCGATAGTCTTCTTATTTGTCTTAATTCTAAAGTTACAAAAACATAACTTTTATAAAGTTTAATTTTCGTAGTATACTATGGAAACAATGAATACTCAGGCTGAAAAAAATATTTCTGCCAGCTTTGGTTATGTGAAAAAAGACATGCTTATGCTTAATGATGCTTTTAGCGATCTTCACGATAAGGTGCAACATCTTAGTATGAATCACGCGCTTTTGTTAGAAGAAATTGAAAAGTTGCGAAACGAAGTTGTTGGTAAAAAGTCTGTTAAGAAAGTTGTGAAGAAAGCTTCTCGAAAGAAGAAGTAAATGGGGATTAACAATGGCTGGAAATATTTCTGCAAGAAGACATTTTTCTGAGAGTCAAATTGACGCTAAATATCGTGAACGTAATAAACTCTCTCCATTGGATGAAAGGCGAGCAAAACTTAATGTGAAGATTACTGATTTGGAAGAAGGTCATAAGGAATCCTATAATTGTTTTTATTATCCTTATTTTATGAGACATAAAAGAAAATTTTATGATTGCAAGTAATTCGTCTTATCAAAATCTTTTTAAAGTGATGAGGTGAATGATTATTGTTGATGAGAGTTAAGGAACTAGTCGATTAGGCCTCAATAGTATAATGGAGGTATTTTACTCAACTTTTATAAGTGTTATAAAGTTATTTAACTTATGAAGTTTAAAGAATATCCAAGATTTAAGAGGGGTGAAGGGATAAAAGTCTTTAATGCTCTTTCAAAAAAGGAACAAAAGATTATATTAGATTTTGTAGGCTATGTTTCTATTTCTTCAAGTAGTGAGAAACGGCTAGAAAATAATAAAAGAAGCATTACTCAATTTAGGAATGTGGTGAGTAAGCCTTTTGATAAATTAACTCTTGAAGATTTAAGAAATTATCTAGCCTTATTGAATAAGAGCGACATAACAAGATCTTCTCAAAATGAATTAAAGGCAAGTATCAAGAGATTTCTAAAATGGCATTTTAAAGATTGGAGTGATAGATTTCAAAACTTATCGGATATTAAGTTAAGGTTTGGTATAAATGAGGAGAAAATTAACGCCCAAACGATTCCTAAGAAAGAAGAAATTGAGAGATTAGTTAACGCAGAAAAAAGATTGATGTGGAAAACTTATCTTATTACTTCTTATGAAAGTGGATTAAGGCCAATCGAATTAAGAACAATAACTTGGGATAGAATAAGCGAAGAGAAAGGAGAGATCACTTCATTAAAAGTATATTCAACAAAAACGAAGAAGTCAAGAGTAACTTATGTTAAGGAAGCAACAAAATACCTTCGGAAATTAAGGCAAGTTAGTGCAGGAGATACTCCCCTTGTGTTTCCTAGTCCAAAAGATAAGAACGAACCATTGAAGAAAGATTTAGTTTCTTGGTGGTTAACAAAATTATCTAAAGATATTTTGGGTAGGAAGATAACCCCTTATATGTTAAGGCACGCAAGAGCAACTGAATTATACACAAACGCAGATATTCCAGATAGTATTGTTAAGAAGTTTTTAGGTCATTCTTTAGATATGAGGGATGTTTATACTCACCTTTCAACTACTGACGTTAAAGACGCTATGGCCAAGAGTGTTTATAGTTTTGAAGACTTAGACGAGGAGAAAAAGCACGAGTTAAAGTTAGAGATTGAAGAATTAAGGAAAAATAGTGTTTCTAAAGATGATATTATGAAGCTGGTTCAACAGGCATTAAAGAAAACTATAGAAACAAACTGATTTTAAGCTATTCCCAAGACTTTCATAAATTTTGTATCCACATTTAAGACAAGTTGAGGATTTTTTATATGATTTGTCATATAAAGATATGATACGCTATAAAGTATAACTTTAATGAGATATTTAATGGGATTTTTTTCAATCCTTAATAGTTCTTCATGATATTCTTTTGCCAGCTTAACCTGTTCTTTAGGATTGTCTTTAAATTTTTTTATAACCTTTTTTGCATCCCTCTCCGCCCTATCTATCAGCCCAATATATTCTTTATCAAATTTCTCTTTTGAGCGTCCATGTAATGCGTCAAATGGTAATGGAAAATGTTTAATATAAAATTTAAGAATTGCGTTGATGATATCATCATCAGGATATAACTTCAGAATAATTTCTCTTATCTTATAGTTGTCATTTAGCAAACTATTTACAAACTTCTTTTCATCTGAAGAAAATTCTATGCTATGTTTCTCACTGCAATAAATGTAAAAAGGTTCTAGATTCATAATCTGCCAAAAAGTTGTTTGAGGGCGTCCCAGCTTATCCTTGAATGGAATGGGAGAAGATTTTTCGAGAAACCCTAGCTTTTTCCACTCCCTACATCGAATATTTATGATGGGCTCTACATAATGGGTCTTTTTCATTTTCTCTTTAGGTTTTCGCTTACTTTCTCCACTTGCCCTTTTTTTTCTATCGGGATATAAGATTTTAGAAACTTTTTCTTGTGTTGTAAATCCTGAAAAAAATTGTCTTGCTATCTCTTTCCCTTTCCCTTGTTGTAGGTGTTTTAACCAATCCTTATTTTTCATCTTATCTAACTTACTACTTATTACAAAGTAGACTACATAAACGTTGTTGTTGTTAATATGTCATGGAAGTTATTTGTAAAAAGTGTGGGCATAAGTGGGAAACAAAAAGTGAATTAGTTTTAGTTGCGTGTGCTTCTTGTTTTTTCAGAAATAAAAATCCAAATCATAGAGGTAATGAAAATGATAGATAATCTACAAGAATTTGAAACTCGTTTCTTAAAGAATTTACAATTAGAATTGGAAGTATACTCTCAAAAAAAACTAAACAATGAACAGATAGAAGAATGAAATGGTTAATAAAAATTATGATTCAGAGTTTATAGAAGTAGTTATTGCTCTTGAAGATAAGTGTGGGAGAATTCACGGGACAGGAAATACTCCTGAAGACATTGAGAGAGAAAATAAAATCTGGATTAAAAGAAATCTTGGTGTGAGTGGTTAATATGGGGGTTAAAACAACTCCTGAAGAAGCAAGATACTCTACATTAAAATCATTATTGGATAGAGATAGAAATATGGCTTACCGAGGGGACTTCTTTGGATTAGCAAAAGGAAGAGAAAAAGATATTCCAAAATTAAGGGAAGACTTAGATTGGTTTGAGGGTCTTATTGAAGAAGAAACTATTGGGAAAAAAGAAGGAGAAAAACCAAAATTTAAAGTTTTATCCTTGAAGGAATTGTATGAATATGAATGTCCTCCGTATAATTGGAGGATTCAGAAGATTATCAAAGATAAAAAGATGATAATAATCGCAGGAGATAGTGCAGTCTATAAATCTTGGTTATGTTTGAATATTAGCTTGTGTGTTGCGAAGGGTATTCCTTTTCTTGATAATTTTGATGTTGAGCAAGGAGAAGTATTGTTTATTGACCGGGAAAACTCAATTCCAGAATTACAAAATAGGATTGAAATGATTGCCAATGGATTAAAGATTTCTAAAGAAGAATACGGAGAATTACCTCTTCATTTTCTATCTGAACAATCTTTAATCTTAGATCATATCGAAGATGTAGATTTCTTGGAGGAATTTATTGGAAAGAATAATATTAGGCTTGTTGTAGTGGATACTTATCGGAGAATTATCTCTTTTGATGAAAATGATGCCAATGCAGTAAATTATTTTCTTAATGAAATAATGAAACCATTGTGCGAAAAAACTGGAGCATCATTTATATTTATTCATCACCATAAGAAGGGAAGAAACAATGGAAATCAAAAGGATAGGCTTCGTGGTTCTTCTGATTTTGTAAATCTTGTTGATGGAGTTATCCAGGTAGAGCGAAGAAATTCTAAAATAACTATTCGGCAAACAAAGAGCCGTTCTGGAAAAGAAATTGAGCCTTTTGATATTGAGATTGAAACAGATGAAGAGAAATTCTTTAGGTTCAAATATCTTGGAGAGAGACAAGATAATTCGGCTTTAGCAAGAAATTGTCAGAAGTTGATGGTGTGGTTTGGTGAGAAAGATATTAGTGAATTTGATACAAGAGAAGCGATAGATGGACTCTCAAGTTCTAAACAAAGAATTAATGATGCTTTGAATGAACTCATAAAGAGAGATCTTGTAAAAAAGAAATATCGAGGGCATTATGAAGTAATAAAGCAAAAGACTTTGAGTCCTTAGTCCCCCCTTATAGGGAGGGGGACTAATAGGACTAATATCAAAGAGTGTCCAGAAAGTCCAGAAAGTCCATTTGGACTAATCGGACTCCATACTAAAAAGAGTAAGCTTATATATTTCTTTGACTTTAAAAATCTACGATTTTTACATCCTAATACCCTTACCTTTTAGTATGGATATTGCTTTCAATTCTTCTCACTCCCGATAGCCATTTCACTCTTTCGGTCGTTCCCCGTCCCCTTCCCCGTCCCCTTCCGCGCGCGTTGTTTGACTCCACAGGAAATCGATATTTCCTCTGGAGGAGTAGGTTTGTATGAGTGTTCTTCCATAGTCTCTAATGCCTATGGAGTGTAATGAGAATGCGTGTGTGAAGGTATTCCACGAGGGTGCTGGAGTAGGTGCTTAGGTGTTTATAGACGCTGTAGGAGGCTTTCTAACGATACTTTTTCTTTATTCCTGCCGACGTTGGGCAAAAGGGGGAGGTAGGAGGGGGTTCCCCTCAGACAAATTTTTTAAAGATATAAAGATATTTAAAGATCGAACAAGTAGTTTGTTTATGGTGGAAAAGAAGAAAGTTCCAATTTGGGCGTGGATTGTTATGGCCGTTCTTGTAATTTTATTATTTTACTCAGATTCCCAAAAAAATAAGGTAATGGATCTTTACGAGGATTCAGCATTACAAGATCTAGAAGGCCTAAAAGAACAGATTTCTTCTACGGAGGATTTTATAAATTTATTAATCTGCTACCAAGAAAATTCACCTACCTGTGATGTTCTAAATGAAAAGTATCCAGAAGGTAATGGTGAAGTTTTCAGGATTAAATAAAATTAAAATTCAGTAGTTTTTTATAGATTGTTTTGTTTTGAAATAAAATGAAAACTCATTTACTATTCCTCTGCTCAAGTAATATTGATAGAAGCCCTGCGGCAGAGGCTTTATTTAAGGATTCTGAGAAATTTGAGGCGAGATCTGCCGGAGTCGGGCCTTTTTGTCTTGATGAGAAAAAAGTTACGAAAGAATTAGTTGACTGGGCCGATGAGATTTTTGTAATGGATGAAAGGATGCAGCAGCATAAGACTGATTTGTTAAAGCAGGTTCCTGAAGCTGAAGATAAACAGATTATTATTTTAGGAGTTTCTAATGATTATGTGAGATATGATTTGGAGTTAGATGAGATTTTGAGAGTTAAGTTGGAAGATTATTTATAGAAGTCAAATTAAAATGTAATGATTCGCCGATATAATTAAAAACCTATAATTTGTCTAAAAAATATGTCTACAGAAATAAAATTATGGCAGATAGAAGGAGAAAAATTAAGTCTCTCAGAAACAACCATGGTTAAAACAGGCAGAAAAGAAGTGAATGATCTTGAAAAATGGATAAGGAGCAATCCAGAGATTTTAGGTAGTGACATTCTTCTTATTGGAGAACAAGTTATGACAAAAAGGGGTCCTTTGGATTTTTTGGGAATTGATAGGTCTGGGAACTTGGTAATCGTTGAACTGAAGAGGGATAAACTTCATAGAGAGGTTTTGGCCCAGGCAGTTGATTATGCCTCTGATGTGGCATCTTGGGATGTAGATAAATTAAATCTTGAGTGTGAGAAGTATAACAAAAAAAATATAGACGATACTCTAAGAGAGGGTTTTGGTTTAAATGATGAATCTTTGGATGAAATTTCAGTTAATAAATTTCAAAAAATTTTAATGGTTGGAACCGGAGTAGATGAATCACTGCAAAGGATGATAGAATGGTTATCAGATAACTATGATGTGAGTATTAATGTTCTTATTCTCAAATATACTAAAACTAGTGGGGGAGATGAAATATTAGCTAGAACAACAATTATTTCTGAGGAAGTTGAGCAAGAGAAAAGCCAAAGACAGAGGGGAAAGATTTATGCCGAGAGACATATCGTCAGAAAAGAATTTTGGACGCAATTTCTGGAGGAAATAAACAAATTAAATTCTCTATTCGGTTCTGTTAATCCTAGAATAGATAATTGGATCGGAACCTCGCTTGGAATGAGTGGTGTAAGTATAAATATTGTTATTTCTAAAAAATATGCTCGGTCAGAGATTTATATAAATCGTGGTACACAGGAAGAAAATAAACGAATATTTGATATTCTCTTTAATGAAAAAGAAAAAATAGAATCTAATTTTGGTAGTGAACTAACTTGGGAAAAGATGGAAGAAAATGTTACTTCTAGAATAAAAAATCAATTAGATGGGGTTGACGTATCTAATAAAGAGGACTGGAATAAAATGAATAGCTTTTTGATAGATAGTATCGTAAGAATGGATAAAGCTTTTAGGATGCAAATCTCAAAGATAAATAGGACTTAAAACTTCTTAACAAATCATTAAAGATGGCAAATAAACTCCTAACAAAATCAAAATACCTAAACGGACTTCAATGTCCAAAACTTCTCTGGATCAGCGTCAATGATAAGAAACGGATTCCTGAGCCGGACATTTCTGCAAAACACAATTTTGAAGTAGGGGATATGATCGGAGTTTTAGCAACTAAGAATTTTCCCAACGGAATTGACTTATCAAATAAAGAATTTAAGGAAAATCTAGAAAAAACAAAAGAAGCAGTAGTGAATCGACAAACAATTTACGAAGCCGGATTTTTAGTTGATGATTTATTTTCTCGTGGAGATATTTTGCTTCCTGTAGGTGATGACGAATGGGATATTATTGAAGTTAAGAGTGCGTCGAAGGTTAAGGACCTGAATATTCATGATTTGGCGTTTCAAAAGTATATTTATGAGAAGGCTGGGCTTAAAATTCGGAATTGTATCTTGATGCATCTTAATTCTGAATATTTGCGAGATGGAGAAATAGATGTTGAAGAATTATTTGTTCAAGCAGACATAACTGAGAAAGTAGAAGAATTTTCTGAAGGAATTAAAGAAAGGATTGAGAAAATGTTTGTAGTGATTAATGGTGAAGAACCTGAATTTTCGGTTGATGATTTACTAACGATTGAATATGACAATATTTGTAAGGATGAATTTATGGCGAGTCTTCCAGAAGAAAGTATTTTTGAATTATACAGGCTATTTACTAAGAAAAAAGTTGAGCTCTATAAAGAAGGAATTGTTAAAATGAATGAAGTTCCTGAGAGTGTGAAACTTAATGATAAACAAAAGATTCAGCGACGGTTAGCTCATGGTGGAGGTCAGCATATTGACGATGTTGCGATTAAAAATTTCTTGGGCAATTTAAAATATCCAATTTATTATTTAGATTTTGAAACGATTAATCCCGCGATTCCGAAATTTAATGGAATGAAGCCTTATCAAAGAATTCCTTTTCAATTTAGCTTACATATTCAAAAAGAAAAAAATGGAGTGTGCGAACATGTTTCGTTTTTAGCAAAAGGAAAGGCAGATCAAAGAAAAGAATTTATGCAAGCGCTTAAAGATAATTTGGGAACTGAAGGAAGTGTTTTGGTTTACAATCAAGGATTTGAAAAGGGTGTGATGAATGAAGGGGCGACGGCATTTCCAGAGTTTAGAGAATGGTATGAGGAGAATATTTTACCAAGAGTTAAGGATTTGATGATTCCGTTTACGAATTTTGATTTTTATGATTCGAGACAAAAAGGAAGTGCGAGTATCAAGGCTGTTTTGCCAGTTTTAACTGATTTGTCATATAAAGATTTAGATATTGGGAATGGGATTTTAGCAAGTTTGGAATATGAACGAGTTACTTTTGATGATGTTGATGAATCTGATAGATTGAAAGTTTATGAAGATTTAGAAGAATATTGTAAGTTAGATACTTGGGCAGAAGTTGAGATTGTGAAGGCATTGTGGAAATTCAGAGTTAAAAATACCTTTGATGAAAGAGATTGATTGTGCGAGGAGCTTAATTTATAGAGAATTTTAAAAAGGAAGGTTTCTTATTTCTCACATGGAAAATGAAGTAGATTATTGGACCCAATTAAGCATAGAATTCGCCAATCAAAAAAATTATTTAGATGAATTATTTAAAATATACCCTACTATTCCTGAGGGAATTAGGGAACTTGATGCAGCTAAGTGGGAATTAGCAGAAAAGGCGTTTAATACAAAGAATGAGACAGAATTGATAAAAATTTTGTTATCCTTAGATTTATTTCCTATAAAAGATTCTTATGTTGCATATCTGAAAAGGGATAAGGCATCGATTGAAAGAAATCCAAATACCATTGCTCGACTATATGGGAGACTAGTGGAGATGGGCTTAGAAAAAATATATGATCGGTGTTCCGAGCCAAAAGAAACAAATAGGCAAATAGGTCCTCTGTTTAGGAGATGGTTAAAAAAAGGGACTCTTGGAGTTCCAGTTCTATCTCTTCAAGAATTTATCTCTTCGGAAGAAAATGCAGTGTTGGATGCAAGCGATAATGAAATGATGAAATTTGCAAAAGAAAATTTAGGTTATAATAGAAATAAGGGTTTAGATTTTGTTGGTAGGTTTAATGGAAAATATATTATCGGAGAGGCTAAATTTTTAACAGATTTTGGAGGACACCAAAATGCTCAATTTGAGGATGCAATAAGTACCATAAAAAGTGAAGGAAATGCAATAAAAATCGCAATACTTGATGGAGTCTTATATATCAAAGGTAAAAATAAAATGTATAAGGGAATAACTGAAGAATATAAGGACTATAATATTATGAGTGCCTTAGTCTTAAGGGAGTTTTTGTTTTCTCTTTAGGAATTTATTTAAAATGGGGGAATATAATAAAAAATTAACTTTTGTTTCCGGACTTGAGGGCGCCAAATCCAAATTAATTAAGGGGAATAATTTAGAGGTCCTCAAGCATCTTCGAGACTCTAAAGGTATGGCTGGAAAAATTGATTTAATATATATTGACCCTCCATTCGCCACTAACAATGTGTTTAACATGAGTGAGGATAAGGCAAGCTCTATCAGCCGTATTAGTGGTGGAGATATTGCCTATTCAGACGAACTAATAGGCGAAGAATATCTAGATTTTTTAAGAGAGAGACTACTAATCTTAAGGGATTTGCTTTCAGAAGAAGGTTCCATATATCTCCATATAGATTATAAGATTGGGCATTATGTTAAAGTTTTAATGGATGAAATTTTCGGGATAAATAATTTTATTAATGATATAACTCGTATTAAATGCAACCCAAAGAATTTCTCCAGGAAGGCTTATGGAAATGTAAAAGATATGATTTTATTTTACGCAAAAAAATCTGGCAATCATATATGGAATGAACCTAAGATTAAACATTCAAAAGAAGATATTGAACGATTATTTAAAAAAACTGATGAAAATGGTAGGAGATACACTACGGTCCCAGTACATGCGCCAGGAGAAACCGCAAATGGACTTACTGGACAGCCCTGGAAAGGGATGAACCCTCCCAGGGGAAGACATTGGAGATATTCTCCGGAGCAACTTGATATTTTAGATTCACAAGGTTTAATTGAATGGTCAAAAAATGATGTTCCAAGAAAAAAATTCTTTGTCGATGAATCTAATGGTAAAAAAATACAAGATATATTGGAGTTTAAAGATCCCCAAAAAACTAAATATCCTACTGAAAAGAATATTGAATTAATTGAACTTATTGTTTCTGCATCATCTAGTGAAAATAGTCTTGTCTTGGATTGTTTTTGTGGCTCTGGAACTACACTTATAGCAGCATCAAATTTATCGAGAAATTGGATCGGAGTAGATCAATCTAATTCCGCAGTTAAAATCTCCAAAGAAAGGTTAGATAAGCTGAATGATTATGAATATTTGGAATTGGAGGAATAGAGATGAAAATGAGAGTTGTTAGTCTATTCTCTGGATGTGGGGGTTTAGATATGGGTTTTATCAAGGAAGGTTTTTCAATTATATGGGCAAACGATATTGAAAATAATTGCTGTGAAACCTATAAGGAAAATATTTCTGAAAAAATCTTATGTAAAAATATCTTGGATGTAGATATAGGAGCAATTCCAAATGCAGAGGTAGTCATTGGCGGCCCTCCTTGTCAGGGTTTTTCTGGGCTTGGAAAGAGAGATCCAAGAGATATTCGCTCAAAGCTAGTCTGGACCTATTTAAAGATTATTGAAAAGATTAAACCAAAAATATTTTTATTAGAGAATGTGGTTGGTTTGAAATCAGCTCGAGATGAAGATGGAAAAGAGATATTAAAAGAATTAATTGGGAAATTTAAAGACATTGGATATGAGGTGTCTTACAAAATTTTAAATGCTGCAGATTATGGAGTTCCCCAAAGGAGAAAAAGGATATTTTTGATTGGATCGAGAGGGGGGATAAATGTATCATTTCCTAATCCTTCTCATTCTGAAAAAGGGATAGATTCTAAAAAATGGGTCTCGGTTTTTGAAGCCATATCTGATCTTCCAGAACCTACTGAGGATGGAGTGGTTTCATTAGAAAATAATGTGTTTTCAAAATATCAAAAATGGATTCGAGATAGCAAAAATAAAACCTCTCAGCATATTACTCCTCGGATAAGTAATTTGGAAAAAGAGATTATCCCAAAAATCCCTCCAGGAGGCAATTACAAAAATATTCCGGATAGATTATCTACTATTAGAATTAAAAAATTAAAAGAGCTTGGACGGAGAACTACCCTTTATGGACGATTATTACCTGATAGGCCTTCCTACACACTTACCACTTTCTTTAATAGAATAGTTATTGGATGCAATATACATTACAAACAAAATAGGACACTTACCTTAAGAGAAGGAATGCGATTACAATCATTTCCAGATTCTTTTAATGTCATTTCTTCTACAAAGCAAGGATACTATGTGCAGATAGGTAATGCTGTCCCCCCATTGCTTTCTAGAAAGATCGCTCGAGAAATAAAAAAAGCTCTAATTTTTTCTTAGAGCTTTTTTTATTTAAGATTAACATAAATTCTACTATGATAAAAGATATTAAATGTGAGTTTTAAGTTCCTAAAAAACAGCCCACCTACACTGTTCAAATTATTAATACATCTAACTATTATCAGTCAGAGATTTTCTAAAGGTATTTAAGGTTTGATTGACCGAGTATTTTATGAAAAAAGGGTTAACAAATTGATAAATCTAAAGAAAAATGAAATTAAGAAAAAAACTCCCTAAGAATTTAAAAAATGAAA
>JABHTJ010000003.1 GCA_018697295.1 archaeon
AATTAAAATAACTGCTTTTTCAAATAATCTTAGACCAAAAACTTCTTCCATTTTTTGAACTGTTTTCACTTTTCCAGAAGCAGTTTTATCTCGGAGAAGCTCCCATAAAACTGCGAGAGCTCCAGGCATATCTAAATCATCATTTATTTTATCTTCGAATTTTTTTATGTAATTTTTGTTTATTTTTTTGTCGTCATGAAGGTTTGTTGTTATGTTTTTTAGTTTGTCATAAGATTGCACTGCTGATTGGATGGCATCGCTGCTCCAAGTTAGCGGTTTTCTATAATGTGCAGTGTACATAAAATATTTGTATGCGAGTTCCGAAATTCCTTTTTTTTCTAAATCTTCTAAAGTTTCTATTTTTCCCTTACTCTTGGACATTTTTCCTCCAGGAACTTCTAAAAAAGCATTATGCATCCAGTAATTTACCCAAGGACTTTTTTCGAAACAAGCTTCAGATTGTGCGATTTCATTTTCATGATGGATGTGGACGTGATCTTCTCCACCAGTGTGAATATCAAAATGTTTTCCCAAATATTCTGAAGCCATCGCTGAACATTCAATATGCCATCCAGGAAAACCAATTCCCCAAGGGCTTTTCCATTCTTGTTGACGCTTAATTGAAAGTTCACTAAATTTCCATAAAGCAAAATCTGTAATATTTTTCTTATCTTTTAATGAAACTCTTTTTCCTGCCTCTAATTCCCCTGCTTTTTTCCTGGAAAGTTTTCCATAATTTTTAAATTTAGAAGTGTCAAAATAGATTCCATCGCTTGTTTTGTAAGTATAACCTTTTTTTTCTAAAGATTGAATCATCATTATCTGAGCCTTGATATGTTGAGTCGCCCTGGGCCATGCGTCTGGCTCCAATAAATCAAGTTTAGAAAAATCATGTTTGAAAACGTTAAAGTAATATTTTGCAACTTCTGTAGCTGTTTTATTTTCTTTTGCTGCAGCAGACTCTAATTTGTCAGTTCCTTCGTCAGCATCTGAAGTTAAATGGCCAACATCAGTTACATTGATTATATGTTTTACTTTGTATTCATTGTATAGAAGAACTCGTTTTAGTAAATCTGAGAAAATGTATGAACGAAAATTTCCGACGTGAGCAAACCAATAAACTGTCGGACCACAGGTATAGATTTTTACTTCTTTTGGATTTATTGGTTTGAAGGTTTCTTTTTTGTGAGTTAAGGTGTTGTAAAGTTTTAGTTTCATGTTATGATGGATGTTCGAGAGTTAATAAAATTAGTTATTTGAATTTATTTTATCTTGATAAAGAATTGAGCTGCGCCGTAGTTTTTTTCTGTTCCGTCAACTTTATTCAAAACATTAACTCTAGTTTTGAATTCACAAAGAGGAGCTCCTTCTGGGACGTTGATTAAGATTTTTTCGATGTGTCCTTCTGATGAGGGAATTGCAATGTTATCTCCTGATTCTCCAATCATCCATGAAAAAACGTCTCCTTGACTGAGCTCACATTCTTCTAGGCCTTCAAGAGAGATTTCATAAGAAAATAATGCGTTTTGTCCGGCTGTCCCTTCAATAGTGTTTTTTATTCTGATTGCGAATGCTGAGCTTTTACCTGGTTTGACGTCGAAAATATTTACGTTAGGGTACAATACTACTTTTTGATCATCGCCATAAACGTTTGCAATTTCTGCCGCAATTTGTTGATTGTTTAAGTCGACTAAATCAGTTGCTCCGCCAAAAATATTTTTTACGAGGACTAAACCAAGAATCAACATAGACATAGATAGAACAATTATTACAATTGTTCCAATAGACATTTCGATTGCACCTTTCTTTTTCATAGATGTTGATGGGAGAAGATGTTTATAAAATTAATGGAAAGATTGTGACTGTCGCTGAGTTAGATTATGGGGCTGGCAAGAATCGAACTTGCGACACCACGAGCTTCAGTCGTGTGCTCTCCCACTGAGCTACAGCCCCATAAGAAAATAAATTCATCGAGAGTTTTTAAGGTTGTTGGAAGACAAGGTAAATAAAAAAAGCAGTAGGGAATAGGCCACATTCTGTTACACTTTGTCCGAGGACAAACAGTGTATGCTAACATCTGACTACGCCCGTGCAAAACGGTTGCATCAATTAGGAGTGCTCGTTCCAGCCGAATCAAATCGGATCGTCTCTATGTCACTTGCCACGCCTCGCGACGTTATTCTTTCGAATATAATTTGTCCTTAATGGAATAAACCAAAAAGGGATGTGCGGACCTTCCTTAGCATCTAGAAATCATTTTACATTTCATTTGCCTTTTAGACAAGATGCCAACAGTTAGCTACCCTACTGCTTAATTATTGAAAGAATTTTGGTGTTTTAAGGGTTTTGGTTAGAGAAATTATCAAAAACTTTATATATAATTTAATCTAGAATTTACTATGGAAAAAGAGAATTTATTGCAGAATATTTTTGTTTTGTTAATTGTTAGTGTTTTATTATTTCCTTCGATTGCAAGTGCTGAACAAAATTGCGATACGATTGAGCCTTGTGGTTATTGGTGTGAGGGAATTGGAATTTGTGCAGGAACCCAAGAAGAATGTGATGCCAATCCAAATTGTAAATATGACTGCATAGATGTGAATTGTGGAGAAAGTTTTGATCCGACAATCTCTGAAAAATATGATGTGACAAAAAGAATTGCCGATTCTAATTTGAAGGAGATTAAGATTGTTCAAGCAAAAAATATCAAAGGAATTTTTTCTGAAAGTTTATTGAAGGCAATTTTTCCAGGATATAATTTTTTTAAGAATGTTTTTGGAAGATAAATTCTATTATAGAACATATATATGTTCTTACAACAATGCCTAAAAACTTTAGATAACTTAGATTCTTATGCAAGGGAAATATAAAGTTCATGAAGTAATGGAAAGAAATATAATCGTCGCGTCTAAGCAAAATTCTATTCTTTATTGTTCAAAAGTTATGGCCAAAAATAAAATTGGTTGCGTTGTTATCGTCGAAGAACATAGAGTTGTTGGAATAATTACTGAACAAGATATTTTAAGAAAAGTTGTTGCATGTGAACTTGATCCAAAACATACTTGTGTTGAAAAAGTGATGTCTCGAAATATTGTTTTTGTAGAATCTTTAATTGAACTTCAAAGTGCAATTCAATTAATGGGGAATAATCAAATCAAACATTTGCCAGTAATTGATAATGGAGAGTTGGTCGGCCTTGTTACTTCAAAAGATATCGTCGCTATTGAGCCGTTGCTTATTGAATATTTGAAATTTAATAATTCTGTTGATAGGAATAATTTTGAATGTTAGATTTTTAGAGACTCCCGTCACGTTTCAAATTCTTAAAAAATTATTTTAACATAATCAAAATAAGAACAGTATAGAAAATCACTAAGAGGAAGATATATTTCATCGCGATTTATATCGATGATGTGTTGTAGCTTTTAGTAAACGCCCGCTGAACAAATCGCGAAAGCTCAATGCTTACACGGCGTTTCTATCAACGCGGTCTTTTTCCGCGGCATATGTTGATTCGTTTTGCGGACTGCTTCGTGCTTAGATGCTTTCAGCACTTATCAGTATACAGCGTAGCTGCCCAGCCTGCTCATAACAACTGGTAGACCAGAGGCTGCGAACCCACGTTCCTCTCGTACTGGAGGGTCCTTCCACTCAATCAACAACACATCTAGTAGATATCATACAAACTGTCTCACGACGTTCTTAACCCAGCTAACGATCCCTTTTAATGCGTGAACTCCGACACCCTTGGATGCTTGTGCACATCCAGGATAGGAAGAGCCGACAGCGATGTACCAA
>JABHTJ010000007.1 GCA_018697295.1 archaeon
ATGTATCCGAAGTATCGGTAATTTGCTTTAGCCCCGTCCATTTTCGGGGCCACTATTCTCAATGGGTGAGCTGTTACGCTTTCTTTAAAGGATGGCGGCTTCTAGACCTACCTCCCCACTGTCTCAGAATAATGACTCTCTTCGTTACACTTAGTAAGTATTTTGGGACCTTAACTTCGGGCTCCCTTGTTCGGGTTTCGTAACAGTATCTTACATACCGTCGCTGTCTCCAGTGCTACGCAGTTTACAAGTTCTGAGTTAGAAAAGTTTCCGTAGCAAAAATGCTCTGCAAAACTTATCTGTACTTTACCTCATAAACAAACTACACTGGACTATACCTAGGCATATTTCAGCAGGAACCAGCTATCGCCAGATTAGAATGGCTTTTCACCCCTATACCCAAATCATCCGAGTACATGCACGTAACAACGGTTCGGACCTCCATTTCTCTTTCAAAAAACTTCATCCTGTTCAGGTATAGATCATCTGGCTTCAGGTCTTACCCATGTGACTAACGCGCGTTAACACTCGCTTTCGCTTCGGCTTCCTTAATTAACCTTGCCACATAAATAAACTCCCTGGCTCGTTCTTCAAAACGCACGCTACAACCCCTTGGGGCCGTAGCTATTTTGTAACTATTAGATTTCAAGTCTTTTAACTCTCTTGTGAGAGTACTTTTCAGCTTTCCCTCGCGGTACTCGTTCGCTATCGGACTTAAATTACTATTTAGGGTTAGGAGTTAATTCTCCCATATTCAGACGACTAATCCAAGTCGCCCTACTCTTTTTATGGTTCAAACTTGCTAACTTAATTTACGGGGCTATCACCCTCTAAAGCGGAACTTTCCAGTTCACTTCAACTCGTTAACTTCAGCTCTACACCAAACCACATCTCTACCTTTGTTTCCAAAGGAGATTCAGCTTGCCCTGTTCCCTTTTCGCTCGCTGCTAGTAAGGGAATCATTATTTATTTTCTTTTCCTACCGGTACTAAGATGTTTCAATTCCCGGCGTAACTCTGCCTTTCGGCATTATTGTGTTTCACATTCGGAGATCTTGGGGTCAAAGGTTGCATGCACCTCACCCAAGCATATCGCAGCTTGCCACGTCCTTCATCAAAATTTAAGCCAAGCTATCCATCTAATAGTTTCATAGAATCTATCTTTCTTCACTTTGATTTAATCAAATCATTTACCTCTGTATTTCTACAGAAGTGTCTTTAGTGAATTTCTTATACTGTTCTCATCGAATATAATGCCTGTCGCCAGACAATTCTCAAACTCCCCAAGACAACGTGGTTGTTCTCGGTTCATCGTTAATTTTTTTAAAAGCTGATTTGCTTTCTTATTCCTCATAAGAGGGTAAGTGTGATTTTCTTTCGGAATGGACCTGCCGTGAGTCGAACACGGACCTCTTCGGTGCAAGCGAAGTATTCTACCACTAGACTACAGGCCCTTGGTTTCAGCCTGTTGTCTCCGATTCGAATTCCTCTTCGAATCTGTCTTTCAGTTAGACTACAGGCCCTTTACTAGCACCAGAGTCTCCAGCACCAGACACAAAATAATTCTTCACTTCATTATTATATAATGAAGCTAGATGACCAATTCTAACTGCTTATAATTATTTAAAGTTCTTCTTACGAAAAACAAATTTTATTTTTAGTGGTTTAGTTCGCCGGGAAATTTTTTCGAAGTGTACTTTCGTACTCGAGGAAAAATTTACCAAGAAATAAACACTAGAAATGAAATTTATAGGAGGTGATCCATCTGCAGGTTCCCCTACAGATACCTTGTGACGACTTAACCTACCTTGTCATGAAAAGATTTTTCTCTTATGAGCTTCATCCCTACATAACTCGGTTGGTTTGACGGGCGGTGTGTGCAAGAGACAGGGACTTATTCACCGGACAGTGCTAATATCCGATTACTACGAATTCCAACGTTACGAGGGTGGGTTGCAACCCTCGATCTGGACTGAGATATGCGTTAGGGGATTAGCTTCTCCTTTCGGAGTCGCATCCATTTGAACATACCATTGCCGCGCGCGTGTAGCCCAGGGGATTAGGGACGTACTCACCTGACGTAGCCCGCACTTTCATCCTTGTTACCAAGGCAATCTCGTTAAGGTACCCATTTCTGTAGTAATTAACGACACGGGTCTCGCCTGTTACCTGATTTAACAGGTCACTTCACAGCACAGGCTTACGTCGGCCATGCATCTCCGCTCAGCGTGTCAGGTAAGCCCTTTAGACTGACCTTCATCCTGCTGTCGCTCCTGGTGAGGTTCACGGTGTAAAATCTAATTGAACCGCACGCGTCACTCGTTGTATGTCTCCCCGCCAATTCCTTTAAGTTTCGATCTTGCGACTATACTTCCCAGGTAGCTCACTCTTCGCCTTCGCTTCAGCACCGAATCCTCCCGAAGAGGGCCCGATGTTTAGTGAGCAGCGTTTACTGCCAGGACTACACGGGTATCTAATCCGTTTTGCGCCCCTGGCCTTCATCCCTGACTGTCAGATTCGTCCTCGTAAGGTGCCTTCGCTCATTGTTAGTCCACCGAGGATTAACATATTTTACCATTACCCTCGGCGTACTCCTTACGTCTACCGATCTCTAGCCGTACAGTATCTCCTGCAAGCCCCACGCTTGAGACGTGGGATTTCACAAGAGACTTATCCGGCAAGCTACGGATGTTTTAGACCCAATAATAAGGGATGCGACTTGAACTGCTGGTATTACCGCGGCGGCTGGCACCAGTCTTTCCCAGTCCTTATTCTTCCACATTTTTACAGTGAAAAAAAGCCAATCTAAACGATTGGCACTTTGGCTCGCATTATCACACTTTCGTGCATTGTAAATGATCCGCTACTGCTGCACTCCGTAGAGCTCGGAATAGTGTCTCAGATTCCGTCTCCGGGCAACTCCGCTAAGAGCCCGTAATGATCATCGCCTTGGTAGGCATTTACCCCACCAACAAGCTAATCATCCGCAGTCTCATCCTTAGGCACGAGTTTCAGAGTAAGTTCATTCCAGAACAAAACTCCTATCGAGTATTAGACACAGTTTCCCGTGCTTATCCTCGACCTAAGGGTAGATTAACTACGTGTTACTGAGCAGTTCGCCGACATTGCTGTCAGACTTGCATGTATAAGCCCAAACCAAATAGCCGCATCCTCCAGCAGGATAAACTGGAATTAAACAAAATTTAATCTTTATGTAATCACCGACGATGTCGATGTACAAATCCTTTTGTTTTTGAACAGTTAAAGGTCAACCATTCAAAATTTGCTACTAATATTGTATATATTTTATGTATAGTCAATGTATTAATAATTTTTCTCGTCTCAAATAATCGCACTGATTATTTTCTTAAGAAAAAAAAGATCGCTCCATTGCTTTAAGACATACTAGATTTGGTCATCTTCACACCGGATTTTTGGTCCAGCACTCATTCTAGCTTCAAGATTATAAATTGAAGCTTTGCATATTATCTGCAAAGTTTTCATTTTGTATTATTACTGGCTAAAGTTCTTTTATAAAGTTTTCGGGGTTAACTTCGACGAGAAATTGGAGTTAATTCATTTTGTTTCTAATGGAAAAACTATATCTTTGATATATGCAAGCCATGCGTTTGGAAGAGAATATTAATTTGGAATCCCTTCGCTGAATAGTTCGATTTGTAAATCTTCTGGAGCAAATCCTTTTTGAATTGCTCTTTTGAAAAGCATCCTCATTCGAAGTGCGTGCCAATAGTCAGTCGTTATACTTGCTAGAGAAGTATTTTTTTTATGCAATATTTCTCCAGTATAGATTACATTTTCTCGAGTATCTCTTGAACGTGATTCATGTTCTATGTGATCTTTTGAGACTCCATTAAACCTCAATTGATTTTGAATATATTCAGTTTGAGAACCTTCATAAGTTCCAGAGTTATAGACTCCGGAGATAATAATATAGGGATCAATTCCAGGGGTTTGGTCTTTTTGTTCAAAGTTTCCTACTCCTGCAAGTGCTCTCCACATATCAATTTCCTTACTTGGTCCTGTTGGAACTATAATTGCCTCTAGTTTAGAATCTTTAGTTACCATAATTTTTCGAGTTTTTGAGATTATAAAAATCTATTCCCCCAATTTTTTTATGAAAACATTTTTAATCCAATTAAACCTGATGAAATTATGAAAAAGAGATTTGAGAAAAAACTATTTTATACATTTTTGTTTTCTTTAGTTTCTGCATTACTTTTGATTATTCATGGAGTTTTTTTAGATTTAGATTTTTCCCAAATACAGCGACTTAGTTTAGAAGGATTTATTTTCACATTCATTCTTGTTTTCGTTGGGCTTCTTATTCTTGAGAAAATATTTACATTATCTGAGGATGAAGAAATCTTGAATTTGAAAAAAAGAGTTAAGAAGTTAGAGAGGAAAAAATAATTTATTTAGGAAGATTATTCTTAAACATCTTGCCTAATTTCCAACTTTCAAATACGATAAGTCCACTTACTCCGGCGAGAATTGACCATCCGAGCTGAGAGAGTGTTAGGGGAATAAATTCGAATAAGCTACCGAGCCCAGTATAGATTGCAATTAGATGCAACAGAATCGAGAGTGCGACGGCCCCAATCAAATATTTATTGTTTAAAATTCCTGTTTTGAAAATACTATCATTACTCTTACAAGAGAATACGAAGAATAGTTCAAAAAATATTGCCGTCGTGATTGCCATAGTTCTTGCCGTTTCAACTCCAAAATTTGAGAACCCATAATTAAAAATTGCTAGGGCAGAAATAACCATCAAAATTCCTGCTACGAGAGCATAGTTCCAAATGCCATAAAGTAAATTTTTATTTTCTGGTTTTCTTTTTAGAATATTTCGTTCTGCAGGTTCGAGGGCGAGAGCTAAAGCTGGGAGTGAATCTGTTACTAAATTCATCCATAAAATTGCTAGCGGTAAAAAGATTAGTGGAAATCCGAGTATTAGTGCTAAGATTACTGCGAAAACTTCTCCAAGATTTGCTGCAAGTAAAAACTTAATCGATTTTTTCATGTTATCAAAGACCCGCCTTCCTTGCTTGATTGCTCCAACAATAGATGCGAAATTGTCGTCGAGCAAGACGATGTCAGAAGATTCACGCGCAACATCAGTTCCTCTAATTCCCATTGCGATTCCAATATCTGCACGCTTTAGTGCCAAAATATCATTTACTCCGTCGCCAGTTACTCCAACAACTTCTCCTTGTTCTTTTAATGTATCAACAATCTTTAATTTTTGTTCGGGTGTTACACGTGCGAAAATTGTATGTGCCTTAACTGCCTCGTCAAACTGCTTTTTATCGAGTTGTCCGAGAGTTTTTCCTTCAATCGTAGTTCCCTTCAAGCCCAATTTTTTGGCAACAGCGAGAGTAGTCATTGCAGAATCTCCAGTGATTACTTTTATAGTGATTCCTGCTTCTTGAGCTTCTTTAATCGCATTTTTTACTTCTTTTCGAGGAGGATCAATCATCCCAATAAACCCAGTAAAAGTTAAATGAGTTTCAGCGTCTGTTTGCAATTTATTTGCCCTTGTAATATTTTTACCAAGAGATCTAAATGCAAAACCGAGAACTCGAAGACCATGTTTTTCCATATCTTGAAGTGCATTTTCTAATTCTGATTTTCTTTTTTTAGATAACAAGCTAATTTTTCCATTAATTAATTCTTTGGTACATTTCTCTAAAATAAACTGTGGTGCTCCCTTGACATAACTTGAATACATGACCCCGTCTGTCCTAATTATTGACATCATTTTTCTTTGACTATCAAATGAAAATTCTGTGTGCCGAGGATTTTTTTCAGTTAGAGATTTCTTTTCTAAATTAAATTTTTTTGCAGCCTTGATTAATGCAGTTTCCGTGGGATCTCCCAAGATGACTGAACCTTCATCTCGAGCATTATTGCAAAGAATTCCAATTTCAAATAATTTTTTTGTGTTAAAATCTAGATTTTTTATAGAATCTATGTTTCGTTGTTTTCTAGAATAAATACTATCTACCGTTAGCTCTTCCTCAGTTAAAGTTCCAGTTTTATCTGTACAGATAACTGTAGTTCTTCCCAGTGTTTCTGCTGAAGGTAATTTTCTCACCAAAGTATTTACTTTTTTCATTTGAGTAATTGATGCTGCGAGCGTTATTGCAATAATTGCCGGTAGGCCCTCAGGAATTGCACCAATTGCTAAACTAATTGAAACCATGAACATTTCAACAAGCTCAATTCCAAGATACACTCCAATCAAGAATGCCACAAACACAAACCCGAGAATTGCAATAGAGATGTTTTTTGAGAATAAATTTATTTTTTTCTCTAGAGGGGTTTTGTCCGACTTGGTCTTTTGAACGAGGTTTGCAAGATTTCCAAATTCAGTATTTGAGCCGGTTTGTACGACTACTGCTGTCGCTCGACCTTTCGAAATGGTAGTTCCTGCATAAACCATATTATTTCTTTTTGTTAAGACAACGGAGGATGAAAGTAATTCTATTTTTTTCTCGACTGGAAAACTCTCCCCACTAAGAACAGCCTCATTAACTTCAAAATTTTCTTGTTCGATTATCCGGCAATCAGCCAAGACCCTATCTCCAACTTCGAGAAAGCAAATATCTCCTGGAATTAAGAATTTTGAATCAATTTCTTTGCGGACCCCATCCCTTACAACCATTGCCTTGTAACTAAGACTCTTTTTTAATTTCTCAATAATTTCTTCAGCCTTATATTCTTGGGCGAAACCAATGACACCATTAAGAAGAACTATTGCAAAAATAACTGCAGCGTCAATTGCATGACCGATTAATAAAGAAACTATTCCTGCGAAAATTAAAATATATATTATGAAAGAATTAAATTGTGAGAATAAAATTTTTAGCTTACTTTTCGTTTTGACTTTCTCGATGACGTTTTTGCCATGTTTTGCAAATCTTTTTTGTACTTCATTTTTGTTTAAACCTTTTTTAGAGGTATGTAATTTTTTTAGCACCTCTTCAGGAGACTGTTGATAGTAATCCATTGATTGAACTAGACGAAGAGGAATTATAAATGTTTAGAAAAAGTGATTTTCTAAAGATTAAGTGATAAGAATATAAACGAGGAACAAGCTTTTTTTGTTCGCAATAAATGCGGTATAATCATGTTTCTTTATTCCTCTTGTTTCATGAATATAATAATATATTGATGTTGAAAGAGTTTATAAGATTTTTGGTTTTGGAGATTAGTATCTGAAAGCATAAAAGAAAAATGAAAATATAATTCCGATCAATATTAAAATAGGCAACAGACAGGCAATTGTAGCCTTTGTTTTTGAGATATTGTGAATTATTGACAACCCAATAATTGCTAAAACAAAAGAATAAATCCAAAAAAACATCCCGATAAATGGAATTATTCCTATAAGCATCGAAGGGATAATACTATAAGTTAAGACCTTGAAAGTTTCTTGATAACGCTTCCTCTCCCCTAAGACAAATAATGAAATTTGAATTATTCCTGCATATAGAAAGGGTGCAATAATCATAAATCCAAAACCAAACCCTGCAAAAGACAAATTTGGGGAACCATATCTCGGACCACTTGAAACATCATCATGCTCATCATTATCAGGCCAAATACCACATAGACCAGTAAGAGATATAGATAAATTGAAAAGGGTTTTTTTATCCCTTCCTCTTCTTTAACAATATTGAAAAAATCTTTAGGATGTGAAAAAATCATTCCTATTCTTTTAAAAATTCCTAACTCTTCATTCTGAGGATTATTTATTTTGAGAACTTCTTTTTGATTCCCTAATTCTGCCCTTTTTTTGGAAATTATTTTTTCAGAACTTGTTAATTTTTTATCATCCATTTTTAATTTTATAAGGCTTAAAATATTTAAACCTATCTGTGAATCGAAGATAGGAAGACTTATAAATAATCTTCATATAGAATGTTATGAAAGTGGATCAGATATTTTATTCAGTTGGTGTTCTGTTTATCATTTCTTCAATTATTTATTTTACGAAAGAATTTATTGCAGATTTACCAGATATGATTAAATTGGTGCTCCTTATTGTTGCAATGATAATTGCATTCATAACGGCAGAGTTTTTTAGGGGGAAAGATAAATAATGGCATACGGATTTTACCCATTTCTTGGAATGGCTCTTTTTTGGATTAGTTTAATTATTGGGATAATTCTTTTTGCAAATTATAAAAAAATATACCCTGTATTTTACATGATTTCTGTAGCCCTGTATATTTTTACCGCAGGATTTGCGATTGATGTATTTAATATTGCTAAATTTGGAATCTTATCAATCTTAGTGATTTCAGCAATAATTTTTATGGGTCTTGGCCATTATTTCTCAAAAATAGTGCATCACGAAACTGCATGAAAACAAAACATTATCTTGTGACCCTTTTACTTCTTTTAGTTATTGGTTTTGGAGCCCTCGGAGTTTATTACACCCAAGATTTTTCTGAAGAGATTATGTTCAAAGATTCTATCACTATTGCAGACATCGAATATTCCTCTGAACCTCGAAGCATATATAATTCTGGAAATGATCTTGGCCAATATCAGGTCTTAGCTTCTGCCGAATCTAACTTAGGAACCCTAAATCTAAAAAATAATGGCTATCTTGATTGGGATTATAAAATTCCAAAACTTATTGGATGTGTTGAATTCAAGAATAGTGCCGTAACCTATCTCCAATTAGATATTGGATTTGAGAATAATTTTGAAGGTGAGATAGTTATTCCAAAAAATAATGAACTGACGCTTAACATCCTTGGCACCTATAAGGGCTATACTCTTGCAATCGAAGAAATGAAATTTGAAAATATTCTCTCTCTTGAGATTTATGAACTTGAGAAGAAAAACTTAAACCCCTTGATTCAAAATTACGACTATAATTATTATGGTTATGGTTATACTTCTCAAAATCTTTGTCCAAATTTAGTTTTGGAAGAAGAAGCTATTGCAACAATCCAGATAATATAAGATTCTTAAAATTAATTTCTTTGAAAGATTAAACACCTTCACTTACTTGTTCACCGACTTTGATATCTTTTTCTTCTGAATCTGCTTTCATTTCAACTTTAGCTTCTTCGTCTGCTTTTTCTGCTAATGCTTTCATTTTATCTTCGATTGCCGACTCTGCAGATTTTAAATCTCGTTCTTCTTTTTCTCGTGCAAGTCGTTTCTTCTTTGGTTCTTCCAAAATCAATTCTTCGCCAACGAAATCTTCTAGGCGAGGCAATTCTTTTTTGATATTATGTGCTTTCATATATTCTCTTGATAAAAGCCAGAAGAAAAGTCCCAATGATTTGTTTGATTTATTATTTCCAATCATAACGACGTCAATATCTGCAGAATGGTTGTTAGTGTCACAAATTCCTACAACTGGAATTCTAATATTTTTTGCATCAGTTAAGGCATTTTTATCAAGCCAAGGATCACAAATTAAAATCATATTTGTTTCAATAAAATTATCTAGAACCGTATTTGTTAAAACTCCTGCAGGATATTTTTTAGTGAAAGTTCGAACCCCAGTTAATTCTGAGAACATTTTTGCCGCTCTCCAGCCAGCTTCCCTCTTACAAACAAGCGTCCATTCATCAGGCTTATATTGTTTAATAAAATCAATTCCGTCAGATAATTTTTTATCGACGATTAAGGTGTTTAAAATTGCTAGACCATCAAGCCTTCTTCGGTAGACATATTTTCTCATTGATGGCGTGATTACTTTTGTTCCAAGATAGGAGGCAGTTTTAATATAATCTCCAAGCGGTGTTAAAATCGTTTGGCTCTCTTCAGATTTTTGTTCGTCAGAAAGATTGCTTGCAGAACTATCTTCATTGATAATTTTTTCTTCTGTTGTTTTTTCTTCCATTGTAATTTTTAGATAATCTTAGTTCAGGAGTTTTTGCTACTACCATTTTCATGGTCCCGCACCTGATGATTAGAAATTAAGAGAATTTTTGGTTTATAAGTTTTGGGGTGATTTGATTTTATTACATCCATTTAATACCCGGGAAATTCTTCGAAGAGCATATTTTCTTTTTTAATGCCAATTTCTTGGAGAATTGAAATTACATTTTTAACCATTGGAGTCGTTCCACAGATTAAGAATTGAGATTTTTTATTTTCGATATGTTCTTCCAAATATTGCCGATCTACACGCTTGAATCGAGGGACAAAAGTAAAATTTTTATTTGTTTTTGATAATTTTTTAAGAGTGTTCAGCCCAATCATTCTCTTTTCGAATTTATCGGTATAGATTAGAGTGATTTTTCGTTTAGAACTTTTCTTAAGCACATCTTTTATTATGCTCATGAAAGGGACAATTCCCGTCCCTCCGGCAATCATCACCAATTCTTTTTTATTGTCTGGAACGAATTTTCCCATTGGCCCAGTAATTGTAATTTTTTCTCCAATCGGACAACCAACCATATGCTTCTTATATTCGCTGGAATTTGAAGGTAGGCGAAAAACTATAGATATTTTTTTATCTTGTTTTGCTTCTTCTGGACTTGAATAAATTGAAAATGCCCGGACATTGTTTCTTCCATCCTTGATTTCCTTATCGCATTTTATCATCGCATATTGTCCAGCATCATAGGCAAATTCTTTTTGATCGTCGTCTAAGATAAAATCTACTTGCCAGGTGTCTTCCTTAATTTCTTTTCTCTTCTTTACGGTTGCATGATATTTTTTTAAGACCATTTTATAGTTTTTAAGTAATTTCATTTATATTATTTCTGAATAGGATTTATCCAAAGAAATGGAAAATGTAATATAAAAAAATTATTAGAGAAATTATTGTTACTGTCCAAAAAATTGTTTTGGCAGCTTTTAGGGGTGCGTCCTTTTCAGATTTATTGTCTTTACATGGGAGCAGAAGATATAATCCGAAAAATAGGATTATTGAGAAAACACTTTTTGTAACCCAATGATGCCCAGTGACTCCAGTCAAAAATGATTTGTAACTAGAAGATAATTCGCTCCACAGGGTCGTTATTAAAACGAATACACTTAGTAAGACCATCGACCACTTCAAAGTTTTCACGGTCTTCATATTAGTGCCTCCAATGCAGTCCTATATCCTGATGAAATTAAATATCCGAAAAAAGCCATTAGTACTCCGAGGAAAATTGTAAGCCCTAGTAAAAGTAGAACTGCTTTTCTTGTTTGTTTGTTTGTTCCTTTCGCTAATTCTTTTTCATATTTTCTAATGAACGCGTAACAAATAAATCCTAGGAACGGTAGCATTAGGAAAATGTGTTCTTTTGCTTCCATGATGATGCTGTGTGCCCAGGGTTGTGGACCTGCCTTGATTAAAGGTTTTACGTCCACACCATATGTATCGACATAATAATATCCTCCGCTTAACCAAGATATGAAGAAAAGAACTGTCCCAATAAGTGCTAAAAGTTTTGCTCGTTTAATCCTCTCGGGATTTGGATTTAAAATATCTATGAATGCCCATAAGAAGGCAACGATACCAATTTCTGAAATTGCGACATGTAATCCTACTAATGTACTCACCATCTTGAGAGATAAAAACATTTAGAGTTTATATACTTATCCGATATTATTTCAAACTTTTCTCAATATCCATGATTCTTTTTAATTTTATGAGCCTATGTCGCCCATAAATTCCGGCTTTGATAAAATTTCCGCCGAATCCAATGCAATAATCTGCTAAGATGCTGTCCATAGTCTCACCGCTTCGATGAGAAAAAATCATTTTTATTTTATTATCTTTGCAATATTCTACAACTTTTTTGACTTCTAAAATCGAGCCGATTTGATTTGGTTTTATGATCATTGCATTAATTGCATTACTTCCAACTCCACGTCGTACATATTTTATATTTGTCGTCGTTAAATCATCTCCCACAATTAATGTTTTTTTACTTACGTTGTTTTTTATTTCCTTAAATCCTGAAAAATCGGATTCTTCCATTGGATCTTCTACATAGAAAATTTTAAATTTTTTAATAATTTTCTCTAGATAATCTGCTTGATCAACTTTGTCACGGATTAATTCCTTATTTTTATATTTGTAATATCCTTTTTTGAAAAAAGTTGATGCAGCGACGTCAAGACCTATTCGAAGTTTATATTTCTTAGCGACTTTTTTTAAAATTTCTAACACTTCTTCATTTGTTTTTGTTGTCGTCCACGCACTTTCATCATTTGTTTTTGAAGTTTTCAAAATTTTTCGAGCAAGAGTATATGCTTTGAGGTTTAATGTTACTGCATGTGAAAATGTTTTTTCATTGGGAATTAATAAAAATTCTTGGAAATCTGGACGTTTCCCATTAATTTTTGGGGAATGCAATCCCCCGCCAATACAATTTCCAACGGGCATTGGTATTTTTGGTTTTTTCCCTGCATTCACGTCGTTGTTGATAAATTGCCATAACTCTAAATTCCTGTCTTTTGCTGCTGCCTTTAGAAAAACTCCTTCTAGAATATATCTTATATTCCCTCCAAACAGCCCATACCGTTTTTCGAAATGTCCGATTAAATCTGTTAATTGTTTTATGTCATCGAGGTTTTTTAAAATAAAATTTTTATGAATAAGCGTTTTAGCAAAAGCCCTAGTTAATTTTACACTCCTTATGAGGCCATTTCGATTATAACAAGGAACTTCATTTTTTCCTTTTGATTTTCCAGAAGGAGCCGAACATGCAAATTTTCCCTCATACGTTGTTAACTCAATTCCAACTGTATGTTCTTTTCTTGAATTGGAAATTACGCCAACTTTTATATCTCTAATAAACATCTACCATACCTCTTGATGGTGTGAAGATGGTTTAGTTAATAAATCTTATGAATATTTCGTTCGAAATTATTTTGGAAAGAAAAAATATTTGAGAATAATTATTTAGAATATCACTTAGACATTTCTTTTAGTTTATTGAAAGTGCTTGATGCCTCTTTTCCCTCTTTTTTTGGAGCTTGTCGTGGAGGCATTCTTCTAGGTGGTGCGCTACTTGTTGGAACCTTTCCCTGAGGTGCGCGAGGAGCTGGAGCGGTTCTTTGGCCTGGCCGTATAGGGGGACGAGGAGGCATTCTTCTCATAGGTGCAGTTCCTGGACGAGGAGGAAATGGTGGACCTCTTGGAGGTACTCCTCCCAAACTTTTTCCAGGTCCTTTGTCTCCATTGTCTTTTTTGAATTTGCTTTTCATTTTAAACCAGAATAATTTTACTTGTTCTCTTTTTACCCACATAATTGCGCCTGCTACTCCGATGATAAGAATTACTAAAACCCAAATCCACCACGTGCTTCCACTTGAAGTCGAAGAGGTTTTTGACCGACAGCAAATTTCTCCAGAGTTACAAGTAAATCCGATTGATTCTTGAGTATCTGAACAGCTCTCTTTACATGTATAAAAATTTTCTTCACATTCAGTCTCTGTTGGAGCCTCTTCACAATAACCAGTACAACAGTAAGAGGTGTCTAAACTATTTCTTTCGTTTCCGATACAAACCTCTGTTTCATCACAAACTGAACCGGCATATTCTGAACACGCCTTTAGATTTTCCTCCACACAACATGAAGTAGAGAGTGAGGGGCAGAAATAGTTGTCTCTTTGATCTGCAGTTTCACATTCGGAATTTGGAATACAGAAGAAATTTGCCTCTCCACAAGTTGTGACGCTCGATCCATCACTTGGACTTTTTCCTGCTTTTCCTGTTAGTGCCCATAAAACAATACTTGTATCTCTCACTGAATTTTGCCAGCAACCAGAATTATCTTGCGTAAATAATAACCAATCTTTTGATTCTTGAATTTGGCTTCCAGAAGAACTTCCTATGCTCAGTAATGCTAATGAAGTGTCATAGAATTTTCCATATGCAGAATTTTCTGCTAGCCAGTAATTTCCTAACTTTCTTTCTTCAATTAATGCAGTTGCATAATCTTGATAATTGGTTATCATGTATACGAAAGAATTTGGTAAATATTGTTTGTTTGTTTCTGAGAGTGCAACTAAATATGGAATGTATTCTTCTACATTGTGCCCTTTTTTGAGAAGTGCGAGTGTTGCCCATGCGCTTGCTTCATAGTTGCAGGTCGAGTCTCCAAAACATTTTGAAGAGAGTGATGTTACTGTTTGCTCGAATGCAGGGGCACTTTGCGTTCCTTCTAAAACGAATATCGTCGGAGAATGCTGATTTTTGTATAGGAGCGTTGTAATAAAATCTTCATCACATTCAACGCTAAATTCTTCATTATAACAATCGGGTGCAATCTTTAACCAAAAGTTTGATTGTGCCCTTGTTAAACATGACCCTGCATTTTGGTTGATTTTTTTATTTTCATTAATTGTTATAGTATGGCTCTCGGAGCTATAGCCAATGTTACAACTTGTTGGCCCGTTTGAATCCTGTTCTAAATACCAAATTAAATCTGTTGGAATGTGCGTTTGAGACAATAGCCATTCTTCTGAAGGTGTCGTATCAATTCCGGCATGATCTAGTGCTAAAATTGCGACGGCAGTGTCACGAACATTTCCCCAATTATTTTCCCCCATTCTTCCTTGGAGTTCGGAAACACATGAATCAAAAATGTTATCTGGAGTTGCAAGAATTGTTAATGCAATCTCTTGGTTTGATAGACTTGAACAATCTCCTGCCTTTTCTTCCAAACATTGGAACCCATTTTCAATCTTATCCGAGTCTGAATTTCCAGAATTTGAATTTGAATCATCATCGCCGCCATCTCCATCATCTCCGGTTTCATTTGTAGTGTGATTATCTGCGAGGGCTAGAGACATTGAGAGAATTGTGAATAATGCTATTATTGTGAAGAGTGCACCAATTTTTTTCATGATAAATAAAGAGTTTGCTTATTTATAAAATCTGTGGTTGAATATAGGTCCTATTGAGATTTCTAAAAATTATTTTAAGCGTTCTTTTTTTCCTTTTGCCTGCATTGCTCTTTTTATAGTATAATTAATTGGATTTTTCATTCCCGGTTCTGGCGGTCCTTTGATTCCGAATTCTTTGTAGACCGGCTTATCATAATTTGGAGGAAGACGTTGATTTTTTTGATACCATGCGATTTGACTTTTTATGTACCCAAATTTTAGCGGATGATAATTTTTTTTATTCCATTCGGTAATTTTTTCCTCGATATAATCTTGCGGGAAATCTAAACTTACCCAAAATGAAAGAAGAAGTGATAGGGCCCTTTTTCTTCCGTCGGCAGGAATTCCTTCGAGAATTTTTTTGATTACTGGAGGAAACATATCTTGAGTAATTTCTAAACCTTTCAAATCGATTGATTCTCCAGAATATTTTTTTGGCTTTTCTTTTGGAATCATATCTTTTCCCCATTCTAATGCTTCCACCAAAAGTTCTCTTGCTTCTCCTGGCTCCACATTTGGCATAAAATTTCTAACTTCTTTTATTTTTAGTGGATCAGCGTCAGTTGGTTTGAAATTTTGAACTTCTCCAGGCATTACTACAATTGAAGCGAATGCTGTTTTTTCATGGAGAGAATAAGGTGCTCGGAATAAATGACGAGAAGCTACCAATACTAAATCGACAGAATCTTCAGTTGATTTAATTGTGTCTTCAATTTTGAATTCTTCTTTTTCTTTTAGAGATTTTATTTCTTCTTCCTTTTGAGATTTTATTTTATTCCATCCAAATTTTATTGAAGCTGTTTCTTGCTTATTTGTTTCCTCCATGGAGGCTGTATTTTTCTTACATTCTCCACAGTAAGTAATTTCTCTTTGAGAAACTCGATTCATCTTTCCACTACATACTGCGCAAGTAATTTGTTTTCTATTTGATTTCATATGCTCTACTATGGATTTGCATTTGAGGTCAGTGCAATTATATGTTCCGACAATTTTTTTTATCGCAGGATTTTTGCAGTGAGGACATTTATATTCAGATTTTAATTCTCCTGTTTCTTCTAACGTCTCTCTTCCAGTTAAAGCTAGAATTCGTTTGTTCATTGGATTTCTTATTTGACTAAAAACGTAACCTGCAATCATTCGTGGCCAGAGTGGAAAATTGTCTTTTGTCAATTCATTGTTCATTTCGCTTGGGAATGATTTGAATGGAACAATTAAATGAAAACCTTTTGAACCTGAGAATTTTATGCCGAAGTTTTTTACTCCGTGACCGTTGAGGACTTTTATTATTTCTTCAGCTGCGATTTTTGAATAATCTAAATATTTTGAATCGATATCTATAATGAAATCCCAGCCGATTTTTATTTCGTTATATTGTTCTGGCGTCATGTCTGTATTGATGTCGAGAGGATTTTCCCAGATTTCTTCTGAACAGTGAAATGAAGTTGCTCCTTGTTTTGCGGCATTGAAAACATCTGAGGGATAATCGAAACAGTCTGGTCGTTTTGCGAAAAATTTATTGTTGAAGTTTGCGATTGTTTCTCGGTTTTTGCAGAAGTCGAACATTGCTTGTTGGATGTCTTTTCTTGAGTAATGTGAAAATGCTACAAACTCTACTTTTGACAAAGGAGCTTTTTTGAATGGAGAAGTTTCTCGGTTTTTGTTAAATGAATTGGAGTAATTGTTGCCTGAATTTTCCTCTTTTGATTCCATGGTTGTTTTGAGGAATTGTTGTTTTTAGAGATTTAGGTAGTAGGTATTAGAGAAGCTAATTCAGAAGATATAAATAGTTCTTCGATATTAAAATATGATGAAAAAGAAAGTTGTGGGTACAACACAAGGTGTACACCAAGGTGGTGCGAGAACTTCTTCGAAGCCTCTTTGGCGAGGCAAAAAAAAAATTGAATCACAAATTAACACCTGAGGAAATTCGATTTATTATTGTCGTCGCTATGCTTACTTCTTTTTTGGCGATTTGGTTTATTGCAGTTAATTTTGGAGATGATTTGAATCTGTCTCCGGTTTTTAGTTCGAGTCGAACGCGAGTTGTGAATCCTCAAGGAGTACTATCTGGAACTCCGATTACAACTCCTTACAATCTTGTTGCGAGTGATGGAAATGAACAAATTATTCTTGGATGGAGTGCGCCGACTGGAGGAATTGGAGGTGGCTATTATGAAGTTTATCGAAGTATTACTTCAAATGTTGCAGTGAATGGAGTTTTGATTGGAAGAACTATCGCTGACGAAACGCATTTTGTCGATACTCAAGCCACGATTGGACAAACATTTTGGTATGGCGTTCGAGTAAATGGGAATAATTTTATTAGTGATGTTGAGCAAGGGAGTGTTAGTTCGACGACGGGGATGAGGTGGAGTTATGAAACAACAGATGTCATAGAAAGTTTATCTTTTGGAGATCATGGAACAAAATTATTCTGGAGTAGTTCTTTAGGAAATAATATTCATGCACGATTATTTTCTACTATTGACTCGAACCCACCAACACCAATTTTTACTAAAGATACGGCAACAATTTTATCTTATAATTCAATTATTAATGTTGCAGCAGCACGAAATGCAGATGTTTATGGAGATGTTGCATTTGCTGTTGGTTCAGGTTCAGTATATCCACACTTAAGGACTTACACTTCATCGATTCAACCAGTTTTTAATTATACTTCTATTGCTAATACCAATGTTTATGGGAATGGACTGTGGATTAGTGATGATGGAACTCGAAATATAGCCTTTCTTCCAACAAATAGTACGGATTATTTTAGCAGAATCATAACTTTTGATAGTTTTGGGACAATTCTTAATGAAGTTGTAACAACGCAACTTCCTTCAATGATGAGTTCATCTAACCGATTTGATTTTTCTGGTGACGGGTCAAGAATTGCCTTCACTACACTTATTAGTCGAAGAGAAGTAGTAGATTCGATTACTGGATCCTTAGTTTTTGATGATGCTTGGGGAGGGCCAAGTGCGTTTCAAGACATTACAATAAATTATGATGGGTCAATAATGGCAAGCGCACATACTGTTGATCCAGTAATAAGAATAGAAAACTTGAATAGTGGATTAGAATCAGTTATTTATCTTCCAGCAACAAATCCCAACCTAGACCTCCATTACGGAAGAATAGCTATTAGCGACGATGGTATGCGATTAGCCTATGCTTATTCAGATATTGATGGCTTGGGAAATGATTTATCTAAACGAGGAGGAGCACTTTTATGGGATATTAGTTCTCCACAAGATCCTATTTTATTAGTTAATTATTTATTTGAAGCACCAGCAACTCCCTATCAAGAATCAATGGTTGAAATTAAAATAACTCCTGATGGAAATCGATTTGTGTATGGAACAAGGGGAGACGGAACTTCATCAATCAACGATAAACAAATTAAAGTTTTTGAAGCAGGACAAAACAACCCAATAGCAGAATTTAATTTGCCATTAGGTAATAATGGAGCTGAAATTACAGGTAGTTCGCCATACGATGTAGATATTTCTCCAGACGGAACAAAAATTGCTGTTGCAGTAAAAAATGGTCATTGGACATCTGGTAATGCATTCAAAGAAGTTAATTTGTACGATGTTGCTTAAGCTTTTGAATCTTTAATCTTTAATCATAATAATCTTTAAATACAAAGCCGAACATTCTCAAACATGATATTAAAATTGGACCGACCAAAACTTCTCTCAGACGCTATTGCGATTATTTCTGAAGTCGTAAATGATGTTCGGATTAAACTTTTAGATGATGGGATGAGCATTGTTGCGGTTGATCCAGCGAATGTTGCGCTTGTTATTTTCAAGTTGCCAAAAGAGACATTTTCACAATATGAAGCAGGAAATGAAGTTTGGGGAGTTAATTTGGATGACTTGAAGAAAATATTGAAGCGAGCGTCGACTTCATCTTGTGTTGTTTTTGAGCAAGAAGATAATCAGCTGAAGATTTCTATTTTTGATAAAGTGAAACGAGTTTTTACCCTAGCACTTATTGAAGTTGAATCAGAAGATAAGGATGTTCCAGATTTGCAGTTTGGATGCAAAGTTGAAATGGATTCAGTTAGTTTTTCTCAGTCGATTGAAGATGCAAAAATTGTTGCTGATTCTGTTGCGTTTACTGCAGGCGAAGGATTTTTTATGGTTGAAGGAAATGGAAGTCTTAATTCTGCTCGAGCCGAATTTTCAGGAGATGAAGTAAAGATTGAAGGAATTGGTCGCTCAAAGTATTCGCTTGAATATTTGATGAAATTTATTAAGGGCGCAAAGATTTCTGATAATGTTGTTGTTAATTTCTCAGATGATTATCCATTAAGGTTAGACTTTCCAGGTGAAAAAATGGGTTTAGGGTTTGTGCTAGCTCCGAGAGTGGAGAATGATTAGAGTGAAAACTTGAGAAGATTTTTTGGAAATGTTTATATATTTTTAATTGATGAAATTATTATGAAAGAGATTGTGAGTAAAACTTTAACTCGCCAGGAATTTAGATTTATTTCTATTGTCGCAGTTTTGGTTTCGGTAGTTTCCATTTGGTTTATCGTTGGAAGTTTTAGTGAGGAGTTGGGTTTGGCCCCTAGTCTTGGTGGTCCGAGTTCTTCGACTAGAGTTGTGGGGCAAGTTGGTGTAGGTGAAATTCCCATTGGAGAGCCATCAGGAGGAAGTTTAATTTGGAGCTATTCTAATGGGCCTGCAAAACCTGTTTCAATGGGAAATAATGGAGAAAGGGTTTTTTCTTCTCATGTTTTTGATTCTGATTTATTATTTTCTTCATCTGACCCAAATAATCCTCCCAATTCTATTACAAATACTGCAGGATGTAATCCTTGTTGGTCCTCTGCTGTTGCCTCTGCTAAAAATGCTGACGTTCATGCAATTATCGATCCAATCCAAGTTAGTCCCGGACTAAGTATTCCTCAGATTAGAAAGTTTAGTTCTGCTTCTTCAACACCAGAGTGGATTTATGATTTTTCACAAGTTGGAATTTTTAATGGCCCTTCAATTATTGATATTGAGATAAGTGATGATGGAAATCGAATTGTTGCTTATTACCAATCTGGTTCAAGTACAAGATTTATTACTTTTTCTCCAAATGCTAATAATGGAAATCCAGTTATTATAGATGATGTTTTTGTTAGTACTTTTGGAAGTAATCCAACTTCTGAGGACTATTTTTCTCTTTCTGGAGATGGAAAAACTGCGATTTATCTTACCTCATTTTATGTTTATATAATTGATTTAACAAATGGAAATAAAATGTATGAATATCCTTACTATTCTTATGAAGGATTTTATTATGGGGCTTCTGCAATAAGTTTTGATGGTTCTCGGGCAGCTTATGGAACCTTTGTCAATGGTGCTCCTGCAAAAGTTACTATTTTAGATAAACAGGGAGGGGGAAATACCTATGCCCCTGTTGAGACGATTACATTACCGACAACAGATACTCGGATGGATAGTCTTGATATTTCAGATAATGGTTTTACGCTTGTTGGAGGATACCATATTCCAGAAGGATTATTTGGCGTTAGTTCTTGGAATATTGAAAATATTCCGGGAGGAGTCATACCCTTAATGAACTATGAAAGAAATGGAGGAGGATATAATAATCGGGCAATCAAAATAAAATTGTCGTCTGATTCAAGCCGATTTGCTGTTGGTCTTTGGGGAGAAAAATCAGGACAAATCCCTCAAGTCCAGGTATTTCCAATTAACCAAAATAATCCTACCTTCACCTATAAAACAGATGGTTCAGTTGAAGGGCTTGGTTTTTCTTCGGATGGAAAAAAATTAGTTGTCTCAAGCGATAATTGCCACCTTAATCATGGCACCGATCCTTGCGGGAGTTTTCAGGGGATTGATTTATTCCAAATTAATTAGTTTTTACCAACATTTATATATTAGTATTCATTCTATATTTCATACGAATCTTCCTTTGAAGATTAATTGGAATACCACTATGAATATTCATAATAAGAAAATAATTGAGCTGATAAGAAAAGAGCGGGTGGTTACGAGCAGTGAGGTTGCTGGTCACTTGAAAGTTTCCTGGAATACTGCAGAGAAATATTTATTGGAGTTGATAATTGAAGGAAAAATTGAGAGAATTAAAAAAGCTGGGGTGACGTTATGGCTTTTGAAATGAGAAAAAACAGACTAGCCCGCACAAAGACAAGGTGTACTCTCTTCGCTAACGCTCGAGGGCAAGTAGCCATTTTCATTATTGTAGCCATTGTTATTGTTGCAGGGATTTTGTTCTTGTTTTTATTCCTTGGAAGAGTTGACGTTGAGGATCCTTTGAGCGTTAATCCGACCAAAGATATTCAGTTATGTGTCGAAGACGGAATACAAGAAGTTGTTGTTGAAATTTTAGCGAACGGAGGAATCTATGAACCAGAGCATACATTTGCTTATGATGGAGAGAACTATACCTACCTATGTTATCAAGATGCAGATTACCTTCCTTGTTATAATAGTTTTCCTGGACTTGAGACAGTTATTGAAAATGAAATTTATGAGCAGAGCAAAGATCGCGTCGATGAATGTTTTGACTTAGTTGGAGAGGACTTGGAACGTCAAGGATTTTTAGTAGAATTTGGACCAAGAGAATTTTCAGTTGATATTTTTAAATCTAGAATTTTTGTTACACTTAATAGGCCTATGACACTCACTCATGAAGAAACTATTCGAGATTTTGAAGTTTTTGATATTGAAATTATTTCTGACCTTGGAAGCTTAGTAGATATTGCTCGAGAGATTATTAATTATGAAGCCCAATACTGCTTTTATGATTATCATTGGCAAATGAGATTGACTCCAGAAATCAATATTAATTTTATAGACTTTCAAACTAACAAACTTTATGAACTTGAAAATCGTGTAAGTCATGAGTTATTTAAATTCGCAGTGAGGAGTTGTCCTAACCAACCCTAACGAGGATAAAAATTTGAAAATGGAAGAAGGGAAAAATAAAAGCGGAGAAATTAAAGTTACAGAGATTATTGGGAATGGATTTCTTGAACAATTTTCATTATGGATTTTTTTAATTGGATTTGTGATTCTTGGAAGTTCTCTTGTGAGTTCTGCGGAGGGATGTTGTTCTCTTGATTCTTCCGGCGTTGATTGTACCTATATCGATTCTGCAGAATGTCCGAGTAGCTCTTCTTTTCAAGATTTTGTTTCATGCGATGATGCTGCATTTTGTCAAGGTGGTTGTTGTTATGACGATTCTATTGGATCTTATGATGTTAGTGTTTTAGAGGCGAATTGTGCCACTCAATGGAGTCCGGATTCGACATGTGATAGTGTTCCGGGATCTGAGCCAGGATGTTGTATTCTCGGAGATTCTGTAAACTGGGTAACGGAAGGTGCATGTGCAATTAATTCAGATAGCCTTGGTGTCGAGACGGATTGGGATTCGAGCATTAGTTATGCTGAATGTCAAGAAATTCCTTCCTCTCAAGACCGAGGAGCATGCGTACTCGAAGGAGGATTTTGTTCGATTTCTACTCAGGAGACTTGTTCTTCAATTGGGGGAGATTTTTCAAGCGGATATTTATGCACTGCACTATCTCTTGATACTGTTTGTTTGATGAATGATCAAACAGAATGTGTTAGTGATCTTGACCAAGTTTATTTTATTGACTCTTGTGGTAATCAAGCAAATATTTATGATTCCTCGAAGGTTGGTGTTCAATCCTATTGGGAAACTATGATTTCGCCTGAACAATCATGTAATTTTGGAGATAGTAATGCAAACAGTGCTGAATGTGGAAATTGTGATTATTTCAAAAGTAGTAGTTGTTCTTCTGCAATTGAAGATTCATTTAATGTAGATTATGGGACGAATTATTGTAAGGATTTGAGCTGTGAGTTCGACGGAGAGCCATTCAATAATGGAGATTCTTGGTGCCGTTATGATGGAGCCATTGGAAGTAGTGATGATGTTGTTGGTTCTCGTCACTGGAGATATTCGTGTAATCAAGGAGTTATCGACATAGATCCTTGTAACGATTATCGTCAAGAGGTTTGTGTTCAAAAAAACACTAAAGAGAATGGAGAAATCGTTTTTCGAGAAGGGAGTTGTCTTGCTAACCCTTGGCAAAATTGTTTTGATTTGAATAATAACTTTGCAGGGGCCGAGTTAGTTGAAGAATGCAAAAGTGCAATTAGTTGTAGGATGCAAGGTGTTTCAATAAACCCGGGAGATTCGTTTGGATTTAATCGGTGCGTGCCACAATATCCTTCAGGGTTTGATTTGAAAACCGAAGAGAGTGCAGAAGAAGCAGTCAATATTTGTAACCAGGGAACTGCAAGATGTGTAATTCCACGAAAACGAAAATGGGATACTAGTTGTAAAATAAAAGATAATGCACATTGTGAAGATGCAGCATTTACTGAACAAATGAATGATTTTTGTATGAGTCTTGGAGATTGTGGCGGGGCAGTTAACTATAATGGAGATTTTAAGAAAAACTACGCAATTAATGGTGCTCCAGACCTTAGTGCCTCTTGGATTCAAAGTTTGATTAGCCTTGCAACTCCTATCGAAGGCCAGTATGCTATTCTCGAAGACTACTCAGTTTATCTTGAACTCTTTGGAATTAATGGTGAAATTCTTCGTGGAAGGGAATTGAATAGTCCTTTTGCTGCAGCATTTATTATTCCGGCCTATTATAGCGACAATCCTGACTGGTATAATGTTCTTGATAGGCCACTAACATTTGATAATTGGTACGACTGGGTATTTGGAAGCTGTAGTTCAATAAATGTAGACTATTCATGTAATGTTTGGCAGCCACCTGTTGGAGGAGAAAATTGTGATGCTTGTAATCATGATCCCCTAAAACCTTGTTCAAAATATCGTTGTGAAACGCTTGGTGCATCGTGTGAAATTTTAAATGAGGGTGAAGAGACAGACCATCCAGAAGAAATAATTTGTATCAATGGGGGTGCTCAAGATTCAAATCCTCCAATCATAACTCCCTTGTATGAAGTAGTTTCTTCAACTGAAACTTATTCGAGTGTAACATCGAATGGATATTCTGTAACATCATTATCTGGAGGGTGTCTTGAGGCTTATGTTCCAATCACTTTTGGGATTACTAGTGATGAGCCAGCAATTTGCCATTATGATTCTGAACAATCTTTGTTTGAAAATATGAGTGGAGACCTTAGCCAAAATATTTATCGTTGGAACCATAGTCTTTCGATTAATTTACCCGACCCAAGCCATGGACAAAGTCTTGGAGCCTCTTGGACAGGAGATTTAGATTTCTTTATTTTATGTCAAGATTCTAATGGGCATGAAACTCCGAATTTTTATAAGATTTCCATGTGTGTAAATCAAGGACCAGATACTTCTGCACCAATTATTACTGGAACTAGTCCAGAAAGTGATTCTTTTGTTAGTTTTGATATGGATAGTACTGACGCCCAAGTTTATACAAATGAACTTTCACAGTGTAAATGGAGTTTAATCGATGAGCCATATTCCTCGATGGCAAACGATTTCTCATGTATTGATTCTTTAGGATTTCAATCATCTCCATTTGGATATGTTTGTTCTGACATACTTCCAACGGAGAATGAAACTAATCAATTTTATATCCGATGTGCTGATCAACAGTGGCTTATTGGAACTTCAAATGAGAGCGATATTAATGCGAATGAAGTTAGTTATTCTTATGTTTTGAAAAAGCCAGATAAAAAAATAGAAATTGATTGGATGACTCCAGATATTAATTTTGAAATTGCGAGTGAATCTGTTTCTGTTGATTTGAATGTTAAAACTTCTGGAGGAGGAGACGGACATAGATGTTATTATTCGATTACGGAAGATGGAATGAATATCCCAATGTTTCTCCCTGATGAAAATAATGTGCATAGCCAACCTGCCCTTAATTTATTCCCTCAACAATGGACATTCTATATTACTTGCGTAGATGAACTTGGAGATTCTGTTGAAGACCAAACTAGTTTTGAAATTATTTACGATGACAACTTCCCAAGGATTATTCGGGTATGGGACGATTTTGGAGAGATTTTCCTGATTACGGATGAGCCGAGTGAATGTCGTTACTCTATTGATTCTTGTAGTTTTAATTGGGAAAATGCAACGTCTATGGGGGATGAACTTATCCATGTTATCGATTCTGTTCCAGGAAGAGAATATTTTGTAAAATGCGAGGATGAATTTGGGAATACTCCGTCTGGATGTTCTTTGAGTGTTGTTGCACTTTGAGGTTGAAATGGTAAAAAAAGAAATTACTCCTCTGAGAAAGATTTGTTTGAAAAAAGAGAATTCTGGGCGCACGAAGGCAAGGTGTACTCCACTCGCTAACGCTCGGGGGCAGGTTGCGATTTTTGTTATGGTAGGAATTGTTATTGTTGTTTCGATTTTGTTATTCTTTTTTCTTCAGAAAAAAATAGATATTTCGACTTTTGAGGTCGAGAATCCGCAATCATTTATTCGAAGTTGTGTAACTGATTCTATCGAAGACTCCGAGACCATTTTACTTGCGAATGGGGGAGACATTGTTCCCCAGCATACGATTCCTTATTATGACGAGAAGTACAATTATTTATGTTATCAGGCAGATTATTATCTCCAATGTTATAATACTCATCCACAATTAGAAAAAAATGTGGAGGCGCAACTTCTTCAAAATACTCAAGAACATGTTGAAAATTGTTTTAATTTACTCGAGGAAGAATATAATTCTCGTGGTTTTTCTATTTCTTCTGGAGATTTAGATTACTCGGTAGATATTCTTCCAGGAAGTATTGATGTCTTGTTGTTTAAAAATATCGTTATCTCTCGAGGAGATTCCTCGGAAGAGTATCGGAATTTTGATTTTGAAGTTTTATCACCAATTTATGATTTGATAGAAATTTCTCGATTGATTGTAAATGATGAATCGCAATTTTGCAATTTTGAATATACTGGCTACATGCTTTTATATCCGCAATATTCAATTAGTCGTATTGATTTTGAACGGAGCAAGCTATATAATGTTGAACACCGTGACTCCCTGAAGAGCTTTAAATTTGCTGTAAGGAGTTGTGCGTTTCCGCCAGGAATTTAGCTAGGAAAAAGATAATGGAATATAATGAAAAAAAAGTATGGTCTTATATTGAACTTTCATTAATTGTAATTTCTATTTTTTCATTTTCCTATTTTTTAGATGCGACAAGTAGTTATTTTGAAAATGGCGAAGAGGAGTTTGAAACAGAAATTTATGAAACTTCTGAGAGTAATTTATTCTTGATGGGGAAGAATTTAGTTTCATTTGCTCAAAAAAAGTTAAACAAACCTATCTTTGGAATTGTGAGTGCTGAAGAATTTGTTGGATGTTGTGAGGAGTCTATTGACGGGATTGCTTGTGCGACGACAATCTCTTCTTTTTGTGCTCCTGATGCTTTGTTTGCAGAAAATCTTATTTGTACTTCTGCCTCCTTTTGCCAAAAAGGATGTTGCTATGATGAGAATGCAGGAATTTATGACAAAAATGTTTTGGAGAGTCAATGCAGTGCTTCATGGGATGCTGACCCAAACTGTAATTTTCCTGCTGCAGATTTTGGCTGTTGCGTTCTTGGTAGTTCGACCCAATTTGAGACCTATGGACAATGTGTAATTGACACTGAAGAATTTGCTCTGGGAGATGGCGTTGTTGACTGGCAAGGAGATCTAAGCGAAACTCAATGTTTGCAAATCCCTTTTGCGAATGAAAAGGGTGCGTGTGTTCTGGAAGGTGGAAGTTGCACAGTTAATACTCTTGAAGCTTGTTCTTCAATTGGAGGAGATTTTGCGAGCGGATACTTATGCACCTCTCCATCCCTTGATACGATTTGTGTTCCGACAACAGAGACTATGTGTATTGAAGGATTGTATGGGGTTTATTTTCAAGATTCTTGTGGGAATGAAGGAAATATTTATGATTCTTCAAAGGTAAATGACCAGTTTTATTGGAATGAAATGGTCCCTATAGAAAGTTCTTGTAATCCAAATAGTGAAAATGGAAACGCAAACGATCCTTCTTGTGGGAATTGTAATTTGTTCATTGGAGGGATTTGTTCAAATGCGATTATTGATGATTTTGATGTAGATTATGGAACGAATTATTGTCGTGATGTTTCTTGTGAGTTTGAAGGAGAACAATATGAAAATGGAGAGAGTTTTTGCCAATACGATGGGAAAATTGGAGAGGGAGATGACGTGGTTGGTTCGCGGCATTGGAAATATGTTTGTAATCAAGGAGACATGCAACTTGAGCCGTGCGAAGATTATCGAAATGAAATTTGTGTTCAACAAAACACGGAAGTAGATGGAGAAGTTATTTATCGAAATGCTAATTGTATCCCTAATAATTGGCGGGCTTGTGTTACCATTAATAGCGAGGCTGAATCTGAAGAAGAATTAATAGATGATTGTAATTCTGCAGTTAATTGTGAAATAACTGATATTGCGATTGCTGATCATTTTGCTTATCCAGTTTGTACACCCAAATATCCTGGAGGTTTTGATACACGAGATGAGCGATATCAAGAAACTACGACGCTACTTTGTGGGAAGGCGACACAAAAGTGTACGGTATATCAAGAAGAGAAATTTTTTGGAGGATGTAAATATGCTGCGAATGAAGCATGTCTTGGTTCTGGATTTGCAGAACAGATGAATGATTTCTGTACTGCCCTTGGAGATTGCGGAGGAGCTGCAAATTATATTGGAGATTTTGAAAAAAATTATAATGTTAACGGGGCCCCAGATTTGTCAAGTGCATGGATTGCAAAATTAACAAAATATGCTGAGCCAATTGCTGGACAGTATGCCCATGTAGAAGACTATAGTGAATATCTACAGGCAGCAGGAGTAGCTCCATTTGGTGGCGTTAATGAACATGACCTTATCGACGATATTTCGACCATTTCTCAAGGTGTTGGTGGAATTGGAGCTGCGGTCGGAATGGCCTTTGCCTCTACTACTTCTGTTACTATCGGTCCAGGTGTTGCCGCCGCATATAATGCAGTTCTTGGTACTAGCCTCGAAGCTGGAACCTTCACGACCGCCTCATCTACGGCAGCATTCTCTGGGGCAGCAATCGGGGCAGCAATCGGGGCATACGCAGGATTATTTTTAGCAGAAGAACTTGGACTTAGCCCATTTGGAACATTATTGATGGCTGTTGGAGGAGCATTAGTTGGAGGTGCAATTGGATATACCATTATGGTAACAGGATTGCTTGGAATCGGACCTATAGGATGGGCAATCATCATTATTGGAGTCGTTTTAATGATTATTGGTGCATTTTTTGGCGGAAGTGACTGTGATCCGATTGACGTTTCGTTTGAATGTAATCCTTGGCAACCGGAATCTGGAGGAGATAAATGTGAAGAATGTAATAGTGATCCTGGAAAACCTTGTTCCAAATATCGTTGTGAAACGCTAGGTGCAGGATGTCAATTTTTAAATTATGATGCTGATAGCGAAGATTATTACATTTGTGCTAATAGTTGTCAAAATGATCCAAGCCCACCTCAGTTAGAGCCTCAACTAGGCCTCATATCTCCCGGACTCTCATATAGTGATGTGACTGATTCAGGATTCAAGATTGTTTCTGAAGAATCAGACGGATGTGTTAACGCATATACTAACTTACAGTTTGGCATAACTACAGAAGAGCCTTCACTTTGCAAGGTCGATGTTACTCAAAAAGAATTTGATGAAATGAGTTATAATATGGGTGGAAATTTCTACCTATATAATCATACGATGTTTTTTCCTGTTCCGGACCCAAGCCACGGAGTTAGTCAAGGAATTGATTGGGATGGAAATTTAGAATTCTTTGTTAAATGTCAAGACTCTTGCGGACATGAAACTTCTAATTTTTATACAGTTGAAATGTGTGTAAATCAAGGCGAGGATGTTTTTGCACCTTCGATTACACAAATGGTTCCAGAGAGTGGCTCACTTGTTAGTTTTGATTTGGATGAAACTCAAGTTTTGATTACGACTAATGAACTTGCCACATGCAAATGGGATGTTAGTGATAAAGAATATTCTTCGATGGTTAATGAATTTGTTTGTGAGGATTCTTTTGGACTGCAGTCTTCTCCTTACGGATATGTTTGTGAAGGGCCGGTTCCAACTGCAAATGACGTAAATAATTTCTTTATTCGTTGTGGTGATCAGCCATGGCTTGTAGGGACTTCAAACGAGAGTGATAGAAATTTCATGAGTGTTGGCGAGGAATATATCTTAAAAAAACCGGATAAAAAAATTACTATAGATTCCATTTTACCTAGTGCTGATTTTGAAGTTTCGACCGAAATTACTTCAGTAGATTTACAAGTTCAAACTTCTGGAGGCGGATTATATCACTATTGTTCTTATTCCTTTAGTGGTTATGATTCGATGATTCCATTCTTTGAAACTGGTGTCGAAACATTACATATCCAGCCTGCACTTAATTTACAGTCTAGTGAGTGGACAATCTATACTGAATGTCATGATGAACTCAATGATGTTGTTCAAGGAGAAACTTCATTTGAGATTATTTATGATGATAATATTCCCCAAATTGCTCGAGTATGGCAAGAAGCCGGAGAAATTTTTATTGTAACTGAAGAGCCTGCAGATTGTAGATACGCGACGACGAGTTGTTCATTTGACTTTGAAAATGCGACGGCTGCTGGAACGGATTTAATGCATGTTATCGATGCTGATCTTGGAAGGACCCATTATGTTCGATGTTCTGATGAATTTGGAAATGCGCCACAAGGTTGTTCAGTAAGTGTTGTTGCGATTTAGATTCCTTGAGTGAAAGAATTTATAAATCTCGAATGGTTGATAAACTTATGAAAAAGAACGGTGGAAAAAATGGTCGTACGAAGGCGAGGTGTACTCCGCTTGCTAACGCTCGGGGACAGGTAGCATTGTTTATCATTATTGGGGTTGTGCTCGTTTCTGTGATTCTTATTTTCTTCTTAGTTATTCAGCCAAAATCTTTATCAGGTAAATCGGCTAATCTTGGATTTGAGGGTTGTGTCGAGGACGCTGTTAGTCAGGGAATTTTTGAACTTGAAAAAACTATGGGATTCATTAATCCAGAGTTTACGTATGCATACCAAGGTCAGGGAATTCCATACCTTTGTTATAGCAATGAGTATCTTGAACCGTGCACTGTTCAAAAGCCTTTTTTGAAACAACACTTTGAAGGAGAACTTACATTGTTTGTGGAAGATAATATAAATTCTTGTTATAGCAATTCTATAGCTAATTTAAAGAGTCAGGGATATGACGTTAAATCCGGCAATGTTGATTTCGAGATTTATTTTGAGCTCAATTCTGTGAGAGTGAGCATTAATGCGCCGACGACAGTAGGTGCTGGAACATTTGAGAAATTTAATGTCCAAGTTAATTCTCCTATTTATGAAATGCTTATGCTTGCAACTTCAGTTATTCAAAGCGAGACTAAGTTTGGAGATGGAAACACAGATTCATTAATGCTATTACATCAAGATTATATCGTATTGAAACTTAAACAATCTGAAGGAACGACAATTTATATTATTAGACATAAAACTTTTATCGACGAGATTACCTTTGCTTCAAGAAGTTTAGTTTATCCTCCAGGACATTATATTGCCTAAAATTTTAAAACTTTAGACTACCTTTTTTTCATCCGACATTTGTAAGTACATCTCTCGCAATTTCCCCCAGTAGGGCATTGTGAATCAAAAACTGATGTTGGAAAAGAAGATTCTTGGTTTGCTGAATACGAAACTCCTTGATTTGTTCCATGATATGTTTTTTTCCTAGAGTGATATTCCATTTACTTTTCCCTACAAGAATATTTATAAGATTTGGGTAAAGTGAGTTAACTCTTTAGATAGCATAGAATTTATAAATCTCGATTTGTTGAAGGATTTATGAAAAAAGAAGTTAATGGCAAAAAAGGTTTGGAGTTTTTTTATCTTCGGTTCGTTTTAGTTTTACTCTTCGGAATTATCATGTTTAGTGTCAGTGTTTTGTCAGCTTCGTCAGAACCATCTGTTTGTTGCGAGAAGACAACTGAAGGCGCACTTTGTATTAACACCCAGGCAGAAAATTGTGCGGCAGATTCATTGCAGTCTCCGACCTCTTGTGAGACTACGAGTTATTGTAAACTTGGAACTTGTTACGATTCTAGTGAAGGAATTTGCATGGAAAACACTCCCTCGAGCGTATGTGAACAAAACGGAGGAACTTGGGATTCAAGAGAAATTGAAGAAGTTCCTCAATGTCAATTAGGTTGTTGTATTTTGGGAGATCAAGCGGCATATGTTTCGCTTGTTCGATGTAAACAACTTTCTACTCAATTCGGAATCGAGAATAATTATGATACTTCGATAACTTCTGAAGTTGCTTGTATCGAAACGGCGCAGAGCCAGGACAAGGGAGCTTGTGTTTTTGAAGAAGATTTTGAAAGAATTTGCGAATTCACGACGAGAGATGAATGTGGTGCAAACCAGGAAGTTGAAGTTGCAGGAGAGATTATTGATTCTGGAAAAACATTTTACAAAGATTATTTATGTTCTGCAGAAGAATTAAAC
>JABHTJ010000002.1 GCA_018697295.1 archaeon
TAAGAAAAAAGTGGTTAAGAAAGTTAAGAAGGAAAAGGAAGTTAGTTTGATTGATATTCCTGGTGTTGGTCCTGGTGCTGTTGCGAAATTAGAGGCTGCTGGAATTTATGATTTAATGGGTTTAGCGGTCTTGACACCTCCGCAGTTGGCAGAAACTGCTGGAATGGGCGAGGCTGCTGCACGAAAAGCAATTCAAGCTTCTCGACAGATGATGGATTTAGGATTTAGCGATGGTCTTGCTCAGGAAGAAAAAAGAAAAGAATTGCATCATATTACTACTGGTTCAAAAAATTTAGATAACCTCTTGGGTGGAAAAGGGATAGAGACTAAGTCCATTACTGAGGCTTTCGGAGCGTTTGGTTCTGGGAAGACTCAGTTGGCACTGTCTTTAGCTGTTGGCGTTCAGCTGCCTGAAGAACAGGGTGGAGCGAATGGGAAAGCCGTTTACATTGATACTGAAGGAACATTTCGACCTGAGCGAGTTAGGCAATTTGCTGAAGGAATTGGGGCCAATCCTGACAAGGTTTTAAAAAATATTTTGGTTGCCCGCGCATTTAATTCAGATCACCAAATGCTTTTACTAGATCGTGTTGCTGAGTTGATTAAGGAAGGTGAGCCAATAAAACTAATGATTATTGATTCATTAACTGCTCATTTTCGAGCAGAGTTTAGTGGGAGGGGACAATTGGCTGACCGACAACAACGGTTGAATAGGTATTTGCATAATCTTATGAAGATTGCCGAGATGAATAACTTGGCAGTTTATGTAACTAATCAGGTAATGAGTGATCCGGCACAAATGTTTGGAGATCCAACAAAAGCGATTGGAGGAAATATTGTGGGTCATGCATGTACTTACCGAATGTATCTACGTCGAGGGAAAAAAGACTCGCGTGTTTGTAAATTAATTGATAGTCCCAACCTTCCAGATAATGAAACTGTTTTTATGATTGAGACTGGCGGCCTTCGAGATATCGAAATTTAAATTTTTTGTGAATGTTTAAATATTTGTTTGGATAAGAATTTGGATGGAATCGAATAAAACCTCGTCTGAGTTTAATTTTTTAGAAGCGGCACTTGTTAAGCGAACTGAACTTTTTAATGGTTGCACCAATATTGTCGTTGGGAAGGGAAACTTAGATTCAGATATTTTATTTGTTGGCGAGGCCCCTGGTCGTCGAGAAGATTTGGAAGGAGAGCCATTTGTTGGAGCTGCTGGGAAGAATTTGGATAAGCTTCTTGATTCTGTTGGATTGAGCCTTGACGACATTTATATTGCAAATATATTGAAATGTCGTCCACCTGAAAATCGAGATCCTCTTCCCGAAGAGATTAAAGCTCACACGCCGTGGCTATTGAAGCAAATTCGTGAGATGAATCCTAAAATTGTTTGTAGTCTTGGAAATTATGCGACAAAGTTTTTTTTGTCTTTAGGGGAAGTTGATTTAATGAAAAGTCAGCCTGGAATAACTGAGGTTCATGGGAAAGTTCGTGACATGGAGATTAGTGGAGTTGCGTTTCGCTTGATTCCTCTTTTTCATCCTGCGGCGATAATTTATAATCGGACCAAATTGACTCCCCTTTGGGAAGAAGATATGGAAATTGTGAAGTCAGAAATTTTTAAAAGATAATTGGATTAATTTTAAATAGGTGTTTGCATAAGTTATTTTAGTGAGGGAAATGTATCTATGAAAAAAAAGTTGGCGAGGCAAGATTATGGAGTTACTGAAGCTACTTTAGCATTTTTAGTTGTTTTTTTAATCGTTCTTTCTTTTGTTTCGTTTTCTAATTTTAATCAACAAGGAATTTTTGATCGGAAAGGTTTTATTGATTTTCTTACTGGAAGACAACCGCCATTTACTTCTCCGGTTGATCAAATTGGCCTTATTGCACATTGGGAATTTAACGAAGGAGCTGGAACACTCGTTGCCGATTCTTCTTCGAGTGGCTATGACGGTGCTGCAGTAAATATTGGTTGGGAATCGTCTAACTGTTACGAAGGGGCTTGTGGGAGTTTTTCAGGAGTTAATGGGCAAGTAGAAATTCCTTCATTTAACGTTGCTGGAAATGAGATTAGTATTGCAGCGTGGATAAATCCTAATTCATTCGCGATTGGTGATGCTCGAATTTTGAGTAAGGCTGTTGGAACTTCAGGAAATGATCATACATTTATGTTATCTACTCAAAATAGTGGTGGGACAAAACTTCGATTTAGGTTGCAGACTGGTGGATCTACCGAGACTCACATTTGTACTGATCAAGATCTCGTTACGGGGACTTGGCAGCATGTTGCGGCAGTCTACGATGGGAGCAGCGTCGTCGTTTATGTGAATGGGATTGCATGTATCTTGGACAGTGGTGGAGTTCAATCGGGGAGTATAACTTCTGCAGATGCTCCTGTTTGGATTGGAAATAATCCTCCTGGAACTCCAGATAAAACTTTTGATGGGTTTATCGACGAGATTGTAATTTATGACCGTGGACTTACGTTTGCAGAAATTGCTGTTTTAGCTGATCTTGTCTGCGGAAATGGGCTTTTGGATGCCGGGGAGACGTGTGATCCTCCCGAGGCTATTTGTTCACCTGAGTATGGGGGAAGTTGTGACTATTGTGGGAATAGCTGTAATTATGAAACTGTTCAGGGAGGATTTTGTGGAGACTTGAATGTAGATTCTCCTGATGAAGTTTGTGATGGGGGAAGTCAAAACTGCGACGCTGGGGCTGGAGCTTATGGAACACAAAGTTGTTCTAATGATTGTTCAGCATTTAATTCTTGTGTTGCAACTGGAGGATTTTGTGGAGATGGAACTACTGATTCTGGTTTTGGAGAAACGTGTGATGATGGAAATAATCTTGATGGTGATGGGTGCGATACTCTTTGTCAATTTGAATCATTATCTTCTGGGGGTGGATGGACTACATTTACTCCGAGTGTAGATACTGAGATTGTGTATATTAGTGATAGTCTTGGAAATGATGCGGCTTGTGAGGCTTACTTAGCGAGTGAGATTAGTGATCCATTTAATCCTACAACTTCGGTGATTCCTTGTAAAACTATTTCTCAAGCAAAGGGAATTTATGATTTGTTACCTGACAATGAGCCTCATTGGTTACTTTTCAAGGCTGGAGATACGTGGAATGGCCAGAGTTTGGGAACGTGGAGTAAATCTGGGAGGTCAAAAACTGAGCCGGCTGTTGTTGCAAGTTATGATACGACGACTATTAATAGGCCAACAATAAATACTGGTCAGGGATCGTTTAGTGGGGCAATGACTAGTTCTGGATCAAGTTACATCGTATTTTCAGACCTTTACATAAAATCTAATTATGTTTCTCCTGCTGGCATGCAGTCAAATGACGGGCCAAGGGCATTTCGATGGATTCCTTCAAGCCCTAGTAGTGACTGGACTTTTGAAGGTCTTCAGGTTGAAGGATATGGGACTGCATTTTTAATCGGACATGCTCAAAATCCGGGAGTCATATCTAATGTGATCTTTAGGAATAATGTTATTGCTAAAAATCAGGGAGAAAATGCAATCTACATTACGGGAGTATATGGGCTAAAACTCTACGAAGGGAATGTATTTTATGATAATGGATATTTTGATGGTCATACAGATAGCCATTACCGGTCAAAACATATTTATCATCAGCAAGAAAATGGTTATCCAGCTCATGGGGACCCTACTGGAAATACAATTTTTAGAGATAATTTATTTGTTGATTCAGCATCCTATTCTTTTCATGCAAGGACTGGCGGAGATATAACTAATAATTATATTGAAGATACTGGTTATGGGATTGTCGTTGGAAGGCATGATGGCATTGATGAGGGGGGTCCATTTTTACCCCGAGTTACTTCCACTATTAAAAATAATGTCCTACTTCATTCGACAGATTCGGGACATCAACCTTTAGCAAGTGGAATGGTTATAGAAAATGCAGAAGTAACAATCGAAAAAAATATTATTGCTTACTATAATTCTGCATTCGACTATGGGGCACCATTCATTTTCCATGAAGATATGTATCATGCTAACTTTCCTCTAAATCCCTATTATCAAAATGAGGGCTCTCACACTATTGGAGAAATAAGCCAAAACACTATTTATGAAATTTTTGGAGACATCAATTATGGTTCGGGACCGGGACTTTTTACTGATGAGAATCAATTAACTAAAACTAATAATTTAATTAATGATGAAATGGATTTGTTACCCACTAACCTTCGTTCAAGTACTGTGAATTTTGTCGACCCTGTTCTTCGGGATATGGCGAAGTATAATTTTGAGGTTTTAGGGGGAGCAAATGATCGAGACGCATTTATGAGTGAAGCAACAAAACAATGGAGGAATTATTATAGAAGTGAATATACGGTGCCTGTTTTGAATGATTGGGTTCGTGAAGGATTTAGGCCTGATGGAAGTCAACCGGACGTTTGTGGGAAGGGTGCGGTTGAGTGTTCTGTATGTGGGGATGGGGTCTGTGAAGGTAGCGAGGATGGTGCGAGTTGTACTGCTGACTGTGCATTTGCATGTGTGGGGGGAAAACCTGGAGCACATAATACTGGGCATGTGAGTGCTTATGAGGATTTGATCCCTTATGTTGGCCCATCTACAATTACTATTGATGGGACTGTTTTGGACGGGTATTTGTTTAGTGGGCAGATTAATATTGAGGCAGATAATGTAGTCATTCGAGATTTTTATATGGATGCGAATAATGCTAGTTATGGGTTTAACATAAGATCTGGAACTTCAAATACTTTAATCGAAGATGGAATTATTGAAGCTATTTGGTCTGCAAGTATTCTTGGATCTGATGCGACTATTCGAAGGTTAGAGGTTTTCAATTCTGGAGGAGATGGGTTTAAGTTGCATAGCAATATTTTGCTTGAATCTAGTTGGGTGCATCATCCTGTCGGATTAAAAGGTAATTCTCACGCGGATGCTGAACAGATGAGGGCAGGAGCAAACTCCGTTTTTAAGTGTAATAATTTTGATATACCTATTGAACCTGCAGAATTTCCAAATGCAAAAAGTAATGCTTGCTTTATCATGCAGTCTAGTGTTGGAGCCATAGACAATTTAGTCATGGATAGTAATTGGTGTAATGGGGGAAATTATGCCGTAACTGTTGAGAATGATGAGAACTACTTGCAACACGGGTGTCCTACGAATGTTGAATTAACTAATAATCGATTTGGAAGAGACTACCGGCATGGATTACTTAGTTCTGGATGTAGTATTGGAACATTAGACCTTTATACTTGTGGAAATATGTGGGAAGATACTGGTGCTCTTTTGACTTCTGGAGATGGGTTTGGGCAAGATGATTTACTTTGTAGTCCTGGGGTTGCTTGTACTGTCGATGCTGATTGTGACGATACATTATTTTGTACGGGAATTGAAACTTGCGAAAATAATATTTGTCAAACAAACCCACTCAATCTTGGTGATGGGATTAGTTGTACTGATGACTCATGCGATGAAGGAACTGGAGTAACTCACATTGCAAACAACGATAATTGTGATGACGGATTATTTTGTAATGGGATTGAAACCTGCGATGCAATTTCAGATTGTCAAGTTACTCCTAGCTGCTCTGCAGGAGAAACATGCGATGAAGGAACAGACCAATGCGTTGCTGCAACTTCCTGCTCTCTTGATACAGCGACATGGGATATCACTAGTGCTATTGAAGGAACGGCGGTTGGATTTGAGATTACTGGAACTGATTGTGAAGGCGAGGAATTAAGTATTGAAGTTTTCGAAGATGACGGGGTCCTGGGAAGTGATGCTGCAAATAGCAATCCTGCGAATATATTTTTTGCTGCAGGAAATGCTTCTGGAACTTGGATTGCAGAATGGCAATGCGATGAGGATGTTTTGGGAGTTTGCACATTCGGAAATCCAGAATATTATTTTGTTGCGACGCTAGTTTCTGATCCCTCGGCGAGTATTACGTCGAGTACAGCCCTTGTTGACGAATTAGTGACTACTGCAAGTACTGCTGTTTGCGGAAATGGGCTTACTGAAGCTGGAGAAACCTGCGATGATGGAAATACGGCTGATGGCGATGGATGTGATTCTTCTTGTCAAACTGAATCTAGCGATACTGGTTCTGGGAGTGAATCTGGAGGAGGAGGGTCTGGAGGAGGAGGAGGTGGATCTGGAGAAGAGGATTCTAGCGGTGGCGATTTAGGATTTTCAAATCCCCAAGTTTATCAATTATCTTCTGAAGATTTATCTACTGGGACTTCATTGCCCCTTTTCGAACTTGACAGTGTTTTCTTTTCCATTGATTTGGGAGATTATCTTTTTACTGTTGGAGGTGTTGAAGAAACTTTTGTAGTTTTAACCATTATAGGCGATCAAGAAGTAGTGACGATTAATTTAGGAGAAGAAGAACAAATCGACCTAGATGGCGATGGAGACTCCGATTTATCTCTTTTACTTAATTTTGTTACTGACAATTCAGCAGATATTTTGTTTATGGAAATTTCTGAAAATGTTGTGGAGGAAACTTCTGGAGATGTTGGTTTTGAGAGTGGGGAAAGTAAAAATATTGGGTTGATTAAGTGGGTTATTTATGGGGGGGGATTACTTATTTTCTCAATGGTTCTCTGGGTAGTAATTCACTTTTATCTAAAGAAGAAATCTGGAATTAGGAGAAGGCGTGTTTTGAGGAGATGAAAGTTTTTTTGAAACTTTATTTTTTAAGTTGATTACCTTTTGAAGGGGGCAGATCTTGGAGGTGCATTTCGAATTTTTGGAAAAGTATAATGTGCAGATCTTGTTTCTTTTTTACACTTGGAACATTCTTTTTCGAAAGTATACTTTTTACATGTTTCGCATTTTTGTATGTTTGCCATAGCTCTAGAATTGAAGAAGATTATCTTTCTTCAGTTGCTGTATATTCGCAGCTTAATTTTTTAGATTTTTTTTCAATTTCTTCTAAAATTTGTACCATGTCTTTTTTCCCCTGTTTGAAATCTTCTACTGTCAAACTTAATTTGAATTTTCCTGCAGTGATGTAAGTTAAGTTAATATTTTTGTTTTTGAGATTAAATATTTCTTTTATTTTTGTTATTCCGTCGTTTTCGAGGCAGGTGATATCAATCATGTAATTAAGAGAATGGCTTTTCTTTTTTTTATCTGCCACTTTTTGGATTGCGACTAATTTTTCTTCATCAATATATTTAAGTGCGATTTTTTTATCTTCTCTCATTGCTTCAATAAAATTTGGAAGTGACTCAAAATCTTTTAGAATTTTTTCTTGAACCTCCGAAGCATTCTCTCCTAAGATTTGATTGAATGCCACAGTTATTGCTTGTTTTTGTTTGAACTTTTGCATTACTTCTTTTCGCTCTTTTGAATTTACTCTTCGAAGAGACAAACTAATTCGATTTCCTGAGATTCCTAAAATTTTGCAAACAATTGTTTTATTTGGTACGACGAACTGCCTCATATGCTTAATTCTTCCTGGAGCGATTTCTGAAGAAACAATGGTTGCTTCGCTTCCGTCTTCTAATTCGACTGACGTAATAGTGTTTGTTACGTCTCGTACTTTTCCTATAACTATATCTCCTTCTTGCATATTGTTTTACCTAGTAATGGTGATTTTTTTAGAATTATAAGCCTTTCTAATGTTTTACAAAACTTCTTCAACTCGAGATCTTATTTTTGCCTTTCCGCCCGAGGGTACTGCGAGAACAGCATTGCATTCAAGACATCGGACTTTTGTAGGGGCTTTTCCAAAAATTGTTTGAGCATTCTTGCACTTAGAACATTTTACTTTTACAAATTTTCCTTTAGGGGTTTTCATGGAATTTTGGAGAGAAGTTTGGTTTTAAAGTTTTTGGTGCTAGATTTAGTGAATTTTTATCTCTTCAATTTCTAAGACTTTTTGGAGATTTTCTATGAATGCTGGTTCGTGAATCGATTCAATAAAACAACCAGCTGCATATTTGTTTCCTCCAACATCTGCTTTTGTTTCTGGGTGTGTTTCCCTAAAATTTTGGAGCGTTTTTTCAAACATTTCCTTTACATTTCTTCCAACTCTTCCAGAAATTCTTGCCGTTATTTTCGTTTGTCCATCATTATTTTGTGCCATCCCTACAAAAACAGTTCCTTCCTCATAGGCGGGGGAAGAAGAGATTACTGAACATACTGTTCCAATTACTCCTTCTTTTATTTGATCGCCCGCATTAATTATTGTAAATCCTTTTCCTTCCATTTTTTCTATTTTTTCCGCTATCTTTAATGCAGAGACTAATTCGTGATTATATCTTGTGTAAATTTCTAAGGCTTCTTTTTTTGATTTGGAATTTCCAAGACAGTACTCTATTGCGACGTCACTTTTTCCAAGATGTGAGCATGAGTTGATTAGGACTGCTAATTCTCGCACATCCTCTTTCGTGTTAAAAAAATTAAGTACAAATATGTCCCCATAAATTTCCTCGCTTGAGGAGTGTTGTGCTTGACGGGATTTTATTGCCGTACTTAATTTTGCGATTTCTTCTTCGCTTAAATCAAGAATGTTTTTTTCTTGTGAAATTTGTAATTCTTCTAAAAGTCTTAGGACTCCAGTTCCATTTCCAGTTATTCCTTGTATGTATGGAGATGTTGAATATTCTAATGTTCTTTTGATTGGTCTCGTCGCTGGGTAGAGTGTAATTCCTTTTTTGATTGTTAGGTTGAATGAGTCTTCAATGATTATTTTGTTAGTTGTAGATCTTGTTGGATCATATTCTGTCCCGATCATTCCAATAACTGCGACGTCAGATAGGAACTGTAATTCTTGTGAAATTTCTTTGGAAAACAAGTATGCAATTCCTGCACTGGTACAATAATTCTCCAATGGATCTTCATTATTTGTTGGATTTAGGGCAATTATTTCTTCTGGGATGTTCTCTGTTTTTTGATTATAGAATAAAAATGTTTTGTGGCTCGTTTTATTTTCAAAGAAGTTTTTTGGATCTAATCCACAGAAAATAAAAATTTCATTTGTATCTCGTTGAAACTCCTTTTCAATAATCTCATTAGACAATGCCTTGATTGCTTTTGTCGAGAATTTTTTATCTAATTTTTGAAGTGTTTTTATAAGAATTGCGATCGCACAAATTCCATCAGTACTCTGATTTCCAATGATTCTTATTGGTCTTTCTTTTGAAACTTTTAAAAATTCCAAACTCACCTTTTCAACACTCTTTAACATTTTATGAAAAAAGCAGTTTGCTTAATAAATATTTGTGTGAATTTTGTAGTAGTGCTTATTTTTTCTTCACTTTTTGGACGCCAAAATACTTTCTTGTGATATTGAGTCTAGATTGTGCTTTTTGGAGTTTGTGCTTTGCGTGTTTATCTGTTATGTTTGCTTTTACGTGTTCTTTTATAGAATCTACTTTTTTCTCTGCATTTTCTAGGTCTTCATTTACGTGAATGTCAAGTTCTTCAAGATACGCCTTTAGTTTTTTACCGAATACCTTTGTTGTAGGGATTCCATATTGATCTCGTAAGATTAATCCGATTTTTGAAGGGGCGTTTTTTTTAGCCAGCTCAGCTATGATTTCTTTTAATTCCTTTTCAGAGATTTTTACCCAAGTTGGTTTTACTAATTCTTGTTTCATATTATTTTGCGGGAATTTTGTGTTTTAAATGTTTTGGTGTAGAGTTTTTTTGATGACTCTTTCTGCGCGCTTTCTAATGACCCTGCCAAGAATCGAACTTGGGCTTCGTCGAAGTCAACGACACGTTCTACCATTAGACTACAGGGTCATGATTATTTTGAGTAGTCTTGGCTTTTAAGTTTTTTTGCAGTGAATAATTTCGTGTTTAAAGGGAAAAATATATTTTCCATCTTTAGAATAATTCTTTTCTAGAAATTTGAATGCTTCGTGCTTTTTTTCAAAAAATAACTTTTCTTTTTCTTCAGAACCTATAGAAAAACCAAAAGAAAGCGCTAAAAATAGGTCTTCTAAATTGTCTGAAATTATTGCCGTAGATAGATTTTTCTGTTTGACCTCTCCTAGTTTAGATAATAATTCAATCATTCTTGGAGAAAATGTGGGGTCATTCCATTCATTTTCCAAATCAAGGTTCTCGCAAAAATTTCCTAATTCTACTTGGGGATTTGTATGTGTGATAATTAGGAGTTGACCACCCCATTTTACATGATGAAAAGCTTTTGAAATAAATTTGTCCGAGCTATCTTCGTGAGGTATTACGTATGAGCAAAGAACTAAATCGAATTTACTTTTGATAGGTAGTTCTTCTTCTAAGAAATCTCCTTGAATAACTTCTAAATTTTTAGATTCTAATATTCTAATAAAATTTTTGTTTCTTTCAACCGCCACATATCTTTCAACCACTCCAGACAGTGGAATTGCCAAATCCCCGTTTCCTGCTCCAATATCTAAAATTGATTTTATCTTGAACTTTTGAATAACTTCTGAGAGATAATCAAAAAATCTTTCTTTCTCGTCAGTTAATTTTAAATAGCTCTCAAAAGCTTTTTGGTAATTATTCATGGATAAATGTAATCTCGAAGATTTTTAAGATTTTCTTTTGCTAATTCTTCCACCTTTTTGTTTTCCCCAGTGCTCGTTGAGAGTAGTTTTTTGGATTGTTTCTGAATTAAAATTTGCGAGTGTGCAGAGTTCATCGAAGAGATTTTTTGGAAGTGTTCTTGATTCATTATAATAATTTTTTAGAGTTGAATATTTTGTTGTTATTCCAAATTGGAGCAATCCTCGAAGACTTGGAACGTTTAGTTCTCTAATTACTTTCTGGAGGAATTTTCTCTGTTCTCCTGTTTTGAATTCGATTCTTTGCATAAGTTAGTTTGATTTTCTTTCTTTTTAATTTTAACTGCGAGACCATCCATAACCAAAACTTTAAAAACTAAAAACAAGATTCAAATCTATGAAAATGCCAAAAACATTGAACCGATACTGTCCTCGTTGCAAGAAGAAGACAGAGCAGAAAGTTAAGGAGCCTTCTAAGGGAAAGCCTAGTTCGCTTAAACGAGGTTCTAAAGTTCGAATGAGGCTAAGAGGGCTTTGGAGAGGGATTGGAAATCAAGGAAAATATTCTCGTATGAAAAATCAACAAAAGAATAAACGAAAGACGACGAAGAAAACTAATATTTTATACACTTGTACTGTTTGTAACAAGGGTAAATATCAAAAACAAGGAAAAAGGACGGGCAAATTAGTGATTGGTTAAAATGGCTGAACGAAAAAGATATATTGATGTTACGATTCCAATGTTGGATTCTACAATGAGGATTCTTGGGACTGCTACTGACTTGCATATGAAAACGATTAAGCTTGATTTGAGTCGAAAGCTTCGAGGAAAAGGTTTGACGATTACTTTTAGAGTTTTTAATCAAGATGGAAAACTTGTTGGAGTTCCTAATCGAATGGAGTTAGTTAAATCTTATATTCGACGAATGACGCGGAAGAGAACAAATTATGTTGAAGATTCTTTTACTGCGCATTGTTCTGATGTGAAGGTGATTATGAAACCATTTTTGATTACGAGAAAACGTGTTTCACGAGTTGTTCGAAAGAATTTGAGGAATACTACACGAGAATTTTTGGTAGAGTATGTTAAGGGAAAATCTTACAATGATATTTGTTATGAGTTAATGGAAGGAATTCTTCAAAAAACATTACTTCCTAAATTAAAGAAAGTATATCCATTATCTTTTTGCGATCTGAGAGTATTTGAAACAAAAGAAATTGAAAAAATTGATTTAGAAGATGCTTTGAAAACTGGCGTCCCTATTGTTGAAGGATCTAGCGAGGAAGATATTCAAGAAGTCGCTGAGGAAGTTGTTGAAGAGAAAGAAGAAGTTATTGAAGCTGAAAAAGAAGAAAAAGAAGAAGGGGAAAATCAGAATGATTGAACAGACTTTAGTTTTGGTTAAGCCGGATGGTGTTGCGAGAGGACTTGTCGGAGAAGTTATTAGTCGGTTTGAAAATCGAGGTCTTAAGATTGTTGCTTTGAAGATGGTAAAAATTGATACAGATTTTTCAAAAAAACATTATGCGGCTCACGTCGATAAAGATTTTTATGCCGGACTTGAAAATTTTATTGTGTCTGGGCCAGTTATTGCAATGATTGTAGAAGGTGTTGACGCGATTGAGAATGTTCGAAAACTTTGTGGTGCTACTGAATCTAAATCTGCACTTCCAGGAACTATTCGTGGAGATTATTCTCATGTAAGTTATTCTCATGCCGATGAAAAAGGAATGGCGATTAAAAATATTATTCACGCTTCCGGAGATAAAGAAGATGCTGAGAAAGAAGTTTCTTTATGGTTTAGTGTTGACGAACTTCACGGATATTCAAGAAGTGGTGAAGAACACGTTTTTTAGATAGGATTTTTTGGAGTGTTTTTATGGGCCCATCGTCATCTGGTTTTGTCCATGCTTGGCTTTCCCACCCGCCCAAATAGTTGTTATGTAACTTGTTCTGCTAGAATTTGCTTAAATGATTAATTTAATGGAATTTATTCTTCTTTTTTTGCTACTTTCTTTACTGCTTTTTTTGTTGCAGCTGGTTTTGTAGCAGTTTCTTTTGTAGCAGTTTTATCTTTAGGCCTTTTTGCTCTTGTTCTCTTTGTACCTGTCGCTAAAAGTCTGATTTTTTTCTTTCTTCGTTGAACTCTCCAGCTTCTATTTCTGTCGAGTCTTTTCGCTTTATTTTTTCCTGTTGCCATAGTTTTTTTGAGAGGAGTTTGGTTTTAAAGGTTTTGGTGGTTGTTTTAGTTTAGCGATTAAAGCCTGCGAAGGGAGTCAAACCCTCGACCTCCTGTTTACAAGACAGATGCTCTATCACTGAGCTACGCAGGCACATAAAGAATTCGGATGGTTACTTTTTAAGTTTAATTATTCTTGTTAATCTTCTTCTAGAACTACAACGCGATTATCTTTTTGTAGGATTTCGACGATTTCTTTTTCTATATTTGCGATTTCTCCTTTTTCGAAAGGGCCAATTGATTCGCCTTCGAAGTTTAGAAATTCTGGGACTTCTTCAGTGAATTTTACGAGGTTGTGTTTTCTCTCGTCTTTTTGTGCGCCTCCCATATCTGCTTGAAGATTTTTTTCAGCTTTTTCTAAATTTCTCGTGAGTTCCTCGAATAAATCTTTTTCAAATGAAAGCAGATTTTCGAAATCTTTTTTGCTAATTCCAACTTCTGAAGCAACAAATGCTAGATTTAAGATTTTCTTTTTTCTGATTCTAAGTAAGTCTCTAAAACTCGCGATTGCATTTTCTAATTTCTTTTTATTTTTCGTGACTAAATCTGAAAATAAGTCATTTTCTTTGTCGAGAAATTCTTTTTTCTCACTGAAATATTCTGCAGATTCTGTTAAAAATTTTGGTGGCAGAATTTGGATTGATTCAGAGAATTTTTCCTTTCGCATTGCTTCGTAAATATCGCTGAATGTTATCATCTTCCTTTTGCGGTTTAGATATTTAAAAGAATTAGTGTGGTTGAGGCCTTGTTGAAAGAATTTAAAAGTCTGGTTTTTTTAGAGTTTTTATGTTTGGAAAGCTGCGAGATAAGTTGAAGGGCTGGGTGAGTAAGGCCGAAGAAGAAGTTGAGTTAGATGAATCTTTGGAAGAAGTTGGGGAATCGGTTGAGAAGAAGGACGAAGAAGTTGTTGAAGAGAAAAAAGTTGAAAAAAAGAAAGAATCTAAGAAGAAAGAAAATAAAGTCAAAGAAAAAAGTGTTGAAGAACCTTCTAAGAAAGGATTTTTGAAAAAGGTATTTGGTTCTTCGGAAGATGTTGAAAAAGAAGATGTTGAGAAAATTTTGAAAGAATCTGAAACTGAGAAAGCAGAAGAGAAAATTGCACTGCCCGGTGTACCTCAAAATCTCGAGGGCAAAGAGAAAACTGTGAAGAAAAAAGGAAAACCTTTAAAGAAATCTTTTTTATCAAAATTTAAGAAAGAAATTACTTCAGAGAATTTTGATGAACTTTTTGAGAAACTTGAAATGATCTTATTGCAACATAATGTTGCTTATTCTGCGGTTGAAGCAATTAAAGAATCTCTTGAAACGCGTCTTGTTGGGAAAACATTCTCTGATGTTAATTTGTCTGAAGAATTGAAATTGGCTATAACTGGCTTGCTTTTAGATTCTCCGGATTTTTTAGAAACTATTCGGAAATCTTTAGAAGAAAAAAAACCATTTGTGATTTTGTTTGCAGGGATTAATGGTTCTGGGAAAACGACGACTGTTGCTAAGGTTGCTAATTATCTTTTGAAAAATAATTTGACTATTTGTCTTGCTGCCGGAGATACTTTTAGGGCGGCTTCGATTGAACAAATTCAAGCCCATGCAGATAAGCTTGGAGTTCATTTGATAAAAAAGGATTATGGGTCTGATCCTGCTGCAGTTGGTTTTGATGCAGTTACTTATGCTAAGAAAAATAAAATTGATGTTGTTTTAATCGATACTGCTGGGCGAATGCAGAATAAAGATTCTTTGATGCAAGAAATTGAGAAAGTAACTCGGGTGAATAAACCAGATATGAAGATTTTTTTGGGTGAATCGATTACTGGAAACGATGCGACAGAACAAGCTACGAAATTTAATGAGGCTATTGATTTGACAGGGATTATTTTATCTAAAGCTGACGTTGATGAAAATGGCGGTGCTGCGATTTCTGTTTCAAAAGCTACAGGTAAACCGATTTTATTTTTGGGAACTGGACAAGGTTATGATGACTTGGAAGTTTTTGATAAGGATAAGTTGATTGAGAAATTAGGTCTTTAATTTTTAATATAAAAATCTATTTAGATATTTGAAAGCAATATATGTTGGCTTTTGCACTGCAACTTATTCCGCTACCGCATCCGGAGTTTGAACTCCATTTCTGAAATGGATATTCTGCGGTATCTGTTGCCGCTTTTCCAACAACTCCTGCATTTTGAGTTACAGGTCCTGGTCCAGTCCAATCATTACAATCTCCTGCATGCTGATTACTTCCTTGAGCTACATAATCGCAAGCAGTTCCATCCCATAAGGTTCCTGTCCAAGCAATTTTTGATGCTCCATTTATTGAAGGATCTATATTCCCTTGAATACTTCCATCTAATAAATCTTCCTTGCTGTTTGCGATTATTTCTCCGTAGATGTTGGCAAATTTTCCTTCTTCAATATAATCTTTAGCATTTCTTACTTCTGTAGCGGTCTGATAACTTATCCAAGGAACATAACTTCCCGAAAGTCCTTTTTGTGTTGCCTCCAAGCTACATACTTCTTGCACATTTTGAAGTGCTCCAAGGGTTGTTCCATCGCCGCCAAGGTCTCCAGAGAATGCGGCCTTAGTTATAAAAACTGTCCAAGCGTCTGTATTTTGGGAAATTAAAGGGTCTTGTGTCTCCTCTTCGTTCGTAGGAATTTCTGGAGGAAGTAAATTATTTTCATTGTTAGCTAAATTCCCTTGAGTATTCCCTAAAGATTTTTCCTTTTCAATAGGAGCGTCATAATATATATTTGATATTGCTATTAAGATAATTGATGCAAAAATTAGGATAGATATTGTTATTAAAAAAACTTTTTTCTCCATATTAATACCTCTTAGATTTTTATCGATTAATCAACTTAAATAGTTTTTGAATTTGTGCTATTGTTCGTTTATGTTTTAATTAGTTTCTTTATCACAAACCCTAAAAAGCCGGGATTCTTCACCAAAATATGGTATTTGATACGCTTGGAAATGCGCTGAAGTCGGGAGTTAAGAAGATTAGTAACGCGATTTTTGTCGATAAGAAACTAATAGATGGAATTGTCAAAGATATTCAGCGGGCGATGATTGAGGCCGATGTTTCTATTGAGTTGGTCCTTTCACTTTCTCAGAAAATTAAGAAGTTGGCGTATGATGAATCGATTAAAGGTATTGATAAAAAAGAACAGCTGATTACCTTGATTCATGATGAGATTGAGGGTTTGCTTGGCGAAGAAAAAGAATTGAAGTTATCCAAGAAGTCGAGCATTATGTTTGTGGGATTGTATGGTTCTGGGAAGACGACGACAATTGCAAAGCTTGGTTTTTATTATGCGAAGAGGGGACGAAAAGTTGCGCTTCTTGGTCTTGATGTTGACCGACCAGCTGCGATGGATCAGTTAGAACAAATGGCTGAGAAAGCGAAAGTTGCTTGTTTTATTGATAAGAAAGAAAAAAATCCAGTTAAAATTATTGAAAAATATAAAAAAGATTTAGAAAAATATGATTTGGTTTTAATCGATACTGCTGGACGAGATGGTCTCAATGATGAGTTGATTAAACAAATTGAAATGCTGGATAAAAAATTGAAACCAGAACATAGAATTTTAGTTATGCCTGGAGATATTGGCCAGGCAGCGAAGACACAGAGTGAAGAATTTCAAAAAGCGCTTAACATTGATGGCGTGATTATTACCCGAATGGACGGGACTAGCAAGGGCGGTGGAGCTTTGACTGCATGTGCTGAGACTAAGGCTCCAGTTTATTTTATTGGTGTTGGAGAGCAGCTTCATGAAATTGAGCGATTTAATCCGAAGTCGTTTATTTCTCGTTTGCTTGGCATGGGAGACTTAGAATCTTTACTTGAAAAAGTCAAATCTGCGACGGATGAAGGATATCAGGAACGAATGGAAGAGCGAATGAAGGAAGGGAAATTTACTTTCTTAGATTTATATTCTCAGCTTGAGCAAATGAATAAAATGGGAAGTATGGATAAACTTGTGGGGATGATTCCGGGAATGTCTGCTGCTAAAGTTCCTAAAGGTGTTATGGATAAGCAAGAAGCTAAAATGAAACATTGGAAATCTGCAATAAGTTCTATGACTGAGGAAGAAATTGAAAATCCCGAACTTTTAGAAAAGCAGACTAAGCGGATTGGTCGAATTGCGAAAGGGAGTGGGACAACGACTACAGAGATTCGAGAACTTTTGAAGCAATATAAGATGCTTAAAGAAATGATGCAGATGCAAGGTGGAATGGCCGAAGGTGCAATGGATCAAAAGGCGATGATGAAAATGGCCAAGAAGTTTAAAGGGAAAATGAAGGTTTAGTTTTTTTAATATCTGTATCCAAGAATATCAATTTTACAATTTTGAGACGGGTCATTTCCAAACATTTCGCAGCTATAACTGAAGGCATTATTCTTTACAGGCAACCATACAAGGGTTGTTTCAGCCTCCTTATCCGGGCCAAAAGATCTAGCATCTAAAATTGTTTTTTCCGCTATGGGTGGGGCAAGAGGAAGGTAATATTTTATTTTAACTTCTGCATTCATCACTGGAGGCGTTTCCAAATGTGCACTTATTAAAATTTCTTTTACGTCTCCTGCTGGTGCATAGACATCTACGATGGAAGCTAAATTAAATTGACTTAATGGGGAATCAGTATTTCCATTATGTACATTCCAAGGATTTTGAAGAAAAATTGCGCTTCCTACGACTCCATCGAGTTCGCCAATATCGTGACCAAATACTGAAGGATTATTAGTTCCATAAGCGATAACTCCGAATGCTCCAATGAGTATTCCTACGAAAAGTGCTAAAAATATGGCCTTTTTTTTATTGACTTCAAATTTTACTTTCACCATCTTTTTTTTCTTAAGAAGAATGTATTTAAATAACTTCCGCCGATTTAATTTTATGGAAAAATTGTTATCACAAGGTGCTGAGGCAAAAATTTATCTGGCTGGGAATGTGATCGCTAAACAGCGAGTTGTTAAAGGTTATCGGCATGAGACCCTTGATACTAAAATTCGTGTTCGTCGGACTAGAGGTGAGGGAAAAATTCTTGAGAAGGCATATGCTCTGGGAATTAAAGTTCCAAAAGTTCTTGGTGTCGAGAAATTTAATTTGGAACTTGAATATATTGTCGGAGATAGACTTTCAGAGGCATTGAATGATTACGATTTTGAAAAACAAGTGAATGTGATAAAGAAATTGGGTGAACAAGTTTCTAAGTTGCATGCAAACGATTTGATTCATGGCGATTTGACGACGTCCAATGTTCTTTTGTCTGGAGAAGATGTTTTTATTATTGATTTTGGGCTAGGTTTTGTTTCTAAAAAGATTGAAGATAAGGCGGTTGATTTGCATTTGCTTAAACAAGCACTTGAGGCGAAACATTTTGGGAATTGGGAAAAATTGTTTGAAAGTTTTTTGAAAGGATATTATTTTGATGATGCTGAAAAGATTGTTGAACGACTTGAAGTTGTTGAGAAGAGGGGAAGGTATAAGCATTAGAAATGCTTAAAAATCCAAATCTTCTAGTGAGTTTACAGCCCTGTAGTCTAAAGTAACGCTTGCGCGTTTCATGAAGACAACAGAGCAAAAACAAGCAGCCCTGTAGTCTAGTGGTCAAGGATGCTGGGTTTTGATCCCAGTGACCCAGGTTCGAATCCTGGCGGGGCTATTCGAACCTTCCAGGTTCTGCTCGTAATTTGCATTTCGTTTCGCAACCACAAAAATGGCGAAACTCAAAGCGAATCACTCGTCCTGGCAATGGTTATTAATTTGAAAATGGAAAAAAAAGAAATCCAAAAAGAAAAATCTACTTTTATGAAATTTCTTTCTTATTTTAAGGGATCTTATGCGATTGTTTTTGGTGCCTTAATTCTTCTCGCGCTTGTTGAAGTTCTAATGATTGTAGATAATATAGTTATCAAGGAGATGGTTGATTTGGGCGAGGGATTTGTGAGCGGAAGTGTTCTTCTCGCGAACGCACAGGGAATCTTTTTGACACTGATGATTATTTTTGCAATTGCAATTCTGGTGCGTTCAACGTCGCGCTACTTTCACGTCCATTTAGAAAATATTTTCAAAGTTAGAATAGAGCAGAAAGTTAAGGAAAAATATTTTAATAAAATAATTGGTCAGGATTATAATTTTCATACCGATAATCAATCCGGAGTTTTAATTTCTAAGTTATCTCGTGGAAGTAGTGCTGCGTCAGCATTGGCCGGTGCACTTTCGCAAGTTTATCGTGGAACAATTTCTTTAATTTTAGTTTTTGTGACTATTGCCTATTTTTCACTTATTCCTGCATTAATCACGATTTTTACTGCAGTAATTTTATTTTTCTTTAGCCATTATACGTTTAAATTTCAAAAAGAAAAGAAATTGATTCAAAATGAGGTCGAGGATTCTGAAAAAGGATATGTGAGTAACATTGTTACCAATTTTGAAGCGATTAAGTTTTTTGGACGGGAAAATAGGATTAAATCTTCCTTTGGGAAGCGTGCGAAAAATTCCCATGATTCTCAATTAGTGGTCGAACATTATTTGAGACGATTTAATTGGGGAGTTTCAGGAATTTTGGGTATTGGAACATTCCTCTTGCTCTATTTTTCTTTTACAGATTTTTTAGCAGGGAATATAACGATTGGTGCAGTCGTGTTTATCTTTACAACCTTTGGTAGGATGATTCAACCAGTGATTACTCTTACTTCTCAAATGGGGCAGATAAACCGAAACATTGCCGATTTGGAATCTTTATTTGAGTATGATAATTTAGTTAATTCTGTACAGGATAAACCTGGCGCAAAAGATGTTTCGATTACTCGAGGAGAAATTAATTTTGAAAACATTTCTTTTACTTATGATTCTAAGAAAATATTTGATGATTTTTCTCTTAATGTTAAGCCTGGAGAAAAAGTTGCGATTGTTGGAGAGTCTGGTTCTGGAAAAACGAGCCTTGTTCGGCTTCTCTTTAGACTCTATGATGTTCAAAAAGGTGCTATTACTGTCGACGGTGTAGATATTCGTGACGTAAAGCAAGAACTATTTCGTTCCCAAATGAGCATTGTTCCTCAAGATTCGATTCTTTTTAATGACACACTTTCGAACAATATTAAATTTTCTCGTCCGAATGCCTCAAATGAACAATTACTTTCTGCGATTAAGAAATCTGCTCTTGATTCTTTTGTTAATGGGCTTGACAAAAAAGAGCAAACTCTTGTTGGAGAGCGAGGTGTAAAACTTTCGGGTGGGGAGCGTCAGCGAGTTTCTATTGCGCGGGCAATGTTGGCACAGAAAAAGATTGTCATTCTTGATGAGCCCACTTCTTCGCTTGACTCAAAGACCGAAAAACAAATTCAGGTTGGGATGGATAATCTTTTGCGTGGAAAGACTTCGATTATAATTGCGCATAGACTTTCTACGATTATGAATAGTGATCGAATTGTTGTAATCGGAAATGGAAAAATCGTTGAAGAAGGAACTCACAAGGAATTACTAAAGAAAAAAGGTCATTATTTTAGTCTTTGGCAGCTTCAGAAGGGTGGCGTGATTCCTGAACAAATTCCAGAATGATTTATTTAAAATAATTCTTGGTATGTTTCGCCTTAATAATATTTATATAGCGGGTTTTTCTTTAGGGAATATGGAGAGGGAGAGTAATTTTGCACGACGTGGACGCACGAAGACGAGGTGTACCCCGTTCGCTAACGCTCAGGGGCAGGTGACGATTTTTATAATTGTTGCAATCGTTATCGTTTTAGGAATAATTCTTTACTTTTCTCTTGATTTTAGTTCCAAGTCTACGGTTCCAGAAGAACTTGTTCCGGTTTACGATTATTTTTTATCTTGTCTGGAAGAGACTGCACGAAATGGTGTTGACTTATTAGGGACTCAAGGTGGATATATTGAAACTCCTGCTTTTGTTGCTGGTTCTTCATTTATGCCGTTTTCAAGTCAGCTTGATTTTTTTGGGCAAGGAATTCCTTATTGGATGTATGTTTCCGGAAATAATTTGATACAAGAACAAGTTCCGACGATACATAGTATGGAAACTGAACTTGAAAAATATGTTGGAAATAGAATTGTTGATTGTAATTTTGATGATTTTGAACTTGCCGGATATGATGTTTATGTTGAAAATGGGGATGTTGAAGTTACGATTAATCCTCTTGAAGCTTCTCTTGAAGTTAGTAGTCCTTTGACAATTTATCGGGGGGATGTGAGTGTTGTTGTTACAAAACATTCTGTTGGGATTGATACCAAACTTGGTAAATTTTATGATTTAGCCCTTGACGTTTATTCGTATCAGCAAGATAGTTTATTCTTAGAACAATATGCTCTGGATGTGATGAGGCTGTATGCACCTGTTACCGGGACTGAACTTTCTTGTACTCCGAAAATTTTTAAAGAAGAAGAAATCAAGGCAGATATTGTTGAAGGTCTTTCCCAAAATATTCCTACGATTAAACTTGGAGATGATTATTATGATTTATCTTCTCAGGAAAGAAGTTATTTTGTTGCAGGGAAAAATTTAGATATTAATGAAAATGTTAATTTCATGTATTCTAATAATTGGCCGACGAAGATTGAAATTTTGGGCGATACAGTTGTAACACCTGTTGGTCTTCAAGAAGGACTTGGAATTTTGGGCTTTTGTTATATTCCCTATCATTTAGTATATGATATTAGTTTTCCAGTAATGGTTCAATTCTTTGACGATGACGAATTATTCCAATTTCCAATTGCAGTGGTTATTTCTCAAAATCAGCCACGAACTGCATTTGCAAGTAGCGTTGGTGTTTCAATCGAATCTGAAGTTTGTCAATACAAAAATCAAAATTTAGAAGTCTATACTTTCGATAATGAATTAAATCCCGTTCCGTCTACGATTAGCTTTAAGTGTCTTAGTTCTTTATGTGGTATTGGAGAGACTAAAACTGTTGGTAATGAGGCTGTCCTCTCTGCAGAATTTCCTGCTTGTGTGAACGGATTTGTTGTTGCTCAGGCCGAAGGTTACGCTGAAGCGAAATATCAAATTTCTTCAACTACTGAATCTGTTGCAAATATCGTCCTCAATAAAAAATATTCTATTGACTTAGATTTGGGAAGTGTTCCTCAGGCAATTATAACTTTTACCTCAGAAGACTTTGGTGCAACTGCGCTATATCCTGAAACGAAAACAATTGAACTTATCGAGGGGAACTATAATATTTCCGTTCAAGTTTATGACGACACTTCGTTAGTTTTTCCTGCAATTAATGAACAAAAATGTGTTGATGTTCCTGCAGATGGACTTTCTGGATTCTTCGGAGTAGAAACTGAGGAGTGTTATGATATTGAAATTCCTGAAACGAAGGTTGACTTTGCAATAGTTGGTGGTGGGAAAACAAACGAGTATATTACTGAGACAATGCTGCGTGACTCTAATGAAATTAATGTTAATGTTCCCTTATTTGGGCTTCCAGGAAGTCTTGACGAGATACAAGAAAATTATTTGAAAGCGGAGGATGAATTTATTTATTTGAGTTTTGAATGATGGGAAATTTTATTAAAAAATTAGTTGGTTGGAAGTTTAGTTTAGTTTATCTTTTGATTGTTGTGGGACTTAGTTTCTTTGCAACTTCTGCTGCGTTTAACAATAATGCTGGTTCAGGATTTGATGGCTCGACGAGTAATTGGCAATATTATGAGCCTAGTTTTAATCAACTTTACTCTGGTGATGTTTCAACTTATTGGCCAATTATTGGCCAACTTGACGGGGAACAATGTGAAGCGACTAGTGACTTTGCAGTTATGATTCCTCCGGGAGGATGTAGTCCTGCGGTTGTTCGAAGTGATTTATTGGCTGAACAAAATGTTCCAGTATTTTGTCAATTACAATCTGTTCAGTTGAATCCTTTGATTGAAGTTTCCTCGATTAAATCTATCTCCTTCAAGGGAGATTATCCCGAAGGTGTTTCTGGGATTAGTTTTCATCCTGCGCGTGCAGCGACGAAGTCATATCGAACTTTGCTTGGAAATCCAGTAATTAATAATATTGGTTATGTGGTTATTATTGTTAAACAAAATAAGATTGAAGCGAATTTAGAAGAATGGGTTGCCGGGAATTTGACTGCCTCGATTCGTTACGACGCTGAAGAAGCATTTGGTGTTGGACAAGCAGAATATTACTTGCCAACTATGAGTGATTCAGAGTGGGAAAAAAATTACGTTAAAAATGCTTTTTGGAAAGGGAAGGGTTATCTTCGACTTGCTGACGTGAATAAAAATAGTGCGACCATTCAAATTTATAATTCTAAAGATAATGTGTATCGGACTATAACTTTGCAAGAAGGCCAGACAAGCGACCTATCTTATTTCCCCGGTTATTATTGTATGGCTGGAATGAAGGTTAAACTTCACAAGGTTGAAGCCCCTGAAGATTCTGTTCTTCTAAATATTGATGGTCAAGAAAGTTGGTATGGAAAGGGTTCTAAATTTTTGAATGGGAAATGTAGTGTTAGTTCGATGGATATTGCAGAAAATTCGACAGGGTCTATAAAACTTAGTTGTCCTGGGCAATCAATTGATCTAAAACTTATGAAGCGAGAAGGAACTTTAGTTGATGCAAATGATGTAGATACAGATTCTGATTTTCAGACTAGTTTTGATATTGTCGTTAAGGAACTTGTTGAAGATTATGGTGCTGTTAAAAAAGATGCGCTTTTAGAAACATTTGGTGAAGAAGCGTTAATTGAACAAATTGAGATTGCTGGAGAACTTAAAAAGTTTAAGACTATGGAAATTCTTTTGGATTTATTTTTGGATACTTATCCTGAATCAAGTTCTTATAATGTTAAATTCCAACAAAAACAAAATCTTGGTCTTTTTGATTATTCTTCTGCTTATTCTAATGTATTAGTAACTAATGAACTTCATACTATTGGTATTAGTGAATTTAATAAAATAAATAATTTTTCAAAAAATGTTACTTTGGAAATTGGTTCGCAGACTGAAAAAGATAGGCACGAAGGAGATGTAATCGATTTAGGTGATGGTAATTTGACTATTGTAAAAGTTGATGTTGGAGAAATTAAATTATCTTTCAAATCAAAGGATTCCTCAAAAGTAAAATCTGGTTCGACGAAAATTAGCGAGGGTGAATATGGGACTCTTGGTGGACGAGATATTAAAATTGCAAAAATTGATTTGAAAGAACTGGCTTATGTATCTTTAATTCCTGAAGTAAAAAATACTAAAACCGAAGCGGAATTTACATTTCGTGTGGGAATAGAAAAACGTTTGATTGAACTGAATCCTGAACGAACGGAAAAAATGCTTGTCAATCTTAATGCTTCGATTGATAAATGGAATGATATTAATGAACGTCTTGGTGGTGTAATTAAAACTTGGAAGGCTGCTTGTTTTGCGACGTCCTCTTATTTGATGTTGAAAAATGTAGTAAGTGGATTTAGTGGCGAAGGACTTGCACGACAAAAAGTTATGGGAAATTACAAAACTATTTGTGCTGGAAAAATTGCTAATGGTGAATTTGAAACACAGACACAATGTTATAATGCATTCTCAGAAGATATTGATAGGGATGTTACTACAATGACAACTGCCCTATCTAATGTTAATGGTGATATTGAAGATGTTCACTCTTCTGGAGATTATGTTGAAGATGGAATTTTAGGAGATAAAATAAATAACAATGAGGCGTATCTTGTCGATTTGAGGAATAAACTTGATTCTAAATATCCTAATGGTTGGAGTAAAACTGTTAATGGGCAACCACTTGATTCTAGTGATCTGACGACGAGTTCTCAAATTCGTGCCGCGTTGCTTTCTGAGAAGTTTGGTGGAGAAGGGATTAATGGAGAGATTGCTGATGTTGAGCTTGATAACATTTTGAAAAGTACTGCATCGACGAAAGAAGCGCAAGCTAAAACTGATGCATTGCAAGGACAGTACAATTACAATGGAGTTAATTTTCCTGCGTCTGCGTTATCTGGAGGACAGGGAAGTGTAATTAATAAAACTTTGACTGTTTCTAAATCTGAATTGCTTGGTGCACTTAGTGGAAATGCTAATTTGGTGGAAGAGAGGTTGGAAGATAAGGGGAACTTGGATAAAGTTGGTGTTCAAATTGTGCAATCAGATAATGCTAAAGATTACCTCTATGTCCTCGAAGAGGACGGAAAACAACTTGGAATTTTTGAAGTTAAGAAATCTGCTACCGCTAATACTTTAGAAGTTTTGAGCGCTCCAGATAAATTAGCTATTCCTGATGGAAAGAGTGTTCGAATTGTTTCTGGTGGAGAATGTTCTAATGTTTGGTCTGAGAGTAATGCGAAGGTTAAGTTTTATCAATCTGGAGAGAACAAAGGGCTTCCTGCGATTGTTCCATTTGATTTAACTCATGGTTGGTATGCAATGGTTCCGAATTCTCAGGGAACTTTTTTGGAGAATGCTCCTCAAGGTTATCAGGCAAGTGGGCAGGTTAGTTATTTTAAAATTTGTAATGTTGGAACGAATGGTTTAGAAGAATCTGGGACTAGCGATGATTTTTGTCAATCTTTTTCTGCTGCGAGTATTGGCTCCGTTACTCAATTTCCTCATTGTTCGGGTATGACGCCTACAGATGTTAGGAATCTTTATGATAGGGCTGTTAGTACGATTAAGCAAGTTTCAAGTAAATCGGGTCAGAAAAATTGGTTAATTGATGGGAAGAAGGTTGAGCTTGGAAATCCGGCCAGTTTTAGTGGAGCTTTAGAATGTCAAGATTTCATGAGCCCAGATGATTGTTTGTTGATGTTTAATACGTGCGATCCAGTTATTTGTCCGAGTTCTCGTTGCGACCTTGGTGGAAAAATGCCAGTTGCAGATGTTATTCAAACCGGAATTGTCGGAAGTTTAATGCTTTGTCTTCCGAATGCAAAAGAAGGAATTTATGTGCCAATATGTCTTTCTGGAGTTCACGCAGGAATTGATGCGTATGTTTCTATATTAGATAGTGAAAAAGCCTGTCTTGAAAGAAGTCTTGAAACTGGAGAGCACGTGGGGATTTGCGATGAGATAACTTCTATTTACAAATGTGAATTTTTCTGGAAACAAGCCGCTCCGATTACTGAACTTGCGTTCCAAAAATTGATTGGTGGATTTACTGGAAGTTCGAGTCCAGACGGTGGTGGAGAATATTTATTCATTCCTAGCGCTTTTGATAATTTGGAGAATAGTTTGAGTTATTTTAAAAATACTTATGCTCCAAATGCGTTTAAGGCTTTCGAGGTACGAAATGTTGAAGAGGCTGGAACTGAATTTTGTCAGGCTTTTATTGGCACTAGTTTTCCGACGAGTGCAGAGGCATTTGATAGTTTGTTAGAGCCGGAGAGTCCAACTCAATTTTATGCACGGTTTTCGGAAGATACCTTGAGTGATGTTACTGTTCCTGCGACTGCACACTATAAGGTCTATTATCATATTTTTGCTGGAAATGATAAGGGAGTTCAATATAGGGTTTATCTTCAAGATCCTCCTCAGTCGGGCTATTATTCTGTTAATCCGACGGTAAGTGTGAAAACAGGTTATATTGCTCGGGGAGAAACTCGAGATGAAGCGATTGATTTTACGGCTCCAGAGGGCTACAAGGAACTTTGTGTAGTTATTGATGCAGAGACGTACTGTGGATTTGGTTCTGTTACAACTGATGTAGGTCTTAAGTTGGTTAAGGAAGCTTTTGTCGAAGATCAAGCCTCTCAAGAAGATATTACGACGGAAAAAGAATGTATTGCTGGAACGCCAGGTCTTCTAAATCTTGGAGATCCAGAGATTATTTCTCAAGGAATCGTTAGAATTTGTTCTAATGAAATTGAAGGTTCTAGTCGGTGGAAAGATGTAGGTTATTGTGGGGAGGAAAGTTTTCGTTGCTATTTGGATACTGAAAGTGTTTTAGATAATCTACAGACATTGAGCGCTTTTGGAAATTATACTATTAATGAACTTGGAGAAAACAAAAATTTGGTTGATTCCTTAATTAAAACGAATGAAGAAGTTCGAGCACTCTTGGGAGTTGTTAAAGATAGTATTTCTGAATTGCAGGTTAGTGGATTTGTGAATAAAGAAAAAGAAAAAGAAGTTCTCGATACATTGAATGGGATTATCGGTACTGAGGGCCCTGGTTATGGAGATAATCGGGCTAAGGCTCGAGCATTATTTTTGAAAGCGACACTTTATTGGGGAAAGATTCGATTGAGTTTGGATGGTGCTCCTAAAGTTGAGCCTGCTCCTCGTGAAACAGAAGTATTTGGCGTATTAAGTTCTGGAGATGTTTTGAGAGATATTGAGACTGCATGGTTATATGATGTCGTTGTCGATGATTTAGATGGAGATGTTATTACTTTTACACTTACATTGCGTGGTGGCGATGAAACTGATTGGGAAACTTTCGAAAAAAATGTCGGAGAACATTTGGCGAAAGATGGAGAAGGATTTGAATTATTTTTTGGTGCTCTTGTGGAAGAAGAAGAAACTGATGCTGATCCAGGATTGAGTCTTAAGTTTAGCCAGCTTAACGAGACAGAGTCTATAGTTGAACTTTCTACTGGAAAGCAATTTATTATTCTTACCATTGCTGAAAAAAATAATGGGGCCATCTTAGTTATAAAATTGAAAGAAGTTTTGGAAACTGATAGTGTTCCTGAAACAAAAACAATTGAAGTTTCACCTGATCAGAATTTAAAAAGTAAGGGCTATACATTTTATTTTACTTGGGGTGGAAGTGATTTAGATGTGGAGAAAACTTTTGGAGATTTAGAACTTGGGAGTACAATCAAACATATCTTTGATGGAATTACTTATACATTACAATCAAAAGAACCCGTTTCTGGAGAATTAATAGAATTTAAAATTATCTCTGAAGAAGGAGCTACACTAACGTTTATTCTTAGTTCTACTAGAACTCTTAAGGATGAGGGATATGGGTTTATTTCTTCTTAAATATTAATTCCAACAGCTTTTTATAGTAATTTTATTGTCAAATTTATATCGCGGGGAGATGCCGGAGCGGTCAAACGGGCTGGGTTTAGGACCCAGTAGCATCTTGCTTACGGGGGTTCGAATCCTCCTCTCCCCATATTTATTCTAGAAATTATTGTTGTGCGTCTTTTTTCTTTTTTCGTTCGTTCTCTTTGATTTTGAGTTTATCTTCTAGGTCTAACCGTTCTAATAATTCTTTGTATCGATTCCTAATTGTTACTTCTGTAATTCCTGCGACGTCGGCAACTTCTCTTTGAGTTTTTTTCTCGTCGTTGATTAATGCTGCGACATAAAGTGCTGCTGCTGCAATTCCTGAAGGTCCTCGTCCACTTGTTAGTTCTGAAATTTCTGCCTTCTTTAAAATTTTAAGTGCTTCATTTTGGGCAGCTGGAGATAAATGGAGGCTGCTAGAAAATCTTGAAATATAATCTTTTGGAGAACTTGGAGTTACTTTTAATCCAATTTTTCGAATGATGAATCTATAGGTTCTTCCAATTTCTTTTCGTTCGACCTCAGATGCATTTGAAATTTCGTCGAGTGTTCTTGGAATATTATAGGATCTGCACGCAGCATAAATACATGCGGCAATCACTGATTCCATTGATCTTCCTCGGACAAGTCCTCGTTGTAGGACAAAATTATAAATTCGTGCTGACTCGTCTTTTACAACTGAAGGTAAATCTAAGAAAGATGCCACTCTTCGAAGTTCGGACATTGCAAGACGTAAATTTCTTTCAATAGAAGTTGAAACTCTTTCCTGCCATTTTTTTAATCGCAAATATTTTCTTGTTGCTTGAGTTGAATCTAATCTATAAATGTCTGAAATTTCTCCGACGTTAGTTGTTAATCCTTTATCGAATTTTTGTAAGGAAATTGGTGCTCCTCCTCGAGACTTTTTTTCGGATTTATCAAATGAACGCAATTCGTGAGAAGTATCCACCATTTGCTCTTCTACTAATAATCCGCATGCACTACAAATTACTTCTCCTCGTGTCTCGTCGTAAATTAATTTAGAACTACTACACTCTGGACATTTCTGAGGTTTGGCCATCGTTAAACTTAAAAAGGGTTTTCTTTTTTAAAGCTTTCTATAGAATTTTATTACTCGAAAGTTTTTTTATTTTAATTTTGTGGAGAATTTATTCAATTAAAACTGCTTGAACATTTCCTTCTTGGGAAGGCCTATTGGTAATTTTTGCTTTTCCAAGTTCAGTTTCAATGACTGCACCTTTGACCAAGATATTTTGTCTTGCAAGGAACGTATTCGATTGTGTTTCTAATACATTTTTTATTTGAGATTTTTTTCCCTTGCCGTTTTGTATTACGTTTGCAATTTTTTGAGCAAATGAAACTCGTTTTTTTGCTCCGCCCCTCATCTTTAATAATTTTGTTTTCTCTTCGCCAATTTTTACAATTCTTGCTTGGCCAGGTCTACCTGTAAGCTTTTTCTTTCTAGGTTTTATGTACCTTCCACCACTCATTTTCTTTCCCGATTTCATATTTTTTTTACCAAATGAGAGTTTAAATAGCTTTTGGACACTATTTTTTAGAATTATAATTTTCTTTCCATTGGATAAATTTAGATTGGATAAACGTAAATTTATATATTTTGATTTTTTACATTTTTTATGAAAGAGAAGGTTGTCATTTGGTCGATTGTTATTTCTATGATTGTTTTTATTAGCCTTATAGGGATTTATTTTAATCTAATTCCGATTTCCTATAATCCTGGAGATAATTTTGATGTTACTTTAACTATTAATGGTCCTGGTGATGGTGACGATGGTGGTTCTGATGGCTCTGGCGGTGGAGGCGGAGGCGGAGGCGGAGGAGCTGAGGGTGGCTCTGGAAATGGAATTTGTAGTGAACTTTGGGAATGTAGTTTTTGGATGGAATGTGTTAATGTGAAAGATGAATTTCCTCTAGGTTTTTTGAGTGAGGAAAATTATGCTGTTGCAAAAGAATTATGTTCGTTTGAGGATTATAATGAAGAAATTTGTGGTTATCAAATAAGAACTTGTGAAGATTCTCAGAGTTGTAACAATGAAATCTTAATTAATGAGATGCCAAGTTTGTTTCAGGCCTGTTATTTTGTAGAAAATCCAAGTTGTACAGATGGCATAGTTAATTGTCATGATGATTCTTGTGAATTGGGAATTGATTGTGGAGGTCCATGCGAATCTTGTGAACTTGAGAAACCAAGTAGTAATTCCCTTTCTTGGTTTTCAAAAATTCTTATCTTTTTTGGATTTAAATCCCCCATAACTTCTAATGAATTGATTATCGGAGGAATTATTGTAAGTGGTCTTATGATGATTGCCCTAATTATTTATTGGATCTTGATTTTTTTTGATTTTGCCTTTTCTTTTGGGAATAGAAATGCTTTCAAAAAATGATTTAGGGAATTTTTCTTAGAAAATTAAAGTTTTTCCATTTTTCGAATTTGTCCTCGGGAAGTTTATTTTTTTAAAATAATTAAATTTTATCTGATTGGTTGTTCTACATTTTTACCCCACAAAATTTATAAGCAGTTTTTGCATGAATAAGGTATACTATGAGTTATGAAAAGTTCGTGATAAAAAAGGGGAAAAAATACGGTCCGTATATTTATGAAAGTTATAGAGATTCGGATGGCCATGTCAAAAAACGTTATCTTGGAAAAGGAACTGAGAAGAAAAAATCTCTTGTATCTAAAAAATCTCCTAATTCAATTTTTCCAAATAAAAAATTCTCTATTTTTCTAATTTTTGGTCTTTTGATTTTTGGTCTTTTGATTTTTGGTCTTTCTGATTCTTCTTTTTCGGATGTTAATTTCTTTTCAGGATCTTCTTCAACCGGCACTGGCCAGGAGGTGGATTTTTTTGGAACTGAAAGTTTTTTGGGTGTTGACGTTTTTTCAGATTTTTCTTCTTTGTTTTCAGGATATCTTATTTTTGAAGAATTATCTGATTCAGAGGATGCTCTAGAAGAATCTGAAGAAGAAGTTGTTGAAGAATCTGAAGACAGTTCGGAGCCTGTTGAAGAGAGCCTTGATGATTCTGAAGGGATTGACTCTCTTGAAAATGAATTGGATTCCTCTGATAATGAATCGGTCGAAGAGATTTTAGAAGAGGAACCCTCATTGAATGAAACTTCTTTAGAAGAAGGTTCTGGTGCCGAAGATAATCAAAGTATTGAAGAAGACGATTTAGTTAATGAAACTATTAGTGAATCTGTGTCTGTTGGGAATATTTCTTTGGATGATTCTCTTTCCAATGAGACCTCTGCAGACGATGATGAGATTAACAATTCACTTCCTCTTTCAAATGAAACTTTGGAGAATGTTTCTCTTACTAATAACACGTTGATTGGAAATGTTACCGTCATTCTCAAGGAAATTGTTGAAAATACTTCGACGACACTCCAATATAGGGCAGTTATTGGTCGGCCGGTTAAATGGGTGAAAAAAGTTAATCTTGATGTCGCCGAAAATGTTACTCTCGAAATTCCTCTTGAAGCCGAAAATATTTCTGTTCTGACTGGGATTGAAGTTGCGCAAGTTTTAGATGGTTTGGAGAATGATGAATTGGCGATTGAAGAAATTGATCGAGAGGAAATTTCTGCCGGAGTTTTGACAGGGTATGTTTCTTATGAAACTTCTTCTACTGGTTCGGGGGTTTTAACTCGGTTTTGGAATTGGTTTATCCAAAGAGTTCGAATTTCTGGAAATGTAATTTCTGAAGTTAATCTGAGCAGTGCAATAATAACTGATTCAGAGGTTCTTCAAATTGACTTGAATAATGTTTCTCAAACAACAGATGAATTAGCGATTGAATACTATACTGCTGCTCCTGAGGCTATCGAGATTAATATTCCTCAAGGAAAACGAATTATCGTTTCTGCGAATGATTCTTTAAACTATACAGAGGTTCTAGCTTTTGTTGATTTAGAAGGTCATGGAATTAAAATTAATGATACCCGATTAAGATTATATTGGTATCCAGATACTTTTGATGGTTCGGTTTCTGTTCAATCTCGTGTTGAAACTCTTCTTGGGAAAAAAACTATTTCTGGAGAAAGAATTCCTGCAGAATTTGTCCAGTATGATTTTGATAATGATGGATTTTTAGATTATATTGAATGGGTTGTGCCACATTTATCTGCTCAAACTTACGAGATTATAATTGAAATTATTGCTGCAGACCACCTTGATTCTAATCGAACATTTATTTCAAATATTTATAATGAAACTTTTACTCTTGACGATGTTTGGAGTGAACCAATTTTTAATGGCGAATATGTGCGAGTCACTTTTGAGAAGCCATTAGCATCTTGGAATGATATAACTGTTTTTTCAAAAAGTAATTCTGAAACTGTAAACGGTTCTGGAAATTCGAATATGACTATTGAAGTTTATTTAGAAAATGGAACTGAAGTTATCACGTCATTTCCTTATTTGAACGAATCAAATTATACGAAAGTTTTATTGACTGGAATGCTTGGAAGTCATAACACTTTCGATTTGAAAATTATTTCATTGAACAATGAAACTAATTCTTCTCTTATTTTTGACCACATTATCGATCCCTCAGGAGTTCCTGGAGAAGTTTCTATTGATTTCGAATATGAAACGACCTTGGACGACGGAGCATACACTCAAAATGATTTCCTCGAGGTTACTGTTAACACTACCGATAATGAGACGAGCAATAATTTGTCTACAATTCTTAATTATGATAACTCTGTTATTGATATTCTTCGTTTCGATACAGATTATGATGGATCTTTTGGAACTTTAAGTGGCGTTCTTTCTGGCGGTTCAATTAGTGATCCTGGCCGGTTCGGGTCTAGTTTTTTGGGAACTGGAGTGGCAGGTTCGGGAGTTAATTATACTCTTGGTGAACTTAATATTAATCCGAATGATGAATTCAGTGTGAGTTTGTGGTTTAGGCGAGAAGCGACAGTTCATGGTTGGTTAGTTAGTGAGCCAAATACTGCTCAGCGTTCATTCGATGTATTTATGCAGAATAGCGTTCTTAAGTTTCGATTGTATGATGGTAGGACGACACTATCCACCCTTAGTCAAGAGGGATTAAGTGCTAATGATGGTGGTTGGCATCACTTGGTTGCAGTGTATGATGGGTCTACGGCTTATCTTTATCTAGATGGAATGTTAAATAAGAGTGCTGCTGCTTCAGGCGTTAAAAGTGCTGTTTTTAGTGATGTTTTTATTGGGCGAACTAGGACATTAACTATTCCATGGGATGGAGATATCGACGACGTTGTTCTTTATAATCGGTCGATAGCTTATGAAGAGGTTGTCATGCTTTTTAATGGGACAAATATGACTGTTAATTTTACTGGCCTTGGTGAAGGGCTTCATACACTCAAGGCTTATGGGACAAATACTTTTGGTGATTTAAATGAAACTGTAGAAAGGACTGTAGGTATTGATTTTAATAATCCTGTTGCTAGTTTTTTCTTTGACGAAGTTATTGGAACTGAAAATACAACTATTAAAGATAGTTTTGCAATTGCGCACGGGGTAGACTCTTACGAGGAGAGAGAGAACTTATTATTTTTTAGCGGCGAAGATAATTTTACTAATGTAACCTCTTTTATTAGTGTTGACGACGACATTTTTGCCTGGTATCGGATGGAGGAAAATAATGCAACCGGCATTCAAGATTATTTTGGAAATTATAATGGCTCTACTAATGGAGAAGAAATTGTTTCTTCTGGACGATTTGGTAAGGGTCTTAAATTCACGGCACAAGATTATGTGGAGGGAGTTAATTTTTCAAGTGCTACTTTTAATGATGGAAAAAACTTTACGGTAAGTGTTTGGTTTAAGAATTCTGCACCAACGCTTCCAGACAATAATTATCTTTTTAGTTATCGAGATTCCTCAGTTGGGTCTAATGATTTAATTGACTTGTATGTTGACAATAATGAACAAGTGGTTGCAAAAATTTATGGTGGGAGTTCTGTGACGATGTTTAGTGGTGGTGGAAGTGTGGGAGATACCGAATGGCATAATGTCGTCGTTACTGGATTGCAGGGAACTACTATGGGGAGTTACCAGTCTAGACTTTATTTGGATGGGGTCGAGGTAGACACTGGGGCTAGTACTACTTTTGGCACAGCATCAAATAAATTTTATATTGGAAAACGATTTAATGGGAATTTTGCTTTTGACGGAATTATAGATGACGTTTTGTTAATTAAACGTACACTTACTGATGGAGAAGTTCAATCTCTTTATGCTAATGCTACTCAATTAAACACAACCACTCTGGATGAAGATTTTATTACTAATGGGATTCACAACTATACGACGTATACTCAAGATCTTGGAGGGAATGTTAATTGGACGAATGAATCTTTGCTTCATAATGCCTCTCTTATTATGGCTTGTCGTGACTTAGGAGTTCCTGGAAGAAATTATTGGCTTGTTGAAAATATTAGTTCCACTGGAGACTGCATAACTTTTAACAATAGTAATCAAGTTCTTTTCCTCAATGGAACTAATTTATATGGTTCTAGCCTCGGTTCGGGAGTGATCACCAATCCAAATTTTGAAAACTCCACTATTTATGGCGGGATTATTAATGGTTTTGCACAAGGAATTTTGAATCTTATGAATTTTACCCGAATAGACAATGTTACTGTTATTGGTTCTGCGGTTTCAGGGATTGCATTTCAGGAAAGTAATCATTCATTTTTATCTAATATTTCTGTTCGTGGTTCTCCTACTGGAATAAACTATAGTCGTTCGAATGGAAATTATTTGTATTGGTTTAATTCCTCGGCAAGTTCTATTCCGCTTTATGTCCACTCTTCTTCAAATAATACCCTTATTGATGGTTTTGTTGATAAGGCCGGACTTATAGATTTCGGAGGGTCTGGAGGTGTTCTAGTATGGGGCGTTACTAATGGTTCTTCAAATAATACTTTTGAAAATATTACTTTTACTGGAACTTCAGAACTTGCATTTAATGACACTTCGATATTTACTTCTTATAATGTTGAAAATTCTTATATAAATAATACAATCCCTTCAACTTTTGATTGGGATTATTATTTCGAAAATTCCAGTCCTCTAAAATATAATTTTTCGGGGAATAGTATAGAATATTCTAATGAGTTTGCAGGAGTTAAGTTTTACAATGAATCTATTGTTGCTTCTGGAGATAATTTTTCCTCAGTTATCAGTCTTGCTTCCAATAATTTGACAGTTGATTCAACTAACAATCCTGAATTTAATTATAGTGGGCAGGTTACTTTGAAAGGTTTAGGGTTTAGTTCAAACATCTATCCTATAGTTGATTTTAATGATGACACTGAATATGAGACTTGCACTTCTGGAGATGGAATTTGTACAAATGTTAGTTATTCTAGTGGAACGTTTATTTATAATGTAAGTCATTTTACTACTTATTCTTCGGATGATGATCTTGCTCCTCTTGATCCTGAAGTTACTATTAATTTTGAAGGTCCAAATAATTGGACTAATGAAACTATTTACTGCAATTCAACCATTATTGATCCGGATGACACTAAACTTATCAGTGTTAATGTTAGTTGGTATGAGGGAAGTAGTCTTCTTTATACTGCAATACATTCAAGCGAAGGGAATAATACAGTTCTATCTTCATCCTTGCTTTCAGGAAATACTAGTAAGGGTTATAGGCTTAATTGTAGAGTACAAATAACTTCTCCTGGTTGGGGCGCACAAAGTGCTATAGTTCAATCTTCAATAGCTAATGTTTTGAATTATAATACTACCCTTACTCCTACTTCTCCTGCTAATAATTCTGAGACCCTTGATAGGACTCCTTACATGAATTGGTCATATTATGACCTTGATGGAGATATCCCCTCAGATTATGAGTTGAATATCACTGCATACCAAATTTCTGGCGGGGCTGCATGTAGTGATTCTCAATTAATTACTGGCATTTCAACTAACTTTACTTTAATTCCTACAGACCTTGCTTGTCTTCATGATAATGGTTATCAGTATCGGTGGAAGGTTCAAGAAACTGGTGTTGCTAGTATTGGGTGGTCTGATGAATATACCTTTAATGTTACTGGAGTTCTTGATATGACTTTGACAAATTCTGAAATTAATTTTACCTCTTTAGATCTTGGTGACTCCAATGACACAATAGATGACAGTCCATTGCCGTTTGTTATTGAAAATACTGGGACCGTTATTCTTAATATTAGTATGAACTCGACATTTATTTGGGAATCTGATCAGGGAGAAAGTACGGACTATCAATTCAAGGTAGATAATACTTCTGAGCTTGGTTCTTTTGATTGGACGAGTTCAGCTACGAATTTGATTGATACGCGTATTTTGGAAATTATTCAAATTGTTAGTTTCTTGAAATATGCTGATGCGAACGATGAAGTTGAAGTTGATATTTCTCTTACAGTTCCTTCGGGTGAGCCTCCGGGTTTGAAACAGACAGAGATTATTTATACGGGGGTTTTGGCAGAATGATAGTTAACAAGAAGTTCTTTTTAGCGATAGGATTTATTTTATTGGTCGGAATTTTTAACTTAGATGTAGTTAGTTCAATTTCTATTTCTCCTGCTCGGACAACAATGGATTTTGTTTCGGGAACTTCTCGAGAAATTAGTGTGACTATTTATAATATTGAAGATAAGAAAGTTGATTATTCTATCGAAGCTCATGGAGACTTAGCTTCTTATATTAGCGATTATCCAAAAATAGTTTCTTTTGAATCTGGCGAAGCATCTAAAGTTTTTACTTATAAAGTTACCTTGCCGGAAAGTTTAGATCCCGGGATTAATGAGGGAGGAGTTTCAATTACTGAACTTGCGGATGAGAATTCCGATGCTCAAGTTTTTGCACGAGTTTCAGTTGTTAGTCAATTGTATGTTTATTCATTGCATCCGGGAAAATATGCTAATGCTAATTTCAAAATTATTAGTGCTGACCAGGGAGGAGATGTTGAATTTATTTTTCCAATTGCGAGTCAAGGAACTTTTGATATAACCAATATTCGGGCTCAAATTGATATTAAAAATCTTGAAGGAGATTTAATTGATAGTTTTACGACTCCTGGAATCGAAGTTAAGAGTGGAGAGAAAAAAGATTTGAAATATTTATGGAGTGCGGATTTCCCTGAAGGAGAATACACTGCATTTGCAAGTTTAATTTATGATGAAGATACATTATCTTTCGAAGAGAACTTTCATATTGGGGATAAGGATTTGGAATTAGAAGACATTTACGTTGAGGATTTTTCTCTTGGAGAAATTGTTAAATTAGAAATGCTTGTTAAAAATAATTGGAATAAACCTCTTGAAAGGGTGTATCTTTTAGCAGATATTTATGACGATACAGGTGTTGTTTCTACTTTTGAATCTGCAAGTCATACAATTGATGCTGGTTCAAAATATTCTTTTAATTCATTCTGGGATACTGACGGTGTTTTGCCCGGTTCTTATTTTGCAGATATTGGAGTTCACTATGAAGATTATGGATTTTCTAAAGAGACAGTTATTTTTGAAGTCTCTGAGAATGAATTAAAAATTGTTGGTCTTGGAAATGTTGTTAGTTCGAGTCCTTTTGAAGTTGGTTCTAACTTGATTCTTTGGATTGTTATTGGATTGTTAGTTCTTGTAATTTTTGTAATCTTAATTGTTTTCTATCGGAGAAAGAAAAAAAAGCGGAAGAAATAATTAATTAAAATGGTGATGAATAATGAAAAAAATAAATTTATATACGACGTTTTTCTAAAAACACTATGAGGGAGAGAACTTTTTTGTGGGCAATTTTTATTTTGACTGTTGTTTTCTTTAGTCTTTTAAATATTCACAATGATTTTGCAATTATTTCTCAGAATACTGGAAATGTTGTCGATTCAGGTTTTGTTGATTTGACAGTTAATCTTGAGACTAATGATACTATAAATATCACTTCTCCTGCAGACAATGGTGTCGAAATTAGTGCAACCTATAATGCGACTTATGAAGTTTTTCTTAATGCAACTAATGATACTGCAGTTACTTCTTGGTATTATTCTTTGAATGATGATTTGCATGGGACCCTAGTATATCAGAATATCTCATTTACTCCCAATACGACTTTTCAGGCTGTTCGGTGGCAGAATACTTTGACTGTTATCGGAGTTAAGAATTCAACGACTAATTTAACTGACTCCGTTACGTTTAATGTAAGTGTTGTTGCAAACACTAATCCGATCTTATCTACCTTGGTCGACCAAGAAGTTTGTGAAGGTTCCAAAATTAATTATAGTTATTACGCCGAGGATGTTGACGAACATGAAAATACTTTGACTTCGATAGTAAATCCTTCTTATGATCTTAGCTCGAGTCCGTTTGATATTGCAAGCATGGGTGTAACAGATTATAATCGGACTAATTTTTATATTTTTTCTCCAACTCTTACAAGTAGCCATGTTGGAAATCATACCTTGAATATAAGTGTTTTAGATGGCGATGGAGGAATAGATCAACAAAATGTTACTGTTGAAGTTCTTGGCATTTCATCTTCTTCTTGTTCTACTCCTAGTTCCAGTGATGGAGATGCCGGAGGGGGCGGAGGGGGCGGAGGAGCTGGAGGCTCTTGTACCGAAATTTGGGCATGTGGTTCTTGGGATGAATGTGTTAATGTTGAAGATGCGCTTTCTTTTGGAATTTTGGATGAAGAGGGCTATAACTTTGCTAAAGAGTTGTGCGTATTTGAAGATTATGGAGAAGAAATTTGTGGTTATCAAACTAAAATTTGTGACGATGTTAACGAGTGCAATAATGATTATGTTGCTAAATTACAACCCGATTCCTTTCAGGCCTGTTATTTTGTAGAAGATCCTAGTTGTAGCGACGGTGTAACAAATTGTCATGATGGTTCTTGTGAGCTGTTGATTGATTGTGGTGGGCCGTGTAATGCGTGTGCTACTTGTTCTGATGGAATTCAAAATCAGGGAGAAGCTGGAATTGATTGTGGAAGTCCTTGTGCATTTTCTTGTGACATTGAAGAACCTTCTGACACTTCCCCATTTATTTCTAAATTTCTTTTAGTTTTAGGGTTTAAATCCCCTATAACTTTTGAGAAACTTATTTTTGGTGGAATTATTTTGAGCGGCCTTATGATACTATTATTAATTATTTACTGGCTCTTGGTTTATTCTCGAGTTAAAATATTGCTTGGAAAAATTCATTATAAGAAAAATCGACGTCGGTGAAAACTTATAATTGGCTTTGATAGAATTTTTGTCTTAACAAATCTCTATTTACTACTTCTTTTTGAACAAGATCTTTTAAGAGTAGTTTTTGCATGAACGTTAATTCTTCTGAATTTCCGCAAATTGATGAAGCCATGTTTTTGATTTCCCTTGAAATTTGATTTCTTGGGTCTGAATATGTTATTGGAGATTTTTTATGTGCTGCTCTTGCTATTCTTTTGTCATCCCTTATTTTTGCGACTACTGGGATTTGCGAAATTTCTTCTACTTCAAATAAATCATACTCGTGTTTTGGACTTCGAATTTTATTTACAATGATTCCTTCAATTGGGGTTTCTTGTTTTTTTGCGATTTCTGCAGCTTTTAGCGTCGTTGTAAGTGTTACTTTGTCAGGAGAAGTTACTAAGAAGACTTTGTCTGCTGCGGCTATGACAGGTTTTAATTCTTCGAAGTGCGGAGAGGAATCCAAGATTATGAAATCATATCTACTCTTGTATTTGTCTAAGACTTTTTTTAATTTGAAAATATCTATTTCACTATTGTGGTCCATTGATGCTGGAATGACATCGATTCCATGAGATTCATAAATTGCATTATGAAGTCCGGTTCCATTAAGTGCGTCGTGGAGAGTTACATCATTTGTTAAATCAAGATATAATCCAATATTTGGTGCTGAGAAATTAGCGTCAACTAATAAAACTCTTTTTCCAAAATCATTGACTAAAGAACTTGCAGTTTCAAGGGCTAAGGTTGTTTTTCCAACACCTCCCTTGATTGAAACAAATGCTAATATATTTTGTTCTGACATTCTATCACCTCGATTGTATAAATCCTTTAGAGTATTTAAGATTAGTGTTCTTGTGAAGATAAATTACAGTTTTTTAAACTCAATTCTTTCAGAAATTAAATCTTGAATTATTCTTGGCGTTTCGTCTATAGAAATAATTTTTTGTTTTCCATCATCCCGACTTCTAATTGTCACTGTTTTATTTTTTTGAGAATCTGAGTCAACAGTTAAACAAAATGGGGTTCCGATTTCGTCATTTCTTGCATATCGTTTTCCAACCGAACCAGATTCATCATAGGTTGCATTCATTTCTTTTTTTAGTAAGTTATAGAGTTCTCGCGATATTTTTACTTGTTCTGCGTCTTTTTTTATCAGTGGGAAAATTGCAACTTTTGTCGGTGCTAATTTTGGATGAAGTTTTAAGACAATATTTTCTTTTTCATTTTTTGAATATGATTCGAATAGAAATACTAAAAATGCTCTTTCAACTCCAAGACTTGGCTCTGCAACTACCATTGGAAGAATTTTTTCATCGTCGTCCATTATTTTTAAATCTTTTTTAGAATATTTTTCGTGCGTTTCTAAATCGTAGGTTCCTCTATCTGCAATTCCTTGTAATTCTTTCCAGCCGAATGGAAAGTTATATTCGATGTCCCACGTATCGGTTGCATAATGTGATTTTTCATCTTTAGTGTGTTGTCTTACTCTAAAATTATTCGGATTTGCTCCAAGTGAAACAAACCATGAAATTTCTGTTGCCAACCAATATCCATGCCATTTTAATTTGAAGATTTTCTTTTGGATGGCTTCCTTTACCGTAATCTTTTTTGATTCTTCATTATTTTCTTGCATTTCACTTGATAAAACTTGTAATTCTATTCCTCCAACTTCTTCTTTTGCAGGACATTCATTTTTCTTTTTTGGATTAATAAAGTACTCAATTTCCATTTGTTCGAATTCACGAGATCTAAATAAAAAATTTCTTGGAGCTATTTCGTTTCTAAATGATTTCCCGATTTGTGCGATTCCGAATGGAAGTTTTAATCTGGCATTATCTTGGACAAGTTTGAAATTTGTAAAAATTAATTGTGCCGTTTCTGGTCTAAGGTATGCTAGTTTTGAATCTTCTTTTATTGGTCCGACTTGAGTTGTAAACATCGGATTAAATTCTCCTCTTGAATCTAATTTTCCATTACATTTTTCACATTTTGCCGTTGCTAACTCGTGCTTATCTACTTTCGATTTTGTTTTACATTTTGTGCAAACAACTGCAACATCTACAAAATTTCCTACATGTCCTGATGCTTCCCAAACTTTTGGATTAGTGATTATGCTTCCATCAATTCCAACAATATCTTCTCTTTCTTGGACGTGAAATTTCCACCATTCTTTTTTGAGGTTATTTTTGAATTCAACACCTACTGGCCCAAAATCCCAAAATCCTGATCCTCCTCCATAAATTTCTCCTGAAGGATACACAAATCCTTTCCGTTTGCAGAAATTTGCTAGTTCGTCGATAGTTAATTTTGCCATATTTTTTTGAAGGGTTTGGGATTTATAAAATATGTTATTCAATAAACTTTTAAATTGGCTTTATTAGGTAGTTTTAAGCTCCTGTAACTCAGTCTGGATAGAGTGTCAGCCTTCTAAGTTGAAAGTCGCAGGTTCAAATCCTGTCAGGAGCGTAGTCCTGAGGACAGTCTTTGAACCTTTAAGGTTCAAGCGTCGGATTGAAAATCCTCGCTGACATCGGTCGCACTTCGTTTGCTTCATTGTCAATCCAATCAGGAGCTTACCAGTTGCAGAAGTAAGGTTTATATTCTTCTGTTTTACTGGTATATCAAGCAGGCGTAGCCAAGCGGTAAGGCAAGAGGCTGCAACCCTCTGATCCTGGGTTCAATTCCCAGCGTCTGCTTTTTGAGATTAGTTTATATGTGAGCGTGGCTAATAATTTTTTGAATTGAATATTTTAGAATTAATTTTTAGGCCATCTAAGTTGATTGATCTAAAATTATTTTTTTGTTGATTTTAAAATAATAAAATATATTGCGAATACTATTATGCTTGGAATCATCATCACAATTCCTATATATTTGAGAACATTGCTTTGATATTTTATGATGTCTAGAAAGATAAGGATTATTCCCAGTATAAAAAATAGGGCACCCATATAGACTGCGGCAATTGACCATCCTCTTATGAATTGAAGAATTGTCGCATTTCCAGGGGAGTTATTTTTAGCTGCCATATTTATATCCTAGGGGATAAATTGTTTAAATAGTTTATAGTCTTATTAAAAATTTAATTTATTCTAGATATTGTTCTTTAGTAAACATTATAAGTTTAATTTTACTAGTTAAATTATGGCAGAACGAATAAAGATTACGTTTTTGGGCACAGGTAGTGCGATTCCGACAGCTAGGCGTAGTCATACTGCGATTTATCTTCAATACAAGGCGGAGAATATTTTGATTGATTGTGGTGAAGGAACCCAGAGACAATTTCGAAAAGCAAAACTTAATCCTTGCAAGGTTACTAAGATTTTGATTACTCATTGGCATGGCGATCATGTTCTTGGGTTGTCAGGATTTTTGCAAACACTTGCGCTTAATGGTATGACTAAAAAAGTTGAACTTTATGGGCCTGAAGGAACTAAAGAAAAAGTGAGAGAATTTTTTGATACGTTTATGCGTCCTGGATGGAAAATGAATCTTGAAGTCTTTGAAGTTGGAGAAGAAAAGTTTTTAGAAAATGATGAATTTTATTTTGAATCTAAACTTGCGAAACATAGCGTTGAGGCCGTTTCATATTCATTTGTTGTAAAAGAAAAAAGTCGATTGGACCGAGATAAGCTTGCGAAATTAAAGATTGGTAATTCTCCTTTGATGGGCAAATTAGCTCAAGGAAAAATTGTAACGATTGATGGTAAAAAAATTGATGGAAAAAAATTAGTTTATACTGAGCCTAAACGAAAAGTGACTGTTGTTTTAGATACTCTTGTTTGCCCGGGTGCTGTTTCAAATGCGAAAGATGCTGATTTGCTTATTTGTGAATCTAGTTATTCTATTGAAGAAGCTGAAACTGCCCTTGACCATATGCATTTGACAAGTAAAGATGCTTGTACTATTGCGAAAAAAGCGAAAGTTAAAGATTTAGTTTTGACACATATTAGTCAACGCTACGATGTTATTCCGAAGAAAATTTTGAGTGAAGCTGAAGAAGTTTTGAAGGGTTCTGGAATTGGGGTTCGGGTTGCAGAAGATTTTGATGAAATTGTTCTTTAATTTTTATTTGACAGATTAGTTTAGGTGTTCTCACTATCTTTAATTTTATTTCAGAGATTTAGATTTAACGAAGCTCTCGCTGCCTTTAATCTTTTGAGAAGTTGTATCCATTGCGAAATTAAATTGGACTAACGCTCAATTGCTTTTTTAGTTAGCTGCTGAAGACGGAGAGATAAAGACTATCATATCTCCTCGAAGAAACATTCGCCCGTAGCTTGTTGTTTGTTCGCCGTTTTCAATTTCTTTTGCATTGTCGAGAACCACATTGATGTGGATGTCAAATGCTAAAAGATTTCCGACAAATTGTCTGCCGTTCTTTAGCTGTACTAAAATCTCTTTACCTTTTGACGTGTTTAACAAGTCAAGGGGTCTATCGATTCCATTTACCATAGTTTTAGTGAATAGTTTTACTTTTTAAAACTTTAGATAGGTTCTTTTCATGAGAGATTTTTCTAAGTTATTTTTATTTAACCCAAACTATTAAATAGATATTTTTTTGTATATTGTAATGAGGACTATGGGAGCTATTAAAATTTCTGGATTGGTAGTTGTATTGATTGTCTTATTAGTTTTGATTGGAAATTCTCTAAGTGGTTTAGCTATTGTCAAAAGTCCAGTTCCATCAGATTCTGATGAAACTTCGAAAGATACGCCTCCTAGTGATGATCCTGATACTTTTGATTCGGATCCTGCTCCAGATCCAATTCCTGCTCCAGATACTTTTGAACCTACGATTACTCCGACCTCTGGTAGTGGGAGCTCTGGAAGTTCTTCTGCTACACCTCCTTCTTCCACCGTGCCTGGAGAAGTGGTAATTGAAACTTCTTTTGGTTCTGGTATCACGATCGCAGATTTTGAAGAAGTGGGTGGGGCCGCAGTTGAATTAATCCCTGTTGGTGATTCTTCTTTTGGAGGAATTTTAATATTTACTCCTGGTGTTGGTGGTGTTCTTCAAGCTCCGGAAGGAAACTATTTGGTTGGGCCTCTTCAGACAGGGCCTTCGGATGGGGATGTTCGTCCATGTGTCTCTTCTTGGTTATGTTCTGAGTGGGAAAGTTGTATTAGCGACTTTCAACACCGTACCTGTGAGGATTTGAACGATTGTGAAATCCCTACTAACTCTCCGAGAAAAACAACTTCATGTACTTCTGCGAATTTTTGTGAAGAGGATTGGGAATGTTCTTGGAGTGAATGTTCTCCATTGACTGATTTTAGTAACCCTATCCATTGTATAGATTCTAATAATTGTGGGACTGAATATGAGCTTCCAGATTCTCAAAATTGTAATGCTCCTGTGGCTTGTTCCCCCAAATTTACCTGTGGTGATTGGAGTGATTGCGATGTAGATTATGGTTTTAATTCATTTGATGAAGGTTCTGAAAATTTATTTGGAGGGCTTCAACACCGTACCTGTGAGGATTTGAACCTCTGTGGAGAACCAACTAAGCAATCTCGAAGCTGCGCTTTAGAAAAAGATATAGAAATTGTTATTGGGGAACAATGTGATTCGGCACAATTTGTTTTATCTGATTTATCGAATGGAGAGATTGTAGCTAAAATAGATAAGGAAAAATTTGAAATTACCCTTGGGGATGATGGAAGCGAGGGGATTGAACTTTGTACATCTTGTTTGAATGGATTACTTGATTCAGATAAGGGCGAGGAAGGTGTTGACTGTGGTGGAGAGGATTGTTTGCCTTGTGATGTAAAATATAGTCCTGTAGTTTTTGAGGAAGAATCTTTCTTTGAGAAGGTTACTATTTTTACAAAAACTTCTTTTGTTAGGGATATTTTTGACTTGTTTAAAAATATTTTTAGTTAATTTTTTCAATCACAACTCTTTTAAATTAGATTATTTAGTTTTTATTATTGGCTCTCTCGAAGCAATTAAAAATGGAATTGCTTTTTGAAGTTAGTCATTTTCAATGGCTCCTCCGGACCAACTAATTTTGGTTACGGCCGGATAAATTGTCAAAATCAGTGGCTCCGTAGCTCAGCGGTAGAGCGCCGCTCTCATGAGGCGGAGGCCGGGAGGTCAGCACTCCCCGGAGCCATTTATTTTTTAGAAATGATTATAAACTATTATTGGTAATCTAATTTATGGAAGGTGTTTTTTTGGGGCTTAATTCTTTAGTGTCAGATACTGTCGTAGATAGTTTTGGTTTGCTCGCCGTTATTTTGAAGACGCTTGGAATTGTAGTTATTGTCTATATTATTTATTTTATTATAAAGACTATTTTCGATATCAAGAGAAATCGTCGAATAAAATTTATTGAGAGCAAAATTATTTCTGTTGAACATAAACTTGATGCTCTTTTAAAAAATCAAAAAGTGAATGTTATGTCTAAAAAATCTTTGAAGAAAAAACATTCTAAAAAATAGTTATTTTGATAATACGATTTCAAGCGTGGAAACATTTATCAGTTTTCCTTCATCATTTTCAAACTCTTTACTTCCCATGACTATATTTTTTACCTTGAGATTTTTATCGATTAAAAATTTTCTTCTTGTAACTTCGGCAACATCAACTGCTTTTGAAATAAATTTTCCACGGGACTTTATGATTACTTCAGAAACATTATTTATATTAAATTGTACAATGACTCCATTTACATAATTCATAAAAGGTTTTCCCCCAATGAAAATTGAGTTGTCGTTCTTATCTTTTGTTTTAGCTGTCATGTTATTACTCGTCGTCGTTATCAATTATCGTCTTTTTTGCTGTCTTTAATCGTGCAATATATCCTGCAATTCCGTTTCGCATTCGCTTACTTGGAAGAATGCTTCCTAGAGACTTTTTGTTCTCTTCGAATGTTTTTCCAAATGATTCTGGCGAATTCTCTAAGAGTTTTTTTGAGGTTCTCTTGATTAATTTTGTTTTTATTCTTCCCATTCTATGGCTTGTTATTTTGGCTTTAAAAGACTTTCGTCATTATTCTAGGACTTTTATCTTGCAAATGTTTTCATATTCTTTGATGAAGTTTTCTATGCTTTTTGGAGGACTTTTTCGGATAATGTAAAGGCAGGGCATTTTGCTATATGTTGCTCTTTGAATTGCCGACTTGATTTCTTCTTTTGAGATAGACTTCTTGTCTTTTGCAATAAGTATTAGGTAGAAATTTCCGAGCGAGGTTTTCATACGAATTTTTGCGACAATTTCTCGTTTACTTATTTGAATTTCTTCGATGAACTCGAGATTATTCTTTTTTAAGAATTTTTTAACTTCTTCTAAAAAATCTATTGAACTTTCTTCAAAGATACTTTCCATTTTTTCTTCCTTTTTTGAATGATCTTTTTTTTGAGGAGTATTCGTCTTTTCTTTTTCAATTTTTTCTGTCTCAACTTTAATTTTCGAATTACCTTCTTCTTTTTCTTCCTTTTCTGCAGGAGTTATTTCCTCGATTTCTTCTTTAGTTTCAAATGCATATTTCCACATTATTTTCTCGTTTGACTTAAATGGTTTTGCAAAGTCTTTCAGATTTCTAAGCGAGACCCTAATTGAAGGTCCTTGTTCTTCGTCATGTAATATTTTTTCCTCCTTTAGTTTTAGAAATGCCTCTTTTTCTGCAGATTTTAGATGTTCTGTAAAATTCTCTAGCTGATTTTCTTGTCCTGAAATTAAATATAGTGGTGAGGCTCCAATTTTTAGGTTGCTTAAAACTATTCTTTTTTCATTTAGTAATTCCGATAAAATTGCTGATGCGAAAACTGGCTCCATTTTGATTTCTCGCGCAATTCTGACTGGAAGTGCAGGGCCATGAATTTTTAGAAATGCTATAATGGAGTTCTTTTTTTCAGTAATGTCTATCATTTTTTTAGAAGTTATCTTTAGATTATAAATATTTCTTAATTCTATTACCTTATTTTCGTCCATACAATTTCATAGTATGAAATGCTCTCTTCCTCGTCTACAATTGCGATTAAGAGATTTTTTTTTGTAGAATGTGCGACTCTTGTTTTTGCAGAAAAATCTTGCCATGTCAATTTTTCTGTTTCTGAAACTGGAAAGACTAACCATTTTGAATGTGATTTATCTATTTTTTTTCCTTTCTCGTATACTCTAAACTCTGCTCCGAATTTGAGCGCCGTTTTAACAATATGTCCTTTTTTTCTAAGGTCTGTGAAGACTGTTGATTTGAGATTAATTTTTTTATCAAGCCTTTGGAATTTTTTTATGATTTCTTCTTGTGTGAGTGGCTTATTTTTATCGTCGTAGAGTTCCATCTTTTTTTGCTCAACTAAGAAAATTGCTTCTGGAAGAGAGTATACGATTTTTTCATTTACTTTTTCTCCAAATCTCTTTACATCGAAGAGATTTTTTGCTTCCGAAGTATTTGAACTTACTTTTCCGGAGATGAAGTTTGCTTTGATTTTTTCCATTGTTTGTTTAAGTGAATTGTAATTATAAAGTTTTTTAAATTGAGATTTGCAGGTAATTGGATAGCCCCATAGTCTAGTGGTCAAGGATGGCTGGTTCTGGGCCAGCTGACCCAGGTTCGAATCCTGGTGGGGCTATTCAAGATATTATGAAAAAAAGTTTTAACGAAAGGTGCTATGAACTTTTGAGAAAAGTTCCTCCAGGAAATGTGACTACTTACAAAGATTTGGCACTGGCCCTTGGAACAAATGCATATCGGGCTGTTGGAAATGCGATGAATAAAAATCCTTATGCGCCAGAAGTGCCTTGTCATAGGGTTGTGAATAGTAATGGGGATGTTGGCGGATATGCCGGTGGTGAGAACGAAAAAATTGAAATGCTGAGTGGAGAAGGAATTGAAATTAGGGATGGAAAGATAGTTGATTTTAGGGATAAGTTATTTGTGTTTTAGATTTTATTTTGGTGCCATAAGTTTTATAAAGCGAATTTTGTGAGTCTTATTTATGAAAAGAAGTTCTAGAAGATGGAAGAAGAAAGGCCAGATGAGATGGAAATGGCAACGTAAGAGACTTAAGAAAGAAAAACGAAAAAGAAAACTTAAGCGTAGATAAATTTAATTCTTAATTTCCTTGGTTTAGCACAACAATCCTTAAAAAGTGGAAATCTTTGTTTGACTCATGACAAGTAATTTTAATTCAGAGGTGTGGACAGAGAAATATCGTCCTAAGAAATTTGAAGAGATGGTGGGTCAAGAAGAGATTATTAAACGAGTTAAGGCGCTTACGACTTCGCTGAATATTCCTCATTTGCTTTTTGCGGGTCCTGCGGGGACTGGAAAGTCAACTCTTGCCTTGATTATTGTTAAGGAACTTTTTGCCGAATCTTGGAGGGAAAATTATTTAGAGCTTAATGCGAGCGATGAGCGTGGAATTGACGTTGTTCGTCAAAAAGTTAAAGATTTTGCTCGAACGAAAGCGTTAGGTGATGTTCCGTTTAAAGTAATCTTTTTAGATGAGGCAGACGCGCTTACAAGAGAGGCTCAACAAGCACTTCGGCGAACGATGGAAAATTATACTTCTACTTGCAGATTTGTCATGTCCTGTAATTATTCTTCAAAGATTCTTGATCCAATTCAATCTCGAGCAGTTGTTTTTCGATTTCAACTTTTAGAGAAAAAAGATATTAAGCGACGAGTTGATTTAATTGCTGAAAGTGAGGGTCTTAGTATTACTGCTGAAGCGTTTGACGTTTTGTATGAAGCGAGTGAAGGAGATTGTCGACGAGTGATTAATTTGTTACAGGCGACAGCTTCGATTTCTCCAAACATTACTCCCGATTTAGTAAATACTATTGTTTCAAAAGCAAAGCCGTCTGATATAAAAATTGTTTTAGATTATGCGCTTACAGGAGACTTTAATAATTCTAGAGAAAAACTTTTAGAGATTATGTTGAAAGAATCTATTTCTGGACAAGATGTTATTAAGGCGATTCAAAAAGAGATTTGGAATTTACCGATTGATAATATTTTGAAAGTTCGTTTGACTGAAAAAACTGGTGAGGCTGAGTTTCGATTAGTCGAGGGAAGTGACGAATTTATTCAACTAGAGGCGCTCTTGGCAGGTTTTATTTTGGCTGGTCTCGGGGAGAAGTGAGATGGCAGAACCTAAAGTTGGAAGAGAGTCTCCGGGGGTTGGCGTCGGTGTTAGAATTTTGAGATATAATAATGCTCTAGAGAATTATGAGGTTTTATTTGGATTACGAAATGGTGCTCATGGGGCTGGAACTTGGAGTTTTCCTGGTGGGGAATTGGATTTCGGAGAATCTTTTGAAGAGTGTGCAATAAGAGAGGTTGAAGAAGAAACTGGACTTGAGATTAAGGCAGGATTTATTCTAGGAGTTACAAATGACGTTTTTCTAGAGGAGAATTTACATTATACTACTGTTTTTGTTGATGCAATTTATGAGGGTGGGGAGCCAATTGTTCGTGAGCCTGAAAAATGTTCTGGGTGGGAATGGTATCAAAAAGATACTTTACCTGATAATCTTTTTCTTCCAATTAGAAATTTTATGGCCGGAGGTTATGGCTTATTTGAAAGATGATAACCTTTGATCATATTCCGTGGTGTGAAAAATATCGGGCGAAATCTTTTCAAGATATCGTTGGTCAGGATTTGGCCGTTGATAAAGTTAAATTATTTTTGCGAAGTTTTCCTAAGAAAAAAGCAATTGTACTTCATGGTCCTCCGGGGGTTGGAAAAACGAGTCTTGCTTATGCAATTGCATTTGAAAATGATTCTGAAGTCTTAGAACTTAATGCGAGCGATCTTAGAAACAAATCAAAAATCGCAGAAATTATTGGCCCTGCAAGCCAGCAAAAAAGTTTATTTAAAAAAAATAAATTAATTTTGGTTGACGAGGTTGATGGTGTCTCTGCGATTAAGGATCGGGGAGGACTTGCAGAACTTTTAGTACTGTTAGAAAAATCTGCATTTCCAGTAATTATTACTGCGAACGATATTTGGCAAAAGAAATTTAATTTGCTTCGGAAAAAGGCAGATATTGTTGCACTTAAGGAAGTTGACTACAAAGAAGTTTTGGGAATTTTGCGGAAAATTTGTGAGAACGAAAATGTTGTTGTTTCGAGCGAAGTTTTAACATCTATTGCAATTAAGGCTCGGGGAGATATTCGGGCTTCGTTAAATGACTTGCAAATTTTATCGAATATGGATTCTCCAGAACTTGTGCAGGAGGTTGGTGAAAGAAATAAAGAACAATCAATTTTTTCTGCCCTCCAACATATTTTCAAAAATTCTGCAATTGACGAAAAGATGCTGCGGATTTTTGACGAAATTAATATGCCTATTGATGAAATTTTTTTATGGATTGAAGAAAACATTCCACTAGAGTATAAGGGTGAAGAACTTGCAAGGGCTTATGAATCTCTTTCTCGCGCCGATGTTTTTCGAGGACGTATAAGGCGACAGCGACACTGGCGATTTATGGTATATGAATATTTTTTGCTCGGTCCTGGAATCGCTAGCGCTAAACAATATAATCGTGCTGGATGGACTGGATATAAAAAGCCTAGCAGGATTTTGAAAATTTGGCTTCAGAATCAACGATCGTTAAAGAAAAAATCTATTTCTCAAAAATATTCTAAGTTTTGCCATATTTCCACTAAAACTGCAATGAAAGATTTTATGCTTCTCAAGATTATCTTGCAGGATTCGAGAATTCGCAAAGATTTGAAACTTAGTGAAGAAGAAATTGCTTATTTGGATAAACCGGTTTATAATTAAATTTTTTCAGAAGCATTTAAATAATGTTAAGTGGTGTTAACTTTATGTACACATTACCTCAAGAAATAGAAGTTTGGTATATCATTCCGGCTATACGAAGAGAACTTTCAAAAGATTTGATTAAAAGACATAAAGTGACTTATGAAAAAACAGGGAGACTTTTAGGAATTACAAAAGCTGCAGTTTCGCAATATCTTTCGAATAAACGAGCAAGAAAGATTAAGCTTCATCCAAAAGCGGAAAAAGAAATTATTAGATCTGCTCAAAGAATTATTGAAAATAAATCTAATGCAGTAATTGAAATTCAAAAAATTTTAAAATTTATTCGAAAGAAAAAATTGCATTGCGAAGTTTGTGGAAATGTCATTGACGGCAAATTGCATAATTGTCGCCAAGTTATACCTTCCTATTTGGATGACTGATTTGTTAACTGTGTTTCCTAAAAGTTTATAAGGAAAAGTTAACGCTTGTTAACATGGATGATTCATTATATGTGAAAGGGGGAAAAATATATGGAAAAGAAAAAAGTTTTTTTTTGGAATAGGATTTTGTTAGGTCTTGTAATGCTTATTCCTGGAATTTTGAAGTTGGTTGCAACTCTTTCCGGAGACAATTTTGTTTCAGGTATGCTTTCAGGAATTGTTTTATTTGCTTGGGCACCATTATTTTGGGCTTGGATTTTAATTCTCGTTGAAATTGGTGTAGGGTCTGCAATTTTATTGAACTGGAATGTAAAGAATGCTAGTTGGCTTGCGATTATCATTTTGTTAGTTGCCGCATTTACAGTAAATCTTTCGAACCCTTCAGGAATTTTAACTCATGTTGCTCTTGCTTCGAACTATCTGATTTGGATTGCTAAGAAGTAATTTCACTTAGCCTCGATTAGGGGCTTTTTTTATTTTTATTTTGTCTCGATTTTGGGACAGTTTTTATTTTTTTATTTTGATATATAGGTTCGAGTGTATATGTTTTTATTAAGGATTGTGGGTTTGATTTTTGATGGCAGATTTTAAACCTTATACTATGCAATTAATTGCCACTCCAAATGGGATTAAAGATCTTCGGGGAGCTTTGAAATTTTCTCAGGATAGGGCTCGGCAATGTTATTCTTCATTATCTACGGATGAAATCGCGGTAGAAGCATATGATCCTAAATTGGTGGATCCTGAAAATGGGCGATTAGTTAATAGTGGGCATTTGAGCGTGTTTGATCATTTTCATCTGACTTTTAATTTTAATGGACTTCCAAAACTTGGCGCAATGTTGTTTAATAATGAGCCCCCATATGCTACCTCTGAAAAATCTGCGAGATATACTCAGATGAGTGGGATGGAGCCTCGCCAAAAAGAACTTTATGATAAATGGATGGGTATTTTGGCTCCGGCAATTGAACAAGAAGGCGTTCTTATTGGTTCAAAAAATCGGGAAGTTCGTGCAAGAAAACTTGCTCAAGAAAACGCCAGATATATGACTAGTGCGTTTACTCCGACGAATATGGATTATACGATTTCTCTTCGACATCTTAATGAGATAAGGGATAAATTTGAAAGATTTATTGATTCTAATAGTGGTTCTAATGATTTAGTTACTCAAAAATTAATTGGTGAGGTGATGATACCTTATTTGAATTCTGGGATTTTGGAAGTGTTTGGAGTAGATAAAATAAAACATAAGGGTTGTGAGGGTGTTCGTTTGTTCGGTGAGCCTATTGAAGAAAGATTTGGGAGAGATGATTTTGCTACGAATCAGTCTACGAGTCTTGCTTGTTTGGCACAAGCACAACGACATAGAGTTTTAGAATATGCAATTACTGATGGATTACAGCAAGGTGGAAGTTTAGATATTGAAGAAGGAAAGTTTTTTATTCCGCCTATAGTAAAATATCTTGGGCTTGAAGATGAATGGCTACAAGATTTGGCAGAAGTATCAAGCTATGATCTGCCTCAGGGTCAGTTGGTGATGGCTTCGGGACGAGGAACTATCCCTCATTTCAATACTATGGCTGATGAAAGGATTTGTGGTCCGGCACAACTTGAGATTATGGTTCGAACTGCAGAATTGGCTAGGAAAATAAATAAGGTGTCAGGTGTTGGTGTTTTAGATGTTCCTCCTTGTGTTGACAATGCTTGTGAAAAAGGCGGATGTCCAACGGGAAAAAATTCTTTGGATAGGATAATCTAATGAAACGGGGAAAAATTATTGTGATTGAAGGAACCGATTGCTCTGGGAAAGAAACTCAATCAAAATTATTATTTCAACGACTTGCTCAAGAAAATATTCCTTCAGAAGTAATTAGTTTTCCAAATTATCGAACACCGACTGGAAAAATTATCGGAGGTCCTTATTTGGGCAAACCAGAAATTTGTCCTTCCTGGTTTTCTCAAGGTCCGGGGCCTGTAGATCCAAAAGTTGCGTCACTTCTTTATGCTGCCGATCGGAGGTTTGCCCTCTTTGCAATAGATAAAATTTTGAATTCTGGAACTAATATTATTTTTGATAGGTATGGCTCTGCTAATCAAGGTCATCAGGGTTGAAAGATTCGAGATTCTGAAGAAAGAAAGAAACTTTATCGTGAGCTCGATTGGTTAGAACATGATTTTTGTGAACTTCCAAGACCGGACAAAACAATATTTTTGTATATGCCTTATCTTGTTGGAATGAAGCTTCGAGAAGGCAGAGAAGGTCTTGGTGATGGTCATGAGAATGATCCTGATCACCTAAGGAATGCTGAAGAAGCTTATTTGCAGTTGTCCGAGTTATATGGTTGGACTCAGATTGATTGTGCTCCTGATGGAACGTTTGAAACTCTACGGACTCCTGAAGCAATTCAGGAAGAAGTTTTCAAAAGAGCCTTGGAAGTTTTGGTTGATGAATAATTTACTCTCAAATTTTTTGTAATTGTAAAGTAACGTTTCCAAAAACTATACTAATCTTTAAATAGGGAAAAGAATTGAAGAACGTTGCACTACAAGGAATTGTGGTAAAATGAGGTGCGAGGTACCATATCTTGTATTCTTAGTAAATGACGGTATAACTTATGATTTGTCCATATTGTAGCAATAGTGATACAAAAGTCACTGATAAACGAGATAGTAATGAGATAACGCGAAGAAGGCGCGAGTGTTTGAAATGTGAAAAACGGTTTACAACATATGAGCGAGTTGAACTCGATTTGAACGTTACTAAAAAAGATGGTAAGCGAGAACGATTTAATCGGGACAAATTATTTGTGGGAGTCTCTAAAAATTTAGAGAAGCGGCCGTTTACAACAGAACAAGTTGAGAAAATAGTTTCTGATATTGTTGCTCGCATTTACCGGTTTGCAAAAGATAAGGATATCCCTAGTGCAAAGATTGGAGAAATAGTTATGGCAGAATTAAAAAAAGTAGATAAAATTGCGTATGTTCGGTTTGCTTCGGTATACCGAGATTTTGCAGATATTGAAGATTTCCGAGATGAGTTGAGGGACTTGAAGTAATATGGTTTTGAAAGGGGCTAGTCAACCGTTGGAGGGTGAATCTTATGATTCTGGAAAGGAGAGTTCTAGAGTTTCTGGGCTTAGAGTAACTTCTCGGTTTTCTTCTGATCCGACTTATGAGGCTCTTGAGTGGTCGACCAGAGATATTAAAACGGAAGATATGGATGGAAATGTTATCTTTTCTATGGAGGGTGTTGAAGCTCCGACTCATTATAGTGACTTGGCCGTTAAAACTATTGCAAATAAATATTTTTCTCGAAATGTGAAGGCTAATGAGACTAGTGTTAGGGCGTTGGATCACAGAGTAACTTCTACTCTTGCTCATGAGGTTGTTCGGCAAGGGCTTATTCGTCCCGAAGATGAAGCGGTTTATCAGGCAGAACTTATGGCTTCAACGGCTCAGCAACATTCTTCGTGGAATTCTCCAGTCTGGTTTAATCAAGGTTTACATCATGTTTATGGGATTAGTAAAACTGAAAATGATCCTGATTCGGCTGATCGGTGGGCTGTAGATTTTGAAACAGGAGAGGTTAGAAATGGTCATGATGCCTATGTGCGTCCTCAAAATTCTGCTTGTTTTATTCAATCTGTTCCAGATAACATTTCCGGAATTCTTGAACATGGGAAAAAAGAAGGTATGCTCTTTAAGTATGGTTCTGGAACTGGCTCAAATGTTTCTGATATTCGAGGAGTTAATGAACCTCTCTCTGGTGGTGGGGTATCTTCGGGAGTAATGTCCTTTTTGCCCATTCAGGATAAGACTGCAGGGAGTATAAAATCTGGAGGTACAACAAGAAGGGCTGCAAAAATGGTTCGTATGGATGTTAATCATTCAGATATTTTTAGATTCGTTGGATGGAAGGCTGAAGAAGAACAAAAGGCCTTGCAACTATGCAAGGATCCAAAATATGATCGAAGAAATCAGGGCGACCTTGATGCCGAGGCTTACAAAACTGTCGAGGGCCAAAATGGAAATAACTCTGTTGGGATTAGCGATGCATTTATGGAAGCTCTTTCCAATGACGGTGAATGGGATTTATGGTATCGGACTGCAGATAAAGTTGGAGAAGAAGTGGAAATTCCTCTAAGTGAATATAAGGATGATAGGTCTTTACCTGATCGACAATTTATTTTGAAAACTACTAATAAACGGAAAACTGTTCGGTCTACAGATTTATGGAATTATATTGTTCGTGCTGCTACGATTAATGCCGAACCCGGGCTTCAATTTGATGATACTATAAATCGATGGCATACTTGTAAGGAATCTGGTAGAATTAACGCGTCGAATCCATGTTCTGAATATTTCTTTATTGATGACTCTGCATGTAATCTTGCTTCGATTAATTTGAAGAACTTTAGGAAGTTGACTCCTTCAGGGGATGACTTTAGAACTAAAACTCCTTCTGGTGCTGGGGCTTCAATGAGAGGAAATTTAGAATCGCGAGTTGGAGGTTCTGTATCTCTTGAACAAGCAGAGGGAGAAGGATCATTAAATTATCTTGGTGTTTTGGTTGATGGTGAGGATGGTCAAAAAAGAAATGTTTCTTTAGAAGATTATGTTTCTGGGTTTGATGTTAGTGGATATCTTCATGCAGTTAACTTAAATATCATTTCTCAAGAAGCCCTTGTCGATCAATCTTCTTATCCTTCGAGAGAAATAGCACAAAATTCTCATGATTTTAGGCCTCTTGGTCTTGGGTTTGGAAACTTGGGAGCACTTCTTATGTCTTATGGAATTCCCTATGATTCCGATGCTGGAAGGACCCTTGCAGGAGCGCTAACCTCTTTGATGACTGCTCAGGCATACAAGACTTCTGCATTGATGGCAAAAGAAGTCGGCGCGTTTAATGGATTTGAAAAGAACAAAGAATCTATGCTTGAGGTTATGGGTATGCACAGAGATGCTTCTCGCGATATTGATGCTTCTAATCTTCCGAAATCTCTTGAAGGAATAGTCTCTGTTGCAAATGGTCTTTGGGACGAAGTTGCAGTTCTTGGAGAGCAATATGGATTTCGGAATTCCCAAGTCACAGTAATCGCACCGACAGGTACTATCGGATTTAAGATGGATTTCGATACAACAGGGGTGGAGCCAGTTAGCGTTTTTGGCGCTCAAAAAGGTCTTTCAGGTGGAGGAACTTATCATATTCCAATTCCTGCGTCAGTTGGAGAAGGTCTTGGATCTCTTGGTTATTCTCCTGAAGAAGTAACTCCTATTTTAGAATATCTTAATGAGCAAAATGATCCTAAAAGAAAAGAGAGAGTTGTTGCAACAATGAAGGGCGCTCCTGGATTAAAAGAAGAGCATTTGAGTGTTTTCGAGACTGCGATGGATCCTCAAAACATGACTTCTGTTGATGGTCATTTATATATGATGGCTTCAGTAACGCCATTTTTATCTGGTGCTATTTCAAAAACGGTAAATCTTCCTCGAGGTTCTAAACTTGAAGATATTGACCGAACTTATCGAAAAGCTCATGAACTTGGTTTGAAGTCAGTTGCATTGTACGTTGATGGGTGCAAGGGTGTTCAACCAATTTTTACAGGCTCTGGAAATAATGATTTAGTTCTTGATCGTGGAGTAAAAGATAAGCCTGGGGGAGGTAAGCCTATTGAATCTTTTAGGGTTCCTATAAAAATTGGAGAAACAAGCGTGCTTATTGAATTCGGAGAGCATCCGAACCGTCGACCAAGTGAAGCAATTGGAGATTATGTTGTCATGTTTGGAAAATCTGGCTCTCCTCATGCCGGAGAAACAACAGAGTGGGCGAAGGCAGCTTCAAGATCGCGCCAGTATGGAGAGAGTGTTGAAGACTTTATCGAGAATAATCGTGGCTCAACAGGAACTATAAAGGGATTCACTAATCATCCTTATATAAAATCTGTTTCAAGTATACATGATGCCGCAGCTAAACTTGCAGAGCTTCATTATTTAGGAGTTACCGAAGGTTGGGAGGTTGATCCGACACCATTAGAGATGGAAGAGCTGAGATTTAATGTTCTTGCTCAACGAAATCGTAATACTCATTTCAGTTCTCGAATTAAGCGAATACGGTCTATGATGGCTGAGGGAAAAGAGCGAGAAATTATTCCTCTTCTTGAAGATAATGGTTCAAATGGGAATGGTCGTAAAAAAAATGGTGGATTGCCTCCCTGCCTTAGCTGTGGACATCCAACTATTTTGAGTGGAGCGACTTGTGTTAAATGTTGTAACTGTGGCAGTTCGCCTGGATGTGGTTAGTAAAAAATGGTAAAAATAAAAGTTAAAAAATTAATTGAATCAGCGATTCTTCCTAGCTATGGACATCCGGGAGATGCAGGCCTTGATTTCTATGCTGCAGAAGATTTTGTTTTGACTCATGAGATGAGGCATGCCGTTTCTACAGGGATTAGTATGGCGCTTCCAGAGGGTTATGTTGCATTAGTTTGGGATAAAAGCGGTCTTGCTGCAAAAAAAGGAATTACTGTTCTTGGTGGCGTAATAGATGCGCATTATCGGGGAGAATATAAAATAATCTTATATAATACTGAGCGAGATGATTTTGTGATTCGAAAAGGTGATAAGGTTGCTCAGGTATTGGTTCAACCAATTGTTAGTGCTGAGATTGAAGAAGTCGAAGAATTATCTGAGACTGCTCGTGGAGAGGGTGGATTTGGAAGTACTGGCGGAAGCAGAGTTGATTAGGAAGAATTATAAATTGATTCTTTGATGAATTATTATGGTACTTAGTGATGGGCAGATAAAAGAGAAGGTTGGTAGTGGGGAGATTTCGATTGCTCCTTTTGATAAATCTTGTATTCAACCTGCCAGTTATGACTTACATTTGGCAAATCAATTTAAGATTTATCGTTCTCACGCGAATGAGATTATAGATCCTCTGAAAAGTGTGGATGGGATGATGGAAAATATTTTTTTGGGAGAAGGTGAATCTTTTATTTTGCATCCTGGTTCTTTTGCTCTCGGCTTGATTGAAGAAAAAACGGGTGTTGATTCAAAACATATTGGGCGGCTCGAAGGAAAAAGTTCTCTTGCGCGACTTGGGCTTATTATTCATACTACTGCTGGTTATCTTGATCCTGGAAATAATTTGAAACTGACTTTAGAATTATTTAATGCAAGTCCTTTGCCGATAAAACTTTATCCTGGAATGAAAATTGCCCAAATTGCTTTTGAAGAAATGGGACGTCCTTGTGAAAGGCCCTATGGTAGCGATGGTTTGGGTAGCAAGTATTATGGCGATGAGTCGATTACTGAGAGTAAGATGCATTTGAATTTTGACGAATAATCTCTTTTTAATATATATTTTAGAGTATATTAGTTTTTTAATAGGACTTTTTGTTTGTCTTTTAATGATTGTTGGAATTACGGGAACTCTTGGTGCCGGAAAAGGAACTGTTGTTAATTATTTGGCCAAACATGAATTTAAACATTATTCAGTTAGAGAATTTTTAGAAATCGAAATTAATAATCGTGGGCTTGTTGTTAATCGAGATAGTATGGTTATGATTGCAAATGATTTGCGGGAAAAATATGGTCCTTCTTATATCGTTGATGAATTGTATAACTTGGCTAAGGTTAATGGTGGGAATGCAGTGATTGAAAGTATTCGTTGTGTTGGGGAAGTTGAATCTCTTCGACGTCAAGGAGATTTTATTTTGCTTGGTATCGATGCTGACGTTGAACTTCGTTACACGAGAATTAGTGAGAGAAAAACTGAAACTGATTTAATTTCTTTTGACAGGTTTGTTCGAGATGAACAACGAGAAATGAATAATAAAGATTCTACTCGTGGAAATATCTCTGCATGTCTTGAAATGGCAGATCATATTTTTAAAAATAATTGGACTGTCGAAGAATTATATCAGAAAATTGAAAACTATCTTAGTTCTCGAGCGAATGCTCCTGCGACTATCGGGTTTGGTAAACCCAAAAGGCCGAGTTGGGATGATTATTTTATGGAAATAAAAGATGCTGTTTCAAAGCGTGCGACTTGTGACATGAATTGTTTTGGGTGTGTTATTGCTAGAGATAATCAAATTTTGGTGACTGGTTACTCTGGGGCTCCAATGGGGCTTGCTCATTGCGATGATGTTGGTCACCGAATAAAAACTGTTGTTGACTCTGAAGGTCATGAAGTGAAAATTTGCAGTAGAATTATTCATGCAGAACAAAATGCGATTTGTCAAGCCTCTAAACTTGGTACGAAGTTAGGAGAATCTACAATTTATCTTGAGAAAATTCCTTGCGATGTTTGTTCGAGATCTATTGTTGGTGCAGGTATTCGAAGAATTGTTATAAAAGAAAAGTCTTCAATGAAATCTTATATTAAAGAACTTTTTTTGAATGCTGGTGTAAGGGTCGATTTTATTGAGTGTTGAATATTTTTTCTAAATGATTAAGTTTTTAAATTGCTATTTCGAAGATGAATTAATGGCTCCGTAGCTCAGCCTGGTTAGAGCACTGGACTTTTAATCCAGGTGTCGGGGGTTCAAATCCCCTCGGGGCCATTTTAATCGGGAATTATTTTCCAAAAAGTTTGTTTTAGGTTCATTTGTGATCTTTTATGCGAACTACTTTGAAATGGCAAAAGTCGAAAAGTTTTTAAAGGCATTTTTGATATTTTTTTTATCTAAAAACTCTTTTATTTTAACAATGCACATCCTCCAGCCAAAACACACGATACTTGATTCTAGTGATGCTGAAAAGTTAATGCAAGAACATAATATTTCGTTGGCGCAGTTACCTAAAATTTCTAAAAAAGATCCTGCTCTTCCAGAAGGAAGTGATACGGGTGATGTTGTTAAAATTGAGCGGACTGGCGATTTAGCGGAAGTCTATTACCGGGTGGTTATCTGAATCTATGGCTGAACATTTATTAGTTAAAGAATTTTTGAGGAACCATTCTTTAGTTGAATCTAATATTACTTCTTTTAACGATTTTATTGAAAAGCGAATGCAAGAAATTGTTGTTGAACTTTCGGATGCACTTCCTAATGATGATTTTGAAATAAAGCTTGGAAACATCCGTGTAGGAAAGCCAAATATTATTGAATCTGATGGATCGTCTCGACCAATTACTCCTGCTGAAGTTCGACTTAGAAAGTTAACTTATTCTGCCCCAATTTGGATTGAGATGAGTATTAATTATGCTGGTCAGGTTGAGTCTGAAGAAATTCAGCTTGGACGAATTCCCGTTATGGTGAAGAGCCGAGCTTGTAATCTTGATGGAATGAGTAAAGAAGATTTGATTAAAAATTATATTGATCCAAAAGATCAGGGAGGCTATTTCTTAATTAATGGTAATGAGCGAGTTATGGTTATGGCTGAAGATTTGGCATCTAACCAAACTTTTGTTGAATTTCAAAAAGTTAAGAAGCGACTTATGCTTCGTTTATTTTCTCAACGAGGAGCATATAAAATTCCAATTTCTTTAGTTGAAAATCCTCAAGGAATTATTGATGTTTCATTTTCTCGATTTAAAGATATTCCTGCTATTGTCCTTTTGAAAGCTCTTGGTTTGACAAGTGACGCTGAAATTGCGAAACTTATCGGAGAACAAACAGATAGTCTTATTGTTAATTTATATGAATTTGCTGACGTTGGAACTGTTGACGATGCTTTGATGTGGATTGCAGAAAAAAGTAGTTTGCAAGGAACTAACAAAGAAATGCTTGACCGAGTAAAACAAAGAATTGATTCTTATTTTTTGCCTCATATTGGTCTTGACAAAGCTGCTCGTCTTGAAAAAGCTCGAACTTTTTGTAAATTTATCAAACAATATTATATTGCGAAAGAACATCCGGGAAAGTCAATGACTGATAAAGATCATTATGCAAACAAGCGAGTTCGATTATCTGGAGATTTGCTTTCAGATTTGTTTAGGGTTAACATGAATATTTTACTTCGAGAAGTTCAACACAGTTTACAAAAAACTGTTAAGCGACGAAAATTTTATTCGATAAAGACTATTGCGAAATCTACATTATTTACTCATCGAGTTGAGAGTTCGATTGCTACTGGTTCTTGGATTGGAGAGCGAAATGGAGTTACTCAAAATATGGATAAGAACAATTCTTTTTCGATTATGTCTCAATTACAAAGAGTAACGTCGACGCTTCCCGGAGAGCAAGAAAATTTTGCTGCTCGAACTGTCCATCCTACTCATTATGGACGATTTTGTCCAATTGAAACTCCTGAAGGAACTGAAATTGGTCTTCGAAAAAATTTAGCTCTTCTTGCTAAAATTTCTACTCGTGCCTTAATTGAACACGGAGAAGTTTTGAAAGTTTTAAGTAGTATTGGTATGAAACTTGATGCTGAACAAAGTTCTGAAGTTGTTGATGTTTTTTACAATGGACGATTTATTGGTGTTGTCGATGACGTTAATCCTTTTGTTAGGGCTGTAAAGGAATCTCGACGAGAAGGGAAATTATCCTATGAAATGTCTGTTCGGTTTGATAAATTTTTAGATACTGTTTATATTAGTTCTGAAATTGGAAGAGTTATTCGTCCATTAATTGTTGTTGAAGATGGAGTGTCGACGCTAAAAGAAGAACATCTTGATTTAATTCGTCAAGGAAATTTATCTTGGAGTGATTTAATTAAGGCTGGAGTAATCGAATATTTGGATGCATCTGAAGAAGATGATTGTTATATTTCTTTAGAAGAATCAGAATTAACTGCGGAGCACACACATTTAGAGGTTGATAAAATTGATGTTTTTGGTGTTAGTGTTTCTTTAATTCCTTTTGGAAATCATGATCCTCCTGCGCGTATGGTTAAGGGTGGTTCTAGAGCTTATCGTCAAGGTCTTGGAATCTATGCCGGAAATTTCCCTGTAAGAATTGATACTGATGTTTCTCTTCTTCACTATCCTCAAAAACCTTTGGTTCGAAGTTTTGTTTATGATACCTTAAATGTTCATCCTGTTGGGCAAAATGTTATTCTTGCCATTATGCCTTATGAAGGATATAATATGGAAGACGCTACTGTTCTTAATCAAGGTTCAATTGATAGGGGATTTGGACGAAGTTCTAAATTTAGGCCTCATATTTCTGTTGAACTTAACTATGCAGGAAGTCTTAGGGATGAAATTACTATTCCTGAAAAAGATGTTTCTGGATATAGATTAGAAGAGAGTTATCGATTTTTAGAAGACGATGGTATTGTTTATCCTGAAGCAGAACTTATCGAAGGCGAAGTTGTTATTGGTAAAACAAGTCCTCCGAAATTTTTAAGTGAAGCACGAGATATTTCTATCCAGACTAAAAAAGAAAATAGTTCTGCAATGAAGCAAGGAGAAAGTGGGACTGTCGACGCTGTTTTTATTACTCAAGATAAAGAAGGGAATAAAATTGTTCAAGTAAGAACACGAGAACTTCGAATTCCAGAAATCGGAGATAAATTTTCTGTTCCTCACGGTCAGAAAGGTATTGTCGGATTTATTGCACCTGAGAATGATATTCCATTTACTGTTGGCGGTATTCGTCCAGATATTATGTTTAATCCTCACGGTATACCTTCTCGTATGACTGTTGGTTATTTGATGGATGTTTTGGCAGGAAAAGTTGCGTCACTTTCTGGAAAGATTCAGGATGCTACTTCATTTAGTGGAGAGACTGTCGATTCTCTTGAAAACAATCTGAAGAAATTAGGATTTAGACAAGATGGGAAGGAAACGATGTATAATGGTATTACTGGAAAACGAATGCCTGTTAAGATTTTTATTGGGAATATGTTTTATTTGAAATTGAAATATATGGTTGCAGATAAAATGCACGCTCGAGCTTCTGGAAAGATTGCGTTACTTACTCGACAACCTATTGAAGGTCGTTCTCGAGGTGGAGCACTTCGCCTTGGAGAAATGGAGCAAGAAGCACTTGTTGGTCACGGAGCTTCATTATTGCTTAAGGAACGATACGATTCTGACAAGGTCGTGATTCATTTATGTAGTCAGTGTGGAAGCATTGTTATTGACGATCAAATTCATAACAAACAAGTTTGTAGCCTGTGCCATTCTAATCAAGTTGAACCAGTTGAAGTTTCTTATGCATTTAAGTTACTCGTCGAGGAATTACAGGGCTTACATTTATTAACTAAATTCGATCTGAAAAATAAATATGAATAATCAACCTGTAAAAAAACAAATTAGTGGACTTCGATTTCATTTGCTTAGCCCAGAACAAATTAAGAAATTGTCTGTTGCAAAAATTGTGACTCCTGAACTTTACGATATTGATGGTTATCCTGTTGATGGTGGTCTTATGGATCTTCGCCTTGGGGCAATTGATCCGGGTGTTCGATGTAGAACTTGTGGTGGTCGATTAAAAGAATGTCTTGGTCATCCTGGAATGATTGAACTTGCACGACCAACAATTCATATTAAATATCTTCCAATTATCGATTTAGTTCTTCGTTCGACTTGTGAGGCTTGTGGAAAAGTTTTGATTAAGGAAGAAAAAGATTTATCGAAAAATTTAATTGATAGAATTAAAAAAGCAAAAGATGGGAAGAAATGTCCTCACTGTAGCATTGTTCAAGAAAAAGTAAAGCTCGAAAAACCAACGACTTTTAGAAGTGGTCGTAGAAGGTTATTTCCTTCAGAAATTAGAGAGCGTTTGGTAAATGTTAGTGATGAAGACCTTAAGATTCTTGGAATTAATGCCGAGACCCTTCGGCCAGAATGGGCGATTTTAACTTTGCTTTTGGTTCCGAGCGTTACTGTTCGACCGTCGATTACTCTTGAATCTGGTGAGCGAAGTGAAGACGACTTAACTCATAAGATGTCAGATATTATTCGATCTAATCAAAGACTTTGGGAAAATTTGAATGCTGGAGCCCCGGAAGTTATTATTGAAGATTTATGGGACTTACTACAATATCATATTACAACTTTCTTTGATAACTCTATTGCTAAGATTCCTCCTGCACGACACCGAAGTGGACAACCTCTGAAAACTATTACTGAAAGAATTAAGGGAAAGGAAGGACGAATTAGAAAAAACTTGGCAGGTAAGCGAGTTAATTATTCTGCACGAACAGTTATTTCTCCTGATCCGAATTTAAACCTTAATGAAGTTGGAGTACCTCTTGCTGTTGCCAAAATTTTATCTGTTGCCGAAAAAGTTACGACGATAAATATGGGTCGAATGAAAAGTTTAATTTTGGCTACTGAATATCCTGCAGCTAATTATATTCTTCGACCAGATGGAAAACGAAAACGAATTACTGATGATCTTCGAGAAGAATTAATTAATGAGATTGAACCTGGATATACTGTTGAAAGACATTTGGTTGATGGAGATATAGTTTTATTTAATCGTCATCCTAGCCTTCATCGGGCGTCGCTGATGGCACATTTTGTAAAAGTTTTGCCCGGAAAGACATTTAGGGTTCATCCTGCAACTTGTAATCCTTATAATGCTGACTTTGACGGGGACGAAATGAATATTCACGCTCCGCAAACTGAAGAAGCGCGTGCTGAAGCAGAAGTTTTATTGAATGTTAATGCAAATTTATTTTCTCCGAAGAACAACATGAATATGATGGGCTGTGTAAAAGATGCTGTTAGTGGAAATTTTATGCTTAATGAATCTGAATTGAATAAAGAGGATGCAGCTCAATTTCTTCACGAGGCTGATGTTGGATCTATTGATGGCCTTAAAAAAAATCTTAGTGGAAAAGAAGTTTTTGAAAAAGTTATTCCTTCAAAACTATCGAAATCAGATATTGGATACCGAGGATTTAAGAGTGAAAAAGGTGCTTCCTTAAAAATTTTAGATAAGGAACTTGGACGAGATGAAAGTATGGATATTTTGAAAAAAGTTTTTAGTCTTGGAACTACATTTTTATCTCGAACTGGATTTACTTTGTCTGCACACGATTTAGATGTTCCTGAATCTGTTAAGAAAAAGACTCAAAAAATCATTGATTCTGCTGAATTAAAAACTGAAAAAATTATTGAAGATTATTATAATAAAACCTTGGAACTTCTTCCAGGTAAGTCTGCTGAAGAGAGTCGAGAAATTAAAATTTTACAAGCATTAAATGAGACGCGAACAGATATTGGTGATGCAGTAAAAGAAGGATTTCCGGAAGATAATTTGGCGAGCAAAATGATTGGTAGTGGTGCTGGCGGAAGTATGTTGAATATTACTCAGATTGCATGTTCGGTTGGACAACAAGTTCTTAATGGGCGACGAATCGATTTTGGATACACTGAGAGAACACTTCCATTATTCAAGAAAGGAGATTTATCTCCGAGAGCTGGAGGATTTATTTATAGTTCTTTTATGAAAGGTCTTCGGCCAGATGAATTTTTCTTTGGAGCAATGACTGGTCGAGATGGTTTAATGGATACTGCTCTTAGAACTCCTAAGTCTGGTTATTTATATCGACGACTTGCGAATGCCTTACAGGATTTAGTTTTAGCTTATGATGGGACTGTTCGAGATGCATCTAATGCGATTGTTCAATTCAAATATGGTCTTGACGGAGTAGATATTTCTGCAAAACATATTGATGGAAAAGTTGCATCTGGAGAAGCTATCGGAGTTATAACTGCACAATCTTTTGGCGAATCTTCTACGCAGATGGTTCTTAATGTGTTCCACGCTGCAGGTGTTGCAGAAATGCAGGTTACTCAAGGTCTTCCACGTATCATTGAAATCTTTGATGCACGAAAAATGCCAAAAACACCGACGATGGAAATTTATTTGAATAAAGATCATAACAATGAAAAAAATGCGCGAACTGTTGCTGAAAAAATTAAGGAAGTAACTTTGAAAGAAATTTTATCTAAAATTTCTATTGATTTTGGTTCTAAGAAAATTAAAATTAAAATTGATCCAAAGGCGCTCAAATCTGCACACATTACTCTTGAAACTGCCGTAGATGTTTTGAATGATAAAGGTTTTGCGGCGAAGAAAGTTCTTGATGGAATTACTCTTGATATGGTAAAAGAAGATTTTAAGGAAATTTACAAAACTAAAGAAAAGATTAAGGAAGTAATTTTGTCTGGAGTTAAAAAAATTACTCAGGTTTTAATTGTTAAGCGAGGAAGTGATTACGTTATTTTGACTGCTGGTTCGAATTTGAAAGATGTTTTATTGTTTAAGGGCGTTGATACAACACGAACGATAACTAATGATATTCATGAAATTTCCAATGTGCTTGGTGTTGAAGCTGCTCGACAAGCGATTATCAATGAAATTGGAAAAGTAATTGTTTCTCAAGGTCTTGATGTCGATAAAAAACATTCAATGCTTGTTGCTGATACTATGGTTAGTAGTGGGGCAGTGAAGGGAATTACTCGAATGGGAATTATCGGAGACAAAAATTCTATTCTTGCACGAGCGAGTTTTGAAACTCCTGATAAACAATTTGTTCAAGCTACTAAGACTGGAAAGCGAGATCCATTAAATTCAGTTATTGAAAATATTATTTTGAATCAACCTGTTCCTGTTGGAACTGGACTTCCTGGCCTTTTGGTTAAGATTACTGGTTCTCTTGCTCAAAAAGATAAAAAAGCGAAGGCCAAAAAATGAGTATAAAAGAAATTAAAGAAGCAATTGATGAAAACGCGGCACTATTTGGAATTCGTCAAGCTCTTAAGAAAGGAAAAGATTCTCAAGGAGTTTTTATTGCAAAAGATGCTCGAGATTCGACAGTTGATATTTTAGAAAATTCGGATATTGAATTTGTTGTTTTGAAGAGTAAGGCTGATTTGGCGAAGGAACTTAATTTAGATTTTGAGACTGAAGTTATTTGTTTGATTGAGCCACGAGGGGCCCAAAAATAATTTAGGATTATGGGAACTACAATAGATATGCAGTTTATGAGGTACATTAATTTATTTTCAAAGGTTTGTCGAGTAAGTACGACTAAATGTTTTATGTACAATAATCAAATTGTTTTTGCAGTTCCGAAAGGTCAGGTTTCTTTTGCGATTGGAAAAGATGCAGTTAATGTTAAACGTCTTCGAGATACGCTTCGGAAAAAAATAAAAGTTATTGCAATGCCTGCAAAAGATGACGACGAAGGGATAATTACTTTTATCAAGGATTTAGTAAGTCCTGTTGAATTTACAGGTGTTGAAATAAAAGATTCTGGAGTTACTGTTACTGCTGGTCGTCAGAATAAGGCCGCACTTATTGGAAGAAACAGGGTGCGAGAAAAAGAGTTATTGGATATTTTGAAAAATCATTTTGGGTTTAGTAAAGTTAAGATTGCGTAATGTGCTCGAATATACTAAACTTTATAAATTGAAATTTCAACAAATAGATACGATGGGATTAATGAGTGGACGAAAATTGAAGAATGCGAGAAAGAAATTTCGCGATAATAGGTTGCCTGATAAAAAAAAGCGACTTGGAATTAGTTTGAAGTTTGATCCACTTGGACGAGCTAGCCAGGCAAAAGGAATAGTTACTAAGAAAATTCAAAAAGAAGCAAAGCAGCCAAACTCAGCTATGAGAAAATGTTGCAGGGTTCAGTTAATCGGAAGTGGAAAAGAAGTTACTGCTTTTATTCCGGGGAACTTGGCGCAAAAGTTTGTTGATGAACACGATGAAGTTCTTATTGAAAGAATTGGTGGAAAACAAGGACGAACGAAAGGGGATTTATCTGGTGTTCGATTTGCAGTTATTAAAGTAAATGATCAACCTCTAGAAAGGCTTTGGACTGGAAAGATTGAGAAGGGACGTCGATAAATGGGAGCTGGATGTGAGCCAGATGGAGATATTATTGGGGCTGCAGCTCATGCAAGGTTAGGGCTTTTTGGAGCTGGGAGAGATTCAATAGAGGATTTTGCCCGAACAGGTGTTCGAAAATCTGGGGGAAATCTCATCGAAGTTAGAGAAGATTCTGGAGCGGCTGAAAGTGCGAATGAAGTAAATTGGATAAATCCAGATATTCGGAGAAATGATGGGTTAGTTGAAGTTTATGAGGCTACTGCTTCTGTTGATGGACACCGGAGTGTAAGGGTTCAAGGTTATTCTGAAGATACTTTTGAAAGTTTTGAGAATCCTGGACCGAGAGTTTATCTTACTTCGATTGAACGAGCTTCAGATAGTCGTGATGTTGTTGCCCTATTAGATGAACAAACTCGCCGATATGGATTTAAGTCTACTTTGAAGACGGTTGGTGCAGAATGGTAGAAATGAAAGTGTTCGGAATGTTTGATGCGTCAGAAGTTAGTATTTCTGATCCTGGTTTGAAGCGAGTTGTTAATTTGGATTCTAAATTGTTATTAAAATCTCATGGGCGGATTAAATATGATCCTACTCGGGCGAAAGTTAATGTTGTTGAAAGACTAATTAATTTGTTACAAGTTCCTGGTAGTCGGGGAAAGAAGCACAGAATTATTACTGGTTGGATTACTGGAAAGCATACTCGATGTACGAAAATTGTTATTGATGCATTCAAGATTATTCAAGAAAAAACTGGAGAGAATCCTTTAGTTGTTTTTGCACGAGCGATTGAAAACGGAGCTCCGCGAGACGAAGTAACCTCTATTGAATATGGTGGAGCGAAATATCCTCAGGCAGTTGATGTTAGTCCACGACGACGATTGAATCTTGTTTTAAGATATATTATTAATGGTTCTTATGATAAAGCATTTAATAAAAAAGCAACTATTGTTGAATCTTTGGCTAAAGAAATAATGGCTGCAGCAGCAAATTCTGGAGAGAGTTACGCGATTGGTAAGAAGAATGATGCAGAGAAACAAGCCGACGCTGCTCGTTAATTTTTTATTTTCAATAGCAATTTCTTGATTAAAATTTTCTTATGTGTGATGTGCACACTGCGAAAATTTTTCCTGTAAAATCTAACTGATGAAAATAAAAAATTGTTGTCGGAATTGCTAAATTTTTATAAAGTCTCGACGTTTTTTGATTTATGAAAATGGGGACAAGCAGAGATTTAGAACTCGGTGAAGAGGCTGAAATGAACCCTCATAATATGCCCTTTTCCGTTACTGGTGGCTGGATTAGGAGGAATAGTTCCCAAAGATATCCAGATTATGATTTTGTTGATAGAGATTCTGTGAGATATGTTTATGATCGTTCAATTCCTTTTTCTGAACAGGGAAGATCTGAGGAACGATATACTCTTAATCGACATTTTTCTTTAGGCTAAGATAGTCGTTTAATTTTTTTATTACATTTTATACAAAAGTTTTTAAAGCAAATCTTCAACATTTATCCTATGGCAGATGACATGATTGAGAAGGTTAAGGCTTTACAAAACGATCCAAAGCATATTCGTAATATCGCGATTTGTGCGCACATTGATCACGGTAAGACGACATTTTCTGACAATTTACTTGCCGGAGCTGGAATGATGAGTGAGGATTTGGCTGGAAAGGCTCGAACACTTGATTTTCATGAAGACGAAGCAGAGCGAGGAATTACAATTGATTCTGCTAGCGTTTCTATGGTTCACAAGGTAGAGGGGCAAGATTATTTGATTAATTTAATTGATACTCCTGGTCACGTTGACTTCGGTGGAGATGTTACTCGAGCAATGCGTGCAGTGGATGGTGCGATTGTTTTGACATGTGCAAGTGAAGGGATTATGCCTCAAACTGAGACTGTTCTTCGACAAGCATTAAAAGAAAGAGTAAAACCAATTTTATTTATTAATAAGGTTGATCGATTAATTCGAGAAGTAAAGCTTACTCCTGAAGAAATGCAAAAACGATTTATTGGAATTATTGATGATGTTAATAAATTAATTATGAAAATTGCTGAACCTGGATATGGTGAAAAATGGCAAGTAAATGTCGCGGACGGTTCGGTTGCGTTTGGTTCTGCATTCCATAATTGGGCACTTTCAATTCCATACATGCAGAAAAATGGAATTTCATTTAAAGAAATAATTGATGCTTACGAGGCTGGTGGAGAAGAATATAAAGTTTTAGCGAAGAAAGCTCCGATTCACGAAGTTATTTTGAACATGGTTGTAACGAATCATCCCAATCCCGTTACTGCACAAGAATATCGGATTCCAAAAATTTGGCACGGCGATTTAGAAAGCCAAGCTGGGAAAGATTTTCAAGCATGTAATATTGATGGAGAAGTAGCATTTGTTCCAATTAAAATTGTGGTTGACCCTCATGCTGGTGAAGTGGCAGCTGGACGACTTTTTGGTGGACGGATTAAACAAGGAGATGAACTTCATATGAATATCGCAGGAACTCAAGTTCGTGTTCAACAAGTTTCAATTTACAAAGGTGCACAGCGAGTTCGTCTTGACGAAGTTGTAGCCGGAAATATCGTCGGTATTGTGGGATTAAAAGATGTTGTTGTTGGAGAAACTGTTTCTAAAAATCCGATTGAGCCATTTGAAGCGATTAGTCATTTGTTTGAACCGGTTGTTACTAAGTCGATTAGTGCGAAGAGAACTGCAGATTTACCAAAACTTATTGAAATTCTTAGACAAATTGGAAAGGAAGATCCAAGTCTTAAAATTGAAATTAATGAAGAGACTGGAGAATCTTTGATTTCTGGAATGGGTGAGCTTCATTTAGAAATTATTGAAAATAGAATTAAGACTGAAAAGAAATTAGAGGTTGAATGTGGTTCGCCAATTGTTGTTTTTAGAGAATCGGTAACTAAGAAAAGTGATATTGCAGTTGGCCGAAGTCCGAATAAGCACAATGATTTCTTTATTACAGTTGAACCTTTAGAAGATGCAGTTATTGAAGCAATCGCTGAGGGAAAAATTCCTGAAGGTCGAATTAAGAAAAAAGATAAAACTCTTGACGAGACTTTGGTTGGTCTGGGTATTTCTCGAGATGAAGCAGGACAGTATCGGGATGTTTACAAGGGAAGTATATTTTTAGATAAGACTAAAGGAATTGTTCAAATTGGTGAAGTGATGGAACTTTTACTTGACGCATTCGAACAAGTTATGACTGCTGGTCCAATGGCTCGAGAACCTTGTCATAAATTAAAAGTCTCAGTTGTTGATATGAAACTTCACGAGGACGCTATTCACCGTGGTCCTGCACAAGTATACCCTGCAGTTAGAGAGGCAGTTAAGGAAGCATTTGCAAAAGCAATCCCTTGTATTTTTGAGCCTGTTCAAGTTCATCAAATTGAAGCCCCTACAGAATTTATGGGGGCAATGACTTCTTTAGTTTCTACAAAACGAGGAAATTTAATCGATGTTGCTCAAGAAGCGAGCGGTACGACGATAAAAGCAGAACTTCCAGTTCAAGAAATGATTGGATGGACTTCAGATTTACGAAGTTCTACCGAAGGTCGTGGAATTTCAAGTTTAGTTTCTCAGACTTTTAAGAAATTGCCCGGAGATTTGCAGCCAAAAGTTGTGAAGCAGATTCGAGAGAGGAAAGGTTTGGCTGAGAACCAGTAAGACTATTATTGTTTAATTCTCCTTCCCAAAAACTTTAAAAACCACTCTAAACACAAATATTTATCTTGATTCGTCAAGAATTAAACTAACTAAATTAAACAAAAAATAATATGGCTAAAGAAAAACCAGGAATGAACGTTGTATTCGTTGGACATGTCGACCAAGGAAAGTCTACTTGCGTAGGTAGAGTATTCTTCGACGGTGGCGCAGTTTCTGAACAAGAAATGAAGAAGTTCAAAGAAGAAGCGGAAAAACACGGTAAAGCAGGTTTTGAATTTGCATATGTAATGGATGATTTGAAGGAAGAGCGAGAAAGAGGGGTTACTATTAATCTTTCTTACAAGAAGCTTATGACTCAGAATTTTGAAGTTACTATTATTGACGCTCCAGGGCACAAGGATTTTGTTAAAAACATGATTACTGGTGCCTCTCAAGCAGACGCAGCTTTCTTAGTTGTCGGATGTGAAGACGGAGTTCAGCCACAAACAAAAGAACACGTTTGGTTACTTCGAACTATGGGTGTTAAACACTTAGCAGTTCTTATTAACAAAATGGATGTTGTTGACTATTCTGAAGAAAAGTTTAACAAAGCTGTTGCTGATGTCAAAGAAGTTATCAAACAGGCAGGATATGCTCCGGATACTACACCTTTTATCCCCGGCTCTGCATTAATGGGCGATAACATTGCAAACAAGACTGACAAGTTGGCTTGGTACAAAGGACCTACAGTTTTAGAACAAATTGATAAGTTCCCTGCACCAGAAAAACCAACTAATTTACCAATGCGAATGCCAATCCAAGATGTCTATGATATCACTGGTATTGGTACTGTTCCTGTAGGAAAGATTGAAACTGGAATTATGAAGATCGGACAAAAGATCATCGTTTTACCGGGTCGATCTGGAAGTGGAATCGAGGGTGAAGTTCGAAGTATCGAAGCTCACCACGAACAATTGCAAGAAGGCGAAGCTGGAGACAATGTTGGTATCAACCTGAGAGGGATTGGTAAAAAAGACATGGCTCGAGGAGACGTTATCTGTGATGCTGCTGAACCTGCAAGTATTGTTGAAGAGTTTGAAGCACAAATCGCTGTTATCAATCATCCAACAGTAATCGCAAAAGGTTATACACCAGTTTTCCATGTTCATACAGCACAAGTTCCATGTCAATTCGTGGAATTAGTGTCTAAGTTGGACCCTGCAAGCGGACAAGTAAGCGAAGAAAACCCAGACTTCTTGAAGAATGGGGACGTTGCAATTGTAAAAATTAAGCCGATCGGTAATCTTGTTTTGGAATCTGCAGATAAGAATCCAAATATGGCAAGATTTGCTATCCGAGACGCTGGTATTACTGTTGCAGCTGGTGTTTGTAAATCACTTACTTCAAAAAAACTTTAAGGTCTAATTGACCTCTTTTTATTTTTATTTTTATAACCTTCGGGATTTTCTCGAAGGTTGATGACTTTTTATTTTTCGTAAATTACTTAAGTAGTGTTAACTCTATAATCTAGGAGGTGTTTTATGCAAAGTAAATGGTATGCGTGGCTTGTGACCTTGATAGGTGTATTGTTGATTCTTCCCTTATTGGGAGTTGATGCTTTAGGAACTGTTACTGAAGGAGTTACTGCTTGGTTAATCGCAATCGCAATTTTGATTATAGGAATAATCGGAATTATGAAAAGTTCTAAGTAGCTTTTAATTTAAATTCTCTAAGAAATTATTTTGGAGGATTTTATTTTTAATTCCTTTTTTATTCTTTTATTTTCAAATCAGCCTTACACATATACATCTCGATCGTTACCTTTCTTATTGCGTAGGTGAGGATTAGTATTGAGGCGATTGAGAGTTCTAGCCCATTGTAAGGCAGAATTGTTAAGAACCCAGAACTAACTCCGAGAATGGATAATAGTCCTACTCCGCAGACGGCACAGCCTGGAGCGAGTGCGGCAAGTGCGATTCCAATTGTTGCAAAGAATCCAGTTTTTTTATCAGGATTTATTTTCCCTAGATTAATTTTATAGATGATTAAGGTGAGGAGAATTCCGAGCAAGATGCTGACTATGATGAGGGAAATGTATGAATGAAGTTTTATTGTCTCGTAAAAAGAAATTGAAATCGTGACGAAAAGTTTTATTGTTCGAAGAATTCCAATGTTCTCTGAAAACTGAATCAGGCTTTTGAAATTTGCAATAACGACGTTGATTAAGAAAAAAATAAGTGCCGTTCCAATAGTTATTGTCCAATATTTTTTCTCTTTGTAGACGCTCTTCCAGACGTTAGGAATTATGTTCACCATTATAGTTTATTTTAGCCCAGTTTTTATAGTTAGTGTTAACAGTGTTTGGTTGTTCGCTTAATCTTGATTATCTAAATTCTTAAAAACGTTGGAGCAGATATTCTTTTATGGATATTCAAGTGCGTGAGAAAACGATTGAGGAAATTGAGAAAAAGATTTTGGAGATGGGAACCTCTCTCAACAAAATTAAATATCTTGAATCTGCTATTCGTGAAGTTGGGTTTAGTTATGAGATTAAGAGATTTTTATGGAAGCTTTTAGCAAAGTATTATGTTGAATCTGGGATGTATGAAAAGGCTGCTAAGGCGATGTCTCAGAAGGCGAGTGCAGAAGTTTCATTTAAGGAAAGGATTGAGAGTTATTTAGAGGCAGGTGAATTGTATGCTAGAATTGGAAAGGTAAGTGACGCTGACGAAATGTTTGTTCGCGCAATTCGTGATGCTCCTGAAGCTAGAAAATCTGCGATTAAACTTGCTCGAAAAAATATTTATTTAGTTTCTGCAAAAACTTTGGAAGAAAAAGGAAAGAAAGCTAGCGCTGTGAAATTTTATGAAAAATTAATTAAGATGAATTTAGAAGAAGTTGAAAAAGATGAGATTAAGAAAAAACTTCTTGCTACATATAATGCTCTTGGACTATTTCGAGAAGCTAAGCTGTTAGAAGGGTTGTGATTTTTAAATTGTTAATTGGCACCACTTGGCGCTTATTTTGTATTGCGCCGTGATTGCTCTTCATTCGCAACGGCGCCGGACAATTTTTGTGAGTCTTCAGACTATTTGTTAAAAAATAAAAAAAATAAAAAAAAATAAATTTTGATTTAAAGGTCTTCTTCTAAATCGATGCAATTTCCGCCGACATCATCAAGCTCGTTTAAAGTTTCTTCTGGCATGTTTTTGTTTGAATCGCTTAGTCTTCAAGTTCGTCTTCATCGTCGAAGATTTCTCCTTCGTCCTCTTTTTTGAAGTTTTCAGCAACCATCTTTTATTTAATTTTTTATTGTTCCTCGACTATATAAAGATTTCTGGGATTTTTGAATAAAATTTTGTTTTGGAAGATTTTAAAAAGGCAGATTTTATTATTCTTTTGTTAGGAATAGCTGAAGGACCTGTTAGATGGTTTCTTTACTTATCACATTCACATTCACCTCGGAATAAAGTTTCGAGACAGAAGAGATGCAACAGAAGTTGTAAGCTTGATACTATTTCTAATTAATTAAAAATTAAATAATATGGAGAAAAAAAATGGCAAAAATTAGTCCAACCTCAATAAAATATTCAATTATTGCAGATTTTGTAGCCGAAGGTCCGTTCCAAAAGCCAGATGTTATCGGTGCGTTATTTGGTCAGACTGAAGGATTACTTGGAAGCGATATGGAACTACGAGAACTTCAAAAAGAAGGAAAGATTGGTAGGATCGAAGTTGATTTAACAACTGAGAATGGAAAGACGAGTGGAGAGATTACAATTCCAACAGCTCTTGATAAAACTGAGACAACGATTATTGCTGCTGCTCTTGAAACAATTGATAAGATCGGTCCAACTGATGCAAAAATTTCTATTAAAGATATTTCTGATGTTCGTGGTGGAAAGCGAGATTATATCATGGAGCGAGCAAAAGCATTACTTGCAGGAATTAATAATACTGCAATGGATTCTACTGAAATGGAAACTGAACTTAGGGAATCTAGTCGGGTTTCAAAAGCTGTAACGTATGGTCCTGAAGGTTTAGCTGCTGGTCCTGACATTGATTCTGTAAAAGAATTAATTGTAGTTGAAGGTCGAGCCGATGTTGTTAATATGCTCAAGCATGGAATCAAAAATGTAATTGGAATGCAAGGAACTCGATTTCCAAAAACTATTGCAACTCTTAGCGAAACAAAAGAAATTACTTTGTTTGTTGATGGAGATCGTGGTGGAAAGTTGATTGCGCAAAACGTTTTTGATAATGCAAAAGTTGTTTATATTGCAACTGCACCCGATGGTAAAGAAGTAGAAGAACTTACAGGAAAAGAATTGTTACAATGTTTGCGAAAGAAAGTTGCTGCAGAAGTTTTTTTGAAACAATCTTCTAGAGATTCTCGTCCCAAGAATGGTCGAAGAACTCATACTGGTGTTTCAAGGTCTGAAGAACCAAGTGAACCAATTGAGCGACGAAACATAACTGACTCAGATATTTCTAGTCTTCGTGAACTTTCAAGTGAACTTAAGGGAAGAAATATTCTTGTACTTAACGATTCTTTAGAGATTGTTCAAAATGTTCCTAGCTCTCGACTTGACTCTGTTAATGCAAAAGATTCCTTTATTCTAATGCTTTCAAATGCAACTTCGAGTACGATTAAGAGTGCAGAGAAATTGAGCGTAAAAGCTGTAGCTGCAAAAACTTTTAACAAGGTTGCTGAGACAAACATTGATCTGATTTCACTTTAATCAAGAATTATCTTTAATCATTTTTATTTTGGGATTTTATTTTTTATCCCTTTTTTTATTTTTTATTTTTTCATAACTTTTATATACTTTGATTCTTGTTCTTTTTGTATGGTGAAAAAGGGGAGAAAGGTAGTGAAAGTTAGTTCAAAGAATTCTAAAATTTCTCGTGAGCAAGAACCTAAAAAATATGTTATTTATTTATTTATTCTTGTTATTGTGGCTCTTGTAGCTTTTCTATATATTTGGTCTGATGTGGGTGAATGTGATTCTTGGGAATGTTTTAATAATCGTTTGAAAAATTGTGATCGGACAACTTTTATTGGTGGCGATGATATGATTTTTAAGTATACTATCTTGGGCACTTTTGGTTCCAGTTGTCAAGTTGACGTAGAATTATTGCAGGCGAATTTAGGAGTTCAAGAATCTTTAAGTTTAGAAAATAAAGCTATGGTTTGCGAGGTTCCTTTTGGTGTTGTAATTTTGCCTGAAAGCGATATTGGTGCGTGTCATGGACTTTTGAAAGAAGCCCTACAAGACCAAATTATTGAAAAATTATATTCTTATGTTGTTTCTAATGTTGGACAGATTAGTTTAGAAGTTTTGGATCCGAGTACAGCCTAAGTATACTTGTACGTCTTATTTTCGATTGTTTTCTTTAGCTAAATCTTCTTGTAATTTGGCCTTTTCTTCAAACATTCTTTTTCGTAACTCATCAATTTTTTCAAGAATTTTCCTTGCTTTTTCAGGTTCTTCTCTTGCCGTGTTTAAAACATATAACATCTTTCTAAGAATGTCATCATAGGATTCTCTTTTATGTTCTCTTAATTTTTCAAGCCTTATTTTCGTTTCTTCTAAGAGTTTTATCGTCGTTATCTTCGAATTTACTGGATTTTTTCTGATTTTTTTTCGTTGCATTTTTTTTCGTTATTTTCGTTACTCATTATCTGTAACAGAATGTATACGATAGTATCCTTTTTAAGGTTTTTCGTCATTGCAGAATTACAACAAATGAGAAGGTTTAAATAGAGGAATTTTGTTCCAAATATAACTAAATTCAAAATGAAACAAATGAAAAAAAATTTGCTTTTAATTCCTTTTATTGTAGCTTTGACTTTCATGGCTGTAGCTATTGTTGCAGCAGGTGAATTGGCCCAAAATGTTGACGTAGAACTTAATGATGTTAATCTTAACTCATATAGTACTATGGCTGTTATGGTTGGCGATTATGTCCCCATCAGAGTAACTTTTACTGCTTACGCCGATATGGAAGATGTCAAGGTTAAAGTTCGAATGGAAGGCACTCAAGAAGATATTTATGTTTCTACTGACCGATTCGACATTGTTGATGGTGTTACGTATACTAAATTATTAACTTTGAGCCTCCCTTCAGATTCAGACGATTTATCAAAGATTCATACTCTTTATGTAGAAATCGTTTCTGCTGATGATCGAACTGAAATTGATTATAAAGTTAACTTACAAAGAGAATCGTATACTTTGGACATTTTATCTGCTGACTACACTTCTAGTGTTGATGCAGGTAGTGTATTCCCTATATCTGTTGTTGCAAAAAACAATGGTTATAACAATGCAGACGATGTTTATGTAGTAGTTTCTATTCCAGCTCTTGGGATCTCAAGTCGAGGTTACTTCGGTGATTTAGCCGCAGTTGAAGATCATGGTAGCAATTACGAAGAAGAAGACTCTGCATACCAAACTGTATACTTACAAGTTCCTTCAAATGCACTTAGCGGTGTTTATGAAATGAACATTGAAGTTTACAACGACGATTCTTCAGTTACTATAACTAAGTTAATCAGTGTTGGTGAATCTAGTGCCACACAAGTTCTGGCTGCAGTAAAGAATATGGATTTGAACGCAGGAGAATCAGTTACATACGATTTAATCCTTGTTAACTCTGGAGATTCTGTAGAAGTTTTCAACTTAGACGCTGTCTTTGGCGACGATTTACAAGTATCTGTTCCATCAGTTATTACTGTTGGCCCAGCTTCTAGTATTACGGTCCCTGTTACAGTTACTGCATCTAACGATGCTTCAGTTGGAACTTACACATTCTCAGTTAATGTTGGTTCTGAATCAGTAGTCTTTGGTGCTAACGTTGTTAGTACTTCTGTTGCTACATCTATTGTTGCTTTGACAGTAATCCTTGTGATTATCTTTGTCGTTCTCTTGGCTGTTCTTATTGTATTACTTACACGAAAGGAAAAACCAATGGAAGAAGTAGAAACTAGTTATTACTAGTCTCGCTGATTTCAACACAATTATTTTATTTTTTTATAATTTATACTCTTGACGAGTATCTCTTTTTGGGGCAAAAGTTGCCCCTCGATTTTTTGATGTGGCTGGGGCTTTGAGAGGTTAATTAAAAGTCCCTTTTTTCGCGATCGCTTGGAATTTCGCGTGTTGCCCACCCACCCAGGTAGTTGTTATGTAACTTGTTCAACTGAATTTAGCAAGCTTATTTATTTTAGGTTTTGAATATTTTTCTTTTTTAGAATTTTTCCTAAGAGAATTTCATAATCCTCTTTTTTTCTTATTCCTTTGAATTCGACTTCCATAATTGGACAATCTTTCGCATAGCCATTTTTGAAAATTATTTTGCTGTATTCTATTGGTTTGTTGTCTGCATTAAATAACCTCTTTGTCCAATATGGTTTGATTTCTCGATATTCAATTTTTTTTGTTCCGTTTAGAATTTGTTTGAAGAATTCTTTGTGTAAAGTTAGATGAAGGATTTTCTCAGTCATGATTGATTGAAGATTTTATCAGTTAAATATTTTTTGTTAATTTTCATCACCAGAATATTTATAAATCTTCAACTCGCATTGATATTATGGAAAAAGATATCGGAAAGATAAAGCGAAATGAGAATACAGATATTGTTATTAGAATTGACGATTTTGGTGGAAAGCGTGGGCTTACTATTCGAGAATTTGTGAATAAGAGTGAGACTGGTTATACTGGGTTTACGAAATCTGGTACGCGGATTCCTGCAGATCAAGTTCAAGAATTTAAGCGAATGATTGAATTGCTTGATATGAGTGATTTTAAAGAAGAGTCTCAAGAGAGTTTGCCTGCGGTTTCTGAGAATGTTAGTGCCGGAAATGATTCGGATGAATCTTCTAATTCTGGAATTGATGAACAAGGTTTGATGTAATTATGGAAGTTAATCTTTATGGGAAATTATATAAATGAAGATGTGCTGAATTAAATTATGAAAAAGAAAGGTGCTGTTGGTTTATCAATGTCGACAATCGTTATTGTAATTATTTCACTTAGTGTTTTAATTTTAGGGTTAGTATTAACGAAAAATATTATGTGTGCTGCAATGGATGGGATTGGAGATTTAGATGACCAAATGAAAAATGAGATTAGATCACTTTTTGGCGCAAACGATAAGTTAGTAGTTAAAGAATCAGTTAATGAAATTGTAAAGGGAGTTTCTTATGGTGTTGGATTTGGAATTTTGAATCAAGGTCAAGACTCTGAAGATTTTTCCTATATTGTTAAGGCGTCTGATGTAAGTAGTTGCTCGTTTTCATTAGCAGATGCAGATGATTTTATTGTTCTTGGAAAAAGTTCCTCTGTTAAAATATCTCCTGGTGATGATTATTCTGGACTCATCAAATTTGAAATTCCAAAATCTGTAGAAAGTTGCCATATTAGATATTCTATCGAAGTTATGAATGAAGGCTCTGTTTATGCATTTAATGAATTTGATGTAGAGATTAAGTCTAAATCATTTACACAGAATTTTTGTTGAGATGCTGTTTTGACGTAATCTTATTTGCGTCGTTTTCTAAAATAATATATTTCTGCGATGATTATTGCGCCGATTAGGATTATGACAATTAAGAGAATTTTGAAATAATATTTAAAATCATTTTCTGAATTTTTTGTGATGTAAAATGTTGTTTGAATATCTTCACTGAGTGCGTCGAAATTTTCTACTTGAACTTTGATTGTTGCTTGGCCACTTTTGGCAGTTTCTGGAATGAGAATATAATCTGTAAATGAAATTTGTGTTTCAATTGCTTTTAGGAGTTTTGACTCTGCGATTACTTCTTCATTTGAAATTATTTGAATTGTAAATGTTACATCTTCACGATTACCTAATGGGTTTTCTGGATATTTGACTTCGACGTCATAATATAATTTTTCTCCGGTTTGCACTGTTGTGTATTCTTCTTGAACGTGCATTGTAATGCTTATTGCGAGTGCTGATGGAATGCTCATGAGAAGAATCGCGAGAACTAGTATTGCGCTATTTTTCATCTTAGTATCTTTTTATGAAGAATTTAATCACGATAAAACCGAAGAGAATTAATCCTATAAAACTAAGTGGCCATGCAGGGTTTGTATCTACTCGGTCTGTTACTTCAAAGTCTTGTTCGCTTGTTCCTGTCTGGTCATCTCCATAGAAAATTTGGGTTGACAAAATATAGTTTCCGTCGGGTAAGTCCAAGAAATCAAATCTTTTGACGATTTGTTCTTCTGTTTGAACGACAATAGAATCAAAACCATGATATGCTTCTGTGTTCGTCTTTTTGTTTTTTATGGAGTAGGTGATGTCTGCAATCGAAGTTCCTTCGCCGAAATTTTCAAAGGTAATAAATGCGAGAAGATCTTTTGAAGAAGAAATTGTTTCCCGTGCGAGTCTTACTGTTACATCAAATAATTCTCTGTGATCTATTGACGCGTCTTCAATTTTTTCAACATATTTTTTCATAGATATTGCTGCAGAACCTGAGATTCCCTTTACTTCGAACGTTATGTCAAAATCTCCGTCTCGGTTTAAATCTATAAATGTAATTGTTTCTAAGGGTAATTCAACAATTCTATTTTGTGGAAATTGAAGAGTTATTTTATCTTCATTAATGGCCGAGACTACCAACATATAAATTCCTTCTCGCGAATCTAATTTTATGATTTCTTTTTCTTTAAGTGTTAAAATTATCTCTTCTTGTAATGCTGAACGACTTATTTCGTATACTTTTTTTGTAAGATCAATAGTCTCAGAAAATTCTGGATCAGGACTAATCGAAGTTATTGAACTAAAATCTGCCGATGCTGTTGAAGAGATAGCGATTAGTAAAATTGTTGCTAGTAAAAAGTTTTTTAGATTATTACTCTCTATTTGTTCACCTTTTTTCTCCATGTGGTATTAAATGGAATATTCTATATAAATGCTGTGGTGAAATCTGATTTTTGAGGATACTTTTATAAATTGTTTATCCCTTGATTGATTAAAGGTGTGATATGGTTTGGTTAGAGGTTGAAACAAAAGTTCCGTTGAAAAATTCCGAGGTTGCCCCACTTCGTAAGAAGATTAAGACAATTGCTAATTTTGAAAAGCGAGGAAAGAAATCTGATGATTATTTTGCTATTCAAAAAAGTGGTTATCCAAAAAAAGCGTTTCGATTTAGGACGATGAAAGATTCTACTGAGGTTACATTTAAGCGATGGCTTCGAAGTTATTGGACTGATTTAATTGTCGTTAAACAAGAATTTGAGTTTAAATTATGTGATGCTGGTGGAAAGGATGATCTGCTTGAGCTCTTCGGAGATTTTGGATTTTATGAATGGGTTAAGAAAATAAAACGTAATGAAACTTACAAACATAAAAAGAATAAAAAAATTTCTATTGAGATAAATCATGTTAAACATCTTGGTTATTTTATGGAGATTGAATATTTGTGCAAGAAAAAAGATATGAAGAAAGCTGTTAAGGCGATTACTAAGACTCTTGATGAATTGAGCATTGAAAAAAAACAAATTGATAATACTGGGTATACGAAACTTTTGTGGAAAAAAGGAACGCTTGGAAAAAGTAAATTTATTGACTGAACATTATTATGGTAAAAAAGAAAGGAATAAAATGGGTTGTGAAAAGAGATGGGATGTATTGGCCAAGTGAAGCTATGAAAAAATCTGCGAATATGAGTGATTCAAAAATTTATTCGAAGTCGATGAAAAATCCTGTTGCATTTTGGGAAGGGCTTGCTCGCGAAGGTTTGACGTGGGAGAAAGAATGGGAAAGTAAAAATGCTTATGTTGAAAAGTTGCCTTATTTTGAATGGTTTAAGGGTGGGAAAATAAATTTTTCAGTTAATTGTGTGGATCGTCATATGGGGAATTCTTCAAGAACGGCTCTTATTTGGGTTCCTGAACCTGTTGATGAAAAACCAATAATTTTGACCTATGGGGAATTGTATAATAAAGTAAATCGATTTGCGAATGTTTTGAAAAAATATAATGTGAAGAAAGGCGATATTGTTTCGATTTATCTTCCTATGGTTCCGGAAGCTTTGATTGCGATGCTTGCGTGTGCTCGAATTGGTGCGATTCATTCAGTCGTCTTTAGTGCATTTTCTGCTGATGCCCTAAAAGCTCGAATTCAGGACGCCGAGGCAAAAATTCTTATTACAAGTGATGGATATTATCGACGTGGAAAGCCGGAATCTTTAATTAAAAAAGCAAAATCTGCGATTAAAAAAACTACAATAAAAAATGTTATTGTTGTTGATCGAATTGGGAAGAAAGTTCGTGGGAAAATGTTTAAGGATTTTGAAACTGAAATGGCAGATGTAGATTCTTATGCGAAGCCAGAAATTATGAATTCTGAAGATCCATTATTTATTTTATATACGAGTGGGACGACGGGAAAACCAAAAGGTGTTGTTCATGATACTGGCGGATATGCGGCGCAGGCCTATTGGACTTGTAAATGGAATTTTGATTTGAAACCTGAAGACACAATGTGGTGTACTGCTGATGTTGGCTGGATTACGGGACATACTTATGCATTTTATGGGCCTCTTTTAACTGGGGCGACATCTTTAGTTTATGAGGGTGGTCCTGATTTTCCCAATCCTGGACGCTGGTGGAAGATTATTCAAGACCATAAAGTTAACATATTTTATACAGCCCCGACGGCGATTAGAATGTTTATGAATATTAATCAAAATTGGATTAAAAAATATGATTTATCGAGTCTTCGTGTTCTTGGAACTGTTGGAGAGCCAATCGATAAGGTTTCATGGATGTGGTATTTTAACACTATTGGAGGTGGAAGATGTCCGATTATTGATACTTGGTGGCAAACTGAAACTGGTGGAACTTTAATTAATACTTTGGCTGGTGTTGGGCCTTTTGTTCCGACGATTTCTGGAAAAAGTTTTCCAGGCCTTTCACATAAAATTGTTAATGAAGAGGGGCATTCGGTGAAGAAAGGGAATAAGGGGTTTTTGGTTCAACAAAGTCCGTTTGCGCCGAGCATGCTCCATGGAGTTTTTAAGAATCATAAAAAATATGTGGATACGTATTGGAAGAAATACAAGACAATGTATGATACGAGTGATGGTGCTTATATGGATCGAGGTCTTATCCGAATTACTGGAAGAACTGATGATGTGATGAAAGTTGCAGGACACAGACTCTCAACTGCAGAACTTGAGAATGCAATTCACGATAATTCTTTAGTTTTAGATGTTGCTGTTGTTTCAATGCCTGATAAAATTAAAGGTGAAGCTCCTATTGCATTCGTTGTTTTGAAATCTGGAAAAGCATCTAAAAATTTGGAAAAGAAATTAAAATCTTATGTTGATTCGAAAATTGGTCCAACAGCTCGACCAAGGAGAATATTTTTTGTTGCAGATTTGCCCAAGACTCGGAGTGGAAAAATTATGCGGAGAATTTTGAAAGCTTTGCTCGTTAATGAAGAACCCAAAGGCTTGATGACACTCGTTAATCCCGAATCTGTTGCGAAGATAGATTTGATTTTACAAGGGCAAAATATTTTGAAAAAATAATTTTTTTTAACTTTTTAACTTACATAAAATTTATAAAGAATCTTTATTATTAAATGATGTATGGATGAGAAAAAGCGGATAAAAATTTTGGTAGTTATCACAGTTATTTTAGTAATTATTGCAATCTTTTTTGCGATTTTTGCCGATGATTCTGAAAAAGTTTCTCTAGATTCTGGACTTGGTGGGCAAAGTCCTGCTGGCACTGGGAATGTAGTTATTTCTATTGGCGAGTCTAATGTTGAAGATCGTGGAAATTCTCTGGGAGATTTAGCATGAATTTAACAAAAAATGATTATATTACCTATCTTTTAGTTTTGGTAATAATAATTTCTTTAGGATTTATTGGAATTAACTTTACTGGTTATGTTACTGATACTGCTTTTTTGAACGTTACTGTTACAAGCACTGCAAATATTAATTTTACTTCTGCTAACATAACTTTTGAGTCTGGAATCGTTACCGGGGGAAAATCTTTTGCATATCTAGATACTGAGGGAAATATTGTTGATGGTTCTTGGGGCGTTGTTTCAAGTGGTTTTGTTTTAGAAAATATTGGAAATGTTAATGTTACTCTAAATATTACCTCCAGTAATGATGCTGATGGCTTTATTGGGGGGAGTAGTCCTGCCTATAGGTATAAAATTAGTGATGTTGAAACTTCTTCTTGTACTGGTGGCGGTGCTAGCTCATATATTCCCTTAAATGAAACTGGCCCTGTACTTGCTTGCGCAATTTTTTCATATCATAATACTTATGATTCGATTAATCTAGATATTAATTTAACAATTCCAAATGATGCAACTCTTGGAGAATTGAATTCAACAATTATTGCAATTGGAACTGCAATTTAATTTTTTCTTTGACTAGTCATTAAAAAGATTTAAATAATTCCATTGATATTTTTTGTTAGGTGATTTTATGAATAAAAAAATTTTATTATTTTTATTATTTCTTGGTTTAGCTATAGCTCCCTTTATCGAGGCTGGAGCGATTGGAATTAATCCTGCTAAATTTAATCTTATTTACTTTGAACCTGGGCTTGAGCAGCAATTTGAAATAAATATTTTTAGTGATGATCCTCTTGAGCCGATTGAAATTTATTTTGAAGGAGATCTTAAAGATTATGCTTCTGCCGAACCAAAATCTTTTATTGGAGAAGGTACTTCTATTGTGACACTTAGACTTCCGGAAACTTCACTGAAGCCTGGCCCGAGTATTTTGTATGTTGGTGGGATTGAAAAGAAAGGCGAGGGGGGAACTATTGGCGGGCTTGCTTCTATTAGAGTTCCCATTCGAGTTTTTGTTCCTTATCCGGGAAGGTATCTTGAAATGGATTTTGACATTTTAGATATTAATGTTGGAGAAAAAACTTCTTATCGACTTGATGTTTCAAATTTAGGTACTGAAGATTTGGTAATTTCTCCGACTATTGAACTCTATGTGGATGATGCAAATGGGGAGCTTGTTCTTACAAAGACACTTGAGCCTATCGAACTTTTTTCTAAAAATTCATTTAATTCAATTGAAGAACTTAATACTTCTTTTCTTAAACAAGGAAATTATTTTGCTCTTGCACGTGTTGATTATGGCGAAGATTCCTTAGGAGAAAACCTGTCATTTAGAATTGGACATTTTGCTATTGATATTGAAGATTATGATCATTTATTTGAAACTGGAAAAATAAATCCATTTAATCTTGAGATAAAAAGTGAATGGAATTCTGAAATTAAGGGGGTCTATGCGTCCATTGTGGTTACTGATGAAGGGAACATTGTTCAAAAAATGGTGACGCCTTCGATTAATTTAGATCCTTGGCAACGAGTGAATCTTACCGGTTTTTTTGATGCAACAAACCTTACTACCAAAAGATATCTTGCAAATATCAATGTGTATTATGGAGGCTCTATTTCAAATAAACTTGTAGCTATTTATACTAATGATCCTCCAAAAGAACCTTTTGTTTGGCTAAATTATTATTCCTATCTTCTTGTAGGTATTTTATTCCTTGTCTTTGTAATCGCCTATTTGGTTTACTGGGTTTGGAAATTAAAATCATTTCTTCGAAAGGGTGGTAAAACTCATGGTTCAAAAAAAAGGAAAAAAAAGAAATAGAATTTTGCTTGTCTTATTGGTTCTTATTTTGATTGTTCTTGTTAGTTTTATGAAATTTCCTCTAGCTTCTAGTGAAATTCCAGTAACTTTTATTTTTGGGAATCATTCAGGGTTTGATTTAAATCCTGAAATTTTATCTTTTGGGATGATAAGTTCTTCTAGTTCTTCATCTCGAGGAATTGTAGTTTCTAATGATTTTGATTATCCTGTCAAAATTATTATTGAGGCGAAGGGACAAATAAGGTCAAATCTCATTGTTTCTGAAAATGACTTTTATCTTGAACCGTTTGAATCTCGTGAAGTTATTTTCTCCATTCACTCTTTTGGCTTAACTGAATTTAAGAAATATGAGGGTTCTGTATTAATTAATTCTTACTCTGTATAAGTTTGTCGACTCTGTTTGAAATTTGAAAAGATTTATATAAGTTGGTGATTGTTTTTGCTTAGGTGATGTTATGCGATTGAATATTTTAATTGGGGGTAAGGCTGGTCAGGGAATAAACAAGGTTTCTGGAATTGTTTCTGGGGTCCTTTCTAAATTGGGTTATTTTACTTTTAATTATCGAGATTATCCTTCTCTTATTCGTGGAGGTCATAATTTTAATGTTTTGTCAATTTCTGATGAGCAAATTGAAAGTCATGAGTCAAGTCTTGATGTAATTGTTGCGATGGATGAAAGAACACTTGAAACCCACAAATCTTTTCAAAAAACTGATTGTGAAATTATTAAGGCAGATGAATTTAAGGATGCTGGGAAGAATTTGAACATTGTTCTTGCTGGGATTTTGATTAAGCTGCTCGGTATTTCTTTTAAGAGTCTTTCTGAAGAACTTGTCTTGCAATTTAAGGAAAGTAAGGACAAGGCGGCTTTTGCTAAAAAGGGATTTGATTCGCGAAAGAAAAAATTTGATTTGAAACCTTTGAAGAAAAAAATTTCAATTCTTTCTGGAAGTGAGGCTGTTGCGGTTGGAGCCCGAAATTCTGGACTTGATATTTATTTTGCCTATCCGATGACTCCTGCGACAAATGCGCTACACGAACTTGCAAAAGATCAGGTCAAAAATAATTTGATGGTTTTTCAAGCAGAAAATGAAATTGCTGCAGCGAGTATGGCGATTGGTGCATCGTTTGCTGGTGCTAAGGTTTTGACTGGAACGAGCGGCGGTGGATTTGATTTGATGAGCGAAACATTATCTTTGCAAGGAATTACTCAAATTCCCTTGACTGTTTATTTGGCTTCTCGTCCTGGTCCTGGAACAGGGATTCCGACTTATACTTCTCAAGGGGATTTAAATTTAGCACTTCGTGCAGGTCACGGCGAATTTCCGCGAATTGTTGTTGCTCCGGGAAATGCGGTTGAACAAATAGAAAAAACTTCTGAGGCACTTTTTTTAGCCGAGCATTTTAGAATACTTTCTATTATTTTGTCAGATAAACATTTAGCTGAATCTGAATTTTCTAGCGATGTTGGGCCTACAAAGACTCCTTATTTTGAGGTTATTCGAGAAAGTCCAGGTTCTTCGATTATTAAAGCATCTTCATACGAAACTAATGAACATGGTTTATCGACGGAGTCTGCAGTTATTGCCGGGAAGAATATTGGCGAGCGTATGAAAAAATATGAAACTTCAAAAGAATTTATTGAAAAACATTTTAAGATGGTTAAATATCATGGGAAAATGGACTCAAAAAATTTGGTTATTGGTTGGGGTTCTACGAGTGGTGCGATTAAGGATGCTATAAAAGGTTTAGATGCTAAATTTTTGCAAGTACTTTATATGAAACCACTTTCTAGCGAGATAAAAAATGAAATTGAAAAATCTGACAAGGTTGTTTTGGTTGAATGCAATGTAACTGGGCAACTTGGGCGTTTGATTCGTGAAAAAACTGGGATTAAAATTAAGAATCGAATTTTAAAATATAATGGTCGGCCATTTTATTGCGATGAACTAAACGGATATTTGAAAAAGGTGATTGGAGGATGAAGAAGAAGACGAATAATAATTTTTTAATAATAGATATAGTTTTTGCGATATTAACAATTTTAGTTGTGATTTCTCTTTTTCAGAATATACTTCTTGCCTCATTTTTATTAGCTATTATTTCGGCAATTTATATTTATATAAAAAAATCAAAAACAGTTTTTTTTATATTTCTCATTGGAGCTATTTGGGGTCCGATTTCTGAAATATTAGTCATTTCTTTTTCTGGTGCTTGGTTTTACTCAAATCCGAACGTCTTTGGATTAATACCTTTTTGGTTGTTTTTTGTATGGGGAAACGCTGCAATATTTTTATATTCAATATCTAAATATTTGGATGGTTTGAAATGAAAAAGGAAATTAAAAAAACTTCGAAAGTAATCAAGAAAAAAATTACTACAAAAGAAATGCTTGGAACGGGTACAGAAAATACGTGGTGTCCGTCATGTCCGAATTTTTTAATTTTGGAAGCGTTCAAACAAACTATTGCGAAGTTTATTGATTCAAAAAAATATGTTCACGAGGATTTTGCGATGACTGCAGATATTGGATGTCATGGGAAGATTTTTGATTATGTAAATATGTCCGGATTTTATACGCTTCATGGGAGAACGCTTCCTGTCGCTATGGGAATGAAACTTGGAAATCCTCATTTGAAAGTTATTGCGTTTGGTGGCGATGGTGCGATTTATTCGGAAGGGATAAGTCACTTTATTCACACATTTAAGTATAATCCTGATATGACGCTTTTAGTTCACGATAATCAATCATTTTCTTTAACGACTGGTCAACCTACGCCAACTTCTCAGAAAGGATATGTTGCAAAAAGTGAGCCGCTTGGAAAAACTGACATGCCGTTTAATCCATTATTTTTAGCATTTGCATCTGGAGCGACTTTTATTGCGAGAACGAATGCAAGAGATTTGAAACATATGATTGCTACATTTACTAAGGCGATTAATCATCGAGGTTTTTCTTATGTTGAGATTATGCAGGATTGTATTGTTTTTAACTTGGAGATTAATCGAAAAGATGAAATTATGTATAAGGTTTCTGATAATAAGGATCCTGTTAAAGCGCTTGAAATGATTAGGGAATGGGATTATAATTCCAAGCAAGGGAAAATTGCGCTCGGTGTTTTATACAAGATAAAAGCTCCGACGGAAGAAGATAAGTGGCCACAACTTCAAGATTTAATGAAGAGAGATGTTAGTTGGCAACATAAAGGTCATGGGAAATAATAGGATAAATAATTTTAAAAAAATAAAAAAATAATTTAAGGTTTGTTTTTATATGCAAGGATTAATGCTTCTGAAAAGAATTCCCCTAGAATCTACGCAAACATATGCATTTCCTCCAGTGGAATCTGCTAAGCCTACAATTTCAATATCTTTTGTTCCCCCTTTTCCGAGTCGCATAATTGACCCTAGATTATTTGCGTGGAATGAAAGATCTTCTGAAGGTCCAAGACTGAAAAACCATTCATTTGTTGGGGCCCCAGTATTAAATTCTTTAACCAATTTTAAGACTCTTGTATCTTGTAACGGTCCCGCTTTTATAATTGTCCTATAGGGATCTATTATTAATCGCGTTTCAGTAAAAAGTGGTTGAGAAATATGGGTTCCTCTTATGGAAAATTCGTCTCCTGAGGCTGCCATGCTCCATTCATCTCCACCATCATTTAGCTTTAATAAATTATGGTAAAGACCTCCTACTATTGCTGGATTTCCTGATAAAGTTTTTAAATTATTAACCTCACACGTACTATCTCCTGTACAAGAACTTGCATCGGAGCCTATCCTAAAAATTGCATTCCCCGTAATTCCTTGAGAAAATGACATTAAAAGAATGGCTGTGATAAGAACTGCACTCAAAATTCCGATTTGTTTTTTATTCATTAATTATTTACCTCCTTTCATTAAGCTTTAATCATTTAGGGTATATATATTTTGCTTTACAAAATATTAGTTTGATTTCTTCCATTTTTTTTGGAAATGTAGAGTGCTTTATCTGCACGGTTAATCATTCTTTTTTGTGTGTCTAATTTTTTATATTCGGTAACTCCTAGAGAAATTTGGACATTATATTTTTTGAGGAGAGTATTTTTTGGAAGGCTGAGGCGTAATCTTTCTGCAACTTTTTTTGCTTTTGCAATATTTGTTTCTGGGAGTAAAACAAAAAATTCTTCTCCTCCAAATCTTGAAGGGATGTCGTATTTACGAACTGTTTTTTGCAGAACTTTTGCTAGCTCGACTAAAACATCATCACCTACAAGATGACCGTATGAGTCGTTAAATTTTTTGAAAAAATCAATGTCGACTATTATGAGTGATAAATTTTGCATTTCTCTTTTTGCTTTTTCTAATTCCATTTCAAAAACATTTTTGAAAAATCGGTGATTATAGAGTTTTGTCTTTTCGTCTCTGATGGCAGTATCATGTAGTTCAAATAATGAATTTTTAACTTCGGCTAAAACTCCTTCGATATGTTTTTTGAAATCAGGATCAATTACTTTTGGATTTCTTTTTTTCATAATGAGAATAAGGTTTTTGCATTATTAAATATTTGTTTTGCTACCTTGACTTCTGACAAACCTTTTATTTTCGCAATTTCTTTAATTGCATAGATTACATTTTTTGATTCATTTCTTGTTCCGGCTATAGGGGATAAATATGGTGCGTCTGTTTCAGTTATTAGTTGGGTAAGTGGTGTTAACTTGACGAGCATTTTGAAATGTTCGAGACGCGTGATTACTGCTGGGACCGACATAAAATATCCATTTTCGACACAACGTCTTACTAATGCTTTTTTTCCGCCAAAACAATGCATGTATACTTTTTTGCAGGAATTTTTTTCAAGCATCCCTATTACTTCTAATTCTGCTTTCCTTGAATGTGTAACAAGAGGTTTATCAATTTTTTTTGCTAAATCGATTACTTTTTGAAATACTTCTAGTTGTAATTCTTCCGTTCCAGGAATAATTTTGTAATCAAGTCCACATTCTCCAATTGCAACGCAATCGTTTTTATGTTCTTCAATCCATTTGAGTTCAACATCTACATCGAATTTTTCAACGTAGCGAAGATTATCTTCTTCTGTTTTACTATTGAGTTTATTTGCGATCCCATCTATAGGATAAATGCCAAAACTACATTTTACTATTGGAGAATATTTTTTGCTTAATTCCAAGACGGTCCTGTTTGTTGTCGGATTGACGCCAGAAGTTATCATAAATTTGACTCCAGCTTCTTTTGCTCTTTTTACAATTTCGTCTCGTTCATTATCAAAGCGTTCGCTATCAAGATGTGTGTGGACATCGACTAGATTCATTTTTTCCATAATGATTAAAAAGTAATCTTCCTTAAATAACTAATGATTGAATATATTATTTTGTTGGTTGCGATACCTCTTGGGATGTTGTGTGCGAAATGGATGAAAGAAGAGAGGCCAATATATTCTAAAGCTCCTTATTTTCCCGTGATGCTTTGGGTGATTGCAATTTTATCTGCGATTTTTTTTACCCTGGATAAGACTATTGGTTTTAGTTTGTCATTTATGTTTTTGTTGATGTTCTTTTGGCATCGGGGATAAACTTAAAACACGCTAAAATCTTGGATAATTATGGCATTTAACTTAATTGGTCTTGGACTTGATGTAAACTCGATCTCAGCTGATGCTTTGGTAGCTGTGAAGAAATGTGGTGTGGTTTATCTTGAAAATTATACAGTGAATTTTCCTTATTCAGTTGAAGAATTATCTGAATCTCTTAGTGTCGATGTGGTTGAACTTTCTCGGGAAAAGGTCGAGGATGAATCTGTTATTGAAGAATCGCGTGAGAAAAATGTTGCATTCCTCGTATATGGAGATTGTTTATCGGCTACGACACATATACAGTTTATTTCTAAATGTAAGAAAGAAAAAATTAATTATAATATTTTTCAGAATGCTTCAATTCTTTTAGCTATTGCTCGAACCGGTCTTTCCCCCTATAAATTCGGAAAAGTTACAAGTATGCCGTCTTGGAAAGAACATACAAACAAGCCAACGTCTTTCATTTCTTATATTAAGGATAATTCTTCTATTTGCGCGCATAGTTTAATTTTAACAGATATTGGTTTGGCTCTTTGCGATTCTTTAGAACAGTTATCTGAGTCTTGTGGAAAAGAAAAATTTAATTTACCTGAAAAAATTATTGTTGTTTCAAATGCTGGAACGAAAAACGAAAAAATTTATTTCGATTCTATTGATAACTTGAAGAAGGCTGAGATTTCTATGCCATTTTGTTTGATTGTTCCTCATGAATTGCATTTTGCCGAGGAAGAGGCGTTAGAAGTTTTGAAGGAATAATTTTTAGCTTATTGTGCAAAAGTATAAATAGTGGTTCAGATATTTTTCTCTTATGTCTGGTGAATATGGTTTAGAGAGTGAATGTAATGAGAGGTTGGCTTGTAATTATGATCCTGCAAGTAGTGATGGTGATGTAAGAGTAAGTTTTCCTGGAAATGACGGTACAAAGTATTCTCTTTTTGTAAGGCCCGGTGATTTAGAGGCTACTAGTTCTCGTGAAGGATTGGTCCGGCTCGTAACTACAGTTCCTGCGGCCAAATGTGGAACTTTTGTAGGTATTTATGATTCTCAAAAACAAGAAGTTGTTCCTTATCGTGTTTCAACAGAACATGTTGTTTCTGGTCTGGGCAGGATTTCTATGGCCGGTGTTTCTTCCTAAGTGGATGAATGTCATTTTAAGAAAATAGATTTTCTTTTGAAAATTTTATAAAATTAGAAAGCAGACTTTAATTCTACTTCACCAGACTTAATCTTGCATTGACAAGCTAGTCTTTCTGCAGTTCCATCAAGTCCAAAATCCTTTTCCTCTTGAGTTACTTCGGATAAATTTTCTCGCCCAGATTCTACGCTTGAAAGGCATGTTCCGCATGTTCCGACGTGACATGAAAAAGGAATTCCCATTGCTTCTGCAGCTGCAGAAATGTTCTCACCATCTTTTACCTCTTGTGAGTTGTTTCCAACTTTTAGAGTTGCCATATTTTATTTAGGTGTTGTTTAGTTTTAAATGTTGTTGTTGAGATGCAATAATTACCTTTAAATATTCTTTAAGGTCTATTTTTTTATGGCGTATGATTTTAAAAAAATCGAGAACGAAGCACGGACAATTTGGAAGAAAAAGAAAAAAGAATTTGAATCTGCAATTCAAGATGATACTTCGAAGGAATTGTTCTCCTTTTTGGAAGGACCTCCGACAGCAAATGCTCCTCCAGGATTGCATCATCTAGAGGTTAGAACGTTTAAGGATATTGTTTGTAAATATAAATTCATGAATGGTTTTTCAGTCCCTCGAAAAGGTGGTTGGGATACTCATGGTTTGCCGGTGGAAGTTCAAGTTGAAAAGAAACTTGGTCTTAGATCAAAAAAAGAAGTTTTAGAGTATGGAATGGAGAAATTTATTAAAGATTGTCGTGAAAGCGTTTTTTCAAATATTGGTGACTGGGAAAAATCTACTGAGGAACTTAATTACCAAATTGATTTGAAAAATCCCTATGTTACGTTAGATAATAATTACATTGAGAGTGTCTGGTGGAGCCTTAAGGAACTTCATAAGAAAGGATTTTTGTATGAAGGATTTAAGGTTGTTCCATTTTGTACGCGATGTGGAACGCCGCTTTCTAGTCATGAAGTTTCCCAAGGATATAAGGAAGTTAAGGATACTTCAGTTTATGTTGCGTTTAAAGTTAAGAATGGTGGCGAGAAAAATGAATATATTTTAGCGTGGACTACAACTCCTTGGACTCTTCCAGGAAATATCGCGCTCGCTGTTGGGCCAAAAATTGATTATGTAAAAGTTAAACTTGAAGACGGAGATTTCTTGATTCTTGCTGAATCTAAATTAGATCTTGTTAAGGGAAAATATGAAATTGTTGAAAAAGTGAAAGGGAAAAAATTGGTTGGTTTGGAATATGAGCCTTTATTTGATATCAAAGAACTTCAAAATGAGAAATCGCATAAGGTTGTTCTAGCTGATTTTGTAACGACAACAGACGGAACTGGAATTGTTCATACTGCTGGAATGTATGGAGAAGATGACTATGCACTCTGCAAGGAATTAGAATTACCGCTTGTTCATGTTGTTGGTCAAGATGGAAAATTCAATTCCTTAGTTTCTCAATTTGAAGGAGTGTTTGTTAAGGCTGCTGAAAAAGGAATTATTGAGGATTTAAAAAAACGACATTTACTTTTCAAATCTTTAGATTATGTCCATCAATATCCATTCTGTTGGAGATGTAGTTCTCCCCTGATTTATTATGCGATTGATTCATGGTTTATCGCCGTTACGAAGGTACGTGATGAAATGGTGGCTCTCAATAAAGATATTAATTGGTCGCCTTCGCATATTCGCGATGGTCGTTTTGGAAAATGGCTTGAGAATATTCGTGATTGGAGTTTATCCCGTTTGAAATTCTGGGGAACGCCCCTTCCAGTTTGGCGGTGTGAATCTGAAGATTGCGATGAGGAAAAAATAATTGGAAGTGTTGAAGAATTAAAAGAGTATTCCACAACGAAATTTACGAAATATGATTTGCACCGACCTTGGATTGATAAGATAAAACTTAAATGTTCTTGCGGTAAAAAAATGGCTCGAGTAAGCGACTTAATTGATGTATGGTATGATTCAGGTTCTGCTTCATTTGCACAATTTCATTATCCATTTGAAAACAAAGAAGAATTCGAACGACGATTTCCTTACGATTTCATTTCTGAAGCGATTGATCAAACAAGAGGCTGGTTTTATACGCTTCATGCAGTTTCTGTAATGCTTTTTGGAAAGGCAGCTTATAAAAATGTTATTTGTGCAGGTCATGTTCTCGACGAAAAAGGTGAAAAAATGAGCAAGAGTAAGGGAAATATTATCAAGCCAGATGAAATGATTGGTGAAGTTGGGATCGATGCAATTCGGTTGCAAATGTGTATGAATGATCCAGGAAATTCTCGGCGGTTTTCAAAAGCACTTGTTCGAGAAAACGTTTTGCCGTTTTTAACTGTTTTAGAAAATTGTAAAACATTTTATGATCAAAGCGGGGAAGTTTCTTCTTCTGAATTGGCTCTTGAAGATAAATGGATTTTGAGTAAATTATATACTCTGATCGAAAGTGTTACAAAAGATTTGGATGAGTTTTTACTTGACAAAGCACTTGAGAAGATAATTTATTTTACGATTAATGACTTTTCTCGAACGTATATTAAAATTACTCGAGATAGGAATGATATAAAATCCGTCTTAGGAGAATGTATACAAAACATTTCTAGGTTAATTGCACCTTATACTCCTTATATCTCTGAGAGTATCTTTAAAGATTTTGATAAAAATTCAGTTCATTTATCTGAGTGGCCAAAATCTGACTCTAAAAAAATTGATGAATCTTTAGAAACGCAATTTAGTTCTCTTTTAGAAATTTTGGAAATTGGTTTTAGGGAGCGCGATTCTATTAAGATTGGATTAAAATGGCCTTTGCAGAAAGTAACGATTAACTGTAAGTCAAATTTGAGGGAAGAGCTTGGAGAGATTATAAAAAAACAACTTAATGTAAAGGAACTTGTTTTTGTCCCTGGAGAAACAATTGCTATTTCGTTTGATACAACCTTGACTCCGGAATTGGAAGCTGAAGGATTTTCTCGAGAAGTCATAAGAAAGGTTCAGTCTCTTAGAAAAACGGCAGAACTTGAAAAACTTGATCGAATTAAGTTAACTATTAGCTCTGAGTTTGACGATTTTTTAAAATCTCATTCAGAATCCATTGCCAAAGTTGTTGGTGCAGATTCGATTTCTTTTGAAAAAAGCAAGGAAAATTTTGATCACTTTCTAGAGGGAAAAATTAAGGGAAAGCAATTTAAGATTTCTTTTAATTTATTAAAACGTCGTCGATAAAATGCCCTTTTTACCCCTCTTTTTTGGGACAAAATGAAGAAACATTTAAATAGTATTCATTGTTGAGATATATATGATTGTCAAAGAGGAATTTTTGAGCCGGTTAAGGAAGATTTTCGATCTAAATCTTTACGAAGTTAAAGTCTGGACTGCGCTTCTTTCTCGTGGAACTTCGACTGCTGGAGAGTTATCTTCTATTTCTGATGTGCCACGTTCTAGAACTTATGATATTTTGGAATCTTTGGAGAAAAAAGGATTTATTGTTATGAAGCTTGGTAAGCCAATTAAGTTTGTTGCGTTAAAACCTGAGGAAGTGGTTGAACGTGTAAAGAAAAATTTGGTGGTTGAAGCAAGAGAAAAATCGAAGCGACTTGAGAAATTAAAGGGTGAAGAAGTTTTAGGGGAATTGACAAATCTTTTTTCTGATGGGATTAAGTATATTGAATCAACGGATCTTTCGGGCGCATTAAAGGGGCGTCAAAATGTTTACAATCATTTAGATATGCTTGTTCGTGAAGCTCAAAAATCTATTACTTTGATTACTACTGCCGATGGATTAAGTCGTAAATTAGAAGTTTTATTGCCGAGTCTTGAGAAGGCGAAAAAACGTGGCGTTGAAATTAAAATTGTGGCGAAAATTACTGCAGAAAATAAAAGTGTTGCTAAGGACTTTGCAAAAGTTGCAGAAGTTAAGGACTGCGGGAATCTTCAGGCACGATTTATGATTGTAGATGGTGAACAATTAATGTTTATGCTTCTTAATGATCAAGAAGTTCATCCAACATATGATATTGGGGTATGGTTAAATACGGAGTTCTTTGCAAAAGCTTTGGAGCAACTTTTCAACGTTGCTTGGAAGGGTTTTAAGGCTGTTAAATAAGATGGAAATGGAAGAATCAAAATCGAGTTATGGATCTGAAAAGGAATCAAAGCCAGAGACAGAACACAAATCAGAACATAAACCTTCATTTGTAATTGAATCTTCAAAATCTAGTGGAAAAAAATCTGCAGGCATTTCTATAAAAAAATCGGATATTTCTAGTTCGTTAGTTGAACTTATTTCGGATGTTTTTGTGTTAGTTGGAGCAATTGCTCTTGCAGCTTATATTTTTTCAAAAACTGGAAACACTTCAATTCCAATTCTTGTATGGATCGCATTATTTTTTGCTATTGGTTTAGGATTTAAGATTTATTCTAAGAATAAGAATGCTTAGATTTTTATTTTAGACTATTTTAAGGGAGATGGTTAAGAATTTTTTTTATGAAGAATTATCTTCTTCTAAAAATTTGTAGGTATCTTGAATTCGCATCTCTTTTGGGGAGGGGCATTTTATATCCAAATTCTGCATCACCTTTTCCAATATCCAAACCTTCCTGTTTTAACCGATTAACATAGTTCATCATAGGTACTGTGTCTTGTAAATCTTCTTGGCGAAAGGGCTTTTCCCAACATTCACTAACTCGAAATTTTTCTAAGAGTTCAACAGTTTCCGAAGGGCTAGATTCCGTTGCTTCAATGACATCGTCAGATAATTCTCGCCTTTCCATGTCTTTGAAAATAATTTTTAATATTTAAGGTTTTATTTAGTGGAGTTTGTGTAATTTCTTTTTTGGATTGTCGATAGCGCTTTCGTAGCGCTATTTTGTATTGCGCCATAAAGCTCTTCGTTCGCGATGGCGCCGGACAATCTCCCTTACATTTCTTCAAGCACATTAATTCCCAACAAATCTAAACTTTTTTCTAACGTGTTTTTGAAAGACTTTATTATTTCTAATCTAAGTCCTTCGGATTTATTTCCAAGAACTGGACATGCATGATAAAACTCATTGAAGATTTTTGCGAGTTCGTATGAAAAATTTGCGATAAGATTTGGTGCTTGATTTTCTTGTGCTCTTTTTACGATTTCAGGGAATTCATTTATTTTTTTGAGAAGTTTTAATTCTTGAGGTTCTAAGTTATCAAAAGAAACTTTTACTTTGCTTGTTACTTTTTTTGTAATAGAATTTGCTCGAGCGTAGCTGTATAATAAATAGGGGCCTGTGTCTCCCTCGAATGCGATTGCTTTGCTTGGGTCGAAGATAATATTTTTGCTCACTTCTTGTTTTAGAATTGAATATTTTATTGCTGCGATTGCAATGGTTAGCGCTTTTTCATCTATTGTTGGATCGTTTTGTTTATCGCTTCTTAGGATCAGTCCATCTTTTGCAATCTTTTTTACACTCTCGATAAATTCTGAGTAGAGGATATTATTTCCGGTTCTTGAACTCATTTTTCCTTCTGGGAACCGGACCATTCCGAATGTTAAAATGTTATATTCCCTTGCTTTTTTGAATTTCATTAGTTCAAGTGTTTTTTCTAACTGATTAAAATAATGTTTTTGTTCGTCTCCGATTGTAAGAAGATATTCATTCGCTGGAAACTCATCTGCTTTTTTGAGTGCTAGTGCTAAATCTTTTGCCGAATAAAGAACTGTCCCATCTTTTCTTAGAAGTACTAAAACTCCTAGATTATATTCTTTTAAGTCCATGAATATTGCATCGTCTTTTTTCGCAATTTTATCTTTTAAAAGTTTTAATGCAACTTTTTTCCCTTCTAATTCTACCTCACTTTCAAAATAATGTTTATCGAATTTTGTATTTAGTTCATCGTAGATTTTATCCCATGATTTAATTGAGAATTCCCTTGTTTTTTTCCAGAGTTCTGTAATCGCCTTATCTGACTTATCTTCTAATTTTTGATTGATTGTATCTACTTCTTCTTGAAGGTCCTCGTTATCCGCCAATCTTTTTATTGCATCTGTATAAATTCCTGCAACCCATTTTTCATCTGAAATTATTTTTTCATCTTTATGGAATTTTTGATATGCCCAAATCCATTTTGCGATGTGCATTCCAGTGTCTCCGTGATAATTTAATCTAGTTACCTTAAAGCCATTAAATTCATGAATTCGCGCAATACTTTCTCCAATTGAGGTCCCTCTAATGTGCCCGACGTGAAATGCTTTATGGGTATTTGGTTGTGAGAATTCGATGACGATTTTTTTCGCTGGCTTTTGGATGTTTTTTCCAAAATCTTTTTCAAGAGAATTTTTTAGAATTTCTTTTGCTAGGAATTTTTTATCTATGAAGAAATTAAGATAAGGTCCTGTTGCTATCGATTTTTCTATTTTTTTAGATTTTGACTTTGTTATTTTTTTCGCCAAATCTTGAGCGATTGCTGTAGGATTTTTATTTGTTGGTGCTGGAAATCCTGCATCTGCTAATTTTTTGGGAATTGAAAAACAGGGAAATGAAAAATCTCCCATTTCACTTCGTGGCGGAATTTCAATTAAGTTTTCTATTTCTTTTTGGGAGAGTCCGAGCTCTTTTTGAAGGAGTTTGATAACTAATTGTTTCATGTTGTTGGAATGAGATATAGTTATTTAAGTTTTGTTAATTGTAGCTTGTAGAATAATCGTTTTTGGCAACAGGTTACCAAAAACTCGAAAAGAGAATCATTTAGTAAGTCCTAGGTTTCTATTCAGTAGTGTTGGAGTTATTTTTTAGACTGGATTGAATTTGTTATTTTCCGACAGAATTATAAATCCTTGTGGGGATTATATTGTATGGAAATTATGTGGGTGATTGGTGCTTTGTTTGTGCTTGCGATTGTTTTTTCTGCTCTTTCTTTTTATGCGGTTAGAAAGCGTAAGCGAGAGACGAATCATCGCGCGATTTTTATTCTTGGAATTTTTTGGATTGTTGCAGGGATTTTTATTGAGAATTTTTCTCTTGGTTTGATTGGTTTTATTTTTCTTCTTATTGGTTTTGTTAAGAAAAAGGAATGGGGAAGAAAGAAAAAGAATTGGATTCGAATGACTCGAGAGGAAAAGAAAATGCAGATTATTTATTTTGTCATGCTTCTGATTTTGTTTTTGATTGGCGTTGTTGCGTATGTTTTGTTGGGTTGAGGTTTTTGATGGAAGAAAAGAAACGATGTTCGTGGGTGAATGATACTTCTTTGATGATTAAGTATCATGATATTGAATGGGGAGTTGCAGTTTATGACGATGCTGTTTTATTTGAATTTTTGATTTTGGAAGGTGCGCAGGCGGGGCTAAGTTGGGAGACTGTTTTGAAAAAGCGTGAGAATTATCGAGAGGCGTTTGATGGTTTTGATGTGGAGAAAATTTCGAAGTATGATGAAGCGAAAGTTGTGGAGTTACTTGGTAATGCTGGGATTATTCGGAATCGTTTGAAGGTTAAGTCTGCGATTACTAATGCGAGGGCGTTTTTAGAAGTTCAGGAAGAATTTGGAACGTTTAGTAAGTATCTTTGGGGTTTTGTTGATGGAACTGTTGTTCGAAATAAGATTGAAAGTGATGAGGATTATGTTGTGACTTCTGAAGTTAGTGGTGCGCTTTCAAAAGACTTGAAGAAGAGGGGATTTAAGTTTGTGGGAAGTACTATTTGTTATGCGTATATGCAAGCGGTTGGGATGGTTGATGATCATTGGGTTGGGTGTTGGAAACATTAATAAAATAGAATAACTTTGAATTAATAGAATATGGGAAATGTCGGAAATTTCAATACACAGAGAATGCACACTCAATTAATTGGGCAGGCAAATTTTGGACAACTAACTTCGAGAGAAGATATTCTTCGTTATCGTAGAATTAATTATCTTCTCGGAATAATCTCTGCTTTTCTACTTGGATATACTATTTTGAGCGCTCGATTTGGCATGAATGAATTGGCAATTTGGACTTTAGTTATCGGTTCCATTCTTTTATTGACCTTACTTTATCGGCTCGGTTTTATCAAGAAAAAAGTAAGAAAGTCAACGAGAAAGTCAAAAACTAGCAATGGAAAAAGAAAAAGCGAGTGGACTATTGAAAGAAAACCTAAGAAATGGATTTTTCAAAAATCTAGAAAACTTCGAAAAGATATTGTTAATGGGAAACATTTCACCTACAAAATAGTTAGAAAGGGAAAAAGAAAGATTGTTTACAAAAAGAGAAGGTGATCTTAAACACTTTCAAAGAATTTTACTGCGAATTTACAAAAACTAATTATTACTTCTTTGTTTAAATCAAATTCTTTCCGATTTCCCAAGTAGTTTTTTGAAGACTTGGAAATTTCTTTTCCTTCCTCTAATTCTTTGTAAGTGATGCATTTAATATGGTTTTTTGATACAACAATAAAATAAGCATTTTGATAAGGATAGTCTTTTGCTATATGCTTTCTTGAAAACTCTTCGCTCGCCCTAAATTTTACTTCTATAAAATAAACATCTTTTCTTTCAGGATGTTGTATTACGAAATCAGGCATTCTTCGAATATTTGATGCAACATCACTCCTAACCCCAGCTAGTAATTTCATAATCCCTGGGACTGTGTTCTCCATCCCATATCTGAAAACATTATAACCTAGTGAAAGAAATAGTTCTTCAATTAAAGTTTCTGCAATTCTTCCCTTAATCATATTTTCTGGATCATACATTTTTCTGCCAGTAGATTTCTCTTTAATCTTTGATTCAATGACCTTAGAATTCTTTTGACAATCCCTACAAAGATTTTTCCCATATTTTTTCAATGAATATTTTGATTCCTTTTCATTGATTGCAGACTGACAAGATGAGCAAGTGTTTTCCATTGATTTTAAGAGAATTTCAAATTATAAAAATTTAACTAATCTTATTTGAGCAAGGTTTAATTGAAATAATTTTATAAAATGGCATTTCTGCTCTAACAAATAATAAAAGGAAAATTTATCTAATGTATTGGAGGTAGAGTGTTAGTCCTAATAAAATAACTGTTGCTACAGCAAGGAACTCTGTTGCCAGAACAAGTTTCTCATTTGTCTTTTGGTTTTTAATTATAATAGACATTTGATAGTTATCTCTCCATCTACCATCATCTTGTAATGAGTGAGCCAATAGTTCTCTATGTGGGAGATTTAACAATTTGTCGGCAGTGTCCAATGAACTTTTTGCAAGATCTTTCATTTTTTCCTCCTCTTTTTAGGGGGCTTTCCTCTTATTTTTTTCTTTCGACATATCCAAGAAATAAGCCCAAGAAGATTATAAGTTCCCACTGTGCCGAGCGTTAACCAGATGTAATAATTATTCCCGATAATTTCTTTCCTCATTAAAACAATATATGTAATAAGTAAGGGATATAAAATATAATGGAAGTAATAAAACCAACTTCTTTTCTCTTCATTTCTAATCTCAAATGCCAATACTAAAAACATAATTGCCAAGAGTGTAAAAACCCACCACGGGACCGCCCCTGCTGAAACCTCAAGAACTTTTTTTACAAAAGTTTCCGCAAGAATAAATCCTGCAACAATAATGATAATTTCGGAGATAAAGTCTCTACTGCTTTTGTTTCCCATAAAATAATTACCCTAACAAAATTAATAAATCTTTCCAATTATCCTAAAAAACAGCCCACTCGCCCCGTTCTTTCTGTTCTCGATCCAACACTGAACCTTTCTTATTAATCCGAGGCCGGCCACTCTCTTCTTCTTTTCTTAAAGTAATATCCAAATCTTTAAGCAAGGTAGAAATCCCTTTTTCGAAATCTTTAATCTCTGAAGTCTTCCCAGTTTTTCCTGAAATTCCTTCAACATTAATAACTGAATCGGCGAGATAAGAGATTAATAATAAATCGTGATCGACTACGAATGCTGTTTTTTCTTTTTGCGTCATGATGTCTTTGATTGCTTTGGCGACTGAAATTCTTTCTTCGACATCCAGATATGCTGAGGGTTCATCTAGAAGATAGATGTCTGCGGTTTTACTTACACATCTAGCGATTGAGAATCTTTGGAGTTCTCCACCTGATAAGTCTTTTAATTTCTTTGATGCGAGAACACCTAGATTAAATGTTGAGGCTATTTGCTTGTTGATTTTTTCCTTGAATATAATGTCTCGAACACTTTCTTCACTTTCAGTTTCTAAATATTGCGGTTTGTATGAGATGTCGAGTTTTAAGTCGATGTTGTTTTCTTTAGTTTTGAGTTCTCCTGCTAAGGCTTTTACAAAAGTTGTTTTTCCTGTTCCGTTTTTTCCTAGGATTCCGATTACGTGGTTTTCGTGGATTTCTCCTTTTTGTGCTTCTAGTTTGAAACCAGAATCAAATTCTACGCTAAACGCTGGCCATTCTGCGATTTTGTTTCCGGACATTGCAGGATTTTTGGTGAAGTTAAAATTGAGTGCTTTGTCTCGGATTCTTAGATTTTCTTCTTTAAGAAAACCTTGCAAATATGAATTGACGCCGTATTTTGAAGATTTTATTTGACTGACGATTCCAAATGCTCCTTGTCCTCCGTAGAATACATTGATGTAATCGGTTAGGTAGTCGAGGATTAAAAGGTCGTGTTCGATTACGATGACTTCCTTCTCACTTCCTATTTCTTTAATGAAATCACTTACTAAGAGTCTTTGTCCAATGTCAAGGTATGCGAGTGGTTCGTCAAAGAAGTAAACGTCTGAATCGGTTAGGCTTGCCGCAATTATTGCGATTCGTTGAAGTTCTCCACCAGAGAGTTTATTCATTTTGTTTTCAAGAGTATGTTCAACATCTAATTTTTTCGCGAGTTCTTTTATTTTTTTCTCACTTCCGCGTTTTTTTAGTAAGTCTATTGTTTTCATGTCGATTGCGAGAGAAGAAATATTTTGTGGCTTATAAGAAATTACTTTGTTTTCTATGTCTTCAAAATATCGTAAGAGTTCATTTCCTGCGAAGAATTTTTTTACGTCTTCAGAGGTCGCCTCACTTCCAAGATTTATTTTCATCTGATTCGAGAGAAGTTTTATTGCAGTCGATTTTCCAATTCCGTTTCGCCCAAGCATTCCCAAGATATTCCCTTTTTTTGGGGTTGGTAGCCCGTAGAGTGTGAAACCGTTTTTGCCGTATCTGTGCACGATGTCTTTTTCTTCGACTGAAGGGAGATTAATAATTTCGATTGCGCCAAAAGGACAGCGTTTCACACAAATTGAACAGCCGATGCAAGTGTTTTCGTCGATTTTCGCTTTTTCTGCAATGGTTATGCAACTCTCTTGTTCCTTTTTCTCGACAGGGCAGTATTTTTTACATTCGTGTGCGCAGAGAAGTGGTTTGCATTTTTCTCTTTGGATTATTGCTAGTCTCATTAGACTCTCTTTCTTTTGAAAAGAAAGATTCCCCTGCACTCACGTGGTGTACCTCTTCTGAGGCAAAGCAGAAAAAACTCAGATTCCAAAACTTTGTTTTGATTTATTTTCATAGAATACGTAGTCAAAATCCTGTTTTAAATTTGACTATCATGGTTTTCCAATATATTTTTTCACTTCTTTAATCAAAAAACGTATATTGAATGGTTTTTCAATAAAACCTTCAACACCTTTGTGGATGAGGGCCTTTCTTTCGATCTCCGAGAGTTTGACTACTGATAAAAAAACAATTTTTGATTTAAGTTTTGGCACAATATATTTCACTGGGGTTCCTGGCATCATGATGTCTAGTAGTATGAGGTCTGGTTTTGGTCCTTTTTTTGTTTTTTCCAAAGCATCATCAGCATCAATGGCAGTCGATACGCGATATCCTGCTTTTTTTAAAATCATTCTAACACTATCTCGAATATCTTTTTCATCATCAACGACCAATATTAGCTTTGCCATTATTTGCTTCCTCCCCGAATTTTATCAAATGATGAAAGAGTTTCTTCAATTAAAAAATTCTCTTTATCCACTGATTTAACAATAAATATTGTTTCTCCCTTGTTTTTCCCCAAGTCCTTTTCAAAAGATTTTATGAATTTTGTAAGGGTATGATTTCCTGCCGGAATTCTTTGGCCATAAGCCAATAAACTTGATAGGGAGTCAAAAATAACGAGCGTGTAACCGCCTTTAATAGCTGTCTTAATTTTGCTTTTGATTCCTGCAAGGTCATAGGGCGCTTTTGCAAAAGTACATCCAGGCACTTTCTTTGGAGTATTGATCACTGCACTAATCGCGTCAATGAAAAAGATATTTTTAGAATTTATTTTCTTTTTTTTCAAAGCATCTTTTATTGCATCACAACTTTTATTCAAGGTAACATAACAGACTTTTTTATTCCCTGCTTTTTTTATAAATTTTAGACCTTCTTTAAACGAATCTTGTTTGTTTGAAATGTATTGTAATATTAACATTGTTCACCTAGTTTTTGAATGAAACTAGATTATATAAATTTATTTCTTTAACACTTCGTCCCGCATTCTGGGCAGAACTTTTCTCCGCCTTCTAGGGCCCAATTACAGTTTCCATTAGAGCATCGCGGGATTTCTTTTTTTTCTTCGATGATTGCTTCGTAGTCACTTCTGCCTGAGAGGACTTTTCCCATAATCTTCTTGATTTTATCTTTTTCCTCTTCGTCTTTCTGATATTTTGTTAAATCGAATCCGTCCATAGTGTTTTTATCTGAAAATTATTTTTTAAATTTATCTCTTATTTATCTTTTTGTAATTTTATATCTTTTGTCAAATCTTTTTTGTCTTTTAAGAGAAATTAATCCTTCTATGGCAAGTCCTAGTCCTGCGAGTAACCAGAACCAGTCAGAAGATATATCGATTAAACCAAATGTTTTTAGGAGAACTCCCGTAACGATTAATGTTCCCAATAGAACGACACCCAGAGATTTTAAGTGACTTACTTTCATAACATTGAGAATCAAAAAGCTTTTATAAAACTAACTTGAATAAATTGTATGAAACAAACTTGTAATTTGTGTGGGGAAGACTTGAAATCTACGTTTTTGGACAAACCTCTTGGGACTCATGTTCGTCTTGGGAGTGGGGAAGGTTCTAGGGTGGTCGCTGTTTGTTCTAGCTGTCAGAAAAAACACAAAGAAAATCTTTTAAAAGAAGTTCGTTCTAAAAATTAAGTCTTGATTAATTATGCCTGCGTAGCTCAGTTGATAGAGCGCAACACTCGTAATGTTGAGGTCGTCGGTTTGATCCCGGCCGCAGGCTTATTTTATATTATAGCAAAACTTATAAGGAAAATGGATGTGGTGTTTTTATGTGGGAGTGCCGGAGCGGTCAAACGGGCTGGCTTTAAGCGCCAGTAGCTTTATGCTTACGGGGGTTCGAATCCTCTCTCCCACATTAATTTTCTTAGAATTATCTTATTTATTCAACCAGAACAACAACATTCGTCATTCCGCGGCGTTTCTTTTCGATGAATCCTTTTCCTTCGAGTTTTTCTAGGATTCGGCTCATCTTGACTTTTCCAATATTCGTTTTTTCGATTAGGTCTGCTTGGAAGATAGTTTTTTGTTCTTTGATTATCTCAAAGATTTTCTTTTCGTCTGGACGTAGATCTTTAGTGTTGTATTTTTTTTGAGATTTTCTCTTGTGAACGGTTTTTGTTTTGAAAATTATTTCTTTTTGAGGCTTTGAGGAGATTAAAAAAGCTGCGATTAAAATAATGAGTCCTACGATGACGACAGAAAAATTCGTTTGTTTTGTTACCGTGTCATACATTGGGCAACTGTCTCCGTGACCGGCAGAACTGCAGCTCGCATTGACGATGTCATGAAGTGCTGAATTAAACATATAAATTATTATTACAATAACTACTGCGACACCTAAAAGAAGGTAACCAGTTTTTTTATTATCCATTTATTCTCTTAGTAATTTATTCTTATAAATGTAGCCCTGAAACTAGTTTCATCAAAGTGTTTAAATAAAACAATATTCTAGAAAAATAATGACTGTTAAAAATTTCATTAATGAACTACAAAAAAGTGAACGTGTTGAAGGAGAACTTCTCAGGACAATTTTCGTTTCTTTGATTGCATCGTTTGCTACCTTTGGGTTATTATATTATACTAGGTTGCAAAATATTGAAAATTTTATTCCCCAATATGGATATTTTATCTTCTTCTCAATTCTTTCGTATGTTCTAGTTATGCCTGCGATTCGTCAAGTTCGTGCGTTTAAGAAATTTCCCTGTATGACTGGGATGATGATTGGCATGACTATTGGAATGATGTCTGGAATGATGCTCGGGTTTTTTGTAGGCGCGGTTAGTGGAATGTTTTGGGGAAGTGTCTTTGGAATGGGTGTTGGAATCGTACTTGGTGTTTGGAAGGGGAGATGTTGTGGCGTTATGGGGGTTATGGAAGGGATGATGGCAGGATTTATGGGTGGTTTAATGGGTGCGATGACTGCAGTTATGATGTATAATGATCATTTGAAGGCTGCAGGACTTATTTTGTTTGTTGTCTGTGGTGCGATTTTGATTGGACTGAATTATATGCTTTATACTGAAACTAAACATGAGGAGCGGCAATTTAGCGAGGGCGATTTTACTACGATTATCTTGAGCGTATTATTTACTGCGATAACTATCTGGATGATTGTATTTGGTCCGAAGAGTCCTCTTTTTGCATAATAAAATGGAAATAAAAAAAACAACGATCTATATGTGGGGAACGCTTTTGCTCATAGCCTTTGGTGGCTATTTGATGATGGCTGGTTCCGGTGATGGAGTTACTGGGAATGTTGTTGCTGGTGCAGGTTCTGGAGAAGTTCGGGAATTTACTTTGGGGATGAAAAATTATAATTATTATCCAGATAGCATTACTGTAAAAGCAGGACAACCAGTAAAGATTAGTTTGGATAAGACTGCTCAGGGATGTTTTAGGGATTTCACCATACGAGATTTGGGAGTTCGGAAGTATCTGCAAAAGACAAGCGACTTTGTCGAGTTTACGCCAACAAAAAAGGGGACGTATACATTTGCTTGTAGTATGGGGATGGGATACGGCAAATTAATTGTGAAATAAAATGAAGTTTATTTTTAAAAAACCCCATATTTTTATTTTTTTGAGTACATTTTTTATATATATAGTTGCACTTTTACTCTTGAGTAATTTCTCCGAATCAATACAATTATTGTTTTTGTATTCTGAAAATTTAAACTGGGCAAAGTTATTATTTTCTCTGTTTATTTCTATTAGTATCGGGTTTTTTATTGCAGTAAATGTTTGTTTCGTCATAAAAGAATACGTTCAACGAAAAAATTGCAAAAATGGTGGTGCTTTAACCGGAGCGGGACTTCTTGCAGGACTTTCTCTTGGCGTTTGTCCGCTTTGTGTTGGGGGATTTCTTCCAATACTTCTTGGATTCTTTGGAATTTCTTTTTCTTTTGGACTTCTTCCTTTTCAGGGAATTGAAATTCAAGTTGGAGTTTTGGTTTTGATGATTTTTACAACCTATATGTTCTACAAGAGAAAGATTTAAATAAGATATGTATTTATTAATCATATGACAACTAAAAACATATTAAAAAAATGTCACTCGCAAGGTTTTGGTGAAAGCGATACTTATGGCGCGTATAAAATATTCTTTGGAACCTTGGTTTCTGAATCGCGACTAAAAATTATTAACCTCTTAAGGAAAAAAAATCTTAGTGTAGGCCAAATTTCTGAAGAACTCGGGCTTGAACAAACTGCAACTTCTCATGATCTTGCCAGATTAAAACAATGTGGATTTGTATCTGTTGAAACTGTTGGAAAATATAGGAATTATAGTTTGAATAAAGAGACTATTGAGCCATTAATGAAGCTAATAGATGTTCATATGGCTGCGAATTGTATTCATATTTTAAATAACTCTGGAGGAAATAAATGAAAAAAGTAAAAATAACAATTTCGGGAATGCACTGTGCTGCTTGTTCGGGAATCGCTGAAAAAGAAATTAAAAAAGTAGCTGGCGTAAAAGAAGTTAGTGTAAGCGTTATGACGAATAAGGCGATTATTGAGGCTGAAGATTCTGTTAATGTCGAAGCTTTGAAAGCTGCAGTTGATAATGCTGGATACAAGGTTGTTAGTGTAAAATAATTTATTTTATTTTAATTTGAAAAAGAAAATGGAAAAGAAAATAGAAGAGTCTGTTGAAGAAATGGAAATTAATACTTGGAAGAGAAAACTTGTTTTGGCGTGGACGATAACAATTCCCTTGCTAGTGATTATGTATTCTCATATGATCTTTGGGCTTGAACTTGTGTCTATGAAATCTATGACTGTTATTTTATTGGTGCTTGGTTTTCCGATTATTTTTATTCTCGGGTTTGATACTCTTCGTGCTGGGACTCGTGGTTTTTGGAAGTTGCAATTTAGTATGGACTCTTTAATTTCTTTGGGGACGGTGATTGCGTATGGAACTGGCTTTTTTGCTTATTTTGGATTAACTCAAGATTACTCTGGCGTTTCTTCAATGATTATGACAATTTTTATTACTGGAAAATATATTGAAGCAAAAGCGAAGGGGAGAGCGAGTAGTGAGATAAAAAAATTATTGGAACTTGGTGCAAAAAAAGCTACAGTTATTCGTGGAAAGAAAGAAATGATTGTTGATATTTCTGAAGTTGTTATTGGAGATGTTATGGTTGTAAAACCTGGTGAGAAAATTCCAACTGATGGGATTGTGACTAAAGGTGGAAGTGCAGTTGATGAATCTATGGTTACTGGAGAAAGTATACCTACTGACAAGGTGAAAGGAAGTAGCGTTATTGGTGCGACGATTAACCAAGATGGAATATTATATATTAAGGCAACTAAGGTTGGCGAAGATACTTTTTTGGCTCATATTATTGAATTAGTTGAAGAAGCTCAAGGAACAAAAGTTCCAATTCAAAAAGTTGCCGATTCAATTACGAGCGTTTTTGTCCCAGTGATTTTAGTAATTTCACTTTTATCTTTTATCGCTTGGTTTTATATTAGTGGGGATTTAAGCAAATCGATTGGTGTTGCCGTTGCCGTTTTGGTTATTGCATGTCCTTGCTCTTTGGGTCTCGCAACTCCGATTACTTTGATGGTTGGTTCGGGAATGGGGGCAAAACGAGGAATTTTATTTCGAAAGGGAGAAGCAATTCAAACAATGAAGGAAATAAAATATGTTGTTTTTGATAAAACTGGGACGATTACGAAAGGAGCTCCTGAAGTTACGGATGTTTATTCTATTGTTAGGGGTGGTGAGAAGGATTTAATTGGAAAGGTTGCTTCTCTTGAAAAATTGTCTGAACATCCGGTTGGAAAAGCAATTGTTTCTTATGCTAACTTGAAAAGTTATCAAAAGGTAAGTGGATTCTCAATTATTCGTGGTAAGGGTGTTGTTGGCACAATTAATAAAAAGAAAATTTTTGTGGGGACACAACGTTTGATGGTTGAGAATAAAATTTCTCTTGGAAAAATTAGTAAGATTCTTGAATCGTATGAACTCGCTGGAAAAACGACTATGATTGTTGCTGAAGCTGGAAAAATTATTGGGGCGATTGCTGTTGCAGATACGGTCAAGGAAGAATCAAAAAGAGTTATTGCATATTTGAAGAAAAAGAATTTTAAGACGGTTATGATTACTGGCGATAATGAACGGACTGCCAAGGCCATTGCAAAACAGGTCGGAATTTCAAAAGTTATTGCAGGAGTTTTGCCTGAAGATAAATCTAATGAAGTTATGAAGTTGCAAAAGGATGGGATGGTTGCATTTGTAGGAGATGGAATTAACGACGCACCTGCACTAAAACAAGCAAATGTTGGGATTGCGATGGGAACCGGAACTGATATTGCGATTGAAGCAGGCGATATTGTTTTAGCAAAAGGATCTCTACGAGGAGTTGCTCAGGCAATTATTTTATCCAAAGCTACCTTTGGAAAAATAAAACAGAATTTATTTTGGGCGTTTGCATATAATACTATTGCGATCCCATTAGCCGTTGCAGGAGTTTTACATCCAGTAGTTGCAGAAATTGCCATGGCGCTTTCGAGTATCACTGTCGTTACTAACGCTAATTTACTGAGGGGGAAAAAGATTTAGAAACTTTAATAAAGTGTTCTTAATAATATAAAATATGGGAAGTAAAAAAGTTCATTGGTTGAAGAATCCGAATACTTACATAATTGTCGTCGTCGTCATAGTTCTTTATTTTTTGGTAGTTCCCAAGACTCCTGCGGGAGAGGTTGATTCTTTTGCACAATGTTTGGCTGAAGAAGGTGCTGTTATGTATGGGACTGACTGGTGCGGTTATTGTAAACAACAAAAGGCGCTTTTTGGTGGGAGTTTTAAGCATGTTAATTATGTGAATTGTGATTCTAATAAAGAGGAATGTGATGCTGCCGGTGTCGAGGGTTATCCAACTTGGGTGATTAATGGAGAGAGCCGAGGTGGTGTTCAGTCTCTTGGAGTTCTTTCTGGTTTAACTGGTTGTGAAATTAAGAATTAGTTTCTAAGTTTTCTAAAATAATTTTCAAATAATAGCGAGAGCGGGATTTGAACCACGCGACCTTGAGGTTATGGGCCTCACGAGCTGACCAGACTGCTCCATCTCGCTATAAATTAATTTACTTGAAAAGCATTATAAAGGTTTCTCTTCATTGGTTGTCATGGGTAAATTAATTGGAATTGATGATGCTGGAAGAGGTCCTGTTCTTGGGCCGATGGTGCTTGCCGGTGTTTTGATTGAAGAGGAAGAAGAGGAAATTATTGGTTCTTGGGGGGCTAAAGATTCGAAGTTATTGACGCCGAAAAAGCGTTTTGAGATTAAGGAAAAGGTTATTGAAAAATTTGAACATTTTATTGTTACTTCAAAACCTATTGAAATTGATGAATCAAGTAATTTGAATTATCTTGAGGCGATTAAAACATCGATGATAATTAATCATTTGATGGAACCTTTGAATGAGAAAGTTCGTGTGATTGTGGATTGTCCGTCTGTTAATATTGAGGCTTGGTCTGAAGATGTTTTCAAGTTGGTTGAGAAAAAAGATTTAGTCGATTTGTTCTGCGAACATAAGGCCGATTATAATCATAAGATTGTTAGTGCTGCATCTATTTTGGCAAAAGAAAAACGAGAAGCCGAGTTAGTTCGATTGAGACGAGAGCTTGACGTTGATTTTGGAAGTGGGTATCCTGCAGATCCTAAGACAAAAGAATTTATTGCTGAACACTTTGAGAATCCGAAATATAAAGATATCATTCGGTTTTCTTGGAATACTGTTAAGCGATTGGTGAAGGCGAAGAAGAGCGGTCAGAAGAAGTTATTCTAGGTTAAAGTCCAACAAATCTTAAAAACTCAAGACTCTTACTTTGATTCATGACGCACGTAAAAAGGATGGTGATGCAAGGCTTCAAGAGTTTTGCGCGGAAGACAGAGATTCCATTTGAAGACTCTATGAATGTAATTGTTGGGCCGAATGGTTCTGGTAAGTCTAACATTACAGATGCTCTTTGTTTTGTTCTTGGGCGACTTTCTATTAAATCTATTCGTGCGGCAAAAGCTGCTAATTTAATTTTTTCAGGAAATAAAACTTTCAAAGGTTCCCAAGAAGCTTCTGTTGAACTAGTATTTGACAACTCTGATAAAACTTTTGCACTTGATGATGCAGAAGTTACGATTAAACGAACTGTTCGAAAGAATGGACAGTCGATTTACAAAATTAATGGTGCGACAAAAACGCGACAAGATTTGCTCGAACTTTTAAGTCAAGGAGGAATCGATCCGAATGGCTTTAACATTGTTTTACAGGGAGAAATTCAGTCGCTAGTCAAATCAACTCCCGAAGAGCGTCGTAAAATTATTGAAGAAGTTGCAGGAATCTCAATTTACGAGGCAAGGAAACACAAATCTCTTCGAGAACTTGAAAAAACTTCTGAGAAGTTGAAGGAAGTTGGAGCAGTATTGAGAGAGAGGAATAGTTATTTGAAAAATTTGGACCGAGAACGACAAGAAGCAATTTCTTATAAAAATTTAGATGAAGTTATTCGTCGTTGTAAAGCAACTCTAATCTCAAAGAGTCTTAAGGATAAAGAAAAAGAAATTTGGGCACTTGAAAAAATTGTTGGAAATCATGAAAAAGAAATTGAAAAAATAAAAAAAGTTGTTAGTGAAAAACAAGGTGGAATTGATTTACTTCAAGATAAAATTTTAGTTGTGAATAAACATATTCAATCTTCTACTGGAGATGAACAAGAAACATTGCATCGAGAGTTATCTGATTTGAAAGCCGATCTTGCAGGTCTTATGGTTCGTCAGGAAAACTTTGAAGTGCGTGTTGATGGTGAAAAAGAAAAAGTTATTGAATATAAGAAAAAAATTGAAGTTTTTCAAGTTGAAATTTCTCAAATTCGACACAGTAGTCCAGAAATTAAAAAACAACAAGAAGAACACAAAATTCTTTCTGAAAAATTTGATATTTTAGAACAACAGCGTCGGAAATTTTATATTTTAAAATCTGAACTCTCAACTCTTGAACACGAAAAACTTTCTCGTGAGAAATTCTTGATTGAATCTAAAAAGGAAATTTCCTTGATTGAACAAACCATTACTACCTTGTTTAATGAAATAAAATATGCGAAATCTACAGAACAGGCAATGAAGAAAAAAACTGTTTTTGAAACTGAATTAGAACAGGTTCTTGAAAAAATAAAGAATTTGGAAAAAGAGATTTTGGAAAGTGAGAGAGAAACCGCCGTTTTTGGAAAAGAAATTGAACGGGAAAAATCTTTGCAAGGAGAAGTTACTCAGATTGATTTTTGTCCTATTTGTAAACAAGAAGTTGGAGAAGATCATAAACATGACATTTCTCAAAAAGCTCGTGAGAAAATAGTTTCTGCTCAAAAAATAATTGATAAAAATCATCTTTTGCGAGTTGAACATACAAGAACAATTGAAGAACTTCAAACTCGTTCAATGAGACTTCGGCAAAATATTAGTGAAATTGGAATTGATTTGGTGAAAATAAAAATGGGTGAAGATAAGCGAGAAGCCATTTCTCGTGTAAGGTTATCTATTACTGAGGCTGAACAAGACATAATTTCTCTTAATAAGAGGCTTCATAAGGTTAGAAGTGATTTTGATTCCTTAAAGGATATTGAAGAAAAATATGATCAGACTCGATTGTTGCTTCAAGATTTAACTTTTCATGACTTGGATGTTGACACTGAGATTTCGGTTAAGCGTCGTGAAGTTAATCGACTTACTGCTGAATTAAAATCGAGTGTTCGAGAAATTGAGGATTCGACGATTGAACTCAAAAAACTTAGTGTCGTGATTCTTGAGAAGGAAAAATTTGCTAAGAAGAAGGAAGTTGAAGAACAATTACTTTACGATAAGTTCCAGAAATATTTTCAGGAAAAAAATGAGCTTGCAGATAAACAAAAAGTTTTGGAAACTGATATGATGGGGTTGCAAAATACTTCTCGTAACTTTGAAGAAAAAATTAATGAGAATAAAATTTATCGGGCACAGTATAATGCGCAAATTGATTCTTTGAAAACTGAACTTGCAACATTTGGCTCTGTCGAACTTTGGAGTGGAACTGTCGAGCAGATAAAAGAACGATTACAAAAATCTCAATTTAGAATTTCTAAGCTTGGTAATGTTAATTTAAGGGCCTTGGAAGCTTTTGAAAAAGTTTCTGAACAATGTAAGGGAATTGAAGAAAAGGTCGGAGTTATTGAAAGAGAAAAAGAAAATATTGAAAAAATAATCTTGGAAATTGATAAGAAGAAAAAGAAGTCATTTATGAGAACACTTGAAGCAGTGAATGAACTTTTTACCCGGAATTTTTCCCAGCTTTCTCGGAAGAGCTCAGTATTTTTAGAACTTGAGAATAAAAAAGAACCGTTTGAAGGCGGACTTAATATTTTGGTCAAGGTTTCTCGAGGAAGATATTTCGATATCACAAGTTTATCTGGTGGTGAGAAAACAATGGTTGCACTCTCGTTAATTTTTGCTATTCAAGAATATAAGCCTTATTGTTTTTACATCTTCGACGAAATTGATGCAGCATTAGACAAACATAACTCTGAATTACTTGCAGCTCTTATTCAAAAATATATGAAGACAGGGCAATATATCATTATTACTCATAACGATACTCTGATTAGTGAAGGGAAGAACTTGTATGGGGTTTCAATGCAGGAAAATATTTCTAAAATTATTAGTTTAAAGATTTAGGCTGAAAATTAACTTTTTAAATTTTTAAAAAAAAGGTGAGAAGAGAAAAACCGAAGCTTTTCTCAACTCGGGTGTTTAACCGAAGTTAAACGACATTTGACCGAAATCAAATGTTCAACCGAAGTTGAATATAAGTGGAGGCAAAATAACCGAAGCTTTTTTACCTCCGATGTTTAACCGAAGTTAAACAACAATTGAACCGAAGTTCAAAAGACTAAACCGAAGTTTAGTAAAATAGTGTTGTTTTCTAGATGTTATAAAGCTTGTTGTTCATTTTGGGGTAGTAAAATTTTTGTTATAAATAGGTCCTATTTTATTTAATTTAATGGACGGTGAAAACTAACTTCAAGAATTATTTTTGATTTAATTTCTTCTTAATAAAATTAAATTTAATTGCTCTTGCAGGAAGAATCCAACAAAATAGTTCTTGATAAATTCTCATGGTTTTGTAGCTGATATTGATTAGATTTTCTAATGGTTTGAAAAATTTTCGCCAGATTAATCTCCTATTGATTATTTCGAAATTCATTAGACTGTTAAACGGTCCTCTGAAATGATTTTTTTCCTTCTGGGTTATTGTATTAAATGTAGTAATCCCAAAAAAATGTTTATGGTCTATGTCCGCAAATGCACATTCGCTCGCAAAGTATGGGACCTCTACTTGTAGCTCTCCATTTAATTTTAATATTCTGTGACATTCTTTTAAAACTTTGATTGGATCTTCTAAATGTTCTAGGACGTGAGATATTAAAATAAAATCGATAGAATTTTCTTTGAATGGATATGGAAATGTGTTCAAATCAAAATGCTTGTCTGCTTTCAAATTTTGTCTTAAATCACAATTAACAAAATCCTTTCGATAGTTAAAACCGCAACCTAAATTTAATTTCATTTTATGAATCTTCTTTTAGAGGTTTTTTTCATTATATAATACTTGCGATGGTCTAGTTAGTGTCTAAGGCATACTTTTAATAAAATTATTTTTTTAGAATTATGCCGACGGGGCAATGATCGCTTCCAGTCACTTTAGGTAGGATAAAAGCGTTTTCCAAAATTGATCTAATGGTTTTTGAAATGAGAAAATAATCAATTCTCCAACCGACGTTGTTTGTTCGTGCGTTTCCAAAATAAGACCACCAAGTATAGTGATTTGCTTCTTTATTAAATTCTCTAAATGTATCAATTAAATCTTCCTTGACATAGTTATCCATTCCTTTTCTTTCTTCAATCGTAAATCCTGCACTTCTTTGGTTTGGTTTTGGTCGTGCAATATCGATTTCTTTATGGGCGACATTTAAATCTCCGCACACGATTGCAGGTTTTTTCTTTTCTAAATTTTTAATGAATTTGAGAAATTCTTTATCCCAATCTTGTCTTCCGTCGAGACGCTCCAAGCCTCGTTTTGAATTTGGGGTGTAAACATTGATAAGATAATAGTTTTCGAATTCTAGTGCGATTACTCTTCCTTCGTTGTCATTCATTGGTTCGTCGCCATAGAGAACTGCAACTGGTTTTATTTTACTAAATATTGCTGTTCCCGAATAACCTTTTTTTTCTGCAGAATTCCAATAGTGATGTTCATAGTTGTGCATTATCTCATCGACTTGGTCTGGATGTGCTTTTGTTTCTTGAACACATATAATATCTGGATTTTCTTCTTCTATGAAATCATGAAATCCTTTTTTTAGAATTGCTCGGATGCCGTTGACATTCCACGAAATTATTTTTATTTTTTTTGTCATCTCTTCTTATAATTATTTCGTTATTTAATGTTTGCTAATTTTGTGAAAATCTCTTGACTCGTTACTTTTATAAGGTAAAAAGGTTGAATTATTTTAGGCTCACATCGCATAAAGTAACTCTAGAAAAGTTTCATGAATGCAATGATTTGCTTGTGCTCACATCGCATAATGGTATTGCACCGGATTGCTAATCCGGACCCTTCGGGGTACCCAGGTTCGATTCCTGGTGTGAGCGTTTTAACCGAAGATATAATCTTATTTTAGATAATCAACTTTTACAAAACTATATAAACAACATTTGTTATTATTTTTATAAGAAGAGATGATGGGAATTATATTTAATAAAAAATTCAATGAGAATTTAAGTGAAAGGGGGTATTTAGAATAATGAATATGAATAATAAACGAGGTATTTCTGCGATTGTTGCGACTGTTCTAATTATCCTTATCACTGTTGCTGCTGTGACGATTATCTGGGCTGCTATTATTCCTTTGGTTTCAAACCAATTAGAAAAGGGAAGTGCATGTCTTGACGCTACGAGTCAATTAACTATTGTTGATCAAGGATTTACATGTGGTGGTGCGGCTCCTGGAGATCTTCAAGTTCAAGTTAAATTAGGGGCAGGCGATGTAACTTTGGCAGGAATCCAAGTTATTGCAACTGATGCTACGGGTAATTCTATTGCAGGAGATACTCTTGCAGGTACTGCTACTGGGACCCTTCCAGGGAAAAATGAAGCAAGTATTTTGCTTCATCCAACTTCTGCTGTTGGTACTTCTACTGTTTCTGTTGCTCCAATGATAACTCTTGGTGCAACTGTTGAAACTTGTGATGTTGCTGCTACACTTGCGATTACTGAGTGTTAAACTCTAATTTAATTTTTTTTATTTTTTCTCTCTTTTTTTTTGAAAAAGGGAATTTTACTTTTTTATCCAATAATTATTTAAATGATATTTGTCATTTTATTCTAAGAGATGATGGCAATATTTGATATGAATAATAAACGAGGTATTTCTGCGATTGTTGCGACTGTTCTAATTATCCTTATCACCGTTGCTGCTGTGACGATTATCTGGGCTGCAATTATTCCTTTGGTTTCAAACCAATTAGAAAAGGGAAGTGCATGTCTTGATGCTACAAGTCAGTTAAGTATTGTTGATAAGGGTTTTACTTGTTGGGAGGAAGATGATCCACTGACTATCAGGCAAACATTTATACAAATAAAACGTGGAGCTAAAGAATTTGATTTAACTGGAATTTATTTATCTACTGAAACTGATGGAGTTTCTTATTCTTTTAATACTTCATCAGCTAACGTTAAGTCTCCCCCACTTTTTTCTGCCCCAAAGATTCCTTTTGAAAATGAAATTCAAGTTATAAAAATCGTTGTAGTTGGCTCTGTTGCTCACCCCTTTAGTTCAATGCCGATTCCCGATAGGGTTTCGATTGCTCCAATCATTACGCTTGGTAGTTCAGAAATTGTTTGTGATGTTGCGTCTACTATTGAGATTTCCGAATGTGGCGCTTAGTTTTTTTTATCTTAATTTTTATCCAATAACTATTTAAATCGTTGATGCATTTTATTTTGATGAGGCGATTAGTTAATACACGTGGACAAGTCTGGGTTGAGACGGTGATTTATACTCTTATTGGAATTGCAATTATTGGTCTTGTCTTGAGTGTTGCGAAGCCCAAGATTGACGAGAAAAAAGACGAGGTAGTAATTAATCAGGCTATTGATGCATTGAATATTATTGATGGCAAGATTGATGCCGTTGCTGGTTCTACTCCCGGTAATCGACGAATTATAGATTTAGAAGTTGGTCGAGGAGAAGTTCAACTTGATGTTGAAGGAAATAATATTGTATGGATTGTTGATTCAAGCTATCTTTATAGTGAGCTGGATATAACAATTCCTGTTGGAAATATTGATGTTACGACAAAACAAGGCGGGGAAAAATACCAGGTTTTTTTGAACGTTTCTTATTCTGAAGATTTGGTATTTGAAGAACAGACGACTGGTGTTAAAAGTTTACTTCAAGCGCCAACGCCGTATCAACTTATGGTTGAAAATGATGGTGTGAATGCTCTTGGTGAGGTTATCGTTCTTATTCGTGAGAGTTAGAATTATTTTTGATTTTAAATTGACGCTCTTTTGAGATAAGATTTAATAAGGCGGATTTCTTTAAAGCGTTATGGTGATAATTGATGGCTACCGTTAAACTTGAATTGAATCCCCAGGTTCCTTCGATTCCGGGTTTTGAAGATAAAACTAAAATTGATGTGCGTTACATGGTGATAGCACCTTTTGTTTCAATTCATATTTATTGGAATTCTGAATTGAATGAAGTTATTTATGAGGTTGAAGAACCCGTTTTAACTGAAGATGATTGGAAAAAACTTAAAAAAATTGAATCGTCAATGAGGGAAATCGTAAACATTAACTTTGTTGGTGGCGAGGGGAGTCAAGAACATTTGCTTGACTATATTGATAAAACTGCTCGACTTTTGATTAGTGAACTTGGGTTTGAGATTGAAGAGAGTAAATATGAAAAGTTGTTTTATTATTTGTATCGAAATTTTGTTGGTTTGAATGAGATTGAAGCATTGATGAAGGATTATTTTATTGAAGATATCGAATGTAATGGTGTTGACCAGCCAATTTATATTGTTCATCGAGTTTTTCGAAATATTAAGACTCGTGTGAAGTTTACGTCGCTTGAGGAAATTGCGAATTTTGTTGAAAAACTTGCTCAAAAGACTGGACGATATATTTCTTATGCCTCTCCTATTCTTGATGGTACTCTTCCAGATGGGTCTAGAGTTAACGCAACGTATACGAAAGATATTACTTCGAAAGGTCCGACGTTTACAATTCGTAAATTTACTAAAACTCCTTGGACACCTATTCAGTTAATTGGGTTTAAAGCGCTTAATCCTGCAATGCTTGCTTATTTTTGGATGGTTTTACAATATAAGACTAATTTGATGATTGTCGGTGGAACGGCATCAGGAAAAACTACACTTCTTAATGCAATTGCATTTTTTATTCCGTCTGAGAATCGTGTTGTTTCAATTGAAGATACGCGAGAACTTAATCTTCCTCGAGAAAATTGGTTGCCGTCAGTTGTTCGTACGGGTGTCGCTACCGGAGGAGCTGGAGAAATTGACATGTTTAAACTCCTTAAAAGTTCATTTCGTCAAAATCCTGATTATGTAATTGTTGGTGAAGTTCGAGGAAAGGAAGCTTCAGTTTTATTTCAGGGAATGGCTTCGGGCCACGCATCTATTTCGACACTTCACGCAGATTCTATTGAAACTGTGATTCGTCGTCTTGAAACTCCTCCGATTAGTTTGAGTCCCATGCTTCTTAATAGTTTGGACGCAGTCGCCGTTATGACCCATGCAATCGTTAATGGAAAAGAGACGCGACGTCTTCGTGAAATCTCTGAGGTGGTTGAAGTTAAATCTGACGGGAGTGCAGTTACTAATACTCCCTTTGCATGGGATCCTTCAACTGACACATTCCACTATCGGAATGAGAGTCATGTATTCAAAAAGATTCGAGAAAAATTTGGAATCGATAAAGGAGCTTTAGAAAAAGAATTTGAAAATCGAACACGTCTTTTATCGATTCTTTTTCAAAAAAAAGTTCTTAGCTATGATGATGTTCAAAAAGTTATTAATGAATACTCAAAAAATCCCCGAGTTGTTTTAGATAGGTATGGGATTATTTAATTTTGAGTTTTTTATGTTTCTCATTTTTAGTAGTGATTTGGATGGATAAAAGTTTATAATGTTGATATGGTTTTGATATTATATGGGTCGTCAATTAGGTTCTGAGGCGCTTGCGCGATTGAAAAGTTTTCGACTTATTGCGGCTGAGACTCAAAATGTTATTAATTCTGCTGAAGGTTCATTTCTTTATACTGAAGGTAGGTCTCTTTATTCTAGCGATGGTCCGAATCCAAGTTTTGTTTCATTAGTTGAGACATATAATATTTTGACGCAAGCTCAAGAATGTATCGCGATGATTACTGGAGATAAAAAAGATTTTTTAAAACTTGCACGGTCTTATTATTCTCAAAGTAGTCTCGCCGACGAAAAAGATTCTTCAAAATATCTTCGCCGGGCTGTTCAAATAATTGGGAGAGTTTCTTTTGGAAATCTTCGAAGAAAGGATTTACAATTTATTGCCAGTTCTTGTCATGAAGCCTCACAGCTTTTTGATTCTGAAGGAGCTCAGTATATTCGTAATGCGAATGCAGCTGCAAATCGACTTTATTTTTTAAAAGATTCTAAACAAGGTCTTAGTGCTGAAGAGCTCTCGACAGTTGGCGTGATTTTTGTTGATTTGGGTTGTGATGAACGGCTTCATCTTCCATCTCGGCGAAGGGGAATTATTATTGATAAAGGTCTTAGGGCGCTTGAAACTTGCGTTTCACAAGAGCCTGAGCCACATTATTATGTCGATCTTGCGGAAGCTCAAGATACAGTTCATAAATTTTTTGATGGTTCTCCTCGTCTTTTGAAAGAAGCGCATGATAATTTTGCTCGAGCCTATAAAATTGATCCGACATATGACGATTTAGAAGAACGTATCGAAGGGGTGCGAGAAGAACTTGGTCTTAAGAACTCTTCTCCTAATTCTGGGATATCTGAAGATTATTTTGGTTAGTGATTAATGAGATGTTGAAGTAACTTTTGAAATATTTTATGAATCCGGGGGTTGTAAGTTAACATTGTATAAAGTAACTTTAATAAAGAACTCATTCTTATTATTTTTAGAGGATAAAATGGTGAATATTGCGTTTGTTGAACAGTTGGTTGTGGCTATGGAGGATTCGTTGAAGCGTCTTGAAAAGGCAGTTTCCAAAAAGAACGAGTCGGAAATACAAAATCTTCGTACCTTTATTTTTGATTTGCATATAAAAATTGCTGAGGAGATAAAAGGAAAACATGTTTGAGAAATTTAAAAAAAACTTGAGTCAAGAAAAAGAGATTATTGCAGATATCAATGAAGTTATGAAAAATCTCAAATCTGACCCGGAACATCGCGAAGCTTATGTAAAAAGTCTTGGTTCTCTTGTTCGTCAATTGGATTTGTTAAATGATGTTGTTCCCAAACTTTTGAATGATGTTGTTCCAGAGAAAACTGGGACCACTTCCAAAGAATCCTCTCCTAAAAAAGATAAAACTATTGATGTTAGTTATACTTCCCCAAGAACCAAGAAAGGAAACTTTATTACACTTAACAAGGAAGATAAAAATGCTTACCTAAAAGAACTTCATCTCTCTGAAGGTAATCTTTTGAAAGTTTCTAAGATTAAGGAAAAAAAGAAAGGTGAAAAAAAGAAGGCAAATTTCTATACTGTTTTTTCGAATAAACTTTTTGGCGAGAAGGGAGAATCACTTTCTGCGAAGATGCCGAAGATTGGAAGAAATTTGAAACAAGGCAATGTTGGAATTATGGCGTCGAGTTATTTGGCGATATCGATTTTATCTATTATCCTCTCTGGAATTTTTGGTTTGATTTTATATTTGGCTTTATTGATGCTCGGAATTGTTGGGTGGACTTTTTTTTGGATTCCACTTTTAACAACTACTTTTGCGATGATCGCGTTTTATCTTTATCCTTCGAGTGAAGCAAGTAGTGTTCGAAAAAAAATTACCCATGAGCTTCCTTTCGCAACTATTTATATGGCGTCGATTGCAGGTGCAAATATTGAACCAACTAAAATTTTTAAGATTGTTTCAGCTTCTAAGGAATATCCGACGATTGGCTTTGAAATGAGGAAGATTGTTGTTCAAACAGATATGTATGGTTTTGATTTGGTTACTTCGCTTAGGAATGTTGCTGAACGAACCCCTAATAGAAATTTGGGAGAACTTTTGTCTGGACTTGCAACGAACATTAGTACTGGTGGAGAACTTAAAAATTATTTAGAACAAAAAGCTGAGAATTTTTTAATGGATTATAAGCTTGAGCGACAAGAATATATGGATCTTGCTGGAACTTTTATGGATGTTTATATTTCTCTTTTAATTGCTGCTCCGCTTGTTTTGATGATGATGTTTATTGTGATGAATGTCGCTGGTCTTGGACTTGGCGGAATTGGGATTGGTACACTTTTACTTCTTAGTGTTGTTGGAATTGTTGTTATGAATATTCTGTTTTTAATCGTATTAAATTTAAAACAACCTCTACTATAATGAAATTTGAAAAAAAACACTATCTCGGGATTATTGTAGGGATTGCCTTAGCCGGGATTTCATTTATTCTACTAACTGGTTCAATGTGGCTTTATTTTCTATGGGTTATTTCTTTTATTATTATTACTCTGCCGTTTGTTCTGAGCGCAATTTTTAATTTGAATGCTCAAAAAGAAAAAGACATGAAATTTTTAGCGTTTGCACGGGATTTGGTTGAAGCATCCCATACTGGTACGCCAATTGTTCAAGGAATTATTCATCTTAAGAAAAGAAATTATGGGGCTCTTAGTCCTCACATTCAAAAACTTGCGAATCAATTAGTTTTGGGAATAAGTCTAAAGGAAGCCTTCTCTATTTTTGCGAACGAATCTAAAAGTCCAGTCATTTCTCGGTCTGTTGATTTGATTTCCGAAGCTGAAAGAGCCGGTGGAAATATCGCGACTATTTTGGAATCGGTTGTAACCTCTGTTAACCAAGTAGAGACTTTGAAGAAACAACAAAAAGCGTCGGTTTCAAACTTGGTTAATCAAGGATATATCATTTTTATGATTTTTATTATTATCATGCTTGTTTTAGAATTTAGGATTTTGCCGTTGGTATATGATCTTTCTTCTGCTGAAGGTTTGTCTATTTCTGCTGGAACTTTAGATCCTGGAGAATTTGCATTTCCACTTTTTTTAATGATTGTTGTCCAATCTCTTTTTGCAGGACTTGTTATTGGAAAGATTAGTGAAGGAAAAATCAAAAGTGGTATTCGTCATTCTTTTATTCTATTGGTTATAACTCTTCTGATTACGACGGGATCAAAGGCACTATTTGGGCCTGCAGGAGTTGGATAGCCTTCTTAAGATAATTATATAAATGTAATATGTGTTTTTATTTTATGAAAGAAGGTGGTGAGTTACTTAAATGTGTAAGTCGAATATTTGCTTTTCGAAAAGGTTCTGCTCATTTCGAGATGGTTGTTAGTTTTATGTTCTTTTTTAGTTTCGTCTTTTTTTTATTTCTGATAATTGAGCCAGTTGATTCTTCGACGATTCCCTATGTTGTGGGGGTTGGAGTTGAAGATGCCTTCGAGGAACAAATGAGTGTTCCTTTGGCCGAAGTGTTTGTTAGGAAAAAGGCTCTTCCCGATCCAAATGATTGTAACAATTTATCCTTGCCCTTAGAATTATTTAATGAAGAATTGGTTGGGAGTCATACTATTCGGAATGGTGTTCTGCTCCTTCCTTCTGCAGTTAATTCTGAGGGAATTCTAAAAATTTCTCGTGGAGATGGACGTTTCTCTCTTTCACTTTCTTCAGAATTTGTTAACGATGATATTGGAGATTGTATAGTTATACCTTCTTCTGATTATTCTGTTGGGAGTATTTTTGAGCGAGAGGTTATTTCTTATAAAAAATTAACTAATCTAGTGAATGAATATGGAGTTGATTATTCTACTGTTCGGACTGATTTGAATATTCCTTCGTCGATGGATTTTTCCATTACTTCTGAAGATTTGCCTTTAATTAATATGGTTCGTCCAATTCCAGATGGTGTAGAAGTTTTTTCGAGGACACAAGTATATCAAGTACTGCAGGAGGATTCTACCCTTTCAAATGTTAGAATTAATTTTAGGGTATGGTAATGTTTATGGATAATCGACGAGGCTGGATGAGAATTTTAGAGGCTACTATTGCCGTCTTAATTATTACTGGAGCATTAGGAGTTGTCTATTCTAAACAATTTGTTCAAGCAGATTCTGGCAAAGAAGAGTATATTTCTTCATTGCAAGAAAAAGTTTTACTTGATATTACTTATAATAAGACTCTTCGTGGATATGTGCTTGATCCGACGGAAGATAGTATTGCAGGATTAGTTTTTCTGGTTAATCCAACCATTCCTTCAAATTATAATTTTACTATTTTATCTTGTGATTTTAATGTTGCTTGTAAGTTATCTCCTGAAGTATATATTCTAACTATTGGTAAAACTGTTTTTGTAGAAGATGCATTGGTTTCAACAGATATTATTTCAGTATATAATCCTCGGCGTGTTAGATTGTTTATTTGGGAAAATGATTGAAATTTTAGATTGTAAATAGCGCTTTTGTAGCGCTATCTTTTATTGCGTCATACCAATTTGGCACGAGAACCTCTTGAGAGGTGACGCTCCGCGTTCGCGATGGTGCTTGACAATCTTTAATTTTCTTAAGATATTTTATAAAGTTTAGAAGTTATATTATTTTATGCCATTTGATGTAGTTATTGGGAGAAATGAAAGTGATATGAAGGCTTTTGGGAAGCGAGGTTTAGCGTTTATTGGGAAGAGTTTTGTTACGATGGGAAATTATACTAGTCTTTCAAATCCGATTTATATGGATGTTGCGCGGAGTCATGTAATTTTAGTTTCTGGGAAACGTGGAAGTGGGAAATCGTATACTTTGGGAACGATGGCAGAAGCACTTTCTAATTTGGATGCTGAAGAATCGAAGAACATTGCTCCGCTTATTTTTGATACGATGGGAATTTATTGGACTATGAAATATAAAAATTCAAAAGATAGTGAACTTTTAGATGAGTGGGGACTTGAATCAAAAAATATTGCTTTACAAGTTTTTGCTCCGAAGGGATATTTTGACGAGTATAAAGCAAAAGGAATTGACGTGGATTTTGAGTTTGCAATAAAATTATCTGAACTCTCGGCGACAGATTGGGTTAATCTATTTGAATTAAAATTCACTGACCCAATTGCCGTTACGATTGAATCTGTTATTGGTAATTTACAGGAGAGTGGAAAGAATTTTGATTTCGAAGATATTCATAGTTTAATTTCCAGCGCCCAAAATATTTCCCAAGAAGTAAAAAATTCTTGTATGGCGTTATTTGATGCTGCTAAGACGTGGAAAGTTTTTGATGCTGAGAATGGTATTGAGGTTCGTAATTTGCTTAAGGCTGGTGTTACGACTGTGATTGATTTATCGATGTATGCTTCTCTTGGAGCGTTTAATGTTCGAGGACTTATTATTGGACTTGTTTCTAAGAAAATTTTTGATGAACGAATGAAGTCAAGAAAAGATGAAGAAATTCAGGCGGTTACTCATGGGATTAATCAAGATTATGCGATTAAAAGAGAAATGCCTCTTGCATGGATTTTTATCGACGAAGCTCATGAATTTTTGCCGAGAGAAGGAAAAACTCCTGCAACTGATGCGCTTGTTCAATTACTTCGTGAAGGACGACAACCCGGAATTTCGCTAGTTCTTGCAACCCAGCAACCTGGAAAAATTCATACAGATGCGATGACTCAATCAGATATTGTGATAAGCCATCGAGTAACTGCAAAGCTTGATGTTGGCGCACTTAACGATATTACTCAGAGTTATTTGTATTCGAGTATTAGTGATAAATTGAATAGTTTGCCAAGGTTGAAAGGTTCGGCGATTATTTTAGATGATAACTCTGAGAGGATTTATCCTATGCGTGTTCGTCCTCGATTTACTTGGCATGGTGGAGAAGCACCAACAGCGATTCATAAGGGAAGTGAATTGGACATATAATCTTTTTTCGTTAACACACTTTCCAATATTTTATAAAGAAGTTTTTGTTATTTTATTTATGTACGAACAACCTGAACTTGGATTTGATTTTAACGCGCTTGAGCCGCACTTAGATGCTGAGACACTTAAGATTCATTACGGAAAACATCATGCAGCTTATTGTAAAAAATTTAATGATGCCGTTAGTGGAACAGAATATGAAGAAAAAGAATTATCAGAATTACTTGTTGGTTTGAATGATTTGTCCGGAGAATCTGTTCCTGCGATTCGCAATAATGGTGGTGGTGCATGGAATCATTCGTTTTTCTGGGAGTGTTTGTGTTCAGAGAATGAATCTGGCGAGCCGTCTGGAGAATTGCTTGATGCGATTACTGCTTCTTTTGGAAGTTTTGAAGAATTTAAGGAAAAATTTTCTACGGCAGCAGCGACTCAATTTGGAAGTGGTTGGGCGTGGCTTGTTGTTGGGGAAGATGGATTAGAAATTATTAAAACTTCTAATCAAGACTGTCCGTTAACTGAAGGCAAAAAACCAATTCTTTGTATTGATGTGTGGGAACATGCATATTATTTGAAGTACAAGAATCTTCGACCAAGTTTTATTGAAGCATTTTGGAACGTTGTTAACTGGGATGCTGTCGGAAAGAAATTTTTGGAATAATCACTTAATTTCAAAACTCGCAAGCCAGCGATATTTGTAGGCCCCAATATCACCTGCCTTTCTTAATTCTATGTTTTTTATTTTTGTTCCAATATCTTTTTTTATCTCTTTTGTCACTTCTTCTTTTATTCCAAATCCATGATAGAATATCTTTGTTCCTTTTTTTGTTAATGGTAAAATCTCTTTTAGGAAAGTATTCTTTAGATTTGGTCTTGTCATTAGGATTATATCGAATTTTTCTTTTAATTTATTTGAAATAGTTTTTGCATCTCCTGGAGCGAGCGTGATATATTGTCCGACCTTATTTTTTCTGATATTTTTTTCTGCGAATTTGTTCGCGTCTTTATTTAATTCATTTACAAAAATGTGCGAAGATATTTTTTGTTTTTTTAGTTTCTTCGCGATTACTATTGGGTAAGGGGCTATTCCTGCAAAAAGAACGAGAATTTTTGATGACTTCTTTTTGATTGACTTGATAACTTCTTCTGCAGTTTTTTTTCGTTCTTCCGAAAGCCGAGGCGAGAAATAAGTTTTATTGATGTCGAACTCAAAAGTGCAATCATTTTCTTTGTATTGAGCAATAGTTGTTTTAATTCCTGCGAGATAGTTCATTCTCGGGATTCTCAATTTTCCGGAAAAACCTTCCGTTTTTTCAACTACTGTTGTTACATTTTTATGATTTTTTAGAAATTTTCTTGCTTGCAATTTTTTGGTGATCTTCCACATTTTTCGAGGGAATTTTAGTATGGCGATTGTTCCGGTTATGTCTTGAGGTATTTTTTTCATAACTTTTCAAGGGAAAATTTGTATAAAAATGTTTGTTTAGAGAGTATATCTGAGGTATACGCTTGTATACTCTAAAAAGTGGATATTTTGCTTAAACGGAAGATTTATTAAGATATTGTGCCTTATTTTAGCATGGGAACAAGCGAAAATTTGCTTGGTGTTCCTGGATATGTCGGGAAACCATTTGAAAATCACTTCAAGGGCCATGGTTGTGATATTTTTTTGAAAGCTAATCGGGTCATTGCCGGAAACTCAGATTATCTTAAGATTGAAGGGGATTATGAGCATGTTTGCTCTGGGATTCTTACTCTTGATGCCATACCTGAGGTAGAGGGATTTTATCTTCGGTATCCTTTTGATTCTAATGGTTGTCTTCGAGAAGTAGCTCGTTTAGATGAACTTGAATCTTTAGCACATACTCCAAGTCTTATTTATGTAGAAGTTCATGGCCCTGTGGGAGAAGAAGCTGTTATTCCCTTAGTTCTTTATCCCCATGAGCCAGTATTGGCAACAGCAATTGATTCAAATAGATTGCCTGGTGTTGTGGCAAGGTTCGAAGAAGAGATCTATAGGGTTGGCAAGGACCATCATGAAGGTTGAATATTTTTGAAATTATTATTTTGATTTTTTATTCATGAAACTTTTATTCATAAAAATCGATTTTTTTGTTTTTCTAAAATAGAAGAAGGTAATTATTGAAGAAATGAGGGCTCCGATTGTATCGACGATTAAATCTGTCATTGTATCTATGAGGCCAGATTTTTGCATATTCAAATTGAATAGTTGGTCCATCGTGAATTCAAAAATTTCCCAAGTTGTTCCAATTGCAATTGCGAATGCAAAAGCAAACACTGCAAGGATTACTGGTTTTGCATGAACATTTTGTTTTGCATACATTAAAAATAATATTGTGAATCCGATGAATGCAAATACTATCGCTGAAGTTGCATGAAGAATTAAATCCCACCACCAAAAATAATCATAGAATCCTCTCACCTCTCCCAAAAATATGGATGCATAAATAAATATTACAATTATTATTTCGAACCCTTTTGGAAGTGTTAGGTGGTATTTTTTCTTGAAGAGACGTGGAATTGATATTAGAATTAGGGTAAGTATTGAAGTGAAAAGTACTATCCAACTTTTTTGAATTATCGAATCAATTATTGCAAGAACTAGGGTGATAATAATAACTGAGGAGATGATTAAATAAATATTTTTTTTTGAAAATATAGAAGAATTTTTCTTTTTCATATATTCTTGCTGTTTTAGTTGTATAAAAATTTGTTGTTTTCTAATTGTCAATTGGTTTAACTTGACACCTATTTTGTATTGCGCAGTGATTGCTCTTTGTTCGCAACGGCGCTGACAATTCCTTATTGTTTTAGTGAATTCTAAAGGTATAAAAACTCTTTTTTCTCTTCGTTTTGATGTCTTATGAATATTTAGATCATGTGGCTGATGTAGAGTTTAAGGCTCGAGGTCATACTCTTAAAGATTTGTTTTTCTCTGCAGCTGATGCACTTAATGATACGATTCGTGGAGAGATTGTGATTTTAGAAACTACTGAGAAAAATTTATCTGTTGTTGGAAAAAATTTAGAAGAGCTTTTGCATAATTTTTTAGAAGAATTTTTGTATTTGCTTGATGCGGATAACTTTTTGGTTTCAAAGATTACTGAATTTGAAATTGACGAAGAATTGAAAACGATTAATGCAAAAATTGTTGGAGATGATGCAAAGAATTATGTTTTTACGAATGATGTGAAGGCGATAACTTACAATGAAATGTTTGTTCGAAAAGAAGGTGTTGGATGGGCTTGTCAAGTTGTTTTGGATGTTTAGACATTAGTATAAATTCACCATAATATTTATAAAGGATTGATTACTTATTTCGATATGAAAAAAGTGGTTATAGGATTTGCTTTCTTATTCTTATTGGTTGGAATTTTTAGTTTATCTACAGTTACTGCTGGGTTTTTCGGAAATTTATTTGGTAGTGGTCAGGATGCACAACAAAGTCCTGAGAAAGCAAATATGGATACTGAGACTTCTGCTTTTTTTGAAGAATTTAAGGAGGCGTTAACTAAGGATGATGCTGCTTCCAAGATTTCGGAGGATTCTTTAGATGTTCTTATGAGGGCTTCTACATTAGGTGCTGATGGTGCAATTATTGAAGATTCAAAAGTTCGTCGTGGTGTGGATGGTAGTTTCGTTTCAGTTGAAGAATATTTAGAAGAAATTAAGGATGAGCCGGTTGAGATTGTTGAGGGTGGAATAAAAACTCCTGAAGTTGCTGCAGAAGAATTAAAAAAGAAAGTACTTCCAACGATTACTGAAGATACTTCTTTGGAAGAGTTAGTCGTTGCTCAAGAAGAAATTCTTGCAGATGCTAACATTGATCCAACGGAAAATGTTGGTTCTTTTCAAAACTTGGATGATGAAGATTCTGGAGACGGATTTATATCGTGGATAAAGAGGCTATTCCAATGGAATTAAAATATTTTGTCTTATTAATTGGCGCTATGCTTAGTTTTAGTTTGGTAACTGCAGCAGATTTAACTGTTAGCGGAGATTTAACTGTTGGTTCTACCCCTATTGTAAGTATTGATCGTGGCACTAGTGTGAATGCTCGTCTTTTACAGTCTCCTACGCTTCAAATACCTCCGAGAGTTTTAGGAAATTTGGGAACTCTTTATTTGAAGAGAAATACGATTGGCTTTCTTCCTCAAAGTGCGACCACTAATTGGGGCGGAGGAAGCACAATTACTGATGTTGAAGTTTATCTTGATCCATTAAAATATTCTGTTGGAGACGTTATGTATTTCCAAGGATTAAAGATTGGGCCTTGGTTAGTTTTAGAAGGATTAACAAATGATTATGTAAGTATTACCGTTGCTGGTACTGTGGTTCCGGGTGTTCCCCAAAATGTTGTTGCAAGTGATGGTAATGAACAAATTAAGATTACTTGGAATGCCCTTGCTCCTGCCCCAGAATATTATTATGTTTATCGGCGTTTGAATTCGGCGCAAAATTGGGAAAATATTGGAGAAACGATAAAGGATGAAACTTATTTTACTGACACTGAAGCTACACTTGGACAATCTTTTGAGTATGCAGTTATAGCTAAGGGGAATTCGCAGTTAAGTAATGTTGATATTGGAAGTGTCAGTTCAACTAAGGGAATGAAATGGAGTCATAAGTATCATATGTTTATTGATCCTTTTGAGATTGGAGATAGTGGTTCTAAATTATTTGCAAATTCATTTAGCACTTTCTGGGTAGAATCATTCTTATTTTCCACAACTGATTCAAATCCTCCAACACCAATTTTTACAGTTAATAATTATCCTCCGACGATGCACAATTTTATGGGGCGTGGAGTTGCAGCACGATATGCCGGTGTATATGCAAATCCTACTATGGCTGACTATCCAAATAGTGGTTATGGCCAGTATAGTGCAAATTTTCGCCGATATGATGGTTCGTCAAATAATCCTACTTTTGAATATATCTCTCCAGACGCAACACTTTGTTGTAATGGTCAACCTCAAACTGAAGGAGCATGGGTAAGTGATGATGGAAGCAAAATTATTTCTTTTATGCCGACTACGAATTCAAAAACGAGATTAGTAACTTTTGATTCAACAGGAGCTATAACTAAAGATCATACCTTTGATTTTAAGGTTGTTGGATGGTGGCCTAATTATGCATTTTCTGGAGATGGTTCTCATGTCGCACTTGGAAATTCTCCAAATTATTGGAATATGAAATTAGTGAATACTAATACTGGCGCTATTGTACTTGATAAATCAATTACTTCCGGATATATTTATGATGTTTCTCTAGATTATGCTGGTTCGCGAATGGCCGTAGCGCTCGGAGGAGATTCTTCTTCTACTGCAGTTCGTGTATATGAAACTCCTTTTGCTAGTTCAAATGAATATGATTTATTCATTCCTACAAGTCATCCTTTACTAACTCAACATCAAGGACAAGTCTCACTCAGTGATGATGGGACAAAATTAGCTTATGCTTATTCTGGAGTGTTTGTAACTGGTGCAAAGCGAGGAGGAGTTCTTTTATGGGATATTACTAATCTTCAAAATCCTATCTTGCTAGTGGATAATACGTTTGAAACTAATCCTGTTACTGCAATTTTATATCATCAATGGATTGATGAGCTTGCCATTTCTGCAGATGGAAATCGGTTTGTTGTTGGTCTTTGGGGAGACGGAACTTCTGAGAGTTCTAATGTTCGAGTTTTCGAATCTGGAATAAATGATCCTATCGCAGAATTTAATACTCCAATTGTAGATAAGCCAAACTCTTGGATGAATGGAGTACAAGTTAATAAAGTAACAACAACTGTGCATCATGTTGATATTTCTCCTGATGGAACACGTATTGCTGCAGGAATAAAGGGTAGTCACGCGAACACATTGGGTGGGTTTAAGGAAGTTAATGTTTATCACGTTGCTTAATCTTTAGAACAAAAACCATAACTTCTAAAAACTAATTTTCTTATTTTTGTTTATGGAATTTACGAAGATAAATGATTTTGAATGGGAACTTGAAGCAGTAGAGGGTATGGGAGTTCCCGGAAAGATTTTTGCAAGTGAAGAGCTTCTTAATCAGATTAAGGAAGGAAAAAGTATTGAACAGATTCGAAATGTTGCGCGGTTGCCAGGAATTTTACAATCTTCGATTGCAATGCCAGATGCACATCAAGGATACGGTTTTAGTATTGGTGGTGTCGCTGCATTTGACATTGATAATGGCGTTATTAGCCCTGGTGGCGTCGGATATGATATTAATTGTTCTGTTAGACTCTTGAAAACAAATCTTGTTAGGAGCGATTTAAATGGCTGTGAGCGAGAAATTGTGAAGTCTTTGTTTGCTGCAGTTCCGAGCGGTGTTGGCCGAGGAGGGACATTTTCTTTGAATCTAAAAGATCTTGACGAAATTCTTATTGATGGGGCTTCTTGGATGGTTGAGAAAGGATATGGGACTTCTCAGGATTTAGAATTTATCGAAGAGAATGGTTGTATGAAATGTGCAGGTTCAAAAGTAGTTAGTCAGCGGGCAAAAGGTCGCGGAATTAACCAAATGGGGACACTAGGGGCAGGAAATCATTTTTTAGATGTTTTAATTGTTGACGAAATTTTTGATTTAGAAACGGCAAAAGTTTACGGACTTGAAAAAGACCAAGTTGTTATTATGGTTCATTGCGGTTCTCGAGGACTGGGCCATCAAGTTGCATCTGACTATATTTCCTTGATGGAAAAAGAATATGGCTATCCAGAATATGATCGTGAACTTGTTCATGCGCCAATTACTTCAAAACTTGGTAAACAATATTATTCTGCTATGGCGGCAGCGGCAAATTTTGCATTTGCGAATAAACAATTAATTACTCATTATATTCGGGAAGATATGAAGAAATTTTTTCCAGAGTTTGAGGCAGAAGTTGTTTATGATATTTGCCACAACATTGCAAAATTTGAAACACATAAAATTGATGGGAACAAGCGAGAAGTTTTAGTTATGCGAAAAGGAGCTACTCGTTCATTTGGTCCAGATAGGGAGGAGATTCCAAAAAAATATTCGAAAGTTGGACAACCAATTTTTATTCCTGGGAGCATGGGAACTGCAAGCTATGTATTGGCTGGAACTAATGAATCTGAAAAACTTTCTTTTGCGAGTACTGCTCATGGTGCTGGAAGAATTAAAAGTCGAAGTGCAATAAAACGAGAAATTACTTTTGAAGAAGCTAAAAAAAATATGGAAGACTTGGGTGTTTATGTTGAATCTGGAAGTCATAAGGGGATGATTGAAGAATCTCCGTCGTCGTATAAGGATGTTGATGAAGTTGTTCGTGTAAGTGATAGTGTTGGAATTGGAAGAAAAGTTGCACGGTTAATGCCCTTGTTGGTTGTTGTTGGTTAATTATTTCTTTTTGAGGATTGATACTTGATAAAGAATTTCTCACGTACAAAAGTACGTTTCTAAATTTTTTACCTTCGTCTAAATCTCACAAAAATAAAAATTAAGAATAATTTATTTTTTCTTTTTCTTAGTAATCTCCTCTTCCTTCTTCCTTCCTTTTCTAATTAATATTGTGATTAAAAATATTGAAAAGATTATAATCACTCCTGCAAAAATTCCTACAGATATTTTATTTGTCGAGATTTTATCGCTCTTTGGTGAGCTTGTTAACTTTTGGAATACTATTTTTGCTAAAACTTCAGATTCATTATCATTACTTTTTATTGTTTCTATTAGAGTTATAGCAACATCATTTGTTTTATTTGTATCAAGATTTATCGTCGATGTTTTTTCTAACGAGGTAGTTATGTAATCATTTGTCTTTTCGATGACAAGAGTTATTGCCTCTTCATTAATTTTATTGATGCTGATTGAAAATTCTTCTCCATCGCTTGTGATGTTAATTCTATCTTCTTGGCCGATTATTGTTTCTTGAGGGTCCTGCATGTCTAAATCTACATTTATTGTTTGTGCTGTTGCATATTGCATAAAAAAAACCATCGTGAAAAAGATTGCTGTTATGATAATTATTTTTTCAAAACTCTTTTTTTGGTACATTTTTTTATAACTTTCTCGAGATTTATATACATTTCGTCAGCTATTTTTTTGTGAAAAAGATTTATAAAGTTTAGAATACATTTAATTTGGAAAATGAGGTCAGAATATATTGTCTTTGGGGTGTTGATACTTTTAGTTTATTCTCTTACTGGTGTGTTCGCCGCGAATACTATTACTTCAGAATTTTCGGTTGAAGGATGTACTGACGGTGATGTTGATTTAGCTATTGGGGAATGTTCTCGTGAAGGATATGATTTTTGTGCGGATGGTGGTGTGATGCAAGGTACTATTCAGATAGCTGACGCTTGCGATTTTGGTGATGTTGATGTTGATGGTTATCCTCCGAATGAGGGGACTCCTCAATGTTGTCCTTCTGGATATCTTTGTGATGAAAATGGGGATATGAAATGTGGTCAAAGAGATTTCACTTGTTCAGGTTATACAGATATTGGAAGTTGTGAGGCAACTGCTTGTTTTTGGATCGAGGATGGTGGAAGCGGACTTTGTGTGAATACCCCTCTTGATTTTAGTTGTAGTGCTTATCAAACTCAAATTGAGTGTACGGAAGACTTCTCTAACCTTGGAAGAATTGGCTTTGGAACCGAAATTGCAGGAGATTATTTTACTGATCAAGCAAATAATGGTCCTGGCGATGGTTTTGTGGCTCCACGGGGGAATTTTCTTTGTGAATGGAATCTTGGAGAATGCAAGTTGCGATATGATATTACTGAGGACATTTCTTTAAATCCAAATCCTGCTCCCGAATTTTCTTGTTATAAGAATTTTACTGCAGGTTTTTGTGATGGGGGAAGCCAAGAGCTTCGTTGGACTGCAGAGGTTTTCAATGGTGGTGGTGTCCCAGCCCTAGTTACTAATGCTCAATGTGAGGATGGTGTAGATACTCGAAGCTGTGGGGATCCTGTTGTTCGACTTCCAGGTTTTAGCTTGTTTGCGCTTCTTGCTTCTATTGCGATTATAGGATTATTTTATTTTTTCAGGCGAGAATAATTTTATAAAGATGAAAATCTATTTTGTTTTATGAAAAAAGCGGTGATGTTTGGATTGTTATTGTTCGTGTTAGTTGCGAGTTTTGTCGCAGCTTCATTTACTGTTAACGATTATTCTTTTGGTGGAAGTTTTTCTCCTTATGAAAACATTACTGGGACTTTGGATATTTCTATTGATTCCGGAAGTTTTATTTCGAAAGTTACTTCAAGTGATGACGAAGAAATTTTATTGGGAGATTTTTTAGATAATGATTTTGCAGACTATGATTGTACGCCACAAGACTGTTCTTCAGACTATAGTTCTAGTTCTCCTCAAACTCAAAAAGCGGTTTCAATGACTTCTGGAGAAAGTTCTTATCTTGGTTTTGTATTGGATGGAACAGGAGTTATAGTTCATGATATTGATTTTAATATTTCTAGTGATTTTGCTCGAGCGTTAGAAATTCCACTTTCTCTTACCTTTTTTGAAAATGATCTATGGGAGTTTACTACTTTTTCTGATGAATATTCTCCGAAAAATTATGGTTGTTATGATCCCTCCAATGCTGCTGCAGGTCATTTGATTAGTTATTCTGAATATTGTGAGGTTATTGAAATTCCAGTTACAAGTTCTATTAAAATGGGGGTGATTGTTGACGTAAATGGTGAGACTAAAGATCTAAAGATGTCTTTATATCCAGGAGATGTTGGTTTTGAAATTGATAGCTGTACAATTAATCCTTCTTCTTTGCAATCTGAATGTATTGTTGATGCACCTGCAGGAAATACTTTTAATGAGGGGACATATCATGTTTGTGTGAGTGCTCCTAGTCCTCCAACTAGCTATAAGATTTTTGAAGAAACTACTGGCGACGTTTGCGGATTTATTTTATCAAACGGTGCTCAAAATAGTGTTATTGATTATGGGGTCTTTGCACAATCTGCTTATTACGAGGCTGCTGATGGTTTTTTAAATTCTTCCACTATTGATTTTACAGCCCTTTCCATAACTGCAGACGATTATATTGAGAACAAATATAATCGTGATTGTTCAAATTCTTGTATCTTGCCAATCGAACTATTTGGTGTTTCTCAGGAATTTGTTATGGATCAAATTACTCTTACTTATTTTGACGGTCTTGGAGATACTAGCTTGGATGTTGTTTCTGATGTAGATATAGCCCCTGCAACTGTTGATTTTGAAGGAATTTTAGATCTTTCTAAAACTGGATTTAGTATTGAAGAGAGTGGGAATTATTCTCTTTATTTGGATGGTGAACAACTTTTTGAAGAATATGTTTCTTTATTATCTGTGCCTTTTGTTAGTGGTCTTAGTCCTCTTAGTGCGCCTGCAGGAATTGAAGTTTTGTTTGCTGTTCAAGATTATTATACCGGCAATGAAACTGTGGAGTATGTTTGGGATTTTGGAGATAGTACGACTTTTGTAACTTCTAATACTTCTGCTTCGCATACTTATGACATCATACAAAATTACACTGTTGAAATAACTGCTCGAATTCCTAGTGGCTTGGAGTCTACTTCTAGTTTTATCGTCTATACTGTTAGTCCTGAAACTGCAGTTAATACTACTCTTGCTCAAAAGAATCTTTATTTAGAGGGTTTTTCTGACGAGCTTAGTTCTCTTGATCCTTGGGTTGAAGAGAAAATTCGGGCTGATTCTTCTTACGATTCTTTTGTAAGTGATCTTGAATCTTTAGAATCTATTTTTAGCAATTATACAACTGAGGCTGAATTGATTAGTCTTGCAAAAGATGTATATGATTTAGACATTCCTATGAGTCTTGAATCTGATAATCTTTTTGATTTGGGACTTGAGACTAATGTTAATTCCTTTAATCCAAGTGCCGTCGCTGAGGTTGAAGATTTTGCCTTGCAAAATGTGGAAGCTTACAAGGAAGTTATGCTTAATTGGCAAAATGCAAATACTAATTCGCAAATTTCTTCAAAAGATTATTCCATTTTATTTTCTTCTGGAAATAGCGAGCCTATAGCCAAATCCTATATTGTTGACATTTCGTCCCTTGATAGCGAGATGAGCCATATTGTTCTTGGACCTTTTAATTCAGAAGTTTCTATTCAAAATTCAGATTATGTTCTTACTAGCGATGGTTCATATGTTTTTGAACTCGAGGGGCGTGGACAGCAAACGATTACTCTTTATTCTGCGAGTTCTGAGGATATTCTTGTCTTTGTTTCTCCCGAATTAAGTACTCTTGTTATTGAAGGTGGTGTTGATGAGACTTGTAATTTTAATTTAGTTTGTGAAAGTGAAAAAGGTGAGAATTCAAAAACTTGTCGAAATGATTGTGCACCAACACAGAGAATAATGTTTTTCTCTATCGCTGCTATTTCATTTGTTCTCTTATTGTATATTTTTCTTGCTTGGTGGTATGAGAGAAATTATGAAAATCATTTATTCAAAGATCGTCGACAGCTGTATAATCTTTTGATGTTTGTAACTCATGCTCGCTCGAATAATGTAACTGAAAAAGATATTAGCTCTGCTCTTAAAAAACAGGGTTGGTCGAGTGAGAGAATTACGTATGTTTTGAAAAAATCTGAAGGTAAACGGACTGGACTGCCCCAAGTTTTTTTAATTACATGGATTTTTTTATATCTTCGGAAAAGAAAAGTCAAGAAGTTACCTGATTCTTCTCAGGCTCTCGCTGTCCCTCGACAAAATGTTGTTAATGGAGTTTCTCTTCAAGCAAGACCAATTTCAACTCCAAATCAGAATCGTTTTCCGCCAATTAAACGAAACCCCTCTCCTAGGCCTGCTCCGCAAAAGAAATCTGTGACGAAACCTTCTGATGCCACTCAAGATTCACAAAAAAATAGGCAAAACATTAATAAATCGGAATAGTTTTTGGAAGTAATGATAAAGATAATTAAGAATTTTGCGCGAAGACTTTTCTCTAATGTTTTCAAAAAGAAGGGAGAGATTAAGTTAGGATTTTATGGTTCTCCGAATGCAGGGAAGACGAGTCTTGCGAATAAAATTTGTCAGGATTGGTTAGGTGAAGATTTGGGAAGTGTTAGTCGTGTGCCGCATGAAACTCGAGAAGTTCAAGTGAAGGAAAAGGTAATTTTGGAGCGAGATGGAAAAAAAATAGAATTTAAATTGGTCGACACGCCAGGAATTGCGACAAAGATTGACTTTGAAGATTTTTTGAAATTTGGAATGAATCGTAAACAAGCACAGACTCGAGCAAAAGAAGCAACACAAGGAATTATTGAGTCGATTAAATGGCTTGATGATATGGATGCAGTAATTATTTTGATTGACTCGACGGTGAATCCTTATTCTCAAGTAAATATTACTATTATTGGAAATTTGGTTGCGCGTAAAATTCCTATTTTGATTGTTGCAAATAAGATAGATTTAAAAAAATCAGACATTAAGAAGGTAGAAGGGGCATTTCCTGAATACGATGTTGTGGGAATTTCTGCTAAGAGTGGAAAAAATATAGAAGAGTTTTATGAAGAACTTTTCAAACTAGTAAAAAAAGCGAAGTGATGATGGCAAAAAAGGTGAAAAAGAAACAAGTGAAAAAGAAGGATGATTTGACAATTCATTTCATGCCTTATTCTGAAATTGCTCGAGAAGATATTCTTGGACGAATTAAGAAGATTATGGGAATTATTTTGCAACAAAAAATAATTATTTTGCAAGGAAAATTAAAACCTGAAGAAGAAACAAGACTTATTGAGAACTCTATGACGTTGATTGGAAATATTCCAAATTTTGCAGGAATTGAGATTGCAACAATTTCTGGAGAGAATGAACATAAAACTGTTTTTAATCGTCTGAGACACAACCTTGCACGAATTTTGGTCGGCGAAAAAGATGCGATTACAATTATTGGGCCAGCGACAGTTGTAAAAGAGATTACAAGGAATCCTAAGAAGATTGAGTTAATGTTGCAGAAACGATAATTATAGCAAAAATTTATTAACCTCTGATTCTTTAGTAAAAAATGCCACACCAATGCGTACACTGCTCGAAGATAATTGAAGTCGGAAGTAAAGAGATTCTTGAAGGTTGTGGGAAATGTTCGGGGAAGTTCTTTTTTTATATTCGTGATGAGCAAGTCGAGAAACTTCGTGAGGCGCGTGAAGTTCCAATTCCCGAATTTGATACGCTTGATAAAGTTCGAGTTGAAGAAGATGTTCGAAGTATTTTGAAAATTGAAGATGATGAGAAGCCCGTGATTTTGGATTTGGAAAGTGTTCGAGTGCTTAATCCTGGTCAGTTTGAAATTGATATTGTTTCTTTAATGAATCGACGACCGATCGTGTTTAAGGTTTCTGAGGGAAAATATATTATTGATATTGAAGGTTTGTAGTTTTTACAGTTTTTTAATTGCTGAAAATTTATAAAGCTAGGTTGATTACATATTTTATGAAATTTGAGAGGAATAGGAGATATTTAGTTATTTTAGTTTTCTTACTACTTTTAGGATTTTATTTTCTTGTTCAAAAACAAGCACCTGTTATGCAAGCGCCTCTCGGAGACTGCGATCCTAACACATACTATATAGATTATGAACTCGGAGATGATTCAAACGATGGACTTTGTCAGGCATCGGCTTGGAAACATTCTCCTGGAGATCCAAATGCTTTACTGAATCCTTTGGGAACACAATTACAACCTGGAGATACGGTTGCATTTAAGGGTGGGGTGAAATATTACGGTGACCTAACATTGGCTGCGAGTGGAACTTCTGCAGGCAGAATAACTTATCTTGGAAATGAGTGGGGAACTGGAAAGGCAATCATTGACGGATCAAATTTAATAACAACTTCTTGGACTAATTGTTTATCGGCAGCCGATTGTGGAGATAATCCGAACTGGCAAAATATTTATTACACTACTGCTCCGGCCGGGATGACTCTGTTTAAGCCAATTTACGAAGGTGATTCATTTGCTTCAATTGCACAAGATCCAAATCCTGTAGACCCTCACTATTATGATTCTATTGCTGGATTTCATAACATTCCTTATGGGGGAAATATTATTTTAACTCTGAGTTCAATTACAGATCCAACAAGATTTACACAAACTGATCCAAGTTATTATAATGGTTCATCAATTGCATTTTGGTATAATCCTAATATGGTAACTTACCAAAATGTTATTTCATTTGATCCAGCAACAGATACAATTTATTTTGATCCATATACGGGTGGTGGAAATCTTTATCCTGATCGAGACGGAAAATATTCTATTCTAAATCATTTGGGCAGTCTTGATTCTGTAGGCGAATCTTCATTTAATCAGGTTGAAGGAAGAGTATACTTATGGCCAAAAGATGTTAACAACTTAAATGATATTTCGGTTGCTAATAGTAAACAATTAATTGATACTTATGGTCATGATTATATCACTATTGAAGGATTTAAGATACAAAAAGCTTATGGAGACTTAGAAGAATATCATTTAGGTTCTGGAATCTACAATGATTTATTCATAAGTGATAGTTAGGATTATTCAATTGTTAGGGATAATGAGGTTACACTTCTTCGTTCAATGACTCGATATCCTTCGATTCAAGTAGTTGGAGACCATGGAATCTATGAGAATAATATTGTTCATACGAGCCAGGGTGGCAGGGGTATAATGCATTCTTCATTTAATTCAACCGTTAGAAATAATATTGTTAGGAAAGTTGGCGGGACAGGGATTACATTATTTAGGGCTCACAATTCGGCAATTATTGGAAACAACGTTTCAGAAATATTGGGGAGTCATGCAAATGCACTTACGGTATACATAGATTCACAAAATATTTTAGTTGCAGGAAATCGAGTTTTTGATTCTCCATTAACCCTTACATTACAACAATCTGGGAATATAACTATTATGAATAATGTTTTTGATGGTTATCAAAGAGGAATTTACAATACTGTTGAATGGGGAGGGACAACATATTGTTTAGAGGTTGGAGGTTGTACCTACCAAGGCAATTCATACTCCTATGGAGATATTTTGGTTAATTATAATCTTACGGGAAATTTATATATTTTTAATAATATTATGACTGGAACTGAAGTTGCAGGAGGTCTTAGTGCAGATTCAGACAATACAACTGTTATTATGAATAATATAATTGATGGTGGTGGATCTGGTAATGGTCCTCCTGGATCAACTTTGGAAAAAGGATATAATATCTATACTGGAATTGCTTGGTGGCAAGAAAATTTTGACTTAACTGAAATTGTAGATGATTTTTCTATATCAAGTCCTGTTGGAGTAAATATGCAAGGAGTTTTTAGAAATCATCCTGCTTATGGACCCAGAGTACATTCTGTTTCGCCAACAGGAGAGGCGTATTTTTTAATAAATGGAGGAGATTATACTAAGGTTAATGTCGGAGATAATATTGAATTTAATAAGGATGGAATTTTAAGAACCGTTACTGGAGTAACTGAAGGCTCAGATCCCCTAAATCCTACCTGGTTGAAATTTTCACAAGTTACATTTACTCCATTAATTTCCTTAGAGGAAGGCGATAGTGCGAGAGTCTGAGCAGCTTCTTCAGATTTTGTAAAAGATTATCGTCATACTATCGACGGATTAGGAATTGATAATGGGACCGACGTTACAAGTTATTTAACGGATGTAATAGCAATGTTTCCTCAATATGATTTTACAACGGATATTAATGGAAATCCTCGGGACGGAGTTTGGGATATTGGACCTTATGAATATAGTGTGGATGTTCCAGTTATCGAATCCCAAACTTATTATTTAGATGTAATAAATGGTCTTGATACTAATGAGGGGACATCTGATTTTCCTTGGAGGACTGTAGATTATGCTCAATCTCAAGTACAATCTGGAGATACATTTATTTTAAGATCTGGAGATTATGGAGATTTTAATTGGATATTGCCAGGAGATTTTTCAGAGACAGTTACTTGGAAATCTGAAGATTTAAATAATCCTGCAAGATTTGATCAAATGATTCTTAGTTGTTCACTTTCTTCTTGTATAGCCAATCAAGTTTTTGATACAATTAATTTTCATGCACCTTCAGGAGTTGTAGGAAATGCAGTTATTAGGTTAATCGATTTAAGAAATGTTGAAATTAAAAATTCTCAGATACATAGCGAAGACCTTTATTTGAGAGGAAATGGTGTTCGGATTGATAGTAGTTATAATGTTACACTTCTTAATAATGAAATCTCTCACGTAGTTCATGCATTAAGATATAATGGCGATTATCATAAATTTATCAATAATGAAATTCATTATATTCCTGGTTCGGCTATTTCGATGATGTGTGGGGGTTTAAATGGTCGGCAAGAGAGTGCCGTCGATATTTTAATTGAAAATAATAGCATTTATCATATGGTTGGAGATTTTCCATTTAAAGAAGATGGTGTTACTCCAGAGCCAGGTTATGAAAATTATGATGAGCCTGCAGAACTTCATTCTAGCGGTATTGCTATTCGTGGTTCAAATGTTACAATTAAAGGTAATTGGTTCTGGGATATTGAGACTGTAAATATGCAGTCTTATGTTGCAGATTGTGGTGTTAGTCCGAATTATAATATTGAGAATATTTATGTTGGATACAATGTCATGTATAATGCTGGTTTGGGACCATTCTTTCAGACTACGGGTGGTTTTGTTGGTCCGGTAACTTTTGAACATAATACTATTGTTGGTCCTTGGCTTGCATTAGGCACCGATTCTTCCTATGGTGGTTATGGTTCTGTTGTCAGGAATAATCTTGTTGTTGGAGGATTCACTGGAATGATGAATTTTCCTTATGAATCTTATAATCCTTATCCTACTTATCCGGGGTCTGTTTGTGGGAATGGAATTCTAGAAAATAATGAGGGTGATGTAATAAGTCATCCCCCAATTGGAGAAACATGTGATGATGGAAATACTCTCGATGGAGATGGGTGTTCGAGTGAATGTCATACTGCTGAATGGATTAAAGATCATAATTTAGTTAATGAACGTATGTGGTCAATGGATGCATTTGGGACACCAGGATATACTGTTGGGATAGACCCATCAAATAAAATTGTTTTAGATGAAATTGGAGCAAACAACCCAGAATATTCAGCTACTTTCTGGGAAAACGATGTTTTTATTAATCCAAATTTTTCTCAAGAAAATATTTTTCGTTGTAAACCTCTAGGAACTGGTGATTGTGATTGGACACCAAAATTAGATAGCCTAGTTTGTAATCTGGGTATTTCTTCAGACGGAATTACCCCAACTTACGTTGGAGCAATTCCATGTGATGGTCCATCAAGTTCTACTTGCGGAAACTCAATCATAGAATCTGGAGAAACATGTGATGACGGGAATACTGCTTCTGGAGATGGGTGCGATTCTAGTTGCCAGGTTGAAGCTCCGGCACCTGCAGTATGTGGAAATGGCGTCGTGGAATCTGGAGAAACATGTGATGACGGAAACTTAGTTGATTTGGATGGTTGTAGTTCCTGCTTTATTGATGAAGGATATTCTTGTGAGGGTGAGCCAAGTATTTGTTCTACGACTATGGCTCCTGCCGTTTTTGGACTGAGACCTTTTAGTGGAACAGATTTTGATTTGAATGTAAATGTCGAAATAATTGCGAATGTAACTGATGACGACGGTGTTGAAACAGTGAATGTTAGTTTATCTTATCCTAATGGGACTAAAATTTTATTGGAACTTTCATTGTCAAATCCGAATCAGTATAGCATTGTCTTTAACTCTTCAGAACTTACTGGAATGTATGATCTTACTTTTATTGGACAAGATTTGATTGGAAATATTAATGGTACAGAAAAAACTTCTTTTAATGTTGTTGATGATTTTGGTAGTCAAGCATTTGTTTGTGGAGACTTAACTTGCAATGGTGAGGAATCTTGTTCAACTTGCGAGGCTGACTGTGGAGCTTGTCCTACCTCAGATACTGGCGGTGATGGGGGAAGCGGAGGTTCAGGGGGAAGCGGAGGTTCAGGAGGATCAGGAAGCGATACGGGAGATACAATAACTTCTATTCAAATGACTGTGGAAGAATTCAACTCTGGAAAAACATTTGTTCTTGAAGAAAATGACGAGATTTTATTTTCTTTCAATTCTGAAAATTATAAATTAACTATTAATAAAATTGATCCTACTTTTGTTTCGTTTGTCCTCGGAGAAGATAACGTTCAAGTAATTTTGAATGTTGGAGGAGGTCAGGATTTAGATTTGGATGATGATGGGACTTTTGATTTATCGATGAAAGTTAATTTGGTTTCTAACGATGCTGTTGATTTTACTATTGGGAAATTTGTTGCTGAAGATGTTGTCGAGCTTGGTGATGATGGGGAAGTTGTTGGTGGAACTGAAGATTCTAATGGTTGGATTGTTTATGTTGCAATTATCGTTTTAATTTTGATCTTAGTTTTTGCAGGATTTTATCTTTATAGAAAAAGGAAAGATGTCTTAATTTCCTAAAAATAAAATTTAAATTGGTAAACCAAACCTTTTTAATTTTAGGATTTCATAATGGTTTATGGGAACTCGACAGATTTTAGATGATGTACTTAGGGAGATTACTTTATCACGAGATGAATTTTTTAGATTTGAGAAAATTGCAAAAGATTTTATTAAATTGCTTGACGGTATTGGTATTGGTTCATTTATCGGTGGAAGTTTTGCGAAGGAAACGGTCGTTAAAACTGAAGGTAAACAGGATATTGATATTTTTGTAGTATTTGATTCTGCAAAAGAATTGGATAAATTTGAGTCTATTTTAAATGGTTTAGACTTGTCTGGACCTTTAAAGAAAGTTCATGGTTCTCGAGATTATTTTAATGTTGATTGTGGAGATGTTATTTTAGAGGTTGTTCCCGTTATGAAAAATTTGAATCCAGAAGATGCAGAAAACGTGACTGATGTTTCTCTTAGCCATGTTGGTTATATTCGAACAGAGATTAAGAAAAATCCTAGGCTCTCGAACGAAATAAAGCTTGCTAAGAGGTTTTGTGCGGCTAATCGAGTTTACGGGGCTGAATCTTATATCCGAGGTTTTAGCGGTTATTCTATTGAAGTTTTGGTTTGTCATTTTGGTGGTTTTGTGAAGTTTCTTAAGGGAATGAAAAAAGCACACGTGGTTGATCCTTCGAAATTTTTTAGAACGAAAAATGAAGTTATGAGAGAACTTAATTCTGCGAAACTTAATTCTCCGATTATTTTGGTTGACCCGACATTTAAGCATCGGAATGCGACTGCTGGACTCTCTAAAGAAACGTTTGATAAATTTTTAGAAGTTGCACAAGCTTTTTTGAAAGAACCTTCCAAAGAATTTTTTGAGAAGAAGGAGCTGGATATTGGTGCTTTCAAGATATTTTCTAAAGAAAAAGGATTTTTGTTCTTTGAAATGAAACTTGAAACGGAAAAGCAAGAAGGTGATATTGCTGGAACGAAAATGAAGAAGTTTTTTGATTTTTTTGTAAGTGAGCTTTTGAGGAAAGGCCAGGAGATTGTGAAAAAAGAATTTGATTATTCTGGGAAAGGTTTGGCAGCGAATGGTTATTTGGTGGTTGATGAAAAAAATGGGGTTGAAGTTCGTGGTCCTTCGTTAAAGATGAAAGAAGCTACTGTGAAATTTAAGAAAGCGAAAAAAGGTCATGGAATTTTTGAGAAAGATGGATTTTTTTGGTTTGTTGATAAATTAAGTGTTAAAGGAATTTTTGAAAGTGTTAAGAAGTTTGAAAAAGAGATGGATGTTGTTGTGAAAATCGTTTAGTTTTTCCACGCTAACTCGAACATGTACACTAAAGAATTAATGAAGAATGGAGAGTTGATCCAGACGCCGTAGTCGAAATCTTCGTGGACGTTTGTTGGTTTGATTGTGAAGATTAATTCTGTTTGGTCTGCGATTACGAATCGTGAGTTGATTGGTTTTGATCGAATTTCTACTCCGAATTTTTTTGTTAGTTTTTTTGCTTCGACTTCATCGTCAGAAACCATAACTTTTACATCGATTTTTCGTTTCTTTAATTTTGTAAAAGCATCTTTGAACATTTTTTGTTTTGATAATAATTCGTATCCTGAAGAAATTATGTGGACTGATTTTTCTGCCGAATCCATTACGCTTTTTATTTGAACGTATAAATTTGATCGTCCTTTAATTGAAGTTGATAACTCGTGGTTCTTGATTGGTTCGACTCCCGTTTTATGGAGTTCTTCTAATTCCTTATATTCTGTAGTGTCCTTTAGGTTAGATAAGGTTTTGATTTTTTCTTCAGCGCTCTGAGTTGTTACATTTTTCATCTTTTCGATTACCATTTTTGGTTTTACTGCGATGTATTTTACCGGTTTTCCGAGTTTTTGGATAACGAATCCTCGCTTTTCTAAAGATTCTAATACGTCGTACGTTCTTGATCTTGGTACGCCAGATAATTCTGCGATTTCACCTGCTGAAGAAATTCCCTTTGAAAGCAAAGCTAACCATACCTTAGTTTCATAAATATTAAGGTCAAAATATCCTTTCAATTTCTTTACGAGTTCTTGTTTTACTATCATTTTCACTACTCAAACATAATTCTAGTTTATAAGGTTTGTGATTGTTGTCTTTTTGTCGTGGTTACACTTTTGAGATTAAATTTATATAATTCTCTTTTGATTTTCTTTGATGGATTATTCAAATAAACCCTTGCGAACACATTACAAAAGTGTTTTTTTGCTTGGATTTTTGTCGTGCGCGCTTTTATTTTTGACCGTTTTATATTTCGGAGAGGATGTTTCGTTTGTTACAGGGAATGTCTTGTTTGATGGACAAACTCCAAACGATCGAATTAATTCTTCTTTTTTAGAAGTAACTTCGGAATCTATTGTGATAAATATTTCAAATGCGACGATTTCTCGTTATGCTCCGACAGGAAGTATGAAGCCTCTGATTGGTGAGGGTGCTCAGGGAATTAGGATTGCTCCAGAATCTTCTAATGATGTTTATGTCGGGGATATTGTGACTTTTCGTTTTGATGAAATTTTGGTCGTTCATCGAGTTAAAGAAATTGGATTCGATGAATTTGGAACCTATTATATTACTCAGGGAGATTCTAGCTTTTGGGAGGATGAGAAAGTTAGGTTTGAGCAGATTGAATTTGTTACGGTTGGAATTTTGTGGTAAGTTATAAGAGAATTTTCCAGAACGCCAATCCTAATAAGATTCCTGCAGTTATGTATGGCATTGCCGGATACGCTTTTCCTTTTTTGGTTACTGCGAATAAATATGAAAGTCCGATGAGTGCTCCGAAGATAATGCTGAGTGCTGCCATCATTCCAAATGAGCGGTAAAATACTCCTGCAGTGATTATTGGGAAGATGACATCTCCTCCTCCAAGAATTGCGATATTAACTTTGAATTTTTTATTTTTTATTTTCATAGGCATTTTTTTATTTTCATATTTTAACTTTATTTTTTTCATTTGTGCTTTTACTTTTGCCGAAGCTGATGGAATTAAAAATCCTCCGAATATTTTTAGCTCTTCCATTTGGAATTTTGCCATTTTTTGCATGATGCCAGATTTCCATACTGCCCACATATCGTAAATTGAAATGAGGAAGAGGAGTATTATTATTGAGATTGGGGTTAGAATTGGGACAAAGACTGCGGCTATTCCTGGATAGATTAGGAGTTCAGTTAGGTTATGGATGATTACGTTTGGTTTGAAAATTTTGTAGAAAGAAAGTGGAATTGCGACGACGAGTGCCATCATTGAAGGATTATTTAATGAATTTCTAAATATTGAATAGAATGAAATGCTGAGAGCTAATGAAATCACTAGGAAGAACCATGCTCGAATTACATATTTCCATTTATACTTTATTAGGATGAAAATTATTGCGAATGCGAAGAAGAATGCGAAGATTATCGAGACGAAATTTTGTGTTGGGTCCTCGTTTGAATTATCTAATCCGAACGGTAGTGGATGCTCAACTTCTATTAACTCAATTTCTCCGGTTTGTGCGTTTGTGAATGATTCAAATGTTGTTGCATAAGAATTTACGACGAAAAGTCCGATGAATTGAGTTAGCAAAAACATTCCTAGAAGTAATGCAGTGATATGTAATTTATGTTTCATGGAAGTCCTCTTTAGAGATTTAATGTTTGAAGAGTATATAAAATGTTTTGAAGAATCGTGTTGCGTTAGATTTTTTTTGACTTCGGAATTTTTTTGACTTCGGATTCTTCTTTATGTTTTTTCGCCATTAGAACTAGTGTGACTAGCTGTAACCAAATTACTATAATTGCCATGAATACTGCCATGTATCCGAACCAATCTGGGCTTGGTCCTCCTCCATATGTAGAAAAGAATTGGAAATATATGAAATGTCCAGAGACTAGGTAAAATATCGCATGTGTTAAACTATGGAGCCACTTCCATAAATCTAATCCGAGGATTGCAATTACTTTGCTAAATGATGCTGCGGCAAGAAGTAAGGTCCAGAATAATGCGACTAAACCCATAAGATTTGCAAGACTATATCCGCTTCCCCCAAGATGGATTAAACTCGAAAAAGACCTCTCGGTTAAAAGAATTATGAAATGTGTTAGTGCGATTAATGTAAACCAAATTCCGAGTTCACCTCTCCAGCTCCATGGGGCGAATGATGGAGAGAAAGGAGCTGTTGATTTTTTCAACCTCATTACAGGGCCTATTAATAAAATTAAAAATAAAAGAATAAAGGAAACTCTTGCGAAAGCAACTGTTAAGGAATTTCCGAGTAAAAATTTTAAAATAGCAACTAAACCTAAAGAAAAAATCCCGACAATGAAATGTTGCCTAATAGTGTTGTGAGCATCCATATGTTTTATTGTATACTTTAGAGTATATATAATTTATTGTTTGACTTAGAATTTTGGAAATTTTACCTTAGCCGAATAGTCTCTAGATTTTTTGGAACAACAGTTTCAACTCGATGAGATTTGTAAATGCTGGAAGCTAAATCGAGAGACTGGGATTGTTCTCCGTGATTGATGATTATTTTTTTTGGTTTTGGTGTGATGTTGTTTACAAATGCCATTAATTCATTTCGTGATGAGTGGGCTGAGAAACCTTCAATATTTTTTATTTCAAGATTTATTGGAACTGTTTCATCTTTTCCTTGGACATTAAATGTTGCTTGTTTTAATCCTTCCATAATTTGTCTTCCAAGGGAACCGACTCCTTGATAACAAACAAAACAAATTCCATTATCTTTATTGCTTGCAAATTCTCGTAAATATTCTACTGAAGCTCCGCCGACAAGCATCCCTGAAGTTGCCAAGACGACACAAGGTCCGCCTTCAATTACCTTCTTTCTTTCTTGAGGAGAACCTACTTGTTTGAATGTTTCTGAGATGAACGGATTTTTATTTGCGAAGATTGAGGCGCGAACTGAATTTGATAAAAAGTCTGGATATGCGGTATGTATGGCGTTAATATCCCAAATCATTCCATCGATGTAGATTGGTACTCTTGGAATTTTTCCATGTTGCATTGCATCTTCTAAAACGAGCATTGATTCTTGTGCACGGCCAAGTCCTAGTTCTGGAATTAATAATTTTCCTCCTCGTTCGACAATCTTATTTACATAATCAATTAATTCTTGTTCAGTTTCTTTTCTTGGTTTTGAGGTTTTATTTTTCCCTCCATAGGTTGATTCCATATGTAATGTTTCAAGACGTGGAAAATATGTTGCTGCAGGATCCAATAATCTAGATTTTCCATATTTTGAATCTCCGGTGTATAAAAAATTGTGAAGGCCGTTTCCGATATTGAAATGAACGAGTGAAGAGCCGATTACATGGCCTGCGTTATACATTGTGATTCGAACATCTGGTGTAATGTCAGTTACCTCATTATAATTTAGAGTAACTGAATGTTTTACCATGTCTCGTACATCTGTTGACTTGAAAAGTGGTTGTGCTGCTTGTTTGTAGGCGACTCCGATAAAGTCGAGTGCTAAAAGTGCTGCGATATCTCTTGTTGGTGGGGTCATATAAACAGGTCCTTTGTATCCCATTTTGAAAAGGTAGGGAAGTAAACCTACGTGATCTAAATGTGCGTGTGAAATTACGACGGCATCGACCGCTGCTAAATCGAGTTCTGGTGCTTCAAGATATGGATATTTGTCTTTTCCTTGAGCTGAGACGTCAACACCACAATCAATAATTATTTTTGAAATTGGCGTTTGTAATAAAAAACAACTTCTTCCAACTTGTCTACAACTTCCAAGGGCGGTTAATCTGACCCATTCTTCCATTTTGTCTGGATTCCATCCGGCATAGATTTTTTCTCCAATTCCATTTAAGAATTTTTTCCGATAACTGTTGTCTTGGTAGAGAACTTCTCTTACTTTGTCTGTTATCTTCGACTTAATCGCGGCGCTTCTTTGAATTGTTGGTGTCCAAAATGTTGCAACTTTAATTTCTTTTAAGAGCGAAGCGCCTTTTCCAATTGCGAGTCCGGGTTTTTTTGCATCGATTATGATTGTACTTCTTTGTGGGTCGAAAATGATGTCCGTAATCTCTGCTTCTTCAGGAATTATTTCTTTAATTTTTTTGATTGTCTCTTCTTTATCCATTAAAAGTTTTTTGTCAGCCCTGAGTTCAATTCTTTTTTTAACTAGATTTACCGCTTCTTTTATTTTCGAATCTCCATTTTTGAAAAAACTTGTATCTGTTGTGTAAACGACGATGTTTGCTCCTTCAAAGATTGTAGAACTAACTACGCCGCGAGGCAAATGCCCTTGAATTATTTCTAAAATTGTTGCCATAATTGTGATATTTTTATCTCCAGACTATTTCTATTCACTTTCAGTATATACTGCTGCTGCAGTCTGTTTTGAGACATGTTTTATTCCTTCTTTTGTGATTGTAAATACGTCGACTCCGAGTCCTGATGCAGTATCTCTTTGTGAAGCTGCCTTTATTGCGTCGATTGCTAATTCAACCCCTTCTTCGATTGTTAAATTCTTTTTCCACTGTCTTTCAAGTAATCCTAATATGTAGGGCATTCCTGAAGAAAAATTTGCGTCGAAATCTTCAACTACCATAACACTTCCTGCAGGTTCTACAGAATAAAGTTCTGATTTTCCGTCTTCATTTAATCCACCGACCATTAATCCTGCCATAAATGGAATCATTGAAGGTTGTCGGATATTTTTGTACGCCATCATTGCAATCATATTTGCAGATTCTTTGATTGTCGGTCTTTTCTTATCTTTTAATTCTTTTAATTTTAATTGTGCTTTAATCAATTTTTTTGCAAGCTCGATGTCTGAAGAAGTTCCTGTTCCAGAAATTACTAGGTAATCGTTGACTGCCTCTACTTTTACGGCATTTTTTTGCATAATTATCCTTCCGCCAACAGTTGCTTTCCTGTCTCCTGCCATGACTATACCATCTTTACAGACAATTCCGACTAGGCTTGTTCCAGTTGATAAAATATTGTTTTTTAAATCTTGATCCATTTTATAAATTAGAGTTCTAGAATTTATGATATACTGAGATTTGTTTAATTTAAAAGGTTTTTGGTTTGATTTGAGCGTATTTGCGCTTAGTAAATACTTTTAAAGAGAACTTTCCTCTGAGATTTATGGATTATGAAACGTTGTTGGATGAAGCATATCAAACTGTTAAGCCGGTTGATGTTTGTGAGCGTTTTGAAATTATTAAAGTTTCTGGGCACCATGAAGGAATTCGAACAATAATCTCTAATTTTTCTCAGGTTGCTGCTTGTATGAGGCGACCTGCTGCACACATAATGAAATTTTTGTCAAAGGAACTTGCAAGTTCTGCCGAGATTTCACGTGATAGGTTGCTACTTTCTCGAAAACTTGCTTCAAAAGATATTAATGCGAAAATTGAAAAATATGCAAATTCGTTTGTTCTTTGTAAGGCTTGTAAAAAACCTGATACGGAGCTAATGGATGAAGCGAATAAAACTTTTTTGAAATGTCTTGCGTGTGGAAACAAGCAGGAAATTCATAAAATCTGAAATAAATTATAATGGAGGAAAAATGGTAAAAGCGTATTGCGTAAAATGTAAAGTGAAGGGAACTGAGATGCAGAGCCCTGCAATTAATAAGACTGCTCGAGGCGGATTCATGGCAAAAGGAAAGTGTGGAACCTGTGGGACCACAATGTGTGCTATGATGTCAAAGGACAATGCTGATAAGGCAATGGATTCTGGCGAAGCTACAAAAGCATTTTAGTTAATTTTTAATTTTTATGATTCCTCTTTAAGGGAAGAGAGGAATTTTTTTATTTTTTTATTTGGGTTAGTTTATATACCTCTCAAATTTTATTTTGTGATGGGTGAAATACTTATTAAAAATCACAAATCGTATCGAGAAGTTATTGCTATTTGTGATGCTGGACTCTTGGGGAAGAAATTTCTTGAAGGAAAACGAATGCTTGATTTGACTAGTCAATTTTTTGATGGGGAGAAGTTTTCTGCTGAAGAAGCTTTAGAGAAGATAAAATTTTATGTTCGAGAAGATGCGACATTTAATATTATTGGTGAAGATTCTGTTTCGCTTTGTTTGAAGCTTGGGATAATTGTTGAATCTGGAGTTATGCGAGTTGATAGTGTGCCGTTTGCGTTGGTGTTGGCTTGAATTTCTCCTTACATAATTTTATAAGTCTTTAATTTGTTTCTTAGATATGGCTTTTAGTAAATTCAAAGATAAATCGAAGAAAAATTCTGCTCCGGCTAAGTTTGCTCCCAATCCCGATGCGCCAGTTCGAGTTAAACTTCCTCATGGAAAAGAAGTAATTGGAATTATTACCCAGCGTCACGGTGGAAGTAGGATGGCAGTTTCCTGTATGGATGGGAAGACACGAAATTGTCGTGTTCCTGGTCGAAAGCGGAGAGGATTATGGCTTCGTGAAGGCGATGCGATTATAATTGAACCTTGGGAATTTGATGATGATAAAGGTGATGTTCTTTTCAAGTATACGCCTAATCAAGTTGAGAAGCTCAAGAAGATGGGCAAACTCAATACTGAAACTTCTGAATTTTGATTTTCAACGCCATCTTTTTTGTAAAAATTTTCTTATGTACAAAAGTACACTTCGAAAATTTTTCCTGCAAAATCTGCTTGCTGAAAATTAAAATTCAAGAGTGAATTAAAGAATTAAAAATTATTGGTGATTGATTAAAATTATTGTTTGTAGAAGTATTTAAATAGAATATTGAACCTTTTTGATTATGAGGAAAAAAAGTAATCGTTCTCAAAAGAAAAGAAGATATATACTGATTGCTTTTATTTTGTCATTCATTCTTCTTGGTGTTTATGTATCTTTTCTCCTTTCCGGATTCTTTGGTGAATCTAAATTACAAAATTCTCCCAGAAGTAATAAATTAATTTCTGCAGAACCGATTATTGTTATTGGTGGTCCTTCGCATGTGACTAGCCTTCCCTTTCCGGGAAAAGCATTTGTTTATTCTGCAGATAATGGCAATTTTTTATGGGATGTTTCTGAAGAGGTTGCCGATAGCGGTTTTGGTATTAGTGTTTCTGCAAGCGATTTTAATGGGGATTCATATCAAGACATAGTTGTTGGAGCACACGGGCATCAAGAGCCTGGTTCAATAAATAATAAGGGGAAAATATATGTTTATTCTGGTGCTCCCCCTCACAATCTTCTTTGGTCTAAAAAAGGTTTTATTGCAGGCAATAATCTTCCTCCGAGTTTGTATAATCAATATCCTGAAAAATATGTTGAGTTTGGAAAAGGAATATCTTCTATTCCAGATACTAATGGCGATGGCTTTGAAGATATTTTGGTAGAAGACCCTTCATATTCTCCTGGGGGAGGAATTCTTCCAGGAAATCATTCACATCCTCCGGATAGTTCTGGGAGAGTAAATCTTTATTCTGGAATAGATGGGAGGTTGTTGTGGTTTGGTGTTGGTCCAAATGAAACTCATGCCTATGCTACAGATAGTAGTGGGATTCCCGATTTAAATGGAGACGGTTTTGGCGACTTCGTGATTAGTGGATTTGGTGCAGATAATCATCGTGGAAAAATATATGTTTATTCTGGTGCTCCCCCTCACAATCTTCTTTGGTCTAAAACTGGAGAAAGTGTGGGGGATCGGTTTGGATATTCGGTGGACGGAATCTCAGATCTTGACGGTGACGGATTTGGAGATATTGTTGTGAATGCAGCTAATTTTAATTCTATCCGGGGAAAAGTATATGTTTATTCTGGAAATACCGGCGTTCTACTTTGGTCTTATCTGGGAGACACTGGAGTTTCAAGTGATGGGACTGTGAGCGGAGTTCATGATCTTGACGGAGACGGATATTCAGACATCGTCGTTGGAGAACCTTATTTTAGTACACTTTCTAATAATTGGGTTGGAAGAATTCAGGTATTATCTGGAAATACAGGCACGTTATTATGGAGTGAAAATGGTCTTAGTTATCCTGAAAATTTTGGAAGATTTCTTAGCTCAGTTATTGGTAGCAATGGTCGTGGAAAAATGATTATTAGTTCTCCTCAATATATTCATAATGGGATGAGTCTTGCAGGGCGTGTAAAGGTTTATAGTGGTGATGCTGCTGGAGGAAATTTACGTTGGACCTATGAGGGCACTCATGATGGGGAGCTATTTGGGAGGAGTGTTTCCGGAGCTCCACGTTATTAGTTACAATTAAAAAACCTTATTTCTATAAAAAATTATGAGAACATTACAAGTTGAGCAGATGAGAAAGATTAAGAAAGCTGTGCCTGAGATAGAGAAGAAAGTGAAGGTTAAGATTTCTTTTAGGAAGGGCTCTGTTGCTATCAAGGGAAATGAATTGAATGAATTTTTAGTTGAGCAAATTATTCGTGCTGTTGACTTTGGGTTTTATGTGGATGATGCGCTTTTGCTTACTAATGAAACTTTTGTGTTGGAATTTATTTCTATTAAGGAGAATACTCGGCGGAAGAATTTGGAAGATGTTCGGTCCCGAGTGATTGGAACTGATGGTAAGGCGAAGCGAACGATTGAGAAATTGACTGGATGTGTGCTTGTTGTTCATGAAAATACTGTTGGATTAATTGTAGATTCAATACATCTTGATTCGGTTGTCCAGGCACTTGAATCGCTTATCCGTGGCGCGAAGCATGGGAATGTGTTTGCGTACTTGGAAAAACAAAATGTTGGTCGTCGGAAATTTGATGATGAAGATTTGGGATTGAAAGATAATGTTGATGACGGTTTAGATGGGGACGAAGAATGAGGCTGATATTGGTTCGACATGGAGAAACAGAATTTAATCTTGGCAGAATAATGCAAGGTCATGCGAATTCTGGACTTACTCCCAGAGGGAAAATGCAGGCTGAACAATTAGCTAAAAGATTATCTAAAGAAAAAATTGATGTTATTTATTCTTCTGATTTGAAGAGATGTGAAGATACGATACGACCTTTTTTGAATAAAACAAATATCCAAATAACCTTTCATCGTGAATTAAGGGAGAGAAATTATGGTATTTTTGATGGAGAGCCGGCTGATGATTTTTTGAACTATATGAAGGAAAATGGTTTTTTTGGAGACTATTCTTCTAAACCCCCTGGTGGAGAAAACTTGCCTGAAGTTCAGAAGAGAATGATGGAGAAAATCAATGAAATCTTGGATATTGAACACGGCAAAACTATTTTGGTAGTAACTCATGGAGGGGCTAAAACTTCTTTTTTACTTGGTCTATTTAATGAAGTTGCGAACAATGAGACTTACTCTAAATATAGTCCGGGAAACACGGCCGTTACAGTTATAGAATTTGACGAAGAAAAAAATCCTAAATTAATTGAACTTAATTCTATTGAACATCTAGAAGCAGACTTTGATTAAGATAAATACATTTAAATATCCTTTTTTGAATTTTGTTATATCGTGCTTCGGTAGCTCAGTGGTTAGAGCACTCGGCTGTTAACCGAGGGGTCGAAGGTTCAAATCCTTCTCGAAGCGTTCTCGAATGATTTTAACCTGTTTTAAATCCCAATTCACAATTTGCATCTCGTTTCACAATTTGATATTTTGTATTTTTAAGGAGGTATTTTAGATAATTTGCAATTTTAGAAGAATTTAAATAAAATGGGTGTTGTCATTATTTAATTAAACGTTAGATTTAAATATAAACCTCCTACTTTTTTAGTTACAAGTAAGGAAAATTAGAAAAATTTAAAAATGGAAAATTTAAGATGAAACAGGTCGGGATTGTCGGGGGAGTTGGGCCCGAAGCTTCAAATAAGTTTTGTGAACTGTTAATTAAACATACTCCGTCGAAGAAAGATCAAGAAAATATTCCTTTTTTACATTTTTGTAATCCTCAAATTCCGGATAGGACTGATTTTATTGTTGGATGTGGGGAGAATCCATTGGATGAACTTATCAAAACTTCGATTCTTCTCGAAAATGCCGGGTCTGATTTTTTAGTCATACCTTGTAATACTGCTCATTATTTTTTAGCAGATATTCAAAGAAATGTTTCTATTCCTATTATTGATATGACTAAAATATTGGTTAAGGAAATTTTATCTGAATATCCTCCTCTTAAAAAGGTCGGTATTTTGGCAACTACTGGAAGTATCGAGGCAGGAATTTATCAAGATTATTTTTGTAGTGTTGGTGTCGAGGCAATTTTGCCTAACTCTTCTGATCAGGAAACTTTGGTGATGAGGGCAATTTACGGTAATGATGGTATAAAGGCTGGGAAAAAAATTTTGCCCCAGAAATTATTGATGAATGCAGCTCAAAAGCTAATTGAAGAGGGTGCTGAGGCGATTGTTCTTGGATGTACTGAAATTCCTCTTGTTTTGAAACAAAAAGATTTTGGAGTTAAATTATATGACCCTATGGAACTTACAGCTAAGGAAATCGTTCATTATGTTCGAGAAGAAAGTAAGGATAGTTTTGTTGGTGTTGATTTTGTTTTGCAAGACTTTGCAAAAGATTTGGGAAGAAAATTCGAGGGTGATAAGCTCGTCGAGGTTGCTTCTTATTAAAATGAAAGTAGTAATTTTGCACCACGATTTGGAAAATTCTGAAAAAGAAATGAAGCGAATTATCGAAGGGAAATATTCTTCCGAGGTTCTTTTATTGGATATTCGGAAAACTAATTTTGAAGAAATCGAAGATTTTTGCCCAGATTTAATTTTGAATAGGGTTTATGCTAGTGTTGCTAATCGAGACTATTGTTCTGTGAAAAAAACTTTGACATTATTGAAAAAATTGGATGAGAGTTCGTTGTTAATTGTCAATTCTTATGATGCTTCTCGAAGCGACTATAGTAAATTTTTTGCTTTTAATTTGATGAATGTCGTTGGAATTAATACTCCTCGGTCTTTTTTATATGGTTTGAATTCTGATTTGGAGAAAACGGTTAAGACTCTTGGAGATTTTCCAATTATTGTTAAACGAGATAGTGGTGGTCGTGGAAAGGATTTAGCAAAATGTAACAATTTTGAAGAATTAAAGCAAGCTATTGGGGTTATTGAATCTTCGGAAGATTATAGTGGAGGGATTATTTTACAGGAATTTTGTGAACCTTTGGAGTCCTATGATTATCGTGTTTGGGTTGTTGGTGGTGAGGCTATTCTTTATCATAAGCGAACTTTGATTTCATTGCAAGAAGATGAGCCGGCATGGCTTGCAAGTAGGTCCTTGGGCTCACAGATTTTGAGGGCTGATGCTAATATTCCTCTTGAACTTAAGAAATTTTGTGAAACTGCTGCCGAGGCTATTAATTCTAAATTTGATGTTTTAGATATTATTAAAACTAAAAATGGATTTTGTGTTATTGAACATAATCCTACGCCCAATGTTCGTCCAGAGTATAAAGAAATCTTAGGTTTTTGTGTTATTGAAAAATTGCTTGAAAAAATTATTGAGAGATATGGCTTGGAGGCAGAAGTGAATGGTGAATGATATTAGTCGATTAATCGATTTTAATAAAATGGATGATTATTTGAATTTTACTCAGGATAAAAACTTAATTAGTGTTTTGAATGAACGATTCTCTGAAGATGGTCTGCTGTATGGTGATGAGCCTTACTCTTCCTGTTTAAATCCCCTTATTTTGACCAAACAAGGATTAAAAGATTCTGAAGAAATACCAAAAAAATTTATATCTTTGCTAAAAGATTTGGTTGCCTTAGTTCAAGATAAAAATTTGATGGAAGATGTAATTAATTCAAATCCCATATATCGTTTATTACGTAAAAATTTTGAGCTATTGGTTTCCTCTGATTTTTCTAAATTGCTTTATCGAGTAGATGGCCTAATTCATAATGGCAAGATTATGATTATTGAAGCGAATACAAATTCTTCGGGGAGTATTGTGACTACAGAGAAAATGAACCGAATTGGTCTAGAGTTACTCGAGAATCCCTCTAATTTGGAATGCCATTCTCTTTTTGAAAAAGTTGTTGCTAATTTTTCTGAAGTCTACCATAAAAATTGCAAAAATGGAGAATTGTTTTTGATCATAGGAGATAAGAATGACTCTGAGAGTGCAGAACATAAATTATTTCGAGATAAGCTTCTTGAAAATAAAATTCCTACTAAACTAGTAGACTATCGAGAGAAAATAATCTATGAGGATTCTAATTTAGTTTATGATCAAAAAAAAGTCGGAGTTGTTTATAGGAGAATTTTTCCTCTCGATTATAATGGAGATTTAATTAAAGCAGATCTTGAAAAAACAACCATATTTTTTAATCCACTTTCTTCATACTTTTTAGCTACGAAAGCTTTTTTTGCTCTTTTCCACAAATTAAAAGATTCGGAATTGAAAGAACATAAAGAGTTTATTGAATCGAACATAGTTTATACTTCTTTTATGTCTGATGTTGATCGAGAAGAGATTATTGAAAATAAAGATGACTATGTTTTAAAAGAAATTGAATTTAATTGTGGGAATGGAATTTATATCGGGAAGGCAGAGAATAAGGAAGATTGGGAAAAAATAGTTTCTGCGATTGGTGATATGGCAATTGTTCAAAAATATATTGAGCCCTTGGCTTATGAATTTCTCGATAATAAAATTCCTGGAAGTCATAAAAGAAAATTTGATTTTAATCTGATTTGTATTGGAGAAGAACTTCAAGGTGTTTTTGTGAGGTCTAATGCTCCCGGAAACTATAAATCAAATACTGCTTGTGGTGCTTCGGAAGTTTTTTGTTTTTACGAAGGAGATAAAAAATGAAAAAAGTTTTAGTTTCAATTAATCAAAGAATTGCTATAAATCCTCAAACAACTTTTGGAGGGCTAGTGAAGGTTTGTGAAGACAGCGATGCAGAAGTTGAATATATTGGAAGTATTGGAAATAATTATGATTTTGATGGAGGACGCATTAGAACTTCTCGTTTTGTTGAGGGTGCATTTGTCGATGGAGGTTTTTCTTCTCCGAATGCAGATTTATGGATTTTTTATGCTGATGGTTATCAGAATGATACTGCCGCAATGGGATTTTCAAGACCGTTAGATTATCATGAACGGATGATGTCTTTTTTAGAAACTCAAGTTTCTTCAGGGAATGTTGGCGAAGTAATAAATTCTCCTGAAACTGAGAGGAGAACTCTTAAGAGTTATTTTGCTCGATTAAATCCTGCCGAGTTTGGAATAATCCCCACTTACTTACTTGCTGGTGTCGAGGAATTGAGGGAAGCATTGAGAGAAAAAGGAAAACTTGTTGTTAAGCCGGACTGGGGAGGGGGGATGAATGGAGTATCTCTATTATCTGAAGGTGACGATATTAGAGAATATGAATCTGCTGATTTTTCTGGATTGGTTTTTCAGGACTATTCTCCGGGAGAAGAGAAAAGAATGTGGGTTGTTGATGGAAAATTTGCAGATGGAAGATTGATTAGGATGCGAAATAGTCCTTGGGAAAATCATGCTCAAGATAGTGTTGTTTTGCCTTATAATCTATCTTCGGCAACAGAGGGGTTAGGAGGAATAGAATTGGCTGATTTTCAAAGAGATGTTGCTGCTACCGAAAAAATTGCGAAAGAAGCTGGGCTAATGATTGGTTCTGTCGATTTCTTGGGATCTCGAATTAATGAATTAAATGGTGCTGGAACTGGATATACTGCGGTTAATCGGTCTAATACTGTCCGAATTGATGCGAGGAATCATTTGGATTCTTACATCCGATCATTAATTGACTGATGGTTCGAAATAATAATTTTTGCTTTAGTGATTTCAAGGTTGCCTTGGTTGCTCCTTCTCGTGGAACAGATTTTGTTAAATTGGAACTTGCGAAAAAGAGATTGAATTCTCTTGGAATAGCAGATATTGTTTATCGGAAAGATATTTGTGAGAGGAGCCTTGGCTATTGGTCTGGTGATTTTAAAAAGAGGGCAGAGGAATTGAATGATTTTTTTAGAGATGATAGTATAGATATAATCTGGTGTCTGAATGGCGGATATACTTGCCTAGAATTAATTCCTTATCTGGATTTTAATTTGATTAGAGGATCTAGGAAATTGTTTATTGGGTTTAGTGATATTACAAGTATACAATATGCAATGTTTTATTTTTCCGGACTAGAAACCATCCAATTTCACATGCCTGGAGTATCTGGTTGGATGAACACTGTTGGAGAAATTAAAATGTTTGAAAAATTATTAACTTTTGGTGGAAATAGCTTTAAAATATCTGATGAGCAAATTTATTCCCAAGGTAGTTCTTCTGGAATTCTTATTGGTGGATGCATTTCTCTTTTGTGCGGGACTCTTGGAACGGGGCATGAGCTCGATACCAGGGGAAAAATATTATATCTTGAGGACGCAAATGTTTCTCCACAAAGACTTTACAATGACCTTTGTCATTTGCATCTCTCCGGAAAATTTGAAAAAATTACTGGCTTAGTGATTTCTAAAATGGCAAACTGTGGAGACTATAAACCTTTTTTAGATTTATTTTTAGAAAAACTTAATTTATTATCCATTCCAATAATTAAAGAATTTGATGCAGGTCATTGTGATTTTAAGATTCCTATCGTTCTTGGTGGTGAATGTTCTATAGATTCTGAGAAAAAAAATATTTTTTTCGGATTTTCTCAAAATGCTCTTGGGAACCGTAAGCCAAATTTCACAAAATCCTTATAAACTTATTTATCTAATAGATTACATGCAACTAAATGATGCGATAAAAAAGAGGCGTAGTGTGACGAGGTATCTTAACAAGAAACCAGATTGGAGAAAAGTTGTGCGTGCAATTGATGCTGCGCGTTATGCTCCTAATGCAGATAATCTTTTTGCTATGAAATTTATTTTAATCTCTAATGAAGAAACTATCAATAAGTTTTTTGATGCGTCTCAGCAAGATTTTGTTTCTAAGGCGAAATATTTGGTCGTTGCTGTGAGTGATGATTCAAAACTTGTTGCTCATTACAAAGAGAGAGGAACTCGATATTCCGCACTTCAAGCAGGGGCCGCGATTCAGAATTTTTTATTAGAATTAATGGAACAAGGACTTGTTACGAAATGGGTTAAATATTTTTATGACGAGAAGGTTAAGGAAATTTTGGGAATTCCAGAGAAGATGATTGTTGAAGGATTATTTCCGATTGGACTTGAGACGAAAATTAAGACTGGTGCAGAAGTTTTAACTGATTTGGAAAATATTGTGTTCTTTGAGAAGTGGGGAGAGAAGAAGATGACGCCTAATCCTATTGTGACGTTGGAGAATTCTTAAAAAATAATTAAAAAAATAAAAAAAATAAGTTGGTTTGTTATTTAGCAATTAAACTAACTTAGATTATCTAATCCAAGTTCGTTTACCGAAATAGTATCTTCTTGCTCGAATTGGCTAGTGTTTTTTCCGAGAATGTATGGGGATTTAACTCCTGTCATAATCGTAATAACTCGTACTCGTCCTTGGAATTCCTTATTTACTCGTGCTCCGATAATAACTTGTGCTTCAGGCGATAAATTCTCTGTGATTAATCGTCCGATGTTATCGAATTCTTCAAGTTTTAAGTCTGGTCCGCATGTAATATGGACAAGTGCTCCGGTTGCTCCTCGATAATCTACATCCAGTAATGGGTGAGTTAATGCTTGTTGAACGGCTGCGTCCACTCGTGCATTTGAATTGTCTTCACCAATACCTATCACTGCTACATCTCCGTTTTTCATAATAGAAGAAACGTCGGCATAATCTAAATTAATAAGAGAAGGAAGTGTAATTGTTTCTACGATTCCTTTAATCATTGTTGAGACTAATTCGTTAGCTACAGCGAATGCTTGTTCCATTGGTAATTGTCCTGCGATATCAACTAAACGGTTGTTATCAAGAACAATGACTGTGTCTACTGATTCACGTAATTCTTGGAGTCCAAATTCTGCTTTGTCAATTCTTGCTCTTTCGGCTTCAAAAGGCATCGTCACTACGGCGATTACTACGGCTCCTGCTTCTTTTGCGAGTTGAGCAACTACTGGAATAGATCCAGTTCCTGATCCTCCTCCCATTCCTGCTAGGACAAAAACCATGTCCGAATTCGAAACGGCTTTTTTCAAGTCAGTAAGGGATTCTTTTGCTGCTTCTCGACCTCTCTTGGGATATCCTCCGCATCCAAGTCCTCTTGTTAATTCTTTTCCAATAAGGAGCTTTTCGTCGGACTTTGTAATCGATAAATGAAGTGCATCTGTATTAAGTGCATAAATTGTAGCACCGTTGATACCTTTGTTAAATAACCATGTGGCCATATTACACCCACAACCTCCACATCCAAAAACTTTAATGTTAGCCTTTCCGGCTTTTAGTTCATCAAAATTAATCGAGTTAGCTTCTGAGTTTTGTATAGCTTCTTTTGCAAAATCTAATGGCATTTTTCTTTTTTGTTAACCTCCTTTCAAATTTTTGAGTTTAATGAAATTTGAGCGATAATCTTCTGATTAACCCCCAGATTGTTAGGGATAGAAGTAATTTTTTCTTTAAAAATTTATATGTGGTTAGAAGGTTATTCTAGCGGGTTTTCTTTTAGAAATTCTCGAATATTTTCTTTGAATTGTTCTAAATCTTGTTTTCTGATTTTTCCGCCTGACGCATTATAATGTCCGCCGGCAGCACTTTCGAGCAAATCTTTTATTCCTGCATTGAGTAAGTCTGCCATATTTATTTTCCCAGATTGACTTCGTGCACTAAACGTTATTTTTTTCTCATCTCTAGAACTTGCGAAGATAAATATTTTTTTGAAGTTTTCTTCTTCTAAACTAATGCTTGTGACAATTCCTTTGACAGATAATTTTGGTTCGAAATAATAAAATAATACTCCTCCTAAATCTTCTGCATTTTTCTCAAAGTCGCCAATTATTTTATTTGCTTCCTCCATTATTGGTTTAGAATATTTTTCTATAGATGACATATTGTTCTGGTCCGGTAGATTTTGAACCATTGAGAATGCTTTTTGTGGTTCTTCATTTAGGTAGAGAATTGCATTTCCTATTGGGAAGGCGACTCTTTGTTTAAATTCTTTTAAGCTCATTTGGGCATTGTCGAGAGCAGTTTTTATGAATTCATCATTTTCTGGATATAAATATCCCACATCCATTACCACACCGACGAGAGCTAACCACTCTTTTCCTTTTGTTAATTCATATGCTGAACGGGCCGAAGGAATATATCCCCTATACATTGTCCTATATTCGTAAACTGAATCTGGAAGTGTTGCGTCTTTTGGATGATGGTCCATGAAAAAAATATCTTTATCTTGATATTTTTTTAAGATCGGCTCTGTTAATTTTGCGTTGAGGTCTGTTGTGATTATTTTATTGAATTCTTCGAGTTTGAAATCTTCAATATCTGAATAACTTCTCTTGAATGTAAATTGAGTAACTTTTGCTCCTTTTGTAATACAGTAATCGAAGAATAATGTTCCGCTCGTGAATCCATCTGGATCGTGATCAGTTATTAGTGCTATGTTGTCGTTGGAATTGATTTTATCTATCCAATCTTGTGCCTGTGCTTGTTTTATTTCTGGCATTTTATTGTAGTTCTCCTTTTTCTATTAGAAATTGGAGATATGGCGAAACTTCACTTTTCCATTCATTTATTTTTTCTAAATCTAACCATTTAATTTCTTCAGTTGGGCTTATGGGTTTTATTTCTTCTTTATTTTTTAATCTAGCAAGATAACTTACTAATAATATCGCCATTCTTTCTTTCGTTGTCGGATTTTTCCAAAGAATTTTTGGAGACAGGGATTTAATAATTTCTATTTCTCCATTAATTTCCTCTTTTACTTTTCTATGGCAAGCTTCTTCTAGATCTTCTATTCCCTCCTTCACAGTTCCTCCAGGGATTTTATAAAAATCATCTTTGGAATCTTTATTTACTAATAATTTTCCATCTTCGATAATTACTGGTCCTGATGCGATGATAAATGTTCCTTTGTACATAAAAAAAAAGAGTTTTGAGAGTATATATTATTAATGGATACCTTTATATTTTGGTTAACTATGTTCTTATATGAAAAAAGAAATGTGTATTTTTTGCGAGATAATTTCTGGAAATGTTGAAGCAGAGAAGGTCTATGATGGAAAAAATTTTATTGTGATGAAAGATGCGAATCCTCAAACCACTGGACATAGCCTAGTTATTCCGAAAAAACATTGTAAAGATTTCTTGTGTCTTGACAAAAAATTTTACGCCGAATTTTTAGAGACTGTTAAATTTATTACGCCGAGAATTTTGGAACAAGTTGGTGCGACCGATTTTAATTTATTGGTTAATGATGGGAAACATGCAGGACAGGCAGTTAATCATTTACATATGCATATTATTCCTAGATTTGAGGGTGATGGATTTAAGTTTTGAATGTTGGAAATATTTATTAAGGAAATTAACTAAGGTTTTGTATGGAACAAAAAAAGGTGATTAATTTTATTTTGATTACAATTTTGAGTGTTGCAGTTATTATTATTTTATTGGCAAATTTTGGCGTTGATGTTTTTAGTAGTCCGAGGATGGAAGAAAAATATCTAGAATCTTTTGCTGAAACTGAAAAAGGAGTTATCTTGAATGCAGAAGTTTCAGATCTTTCCTCGACACTTATTTATTCTACGAATATAGCTAAAGATGAAATTCATACCATTGGAGTTTATCTTAATGGGGAAAAACAAGATTTGAATTTGAAATTTCATGAAGATTTTAAACAGCTAGATACAGGTGTTTATCTTGATCCGAAGAAATTAATCGACGGAAATAATGATGTTTACTTAAAAATTCTTTTGAAGAATAGAAAGACTTTTGAAGATCGGCGGCTGTTGAGATTTGATTTAAGTGGTCCAGAAATTATTTCTATGGATACTGCAGATGATGCAAGTTATCAAATTATTGATGTTATCGATGTCGCAGAGATTAGTGCGGTATATTATCTGGACGGTATTGGGACTTCAATTGATTCTTTAATAGACTTGGGAAGTGGAAGATATAAGCTCGTAGTAGGAGATATGGGTCTTGAAGACATTGTTTATTATTTAGCGGATGTGAATGGAAATAAAAATGCTTATTCTCCTCAGAGTCTGGTTGGCGGATTTGACCGAATTGAGAAATTAGTTCCTTCGATGAACCTTCCTCAAGAAATTAATCCACAATTGATTTCTTTTGAAGATATTATCCAAGTAACCAAATTTGGTGTAACTGAGGAAGGTGAAACTATTGATCTATCGTTGAGCCCTGCATCTTGTGAATATCGTGCAAAGTTTGTTTCGTTTTTCTTGTATGATGACTATTCTTTAGAAACTGGATTTGCTCGAGCACATACCAATCTTAACATGATTTATGGGGGATATATTTTATCAATTAACCGTTTTAATCAACAATTAGTTCCTACCGATTATTCTCCCCTCAGTTCCCAATTGATTGTTCCCGGAGATTATTATTTGGTAGGTCTTGATAAAAATAACCTTGGTCCATTTGAAGGCATTGTAGAGGAAGATTATGATGTGAGTTATTACACTGACGAGAATTTAGTTATTCATGAAATTCATATCCCTAATGGTGGTTTTAGGGTAACTGATAACCATTACTTCTTTGAGCGAATTAAGGCATTTAATGATGGTTCTTTAACAACCTCTGTTGAAGGATTTGTTGAAGCTGTTACAAATCCTATTGATAGGGAATTGATTTTGATTGCAGATTCTCTTAGCGATGCGGCCGGATCTACGCGTCCACGGGAAGGGATGATGCTGTTGTCTAATACTAATTCTGTTGTCGTTGGTCATGAAATGGCACATAGTCTTGGACTTGGACATTGGAATGCAAATGGTCCTGGAGTATCTGCAGTAAATCTTATGGATACTAATCCTTATCCTAGCACTCGATTGGAATGGAATCAGCTTGAGCGAATTCATGCTGCTCTTTGTGGAGATCCTGCAAATAAAATTTCGTTAGAGGGAAGATATGGTGGTTTTGGAGTAAATCTTGATTATGAGGGATTTCTTGCAGGAGATGGTACCAATAAATGTGGTAATGGTATGATTGCTAAAAATGAGCAAGATGATTGGGAATGGTGTGAAGATAGTTTTGAGGAAGTTCCGGTTTGGGGAAGTGAAGTTTGTCCAGATATGTATTCTCGTCCTATTGTAAAATGGCCGAGCGTTTATAGTTGTAGTTCAAGTTGCCTTTGTTCTGGGGGTGGAACTGGAAGTGAACCTCCTGCTCCTGGTACGGGAGACTCTGTTCCTCCAGGTGGTGGTGGTAATCCTGGTGGCGGGCCTAGCACTCCTCCTGGCGGGCCTCAAGGAAAAGATTGTGCAACTTGCAAGCCCGAGCCAGTTTTTGAACAAAATCCAGATAGTTTTTTAATGGAACCTACCGGAGAATACGAATGTCCTGATAAAGATTGTCCGAATGGTGCTGGGCCTAATGGAGAAATTGTTGAGATGGAATGTAAACCTGATATGAGTCAATTATCTCCCGGACAACCACCCTATTCATGTAAGTGTCAACCTGCCACTGGAAAGAAACCAAAAGAAGCTTCGGATAGATCTTTTGAAGAATTTTAATGTCCTAATGCTGAAGAAAGTTACTATTTATTTAATATTTGAATCTTAGAAATGTTTATTAATGTGCCTAGCTAGAATTTTTTATGAGACAAAAAAAGGCGATTAATTTTATTTTGATTACAATTTTGATTGTTGCAGTTATTTTTATTTTGTTGGCAAATTTTGGCGTAGATGTTTTTAACAGTCCTCGAGGTGGAGAGATTTATATAAATTCTTTTAATGAAATTGAACCTGGCGTTATTTTAAATGGGGCGACCCCAGACATTATTTCTTCGATAGCTTATTCAACAAATCTTGTGGAGAGTGACGTAAAAAATATTGAATTTTATATTAATGGTGAATTGCAAAATATTCGTCCAGAATTTTTTGAAGAAATTGAACAATTAGACACTGGTTTTTATCTCAATCCAAAAAATCTTTTAGATGGGAAAAATGAATTTTATTTGAAAATTTTTCTAAAAAATCGCAAAATTCTTGAAAATAAGGAAATTTATATTTATGATTTGCAAGGTCCAGAAATTATTTCTATGGAAACTGCCAAAGATAAAAGTTATCAAATTATCGAGGTTTCGGATACGGAGGAAATAAAAATTCTTTATTATGAGAGTGGTGAGTCACTCGAGATAGAGACCTTAATTGAACTAGGAAGTGGAAAATATAAAATTTTATTTGGCGGATTAAATCCAGATAATTTTGTTTATTATTTATTCGATGAACATGAGAATACGGGTATTTATTCTACAAAAAGCTTGAATGGTGGCAGGTCAAATGTTAAAAATTTAGTTTCGGCAATGAATTTTCCAAAAGAACTAAACCAAGAATTGATTACTGCAGGGGATGTGGCTTCTGTTTCTGATGACGAAACTTTAAATCTTCTTTTGAGTCCGCCTTCTTGTGAATATCGTGCAAAGTTTGTTTCATTTTATCTTTATGACGATTCTCCGGGAAACGAGGAATTTAATCGAGGACTTGCGAATCTTAATCAAGTTTATGGCCAATATCTCACTTCTATTAATCGATTTAATCAACAATTACTTCCGACCGATTATGCCCCTATCACTCCCGCCCTCCTTAATTCAGGAGATTATTATCTTATTGGAATTGAACAAGATAATTTAGGTCATTTTGGTGGAGTTTTGGAAAGAGAACATTATTATGATGAGCAATATGATCCTGAGCATGTATTTCCAATTTATACTGGTGGTGTTCGGATTGTTAATTATGCGGCACTTTTTTCATTAATCGATTCTTTTAATGGGGGTTCTTTAACTCCTCCTACTGATGGGACTGTCGGAGGAATTGCTCAGGCAGTCGTTAATCCTGATGATAAGGAATTAATTCTTATTGCGGATTCAATGGTTGGAGGAGATGGAATGACGGCTGCTAAAAGGGGTATGATGATACTTACAGATACTGTTCCTCGTGTTGTTGGGCATGAAATGGGGCATAGTCTTGGACTTGGACATTGGGATGTTACTGGCGTAGATTCTTCAAATTATAATTTAATGGACGTTCCCACTATGACTGCTGGATTGGAATGGAATCAACTTGAAAGAATTTCTGCTGCCCTTTGTGGAGACCCTGCCAATAAAATTTCTCTGGAAGGAAGATATGGGAAATTCGGAGTGAATATGGCTTATGAAAATGGAAATCCTAATGATTGTGGAAATGGTTTGATTGCAAAAAACGGAAATAATGATTGGGAATGGTGTGAAGACAGTTTTTACGAGGTTCCTTCTATTTGGCAAAGTGATGAAATTTGTCCAGATATGTATTCTCGACCAATTGTGAAATATCCTAGTGTTTATGCATGTGATAATAGCTGTCTTTGTTCTGGTGGAGGGACTGGGAGTGAACCTCCTGCACCTGGGACTGGAGATTCTGTTCCTCCTGGTGGAGGAACTGGAGGCGGCGGAGGTCCGAGTACTCCTGGCCCTAAACCTAAAGTATGTGAAGATTGTAAACCTAAATTAACCATTGCAGGAAATGCTGGCGGTTTTGGAATTCATGCAGAGTTTACCTGTCCAGATAAAGACTGTCCAAATCTTGTTGGGCCCAATGGCGGAATTATAGAGCAAGTATGTAAACCAGATACAAGTCAACTATCTCCTGGTCAAGCTCCTTACTCCTGTAAGTGTGAGGGAGTTGGGGAAGAGACGATAAAAGATGCTTCAGATACATCTTTTGAAGAATTGTAATTCTTATCTTCTTTTTGAGTGGTCTAATCTTTGAGAAACTTTGCCTGCGATAGTTTCTAATTCTGGTAAATGTCTTATAGATTCTTTTGCCTGAGAATTAAAATGGCCCCTATAATGTACTTCTAATGAATCTTCTGGATTTTCTCCACGTTTTAATAATGGTTTTATTGTTCCACTAAAGCGGTAAGGTATGACTTTAGCTCCACGTTCTAGGAGCTGGGGGCTCACTTCCAGTTCTGTAGAAATTGCGAGATATCTTTTTATCATGCAGTTTTATATTTTTTTAATGTTTTTAAAATTAATCGTTCTCTAATATGTTTTATGGACTTAATCTATCTCTGTCTCTGGGGAAAAGGGTAACTTCTCGGATATTCTCAATTCCAAGCATAAGCATAGTTATTCGTTCTAGTCCGAGAGCCCATCCTGCGTGTGGTGGTGCACCATATTTGAAACTATTGATATATTCTTTGAAGTTTTTTGGGTCCATTCCGTTTGCTTTGAGTTGTTTTTTGAGAAGTTCTGGTTCATGAATTCTTTGTCCTCCTGAGGAAATTTCGAGTCCTTTCCAAATAGCATCGAAACCTTTTGAGTTTTCTCCATCAGGCATAATATAGAATGGTTTTCCTTTAATTGGCCAATCAGTTACAAAAACTATTGTGTCAGGAAATAAATCTCCCAATTTTTTTTCTGCTTCTCCAGATAAATCATGTTCTGGAATTTTGATTTTTTCTTTTTTCATTAACTTTGCAACTTCATCGAATGTCAGATATTTTGTTTTTGGAATTTTTAGATTAACTTTTAAAAATTCTAATTCTTCTGAATTTTGATCCAATACTCGTTGAATCATATATTTCATGCACTCTGCTAGAACTTTCATAACGTCTTTATCGTCGGCAAATGCCTCTTCATAATCTAGTTGTCTGGATTCGTTTAGATGTCTTAAGGTGTTGTGTTTTTCTGCTCTCCATGCAGTGAAAATTGCAAATACTTTTTCCATTGAACAGGCGAGCATTTGTTTATAGAGTTGGCAACTTTGAGATAAGTAAGCAGATTTTTCAAAATATTTAATTTCAAAAACATCTGTTCCACCTTCACTACTTGCTCCAATGATTGCCGGAAATATTGCTTCGATTGTTTCGTTTTTTGTCATGAATTCTCTAAATGCTTGAAGAATTGTTGATTGTACTCTGAAAATGCTTTGTGCTTTTTTAGAATGTAAATCTAAGAATCTATTGTCAATTCTGTTTGCAAGGTCTGACTTAGAATAATCTGATGCGTCTACTGGTAATGGTTCTTCTGCTTTGGCTATTATTGTAATCGATTCAGGTAATAATTCTTTTCCCGATTTTGCTTGTTTTGAATCTTGGATTGTTCCTACAACTTCTATTGCAGATTCTCTTGTGAATGACGTCATTTCATCGAAAACTGTTGAAGCAGTTTTTCCATTTATTCCAGTTATTTGAATTCTTCCAGTTCTATCCTTTAGCACTATGAATCTTACTTTTTTTAAATCTCGAGAATCGTGAATCCAGCCTTTTAGTAAAACTTTTGTATTTTCCTTTTTTTGAAGTGCATCTTTGATGAGTGTTCTTTCCATATGATTTTATTGTTGAACTAGTTTATAAGTTTTGATATTTTATTATGTAAAGATTTATTAATGGAAAAAAAGTCAATTTAATATGGATACAAAAGATTTAGAAAATGCGATTGATTCTGCGAAGAATGTTGGCGAGCCTGCAAAAGAGGATGTTGCTCCAAAAATGTCTAAGGAAGAAGAAATCGGATTTCATAAGGGTTCTGTTAATACGCTCGTTGCTGAGAGAGGAGAACTTGTGAAGATGGTTTCAAACGTTGAAGTTCTCTTGAAGGCTCATGTTGATCGATTGAAGGAACTTGGAATTGAATTCAAGTAATTTATTTTGAAAAGATTTTTATAGTCTTTTTTGTTTTAAACTCTATGGATCAAAAAAATAGGAGATTTTTAATTTCTGGAACTTCTGCTGCGATTGGTGCTGCTCTTGGTGCCGTTAGTGGATCTTCTTCTTGGATTGTCGTTGCGATCGTAGCTGTGTTTTTTGCACTTTTTGCGACGTGGATTATTAATGGAATGGTTCAGTAACTATTCTAAAACTTTTTTCAAAATACCCATTACTTCTTTTCCACTTACCTGGCCCTTGAATTTTCCCATAACAAGCCCCATGTAAGCTCCAGAACTCAAATTTGGTTTTTCCTTAATTATTTTTCTTACTTCCGAATCTAAATCTATGTCGGACTTTTGTAATGCTTCATCTAAAGTTTTTCCTGAAGCAATATTTTTCATAACTACCTTAACATCATTTGCTGCAATTGTTGAACCGACTTTTTCTAGAATGTCTTCTAATGTATGTGCGTTAAATATTTTGTTAAGTTCTTCTTTTGATAAATTTTGTTTCTTCGCAATTTCTTTTTGAAATAATGTTAGCATTTTTGCGATTAGTTCTGTGTTGTCAGAAGTTTTATTTAAGATTTTGAAATCTTCTACTTTCTTTTCTTTGAGAACTGCCTTAACTAGTTCTTCGTTTAGTCCAAACTCTGCTAAAAATGATTTATGTTCTGATGATAACTTCGGCAAATTCTTTTTAGCCGTATCCATTTGTTCTCTTGAAATTTTGAGAAGTGGCGTATCTGTTTCTGGATACATTCGTGCACTTCCTGGCATTGGGCGCAAAAATTCACTTTTTCCGTTTGGAAGAGCTTTTCTTACTTCATTTTTACAAGAATTATTTTTTACACATTCAATTTGTCGCGAGACTTCTCCATCAATTATTTTTTCAAACATTTTTACATCTTGGAATCCCTTTATCTCAACTCGTTTGCTCTTTGCAATAGAAATATTTACATCTTGCCTGATTGTTCCAATTCCTCGTTTAACGTCGCATGCCCGTAAGATTTCTCCAATTTTTAGTGCTGCTTCTTTTATTTGTTCTGCACTTTTTAGATCCGGATATGTTGTGATTTCGACCAATGGAATTCCTAGGCGGTCAAGTTTATACGTTTTTGTTTCTTCGCTTGTTTGTACTTTCCTTGCCGAATCTTCTTCTAGCGCGATTGATTCAATTCGAACACGGCCCTCTTTTGTTTCAATGTATCCGTCGTGAGCAATCATAACAGTTCTTTGAAATCCGGAAGTGTTTGAACCATCGATTACGGTTTTTCTCATGATCTGAGATACTGGGAAAATTTTTGCGTTAAGGAGCGTTGCTATTTGTAGTGCGATTTTTAATGCATTTTGATTTATTGGCCTTGGAGGTTCTTCATCTAATTCGACTAAACAATTTGTATCGAAGACTTGGTAGATGAATTCTTTATTTTGTTCGTGTTCATGGAGTGCGGCAATGTCTACAACTCCTGTTTCTCCGATAACTGGGTTTAGAATTCTATTGATTTCATATTCTGGCTCGTCGCTTCTAAGTATTGAAGGACAAGAACAAAATAATTTATGAGTGTTTAATTGTTGATGAATTTCAAGACCGCTTTTGAGTCCGACTTTTTTGTAATCATGTTCCATTACTATCTTAATGAGTCAAGGATTTTAAAGATTGTTGTTTGATACTTTCGTAAAATTTTTTAGCTGAGATAAAATGTGGAAGTCTGAGTTTTCTTGCTATTTCTCTAGAATTTTTTCTATACCCATATAATGCAATTGGAGTTATTTTCACCGGATTATGAAAAATTACTTCATTATATTCTACAAGTCGATATTTTTGTTTTGGTAAGAGTTTATAGCCATTTTTTACTCGGAATTTGTTTACTTCCTTCCATGCAGTTTCTGGCGAAGGAAATTTTTCGAGCATTTCTTTAGCCGTTTTACAGATGAATTTTTCAAAACCAGAGATTAGTTCCTGATTATAATATTGGTGAAGGTTATTTTTTATTCGATAGTATTGGACAATTATTTTATTAGTTTTAGTGAGGAGGATTAAATCGAATGGAGATACATAATCTGGCTTGTCTTTTGTTTTAAAAATTATTCCTTGTTGACGGTAAGTTTTTGTATAATTTTTACTCAATGCCGTACATGCAAGTCTGCTTTTCTTTCCAAAACTTTTTGTATTTGGATTAATTTTTTTAGTCTTAATTATATCCTCGATTGATTGAAAATCTACTTTCTTTTTTGCCCTTAATGTTTTAGAAATAAAATCTTCTTCCAGGGATTTTACATAGAATACTTCTTTTTTCATAATTTGTTAAGTGGTTAGTTATCCTTAAAGGTTTCTAAAAGATTTTTTTAGATTCTCAATTGACGTCTCGTACGCCTATTTTGAATTGCGCCACGACGCTCCTCGTTCACGGTGGCGCTTGACAATCTAAGAAGTTTTAATTCGCAAAAACATTTATATAACCTTAATTCATTATAATGTTAAGGAGGTAAAGTGATGAAATTAGCAAATATCAAATATAAATCTGCAGTGTTCTTTGGAGTGTTCGTGTTTATTTCGGCAGTTCTTCAGACATTAGTTTCTCATCTTGCATATGGTTTAGCGAATGCGAGCATGCTCGATTTATATCTTTTGAATCCATTAAAAAGTGCGGCAATTATGTATATAACATTTTTTGTTGCAATTTATATCTATAATCTTTTAGCAAAGAAAGGATATGGATTTTCTTGGGAGATGTCCAAGAAATAAATTTTTTTATTTTTACTTTAATTTTTTAAATTGGGGTTAAATTCCCCTGAAATATTTTCTAGCATTTTTTCTTTAATGCTTTTTTTCCAATTTGGATGGGCGAGAACCCATGAAAGTTTTACGAAGGCTGTTTCTGAGAGCATATCATCTAAGAAGATTATTCCGGTTTTTTGTAATTGCCTTCCTGCGGAATAAACATTTGGGTTGAGGTTTCCAAATATTGTTTGAGCCGTTGCACAAATTATCATTCCTGAAGATATTGCTTTTTTTATTTTTGGAATCCAATTATTTTTGGAATCTTTGCTTGGAACATGGCCAAGTCCTGTTGTTTCAAGAATTAATCCTTTGTACCCATTCTTCTGATACCATTCTATAATGCCTGGGTCTTGTCCAGGATAAATTTTTATGATTGCAACATCTGGAGAATACTTAATATCCATTTTTACTTTTTTTGTTTTGTCTTTTGCTTTAAACTCTTTTAAAATTTCAAGATTTATTTTTTCTTTTGATTTTGCTATTTTTGCAATTGGTGATGTATTGATTGCCTTGAATGCATCTCTTTTTGATGAATGCATTTTTCTTGTTTTTGTGGGATTTATTGCAATGCATGAATTATCGTTTGAATCTGCATGACCTATAATTGCAATTTGGGCAATGTCTGATGTTGCATACTTTGCAGAACATAACAAATTAAGATATGCGTCGGTTGAGCCTCTGTCAATTGATCTTTGAGAATACGTGATTGCAATTGGTTTGTTTAGTTGTTTAATAAAAAATGAGAGTGCAGTTCCGGTATATGAAATCGTGTCTGTTCCTTGGGCAATTATTATTCCGTCGATAGATTCATCATTTAATAATGGTTCAATTGTTTTTGCAATCTTTATCCAATGGAAACTACTCATATTCTCTGAAAGTGCGAGGAATGGTTTTTTGATAGTTGTTATGTTTGCTATATCTTTTATTTCTGGAACAATATTTAGAATTGCTTGTCCGTCTGTAGGAATTACTGCCCCAGTTTTTGAATCAAGACGAGAAGAAATTGTTCCTCCAGTAATTATTAATGCGATATTTTTTTTATCTTTGTTTATCTCTGGTTTGAACTCTTTTTTTGGAAGTTCTTTAGATTTTTCTAATAATTTTGCATTTAGGATTTCGTTTTCTCTAATTCCAATGTTATATCCTGATTGGAGCTTTAGGAGAATTATTTCTGGGTCGTGAGATTCTAAGACATAACCTTCCCATTCTCTTGTTTTTGTTTTGAACAAGACTTTATCTCCCGGAGCGTATACTTTAGTTTTCATAATTATTCTAGGAAGATTTAGATTTTAAAGTTTACGGGATATACTCAGATTTATATATCTTTGAATAATTTATTAGTTATGGAAATTATGATGTATGTTAAACCTGGATGTCCTTTTTGTAATTCTGCTCAAAAATTTTTTGATGAAAAGAATTTGGAATACAAAACGATTAATTATTTTGAAATTAATCGTGATGAAATGGATGGACTTATGAAAAAGACTAATAATTGGCCGACAGCTCCTATGATTTTTATTGATGGGAATTTTTATGGCGGTTATCAAGATCTTTTGAAGTTAGATAATTCTGGGAAGCTCGACGAGATTTTAAAAAAATAAATTAAGGAAAATCTTTAAATAGATGTTATCGATTTATTATATTAGGTGATATATGGAAAAGGAAAAAGGTGTTTTATTTGTAGTTTTTGGAGCGACTGGAAATTTGACTAAGAAAAAGTTGATTCCAGGAATTTATAATTTGGTTAAACGCAAGGGAATTAAGAAATTTAAGATTCTTGGGATTGCTCGCAGACCCTCTAGTGGGCATAAAATTGCTATGTCTGGGAAAAAACATATTGATGGAAAAATAGACTCTTCCGCTTTTTCTAACGTTCTTGCGAATACTCATTACGTTCAAATGGATTTTAGCGAATCTATTGATTATGTTAAATTGCAACAGAGGATACAAAAATATGAATCTGATGGATTTGCCAATAAAGTTTTTTATTTAGCGACTGGCTCTGATAAGTTCGAAGTTATTTCTAGTAATTTGAAGAAAATTGGAGTAACTAAAGAGAAAAAATGTTGGACTCGCGTTGTCTATGAAAAACCTTTTGGAAAAAATTTGAAGAGTGCAAAGAAATTGAACGCGTGTATTCATAAAATTTTTGACGAGAAGCAAATTTATCGGATTGACCATTATCTTGGAAAAGAACTTGTTGAAAATGTTTTAGTTCTTCGTTTTACGAATCGTGTTTTGGAGCCTGTTTGGAATAAATATCATGTTGAAAGTATTAGTGTCGTTCTTGACGAGAATGTTGGAATTGGTGAACGAGGTGCCTATTATGATTCTTATGGAGCTGTTCTTGATATGGTTCAAAATCATATGTTGCAACTTTTATCTTTAGTTACTATGGAAATGCCAGAATCTTTTTCTGGAGATTTTATTCAAAATAAAAAAGCAGAACTTTTAAAAAATGTTCGAATTACGAAAACTCTTGTTGGACAATATAAGGGTTATACTAGTGAAAGCGGTATACCTAAAAATTCAAAAACAGAAACCTTTGCTGCCCATCTCTTAAAAATTAAAAATCCGCGTTGGAATGGTGTTCCAATTTATTTTAGGACGGGTAAATTTTTGGGAAAAAAGGAATCAAAGATTGTAATTAATTTTAAGCCGGTAAAATGTTTGTTTGATAAAACGTGTCCGTCGAATGGAAATTCTTTAGAGATAAGATTATTTCCAAATCCGGGAATTGAGCTTATTCTTAATTCAAAATCTCCCGGAAAGCAAGCTGCGAGAAATATTAAAATGGACTTTTGTTATGATTGCGAGTATGGCCCAAATACCCCTGAAGGATATGAAAATTTGTTTAAGGATATTCTTTTAGGGAATCAAACTACCTTTACTCGAGAAGATGAGCTTTTCAATTCTTGGAAAATTGTAGATAAGGTTTCTCGAGGTAAACTTCATAAGTATTCTAAGAAAAGTACGGGTCCTAAGGCTCTTGAGAAATTTAATAAAAATTCTGGAGTTAGATTGGCATGAAGATTGGCTTTGTAGGGTTGGGGAGAATGGGATCTGCGATGGTTCAAAATTTGTCAGAGCATAAGCATTCAGTTGTCGTTTACAATCGCTCAAAAGGTCCTGCAAAAAAACTTAGTAATGGAAAAAATATTTTTGCGAGTGATTCTTTGGAAGATATGGTTTCTAAACTTCCAAGTAATGAGCGAAAAATTATTTGGTTAATGGTTACTGCAGGAAAAGTTGTCGACAAAATTATGTTTTCATTAATTCCATTATTAAATAAGGGAGATATTATTATCGATGGAGGAAATTCATTTTACAAAGATTCTATTCGAAGAAATAAGACTTTGAAGAAAAAGGGAATTTATTTTTTTGATTGTGGCACGAGTGGCGGAATTGAGGGTGCTCGACATGGTGCTTGTATGATGATTGGAGGAGAGAAGAAAATTTTTAGAACTATTGAGCCTTTGTTTAAATCAATGTGTGTGGAAAATGGTTCTGGTTATATGGGAAAAAGTGGTGGTGGACATTTTGTCAAGATGGTTCATAATGGAATTGAATATGGGATGATGGGATCTATTAATGAGGGATTTTTGGCGCTTGAAAAATATGAAAAGAAATTTGATTTTGATTTGAAAGAAGTTTCTAAAGTGTATGCGAATGGGAGTATAGTTGAAGGTCGCCTAATGGGTTGGCTGTGGGATTCTTTTAGGAGAGAAAAATATCTGCGTTCTATTAGTTGCGAGGTTCCTCGAGGAGAAACTGAAAAAGAAATGAGAAAATTGGAACGACTCTCTGAAATGAAGATTTTGCAAGAAGCTAGATTGATGAGGAAACGAACTCGAAAGCTTGGACGATGTGGTAGATTAATTGCTGCTATGAGAAATCAATTTGGCGGTCATGCTGTTAAAACGCGAAGATAATCTAATGTTAATGATGGAAAAAAAATTACAACAAATTGCGAAGGTTCTTAGAAAAGATTCTCTTGAAATGACGACTTCAGCTGGAAGCGGGCATCCCTCTTCGTGTTTGTCTTGTGCAGATTTAATGAGCGTTTTGTTTTTTAATGAAATGAAATATGATGTTAAAAATTCTAAAAATCCTGATAATGACGAATTTATAATGAGTAAGGGTCATGCTGCACCAATTCTTTATTCTTCATTGTATCGTGCAGGATGCATTAAAGATAATCTGATGAAACTTAGAGATTTGAAGAGTAATCTTGAAGGCCATCCAGTTCCTTCTAGTCTTGATTGGATCAAAGTTGCTACAGGTTCGCTTGGACAAGGACTTGGTGTTGGAGTTGGAATGGCAATTGCTGCGAAACTACAGAAAAGAAAAAATAAAATATTTGTTTTGATGGGAGATTCTGAAGTTGCTGAAGGTTCTGTTTTTGAAGCTATGGAACTTGCACAGCATTATAAATTGAACAATCTTGTTGCAATTATTGATATTAATCGACTCGGACAGCGAGGAGAAACATTGCTTGGACACGATATTAGCGCGTATAAAAAAAGATATGCTGGATTTGGATTTGAAATTTTTTCAATTGATGGAAATTCAATTAAGGAAATTTTGAGAGTTTTCAAAAAAGCTCGTACTTCAAAAAAACCTGTTTTAATTTTAGCTAAAACTTTGAAAGGAAAAGAAGTATCTTTGCTTGAAAATAAAAATGGTTGGCATGGAAAAGCGTTAAAATCTGAGGAACTTGAACATGTTTTGGAAGATCTGGGAGAAGCAAAAATGCCCAAGGTAACTATTCGAAAACCAATAAAAAAACTTTATCCTTTTTCTAAAAAGAAGTTGAAATTAAAGAAATATTCTTCTGATGTTGCAATTGCTACTCGGAAAGTTTATGGAGAAACGCTTGCTTCTCTCGCTCTTGCAAATGGAAATGTTTTGGGAATTGATGCAGAAGTTTCGAATTCTACTTTTTCTGCAGAATTGAAAAAGAAAACTTCAAAACAATTTATTGAAGCTTTTATCGCAGAACAAAATATGCTTAGTGTTTCGCTTGGCTTAAGTAAAAAGGGGTTTAGAGTTTTTGCGTCGACGTTTTCTGCCTTTTTATCTCGGGCACACGATCAAATTCGAATGGCTAGTTTAAGTGATGCTAACTTCGTTGTTTGCGGAAGTCATAGTGGGGTTTCAATTGGTGAAGATGGTTCGAGTCAAATGGGTCTTGAAGACATTTCACTTTTTCGTAGCTTGAATAATTCTCAGGTTTTCTATCCAAGCGATGCATTGAGCGCCCAAAAATTAACTGTTGCTGCTTCAAAACTCTCTGGAATTACTTATCTTCGTACGAGTCGACCCGCAACGTTTCCATTGTATTCTTCATCTGAAAAATTTAATGTTGGAGATTTTAAAATTTTAAAACAATCAAAAAAAGATGTGGCTGTTTTTGTTGGTTCTGGAATTACGGTTTATGAAGCACTCAAGGCACACGAAGCAATGGGGAAGAAAGGAATTAGTGTGGCAGTTGTTGATTTATATTCTATAAAACCCTTTAATCATGCAAAGTTTATTCGATTTGTGAAAAAACACGGAAATAAAATTGTCTTGGCCGAGGATCATCGTAGTGAGGGTGGAATTGGAGAGATGGTTGCCGAAGGTTTGGTTGGTAAAAATATTTCAATGAAACATTTGGCCGTTAGAAAATTATCCCATTCTGGAACTGTGGATGAACTTCTTGAGAGGCATAAGATAAATTCTAAAGCTTATTTGGAAGGATATAAAAAACTAAAATAGATTTACCAACACTCTTTTGAGATGTTTACTCTTTCATGTTTAATCTTCTTTAGAATTTGTTGGAGTGAGAGTAGCCCTGTATTTTTTTGCTGAGTGATTATTGATTGAGCACTTTTTATTGCGATTTTTATTGATTTTTCTATATCGTCATATTTTATCATTGAAGATACAAATGAGATTGCAAATACATCTCCTGCTCCTGTTGATTTTTTCGCGGTTATTTTTTTCGGTTTAAATGTGTAGATATTTTTTCCGTTAGAAATTTTTCCTTTTTTATTTCCGTTAGTTATGCAAATAATTTTTGCTCCAAGTTTATGCAACTTTTTGAAAATTTCCTTTTCATTTTTTGCTTTTTTGACAAGGGTGTGTGCCTCTTCTTTATTCATTTGAAGAATATCTGCGTTTTTTATGATTTTTTTTATTTTTCCCAATCCTTGATTTATTTTTTTTATTCCGGGATTGTAAGATATTTTAATATTATTTTTTATTGCAAAACTGATTAATTTTTTTTGTGTTTGAAATGATTCGTCATTCATCGATGTGAAATGAAACCATTTTGTGTTTAATTTTTTGAGATTGATTTCATTATAGGAAAGCATATCACTTGCTCCCTTGAATGTGAGGATTGTTCTCCTATTGTTTGTACTCTTGAGAATAATTGAATAGCCGGTGTGTTCTTTTGATGTTGTTCCTAGGAAATCTACATTTGATTTTTTTAGTTCTCTAAGAATTATTTGTGCGTTATAACCAGAGCCTATTTTTCCAAGAAATGCTGTTTTCATTCCAAGTTTTGATGCACATCTTGCAGTATTTGTTCCTCCACCTCCGCTTGAAAAAATTATCTTATCTAGGGGAATTTTTGTTCCGAGTGGAATTTTTATAAAATGATTTTTTTCTTGAATATTTGTTTGAAGAGATGCATCGATTAAACCACTTCCAACTGTTATGATGTCGTATTTCTTCCCCATCTTTTTTGTTTAAGGAAGTTGAGGTATTTATAGGTTTTTGTTTGAATTGTTTTAGAAACTATTAAATAACTTCTTCTCGATTAGTTTTTAAGATGGTGAAAAAGAAGAATATTCTAATTTGTTTTGATCGCGATGGGACGATAATTTATGATGATAAATATCATTTAGGAAGTCAAAAAAATTGGAAAGATTTGATTCGCTTTAGACGAGGGATTTTTGGCAGTTTGAAAATGTTGAATAAAAAACTTCCTGATGCTAAAATTTATATGATTTCTAATCAGTCTGGTGTTGCGATTAAAGATTTTCCCTTACTTACTGAAAAAAAATCCAGAGAAGTTTGTCGTTATATTGTAAACTTGATTAAGGAACGAGGTGTTGACTTGGAAAAATGTTTTGTTTGCCCTCATACGACCAAAGCATATACAAAATCTCATCCACAATTTACCTTCGATAAAAAAATTCTTTGTAATTGTAAATGTAATAAACCTCTTCCTGGAATGGTTTTGGAGGCTCTTAGGGATGCTGGTTGGAAACGAGAAAATACTTCTATTTATATTGTTGGAGATAGGGCAAGCGATTTACAAACTGCTCATAATGCTCGCGGTTTTGGAATTTTAGTTCCTTTTGGAAATCGTCCTGGGGAGAAAAAGTTGGTTGGGAAATTGAAAGATAAGGAAAGGCATATTTCGAAGAATTTTGGAGATGCTGTAGAATTTATTGTTCATCGTGAAAATGGTTTGCGAGCTTAATTTACTTTATATTTTTTATAATTTAAACAAAAATTCTCGTTTCCGGTTAGAAATTTCTCATAAGAATTGTCAATAATCTTAATTGCTTCATTACATGTCTTTACAGCAATTATTGGATTTAAATCTGATTTTTTCATTCTCCCATTTTTTACAGGATATTTTTCTAACCATGAAATTAGTTCGGGCCACATATTGCCAATAAGAATTATTGGAACATTACACGTTTGTTTTACTTGCATTAGTTGTAATGCGTAGAAAAATTCTAAAATTGTTCCAATGCCTCCAGTTGCAACAACAAACGCATTTGAGAGATTCATGAAATTATCGAGCCTGTTTGAAAACCTGCTGAACTGTTTTTTGATATCTAAGAATTTTGATGCTTTTTGTTCTGTTGGCAATTTAATCAATAGACCGATTGAGTGAGATTTTTTACCAGATTTTTTTCTTCCAATTCTATGACCTTCGCTTGCTGCCTGCATAAGTCCGGGACCACCACCAGTTACTATATCAATTCCTCTCTTTCCCAACATTTCTGCAAGATTTGAAGTTTGTTTGTAATATTTGTCATCTTTCTTTATTCTTGCAGAACCAAATATTGTTACTCTGAAATCTTTTCTTTTCCTTTCTTTTCTCATCATTTTGTCTTGATTATTTCTTTTAAAAATTTAGTTGGGTTTTTTGATTTCATGATCCATGAACTTACTAATATCCCCTTGCATCCGAGTTTATATGCAGTTGCTACATCTTCTTTTGAATTAATTCCTGCTCCGCATAATGGGATGATCCTTGTTTTTTCAAGACTTTTTACGAATGAGATTATTGGTTTTGGAAAATTTGTTATCGAGGTTTTTGAAGCTATGAATTTGGGATTTTCATAAGCTATTGCATGTGGCCCTAGTTTTTTGAATTTTTTTAGTTCGCCTAAATTTTTTGTGCAAAGAATTACTTTAATGTTATTTTTTTTACATTCCCTTATAGTCTCTTTTATTTGTTTTAATGGAATTTGATGTTCTGAATGATTTAGAATTGTTAGCTGTATCCCAATAGCTCCTAGTGCTTTTGGCGTGACATATCCCGTATCTCTGGAACTTGTTTTATCATCTACGTGTTGTGCGCAAGGAATTAATCTTGTCTTTTTTGTAATATCTTGTAGGTTAATGATTGGTGCTGCAGCGATAATTTTTTTGCTAGAAATCTTTTTTGCAAATGCTAGAACTTCTTTTCCAGTTTTGTAATTTTTAAAATTGAGAATTATCATTTTGCAAATAATATTTTTTTTATTTTTTTTATTAACTCATAGGGATTTTCACTTTGCCAAATATTTCTTCCGTATGCAAGACCAGTTCCTTTTGCATCTTTCAAGTCTTTTATTTCTTGTAGAAGTTTTTTCTCAGATTTTTTCAAGCCACCTGAAAGTATTACTTTGGTTTTTCCTGCAGATTTAACTGCCCATTCTAAATCAGATTTCTTTCCCTCATATCTTACTTTAACAAAATCTGCATCTAGCTCTAATGCAACTCTTGTTGCGTATGCCATAAGTTTCGTTTTTGATTTTCCTTTTATTGATTTTCCTCGAGGATACATCCAAATCATTGTTACAAGTCCGAACTTTTTCGCTTCTTCTTCTATTTTTGAGAATTCTTGCAACATTTTACTTTCGTGAATACTTCCCAGATAAATTGTATATCCAACCCCTATTGCTCCCAGATTTTTCGCTTCTTCGACTGAACAAACTTGGCGAGAAATTGGATCTCCCTTGACTAAATTTGTTTTTCCATTTAACTTAATCATTAATGGAATTTTACTTTTTTTAATTTCAGAACTATATTTTTCTGCAATTCCTTTTTGGAGGACAAGTGCATTTAATTTCGCCTTTTTTGCAATTTCAATTATATATTTTGGATCGACATTTTTATCATTAAAATCTGTTGGCCCGTGTTCAAGACCTTGATCATAAGGTAAAAATATTGCATTCTCTTTTTTTAAGAATTTTTTTATATTTTTCTTCACCATCTTTTCAATCAAAAGGTTTTTAATTATATAAAGTTATTTATCTCCATGGAAAAATATGAAGAAAAGAGACCGTGGGGAGGATTTGAACAATTTACTTTTAATGAAATCTCGACGGTGAAAATTTTAGAGATTAGTCCGGGCCAGAAATTTTCATTGCAGTATCATAATAAGCGAAAAGAGTTTTGGCGGTTTTTGGATAATTCGGCGAAGGTGACTATTGGGGGGGAAGTGCGAGAGATGGCTGGTGGCGACGAAGTGATTATTCCTCCAAAGACGAACCATCGAATTGAGGCGCTTGATAAAACTGTAAGGGTTTTGGAAATTTCTTTTGGAGAGTTTGATGAAGATGATATTGTGCGTATTGAAGATGCGTATGGGCGAAAATGAATGTGGTTGAATGGCTAACTTGGTAGATAAAAAATTTAGGTGAAATATAATGGGGAAACAAAAATTAATTCGTGAACTTACAAAAAAAGATTTGAAGAAAATAAAACTTATTGCTTTTGATGTTGACGGGGTTTTGGTCCCTCGGGGAACTAAGATTAAACAAACTGGGAATGTGACGCGTTTGGAGACAAAAAGAATTTTGCCTGAACAAGTTGAACAGATAAAGAATCTTCACTTTCTTGGATTTAAAATTACTATTAATTCTGGGCGAGGACTTTATATGCTCCAAGATATGTTTAGGGAGGTTCTTCCATTTGTTAGTCTAACTTATGAAAATGGGAGTGCAACATGGTATCAAGGAAATATTCATCAGCACGTGAATTCATTTAAATCGCTTTATAGGGTCTATTCTGATTTAAAATCTGTTCGAAGTAAATATATTAAGGGATTTGAACAAAAAGAATTTATTATTACTATTCATTGCACTAATCGGGTTAAACGAATTGAGGAAATAGTTTCTAAACATAGAAATTTGTACACTATTTGGAATGGAGAGGCTTATGATATTGGGATGCGAAATATTCAGCAAAAATCTCGTGGGTTGCAATCTTTTATGAAAGTCTTGAAACTTAAGAAGAAAAATGTTCTCGCGATAGGAGATAATTATAATGATCGCGATTTGCTTAGTAGTGCTGGTATTCGGGTAAGTGCAGATAAGGCTCGTTTGAAAGGAGACTTTTACATTGAACTTAATAAAAAAAATCTTCCTGCAAAACAATTAATGGGTCAAATTATTGCTGTTTGTTCTTAAGAGAGATTTTTTGGTGAAATTTTAAAAAAAGTTCTATTTTTTGGATAAGGAAGGCTTAAATATGTTGGAATCATCCGGATTATGTATACAATGGCGAGTCAAATTGGTTCTTCTTCAGGAAATTCCCATATTCTTTTTTTAGGAACCTATCCTCCGCGCGAATGTGGAATTGCAACATTCACAAAAGATTTGACTACGGCAATTGAGAAGAAATTTTCCCCTTCTCTGAAAATAAAAATTGCTGCAGTTAATAAAAATGGCTCTAATATGTATAATTATCCGGAATCTGTAGTTTACAAGATAAGTGACAGTGAACGTGGAGATTATGTTCGGCTTGCACGTGAAGTAAATAGTGATGACTCGATTTCCTGCGTCTGTATTCAACACGAATATGGGATTTTTGGGGGAAACTATGGTTCTTATTTGCTTGATTTTTTACGAGAAGTTACTAAGCCAGTCATAGTTACTTTTCATTCTCTTCTTCCTCGTCCCAATCCTGAGATTCGAGAAGTTACTCGTCAAATTGCAGAATATGCTCAAGAGATAGTTATTATGAATCGAAAAGGAATTGAGATTTTGAAGAATGACTATGAGGTTACGGAGAATGTTACTGTTATTCCTCATGGGATTCCCAACGTTGCATTTAATTCACAAAAAATTTCCAAGAAGCGACTTGGGCTAAAAGATCGAGTGATTATTTCTTCGTTTGGAATGGTTGGCCCAGGTAAAGGCTACGAAGAAGTAATCAGGAGTTTACCTTCAGTTGTTGAAAAATTTCCAAATTTGACTTATTTAATTGTTGGCCAGACACATCCAGTTGTTCGAAAAAATGAGGGGGAAAATTATAGGAATTTTTTAGAACAGACTGCAAAAGACTTGGGACTTACAAATAATGTTAAATTTTATAATAGGTACTTGAGTCTTGCTGAAATTATTAAGTTTTTGTCTGCGAGTGATGTATATATGATGAGTAATCAGAATCCCAATCAAATTACCAGTGGCCCTCTCGTATATTCTATGGGTGTTGGCCGTGCAATCATTTCGACGCCATTTTTGCATGCACAAGAAGAAGTTACTCCTGGGAGGGGATTTTTGACCTCATTTGGGAGTTCGAAAGAATTTTCTGATTCACTTCTTACTATCTTATCGGATGATGAGCTTCGTCACACTATGGAAAAAAATAATTATTTAGCTACTCGGCGTATGATTTGGTCCAATGTTGCCCTTTCCTATAAAATGCTTTTTGAAAAACATATCCTCATTTCCTCTGATCATGAACTTAATCTTCCAAAAATTAATACGCGACATTTACTTCGGTTGACGAATAAATTTGGGATGGTGCAATTTACGAAGCATTTGCGACCAGATATTAGCTCTGGATATACTCTTGATGATAATGCACGGGCACTGCATGCAAGTGCAATGCTTTATTCGAGAAATAGGGATCCTGAAATGATTCCCCTCATTAAGATTTATTTAAATTATATTTCCTATGTTCAAAATGCTGAAGGGAAGTTGTTTAATGTTGTCGACAAACATCGGAACGTGATTTTTGATGAATATAGTGAGGAAGCTGAAGGGAGAGCGATTGAAGCACTCGGATATATTTGCTCTCTTGATTCGATTCCTCGAGATATTAGGGGGATGGCTGAAATACTTCTCCTTAAAACTGTTGAAGCACCTCATAGCTATTCTTCTCCCCGTACGGTTGCTTCTACTGTTATTGGTCTTTGTAATTATAATCGGTACCGATATTCTGAATCAATGCTTGCACGGATTCGAATTATGTGTGATTTTTTAGTTTCGATTTATCGTGATCATGTGAGTGAAACGTGGAAATGGTTTGAACCTTATTTAACTTATGATAATTCAAAACTTAGTGGGGCGTTATTGCATGCATATATGCAGACTCAGGAAAGAGACTATTTGGATGTGGGAATTTCCTCTCTTGATTTTTTAATTGGAAAACAGTTTGAAAATGGGGTTTTTGTTCCAATTGGACAAAGAGAATGGTGTCATAAGGGGGCGGATGAGGCCCGAAGTTATTTTGATCAGCAACCCGTCGAGGCTGCTTCAAAGATATTTTCCCTTCTTCTCGCACATCAGATTTTTCCTGATCGTGGATATAAGGAACGTGCAGTTGGAGTAATTCAATGGTTTTTTGGGAAGAACACGTTGTGTCAGAGCGTTTATAATGATACGACTGGTGGATGCCATGATGGGCTTGGCGAGCAGACAATTAATTTAAATCAGGGTGCTGAGTCCACACTCGCATATTTGATGTCTCGATTAAGTTTTGATTAAGTTTTGAGACGCTTATTATTTTTAGAAGTTGGAGTTTTACTTTCTATTTTCTCTTCTTTTGGTGCATGATATTCAAGGCTGTTTAGAATATCTTCTATTGTAATTTTTCTCATAGTAATTACTCTATCTGCACCTCCGGAAAATATAAGGACGCTCTTGCCGTCAAGATCTGGTACCATCCCTGTTGGAAATGCTACTTGGTTGACGAAGCCATTTTTTTCAAAATCTTCTTCTGGACCAAAAAGTGGTTTATTTTTTGGAGATCTTGCAATTACTTTTTCAGGTGATTTTAAATCTAAAAGTACTGCTCCTGCAGAATATACTTTTTTATCTTTTTCTTTTTTTATCCCGTGATGGATAAGAAGCCAGCCTTTGGCAGTTTTTATAGGGGGGGGACCTGCCCCAATTCTTGCCTCATCCCAAGATTCCTTTCTTGGATGAATTATGCTTGTTTCTTCGCCCCAATATTTTAAGTCCGGAGAATAAGATATCCAAATTGAAGGGTCTGAAAAATTAAGGGAACCTTCTGGTCGATGAAGGGCCACATATCTTCCTCCAATTTTTTCAGGAAATAGGACTACATTCTTATTTTGTTTGCAGAAAATAATTCCTTTTCGTTGCCATTTAGTTGCATCTGGAGAAGTTGCGAGAGAACCGCAGATTCCGGTGTCTTCTGAGACCGTTACGTACGTCATGAAGTAGGTTTTGTTGATTTTAACGATTCTTGGATCTTCGACTCCAAAATTTCCTTCAGTTTTATTTCCTGTAAATGATGGGACAGAAGCAATTTTTTCAACTTTAGTTCCTGTCTCATCAAGCGTTATTTTTCTTAAATGGGAAATGTGAGTCATTAGACAAATTCCTTCTTTTAAAAACATGTATTCTTCAACTTCGGTTGCAATTTCTGATTTATCTACTAAAAGATTGTGGGTTTTTCCTTTTCCGGAAATATAGGGGCACATTTTTTGACCTTCATGTTCGTGTACTGCACTTTCTGCTACGCGTGCATAGAGAACTATTTTATTGTTTGGAAGTCTTATTGCTGCAGGATTTAGAACTCCCACTACTTCCCATTTAGGAAATGAAGGTTTTATGTCTTCGGGCTTTACTAAAAGTATCGGTTTTGTCATGCTTGATATAATTGTGTTTCTGGATGAAATGCATACCATGCAAACCAAAAATCACGCTCCTTTACTATTTCTTCATCGCTATCGACCTTTATTATCTTTACTATTCCGCTTTCATCTCGAGTAATTTTTATTTTTATTTCAGCGACTGTGTCAGTAATTGGTTGGAGCGCAATTACATCCTCTTCTTTATACGCCTTATAGGTCCCATCAATTTCGATTCCAAAGATTACTGTTTTTGGATGGACTGAATCGTCTTCATTTTCTACAGGAAATAGGGTAAATGAGTTTTCATAATAACTTCCATACGGGTCATTTCCATAATTTCGATTAAATCCTGTTTCTTGACTAAGAACTTGAGAGTCTGAATGAGTTACTTTCCAATCCCTCCATACGACTGTGTCAATTGATATTTCTTTTAATTCTGTTCCAGTTAATTGTCCGGTTACTGCGATTCCATCTATTTGTGTCCAATATGATTCTGTTAATCTGTCATACATAATTAAATTTGAATTGTATAGTTTTCCTGAAGTTCCAAATTCTACAATCTCTCCATTAATTATTCTCTCGTATGCAATTCCAGAACCGCAGAGAGGACAGTAAGTAATTACTATTGGATCGCCTGCAATAAAATCATTTACGATTTCGTGCCAGACTAAAATCTGGAGTGGGTATACTCTCTTTTCTCCCTTGTAGATTATTGCTAAAACTAATTCATTATCTTCAATCCAATTGTCTGCTTCTCCCATACTTACGAATTTTGGGTCATCAATACTTGGGATCCCATCTTTTGGAGGCCCTCCTGAAACTATTTTTGAAATATCAAATTCATTACTATTTTGAGAATTTTTATCTTCTAATTTTTCACTTTCTTGACTTTTTGAAGTCATATCGAAAATAAATAATCCAAGTAATAGAATTATTCCTATTGCTATTAGATATTTTTTATTCATTAGAGAATTAATTCCTGAATTTTAAATACTGAGAAAAGATAGTATGATGCAATTGCAAGCATAATTATTCCTGTGATTATATTAATTTTTCTTTTTTGATTTGTTAAAAATTTAATTATTTTTTGAGTTTTGTATTGTGACATGTAAGAGAAAAGAAGTAATGGTGTTGCCATTCCGATTCCGAAGAGAACGAAATTAATGAGATTATTAATAAAGCTAATTGTTGAAGTGGATATTGCGAAGAGAATTACGAGGGAGGCTGGGTTGCAGGGGATTACGATTGCCCCGAAGAAAAGGCCGAAAAGAAAAGAAGTCTTCGTAGGGTTTGTTCCTGTTTTAATAGAATATTTGGGTAGAAATTTTGTAAAGTCTACATCGAATATAAGGAGGATACTTACAACTGCTAGAATTGCAAATGCTATTGGCGAGATTATTCCAATTACATTTGTAAGAGATTCTTTTAAGATGAATGAAAAAATTAATCCTAATGTGAACATCGAAGTAATTATTCCGGCAGTTATTATCCATGCGAATTTAATTATTTGTTTTCCCGTTTCTTTTGGATTTGGAGAAGTATTATTGCCTGTTGCAATTGACGCTAGATATGCTAGGAATCCTGGATATAGGGGAAGAACGCACACTGCTGCGAGCGGTGCGATAATTCCTGCAAAAAATGACAACCAGTAATTTATGAGTATTTCCATAGTTATTTTGATTTAATTTAACAAGAGGCAATATGCTGAGCTAATTCTCCTGAATCTTTTACTCCGTTTTCGAGCAATTGGACATTTCCATCGGGGCAAATAATTATTGTTGGTGCTTGGGGGGCGTTTGCAACTGTTGGTCCAAATTCTTCAATGAGCTCTTTGGTTAGACTTACAGGAGAGACAGAGAAAAACCATTCAAACCCATTTTTTTCTGCATGGCCTTTTACTTTTTCTTCGTCTTCGTTTGGGTCGATGTCAAGGGAAATATGGATTGAGTTATCTCCTGAATCTATTAATTTTTTTATTTCTTGCTGTTGTTTTCTACACGTTGGGCACCAAACTGCAAATGTTTCTAAGATGATTACTTGGCCATCATAGTCACTTATTTTATATTCCTGGCTAGTTAGTGTGTCTTTTAGAGTTATATCTCTCCAAGAAATTTCTTCATTATTTCCTTGAGTTATGGGCTCGTCAAATTCTCCAGAATATACATCTTCGTAAACATTATTGGGGAGGCTTGTCCAGATAAAAATTGTTGCTGCCAATACTAGTACTGCAATGAATATTTTTCCTCTTGTTTTCATGGTGAATCTCTTGTTAACATACGTTAACGTTTATTTATAAGTTTTTGGCAGTCGGTGTTAACCTTACTTAAACATTTTTTTATATTCGGGGACGATGTCTTTAGTAAACTTTTTCATGCCTTCAACTGTTTTGGAGTGTGAAATTAATTTTTCAATTATTTTGAATGTAACTGTTGCAATATCTGCTCCTGCTGTTTCACATTCACGTAATTGTTTTTGGTTTCGAATACTTGCAGCTAGAACTTCAGTTTTTATTTTTGATCGTTTAAAGTTAGTGCTAATTTTTTCAATTAAATTAACTCCTGAAATAATTCCCTTATCTTCTAATCTTTTTTTGTGTTTTTTGAATCCTTCCTTTGGAAAGTAATCGTTTTTTTCAAATTTGATTCTTCCCATTTCCCTAATGTAATCGTCCTCTCTTCCTACAAAGGGACTTACATAATTTGCTCCAGCTTTTGCAGCGAGTGTTGCTTGCTCTGGTGTGAAAATTAGGGTGCAGTTTATCTTAATTTTTGATTTATGGAGTGTTTGAATTGCCTGTATGCCGTCAGACTTCATGCTACAAGATTTTTGCAAGCAAGGGTTGATAGGAATTTTAACATAGACATTTCTTGAAATTTTATTAAATTTTTTGTGGAGAATTTTTCCTTCTCGGACCATTTCTTCATAATCTGTTCCAATAACTTCTAATGAAACGGGAATTGTTTTGCAAACTTTTAGAAGTTTTTTGATATATGTTTCAAGATTTTTTACTTTATATTTTTCAGCAGCTTTTTTTATGAGGGAAGGGTTAGTTGTAACACCCTCTAGAATTCCCCATGATTTCACTTTTTTGATTTCTTCAATATCTGCTGAGTCTAAGAATAATTTCATTAATTTCTTTCTTTTTGGCAAAAAGAAATTTCTCTTCCACCCAATTGGTGTGCCCCTGTTAGGGCAAAGTAGAAAAACTTATTCCAAAACTTTGTTTTGACATTTAATTCCATTTTATTCTCTTCTGATGTATTCGTATGCAGCGTAGCTTGCGGTACAGCCTTCTGCGACACCCGTGATTAATTGTTTGAATGCACCGTCTGAAACATCTCCTGCTGCGAATACTCCCTTAAGGCTTGTTTGCGATAACTTATCTGTTATAATTTCTCCCGCTTTGTTTGTTTTTACTTTCATTTCCTTTGCTAAGTCTGAGAGGATGATATGGCCAATTGCTACAAAAACTGCACTTACTTTAAGATTTTTCGATTTTTTATATATTTTATCGAGAGTTATTTCTTCAACGACTTGTTTTCCCTTAATCTCTAAAACATTAGTATTGTTGATTACTTCAATTTTTTTGTTATCTTCTACTCGTTTGAGATTAATTGGTTCTGGATGGATTTTTTCTCCTCGATAAATGATATAAACTTTTTCACAAGATTCTGCTAATACTAATGCATCTTTTGCTGCTGAATCTGAACCTCCTACAAGTGCAACTACTTTTCCCTTGAACAATGGTCCGTCGCAGAGTGCACAATAATTGACACCTTTGTTCTCAAATTCTTTACTCCCTGGAATATCTAACTTTCTCCATTTTGTTCCTGTCGCAAAAATAACTGCCTTTGCATTATATTTTTTCTTTTCTGCAGTTACAATAAATTTCTTTTCAGATTTCTTTTCGACTTTTGAAACTGGTTCTTCTTTTATTGTTACTAGGTCGTATGAGCGTGCATGATCTTCAATTTTCTTTGCAAGTTCTGTTCCAGTTAATTTTTGAAATCCGGGATAATTTTCAACTAAATTTGTTGTGGTAATCACCCCTCCTATTGGAAGTTCACTTCCTTGATTCTTTCCAAAGACAAGAGTTTTTTGTCCGAGCCTTGCCGCATACATTGCAGCTGCTAAACCTGTTCCTCCTGCCCCAATTATTATTATATCGTAGTTTTCCATTTTAAAAAATTATTTTAAAGTTTTGTTAAAGCTTGAGAGCGCTTTTTAATTTCGCCTCATCAAATCCTGTGACGATCGTTCCATTTGCATCAATTACTGGAACTCCCATTTGACCGGATTTATCCATCATTTCTTTTGCTTTCTTTTCGTCGCTACTTACATCTACATTCTTGAAAGAAACTTTGTTCTCTTTTAGAAATGCTTTCACTTTTTTGCACCAAGGACAAGTTGGTGTTGAATATACTGTTACTGCCATTATTACCTCCTTTTGATTAGTTAAACTAATTAGTTACTCAAGTGTATCTTTGCTTTTATACTTTTTGGAAACTGTGTTGACAAAATTTAGATTTATTTAATCAAACTTTTTAATTTTCTAATCCCTGATGAAATGCTTTTTTCTTTTTTTAGAAATGAGCCTGAGATAAAGTAGTTTGCTCCCGCTTCTTTTGCTTTTGAAATTGTCTTATCGTTTATTCCTCCGTCAACTTCAATTATTAGTTTTGGATATTTCTTGCGAAGCTGTGTTACTTTTTTTAGTGTCGATGGGATGAATTTTGCTCCATACTTTCCTGGATGAACGCTCATTACAGTTATCATATCTATTTTAGGAATGTAACGAGAAATTTTTGCGATTGGTGTTAGTGGTTTTATTGCGATTCCAACTTTTTTCTTTTTTGAGCTGATAAGTTTGATTATTTCGTTAGGGTTTTTTGTTGACTCAATGTGAAAAATAATAGTGTTTACTTTTTTGTAATTACTCTCTATCCAGATTTTTGGACCTTTTACCATTAAATGTGCTTCAACTTTTTGTTTTAATTTTGGAAGTTTAAAATCAAAGTCAAGAGAAGAATTTTTTACGAACTTTTTGTCCATTACATCTAGCTGGATTCTATTAGATTTATTTTTTACTTTCTTTATTATTTTATCCAATGCTTTTTGGTTTTTTGCGATTACCGAAGGGATGATTTCTTGCTTCACCATTTTATTTTTTCGAAGACAATTTTTCTATTTTTTTTAATCTTCTTTTGTGGCGAGTGTCGTTGCTGAACGGGGTTTGTAACCAAACTGTAATCGCTCTTTTGACTAAATTTTCATCCATGAAGAATGCTCCGAGAGACAATACATTTGAATTATTGTGTTCTCTGGATAATTTTAAGATTTTTTCTGGCGGTGAAGATCCATAGTAAAGTGCGGTTCTAATTTTTGGAACCCTATTTGCTGCGATTACTTCTCCTTGGCCTGAACCTGCAATGATTATTCCTCTGTTGTTAGGATTTTTAGCTACGAGTTTTGCCATAGGAATTACATAGTCTGGATAATCGTCATTTGGATCCGAATTAAATGGGCCTACGTCTTCTACTTTGAATCCTTTTTTTTCAAGCCATGGCTTTATCTTTTCTTTTATTTTGAAACCTGCGTGATCTCCTGAAAGATATATTTTCTTTATTTTAATTTTTTGTTTCATTTTATTCTACTATTGGTTTAATCTCTGATTTAAATATTTTGGAAATATCTTGGGTATACCTTACAATATTTTCTTTGAAATAAGGTTTTTTTGCTTTTTGGATTTTTCCGATTATAAAATAGCTAACTGCCATCATTGTTGCGTAATCTGCACCTTTTGGAAGTGGAATATTGAGGCGATTTTTGCCGTAGGTTTTATTTTTTTCTCCGAAGCTGATGAACAATTCCTTTGATGGGACAAGTGTTGTTGCATGTTTTACGTATTCGAGTGTTTCAACATCTCTTGCGACAACTCGACCAAAGAGTTCAATGAATTTTACTTGGAGCATACGAACAATTCCAGAAAATTTTGTCGGTACTATGATATAGTATTTGTCATACTTTTTGAAGTTAGGTAGTTTTATCTTATTTGTATTATTTTGAATATAGTTTAGAATCTTTCTTGGACTTTCGTTGGTTTTTCCTAAAATCATCCCAATATAGGTTGAGGTATTGTAGGTATATGGTTCTCGTTGTTTTGGAAAAACATATTCGTCGTAAGGATGTTTTTTATCGAGGAATTTTTCTGCAGGTGCAGTTTTTTCATTAGTAATAAGTGTTACGTGCTTTTTGTAATTCTTAGAAATCTTGGCAATTATTGGAGCGTGTTTTGCTCCTGAAGCTGAAATTAAAACTACTCCATCAATTGATTTTATGTTTTTTAATTTTTCTTCAAAATTAGATTCGCTTGCAAAAATTGCATCTCTATTTTCGAAAATTATTCTTCCTGTCGCCTCCGCATTCCCTGAACCGACGACTAATGGTTTTTCGTAAGGGACGATTATCGACTGTAGCTTCTCCTTTGAGAAAAGTTCTAATGCTCCAAGTACACAAGTATCTAAGTCTGGAATATTTTTTAGAGAAAAACTTTGCATTATGTCGTAGTTAGGACTAAGATTTTTTTTCACCATCTTTATTTTATTAACTGGAAGCAGTATTTAATAATTTTGGTTTCTGAAGGAGAAAATTTGTAATAATAAAAAAATAAAAATTGAATAAATCTAAATAGATTTATTCGTTTGATTGAGCGTCTTCGATAGCTTCTGCGTCTGCCATTGGAGCTTCTGATGATTCTCCTCTTGGAGCTCGGTCATCGTCTCGTGGAGTCATTGGACGAGCTTCGTTAACATTTAATGCTCTTCCTTCGATTTCCTTTTGATCCATATCGGCCATTGCCTTTTTAGCTGAGTCTTCATCGTTGATTGTTACAAATCCAAATCCTTTTGATCTTTTAGAAAATTTGTCTACAATTACGTTTGCTTCATCAACTCCGTAGCTTTCGAATAATGCCGCTAGTGCTTTATCATCAATACTCCAGGCTAAATTACCTACATATAATTTCATATTTATTTATCCTCCCGTGATTTAATTGTAAATTGCATTCTTAGAAACATTCCTTATATCCTTGAATTTCTTACTGATTTTGATTATTTAAAGGTTTGTAATTAGTTGGCTTTGTGTAAAAAGTCTAGTTAATGACTCACTTTATACACAAAAATCTCAAGAATATATAATTTAGGCATATAATTTTTTTAATTTTCCATTATAATTAATTCTTATATGAAAATGTATCTGGTTACGATTATCTATCGCCTTCTCGGCAGTTTCTTCGTCCGGGAAGGTTAATTCAGCTTTTAATTTGAAGGACTCATAAGAGTTTAATTGGAAAGGTATTGAAAGAATATAAAGAAATGGATTTTTTGCATGAAAGAAGTGCAATGATAATAAAAAAGAGGCTAGCAGTGGTTGAATTTGTTCACGGGTTAGAATTAATTCTCAAAGCAATTCTAATAAGAAAAGGTTATTGTATCTATAAATTCAAGAACAATAAGATATTCAAGAATAATGAAAAAATTGAAAGACTTGTATCCTCTGATAGGACTATAGAGCTAGAAGGTGTCATAAAATTCTTTAAGAAAGAATATCCAGAGCTTTCTTTTAATCTAGTTGATAAGTTGAGAGTTCTTAGAAATCAGATTACTCACAAAGGCACGGAAATAAGTGAAAAGAAAAGGGATTATTTTATTGGTGCCATAAATTGCTTAATTGAGGTTTATGAAAAAGAAGATATAAGAAATAGAAAATTCCTTGGAATTATTAGGCAGGCAAAATTAGATATTTGACTTTATACACAGAAGCCACTTAATCCACAAAGCCTAATTAGTTAAATTGCAGTATGATTCCTATGATAAATGCAAGAGTTAATAGGATTATGATTGGTGTGTTGATGAAAACCTTTATTTCAGGTTTTCTTTGTCCTTTTTTCTCCTCTTTTGCTCCTTTATTGATTAGCAGAATTAAAACTCCAGTTATTCCTGTCGAAATCACTCCTGCGATTCCAAGAATCGAAGAAAATCCTAACAAATTGAATTTTTGGATTATGATGTATAGAATTAGTGGCATTAAGGAGGTGAATATGAATGTTTTTCTCTTTGAGAAGTTAAGGTCGAAAAGACAGCTATCTCTTAGGGAAAATGAAAGTACGAAATAGGATGTGAGCATGGTGAATATTCCGAGAATTATTATGATTGGTCCAAAAGAGAGCGTTGCGACTTCGGTTACGCTTTTTCCAAGGACTCCGACAAAGGTTGCCGTGAATATTGTGTAGAGAATGACTGGAATTGATAGTCCGATGAAAATTGCTTTTTTGAAGTTTTTCTCTTGACCTTTTATTTCGAGACGTAGTTCTGGGATTGCCGTGAAGCCAAGTAATGCAAATAATATTACTCCTATTGGAAATGTGAAATTATTTGGCGGGATTGTTGTAAGATTTGCTGGATTAATGTTTTGGAGGTGGTAAATAAATAATCCGAGAATGATTGCGATGATTGCGATGACGCCATATGTTTCAACTTTTTTGAGGCTCTTTAATCCTTCTCGTAAGAGTAACGTCATGACAAGCCAGAATAAGAATCCAAGAAATAGTGGGTTGATGTTTCCTGGAAGAAGCTGGGAAAAACTTTGACCTTCTCCGATTAGGTATGCGATTAGTGCAGAATAAACTCCAAAGATTACTGTTAGAAACATTATTTTTTCTCCCCAAGGTCCTAGGTATATTTTTGCATAACCTGTGAGTTGGTGTTTTGATTTTGTTCTTAGAGTTACTTCTGCAAGAGAAAAATTAATGAAAAGCATGACAATGGAGAGAATGATGAGCCAGAAGATTCCGACGAGAAAACCTGATTTTGCGAAAACAAATGGAAGACCAAGAATTCCTGCACCGATAACTGCACCTGAGAGTGTGAATGTTGTTGCCCAGAATTTTTTATTCATAGTATCACCTTTGTTTTGATGGTTGAGCGTGTTTATAAGATTTTATGATTGATTTAATCACACACAATTTTTTAAATGAATTTTTGCTTATTAAATTCCTTGGGTGAAATATGGTAGAAATTGTAGTAAATGATAACTTTAACGAAGCAGGTGAAGCTAACTTATTCGAAGATATTGGTAATGGGAAATTTGAGTCTTCTGATTTATTTAAACTTAGAATGGATGTAGATGAACTAGTTGAGGATTCGGAAATTAATGAACTTTTATCTTATGGGAGTTTTTCTAAAAACTTGGCGTACGATTTGCCTTATCAGAGGTCTGGTGCGATTAAACTTTTGCGAGATTTTAATATGAGTGCTCTTTTGGCTGATGAGGTTGGACTTGGGAAAACTATTACGACAGGAATGGCGATTAAGGAGGGAATTTATCGTGGGTTTTTGAAAAAGATTGTTATTTTAACTCCTCCAAGTTTGGTTGATCAATGGGTGATTGAACTTCGAGATAAATTTGGGTTAGAGTTTAATATTATTGAGTCTGCCGAGGATTGGAATAAATTTGATTTTGCTATTGCGTCAATTGATCGTGTGAAGATTTTTGACAAAGTTACTCGTGGATTCCGGCATAAAAGTGCACATTCTGTTTTGTGGGATTTGGTGATTGTTGATGAGGCTCATAAATTAAAAGAAAAAAATACGGTTCGTTGGAAATTTGTAGATCGGCTGCAAAAAAAGCGGTTTTTGCTCTTGACAGCGACGCCATTTCAAAATGATTTGATTGAACTTTACAATCTTTTACATTTGCTTAAGCGTGGTCACTTGGGAACAATAAAGGAATTTCGGCAAAAATTCTTATACCGAGGAAATAGTCGTCATCCTCTTAATCCCCTTGACTTGAAAAAAAAATTAGAAGAAGTTATGGTTCGGCGTCGACGTGATGAAACTGGAATTGATTACAAGGCTCGTGTTCCAAAAATTGTTACTGTTGAACTTAGCAAAACTGAGAAGATGATTTATGATAATACTGTTCGATTGTTAAAGGAGAATTATTTTCGTGCAGATGGTCGGGAAATTAATGCCCTCTTGATCGTGTTTGCAATTTTGCCAAAGATTACGAGTTCATCTGCTTCGGCTAAAGAGAGTTTGCAAAGAATTATTGATACTGAAACTTACCATGAAATTACAAAGACGTTTGCGCAAGGTATACTTGATGATTATGCAACTGTTGAACGCGATTCGAAAATTGAAAAATTGGTTGAGTTGATTGAAGAAATTATTTCTCGCAAAAATGAAGATGGAAGTAAATCAGACGAGAAGATTTTAATTTATACTCGGCATCCAACCACACTTCGCTATATTGTTGAAAAGCTCAAGCCATTTAATTTGAAAATTATTGAATTTATGGGTGGGCTTGATAGAGAAGAAAAATCGCGAAGGATAGAATCATTTAAACGAGGTGAAGCAGATATTATGATCTCGACAGATACTGGGGCGGAAGGACTTAATTTTCAGTTTTGTCGGAATTTAATTAATTATGATTTGCCTTGGAATCCGATGTCAGTTGAACAGCGAATTGGTCGCCTTGATAGGATTGGTCAGAATAGGGATATGTACATTTATTCGTTTGCGACGAAGGGAACGATGGAAGAACATGTAGTTGACCTGATAATAAATAAGATGTGTTGTGTTGGGCTTGTGATTGGTGAGTTGCCGATTATTTTATTTAATCTTGGACTTGATGGCGAGGGAAAATCTGGAAGAAATAAAATTGAAGAGAAGTTGATGGCGTCGTTTATCGAAGGGAAAGGGAACTTAGAATTTTTTGCTCGAAACGTAAATGAAATTGCTGCAGAGATTAGTTTAGGCATGAAAGATTATGAAAATGATAAAGTTAGCAATAAGAAATTTTTTGATGAATAAAAATTAAAAAAATTATTTTTTTTCTTTCCAGGCAACGAATCCGATAACTACGAAGTAGAGGGGCGTTCCGATTTTTGGGACTATTTGTGCGAGGCTAAACCATCCAGGATATTTTCTTGCTTCAAAAATTCTCCAGTGGGAGATTATTAATAATATGAATAGTGCTACCCAGCCAAGAATTGGAATTAGTATTAAGAAAATCCATGCCCAATGGAAACCTCCAAGTTGTAATCTCATTGCACTTGATGCGAATGGAATCCATGCAAGCCACGGGTTTTTATGTTTTGATTTTTTTGCAATTGTTTGCCATGCGAGTGCGTGATAGATATATAGTGCTGCTAATAATGTTATCGCGAATAATATTCCAAATGCAAGTAGGATTCCGGCAATGCCTCCTGCAAAACCTCCTGCGAAATTTTGTGCGATTGGACAATTTGCTATAGCTGATTCATTTCCTGCGAAAAATTCTGTGCATGTGCTGAATACCATCTTTTTATTACTTATAGTAAGTGGTTATTGTTTATAAAATTTGGGTTTTTTGTCGGTTTAGGATTTATCGTTTTTGGCAACGTGTTACCAAAAACTCGAGAGGGTGCAGTTTGTGAGTGCCTAGGTTTTGTGTTGTTGGTTGGTACTGGATTAATCCGATTAGGAATAATCTAGTTGGGTTGGTTAGATTGGGTGCGGTTTAGTACAACAATTCCTTTAAACTCTAGTCTAATTCTAAAAACATGTCATCAAAAATAGAAACATTCACGGAGGAATTTCTCAAGAATCTCAATGCAACAATAACCAAAAACTCGTCAACATGGAATGTCGAAAACATCCCGCAGAGTTTTCAGGATTTTGTTGGACTCTCTGCGCCATACACATTAAACTTCGCGGAATCAACTGACGACTCGCTTTTTGTTGGGCGGGGGAGTCGGTTCTTTTCTGCGATGACGCAATATCTTGAGAATGTGGGGAAGAATACTATTCTCAAGATTGACTTTGATGATTCGTTGCATAATCCTGTGGAGGAAATACGTAAGCGGATTTCTTTGAAGAACTGCGAGATTGAAAATCTTGCGAAGACTTTTACGAATCATTTTTTTACGCGGTTTACGTTTCGAACTCAGTTTCGTTATTTGAATGAGTCGGAAACGGTGATGGGTGAAATTTATGTTCATGATGGTGAGGTAGTCTCGGGAGATTTATCTGGATATCGAGTTGTTGAGGGGACGCTGGACTCCTCTAGTTCTTCTGATTCTTCTCAGTCTTCTCATTCATTGAATGTTTCCCCGGATACTCTTCGTCCAGATCATGAAATTGCTATTGCGCGAGTTAAGGAATTGGTGATTAGTAAAACTCATGAAATTAGTGAAGTTCTTGAAAAAAATTTGGGCGAAGAAGAATCTCGAATTCGGATTCACTATGAGAATTTGTTGGGGGAACTTGGAGGTGACTTGCAAAGTAGGATTAGTAAAATTAAGGAGCTTGAACTTGCTCTTCGAGTTGCAGATGGCGTGGAGGCAGATGAACTTCGAGTAAAGCATGAACGGCTTCAAAAAAATCTTGTTAAGATTGGAGATGACGATTCCCGTTCGAGAATTTTAAAAGAACAGTCGTTTACATTGCAGGATGCGAAGACAAAACATTCTTTGACTATTGATAATAAACTTATGAACACGACGATTATTTATTATCCTGTTTATTCTTGCAACTTATATTTGAAGGGATACGACTCGAAAAGATTTATTACACTTTCTTATGATCCACTTTTACAAAAACTTGGAGCAATTAATTGCGAAGTATGTAAAAATTCTGTAGTCGATATTAATCTTTGTTCTAATGGACATATTACTTGTGAGGATTGTTTAGATAAATGTGGGGAGTGTGGAAAGATTCATTGTAAGACTTGCGTTTCTAAATCTTGTAGTGGTTGTGCGAAAAAACTTTGTAAGTCTTGTTCGTTTTTATGTTTTGGTTGTAGTAATTATGTTTGTATTAATCATTTGAGAAATGATGTTGTGACTGGCGAACAGCGTTGTGCAATGTGTCTTCGTGCGTGTCTGCGCTGTCATGGATTAACGGAAGCGAAATATTTTGGTGAAGCGATTGATGGTTCAAAAGTTTGTCAGAAATGTTTGGGTGGAGAAAGAAGAGGGGAAGTTTTGAAAGATGTTTTTCGAGAGTGATGGATTGACTTATCGATTGTCAATAGCGCTTTTGTAGCGCTATTTTGTATTGCGCCACGACGCTCTTTTGTCGCGGCGGCGCTGGACAATCAACAAAATTGTTAAAAGATTTTTTTGAAAATATTTAGTGGAAATATTTATCTTCTTGATTTGACTTCTGCTGTATTTGGCGAAGTTGAACTTGACGTAGTTGTTGGCTCCGAATTTTTCCCTTCACTGTTCGCGTCGCTAGTTTCTTTGATGTCATTTCCTGTTGAACTGATTTGGCCAGTGAAACTTTTTATCTTATCGTAGATTTTTTGAATTACTGTTCTTGAATCTAGTTCTGGTGTTGGAGGCGATTGGGGTAGTGGCGCAGTTGCACAAACACAGCCCTGCGTTCCCGAAATTGTTGGCATAATACATGTTCCGCCGCTACAAGGATTATCTCCTCCCCAATTTGCTTCATCTAACAGGTTTATATTTACGTCACATTCTTCTGATTGTCCGTAAGCATTTGGTGTTTGAACTATTCCATCTCCACAAAATCCTGCTGGAAGAGAGGCTGCACTACAATATCCCCATGGGTCTCCATTTCCTGCCCAAGCACAAATTTGATCATCGCAACGTAACTTTCCATCACAATTATAATCTACATTTGGATTTACTGGATTTGCACAATTATTGTTCTCTGTCCACCATTGCGGATGGACTAATGGGTCTGTATCATCACAATCTCCTGCACAATCAGTAAATCCATCATTATCATTATCTTCACAAGTGTTTGTTTGGATTCCATTAGGAATATTGCTTACAAAATTTAGTCCACAAGGAAGTTCTTCATTGAATTTTTCTAAATGAATTCCAACATTGTCAGTTTCAAAGAATCTATCTGGATTAATATATGCTACCTTAAAAAGTTCTGTAAAAATAGCTTTATCTTCGCTAAATGAAGAGATACCCAAATCTTGAGACACTTTTAACCCACCACACCATCCAGTATACATTTGTGGATCTTCAATATTTTGGTATGTTGTATATGCTCGTAACTCTGAACCGGCTGGGTATGACCGATAAATTAATCTATTATATAATGCCACGCCTCCCTCTCCCTCATAGAGAATTATTGAATCATCAGCGTCGGAAGGATCGCCATTTCGAACCTTGGAATAATCTTTATATACGAAAGTTCTAAGGTGCCAATAGTAATCTGTTATGATTTCTTCGATTAAATCTATATCATTTTGGTCTGTGATTGCATTATAAAATGCATTAGATATTCCTTGTATGGCTAGTAAGTCATGATAGTGTTGTATTTTACAGTAGCCTAAGCTCTCAAAGCATCCACCACCTGATGCCAAATATTTTACTGGTAATGGATCTCCAGTCATAGGACTATTTCCATTAATTCCATATTGGCTTACAGTATCTTTATTTCTATTCCAATCAATAATTCCTAGTGTCGAAGTTATGCTGTCTTGATAATAAGGGTCTCCGGTCATTGAGAACATTTTTGTAGCAATACCTAACAGCCGGCCATTATCTCTGGACGATTGATAAAAGCCTGGGACCCATCCTTCATTAGCAATATAGGACGAAACTATATTCTCTACCTGATTTTCAGCTAATTCAAATGCCATATAATCTCCAGCTAACATATATCTGTATGCTTCAGTTCCAATAGATGCATGAGATGCAATTTTCCCTGACCAACCGTGCCATAATGAACGAGAACCAAAAAGAATATTATTGTATAATACTCCGTTTGCACTTCTCCTATATTCGTTATTAGTATTGACGTCATGATCGCAGAATCCAAGATAATCTGTTGCACTTCCAGTGTGTCTGCAATCTAAAATTCCTCCAACCGTAGTTTCATATAAAGGTGAATCAAATTGTGTAAATGTGCTTGCATCCAAATGTTCTAATGGTTCATATCCTATTCCGTGGTCAGTTAGATAGGGAGTTGCATAAAGGAGAAATCTCATTCCATCTAAATATTCTCTATTACAGTCATCCTGACAAGACATGAAATATTTTATTGCCTCATCTGGGTCCTGTCTGAGATTTGGGGCCATCCCTGGAGTTCCTGCATTTTTGTAGCCATAGAAATATCTTCCAAAACGGTGACCTAAAAAACCACTCGATAATTCGCCCTTTTTTCCAGCAAAATCGGCCTGAGCCTCGGTATCCCAATTAAATGTAGGATCGATTGCATCAGGATTTACCATGTCTTCGAAAAAATATTTACCTGCGGTATTCCACTTGTCCAATTTTTGCCCTCCATTAATTCCATTTTCTTCATAATAATCAAATTGTTTTGGGGTATTTGTGTCCAGAGATAGCGTCATTCTTGTTAAAATTCCCTGCCCTCCTGCAATGAAATTACTCGCAGAGTTTCCCTCATTATATGGTGCGCCGCTCAAAGTTTCTTGACCGTCGGTTGGCATAATCCAATATTTTCTATGTCTTGGTCCATTATTTTCTTTGTAAGATGGGTCTAGATAACTATCGTCTAAGATGTAAATATTTGATGGATCTACAGTTTTAGTCTCTAAAGAAATATTTTCATAAAACATAAATCCGTTTTGACCAGTTATATAATTATAGGGATCATTACCTACTCCTGGAGTCCAACTATCCTCTGCCAAGTTACCGAAGTTAGTTACTAAAACATCAATTTTGATATGTGGCTGATTACTTACTATAGTTATAATAAATGTCGCACTAAACATGTAAGGAAGGCATGTTCCGCTTGAGTGTGTTGTACTACATCCTTCAATTGGTCGAAGATTTTTTTGTAGTTTATACACTTGTGAAACTGGCCCAGTTTCTAAGCGTTCTATTAATGTGTCGTGGAGGTCGAATGCTACTTCGTATTTTCCTCCAAGTAAATCTCCGGCGTATACTTTAATCGAATCATCTGTTAATGCAGTTAATACTTTTGGATGCATTACAAAGTTAGGGTTTGTTCCTTCTCCGACAGTATAATCTTTTCGTTCCCCAGCACTAAGTGAATGTAATACTTTTGCAACTCCAGTCCTTACCCATAATTCATCTGTTGCAGGATCTGTTATTTTATAATAAGAGGTTGGCATAATTTGAGTTACTAAAGATTCTCCTGCATTTACATGGACTATTTTTATTTGACCAAGTTGTGATTTTACGTATTCTCCCTGTTCAAAAGAAATTGGAAAGAAAGCATAATCGTTATTTGCGTCGAATGAATTATCGTTTTCTAAAAATACATCGTTTGTTCCAGGCTCGGGAGGAATGACAGTACATTCGGAATCATCTCCATCAGTATATCCATCACAATCATTATCATCTCCATCACTACACGTATCTCCCGTATCATCGTTTTCTAGTTCTTCTCCCGGGAGAATATGCCCTTCACAGTCTCCCCAAAATCCTTCCTGGTCACAAGTTACTGTTCCAGCATTACATACTCCAAATTCTCCTGTTTGACATGCCTCAGATGTTCCTGGAGTACATTCCGAACCTGCTTGACATTCCGGTTCGTTGGCATCTTTTCTTCCATCACAATCATTGTCTCGACCATCATTACAATTTCCTGCAGCGATACTCTCCTCAGTCCCATCTCTTACTTGATCGCACGTTCCCCACGCACTTGTACTTTGACAGATATGAATTCCTAAATTACAAATTCCAGGCTCTCCCGTTGAACAAAACTCGTCTTCTCCAGGTGTACATACTTGGCATCCCGTATCTGCTGCGTCGGTGTCTCCATCACAATCATTATCAAAAGTATCTAGACAGGTTCCTGCTAATTCACTTTCTTCATCTGGTTCATTATCTTGTTCACAATTTCCCCATTCATTGTTGGGTCCGCAAGTTCTTGTTCCAGCATCGCAGATTCCAAGAAGGTCCATATTACAACTTTGTGTATCTCCTTCGAAACATAATCCTATGACACAATCACCATCTTGGGAATCAATTGCACCATCACAATCATTATCGAGTCCGTCTGTACATATTTCTACTCCGGGTGAGTTCGCAACGCAAGCTCCCCACGATTCTTCTGAACAAGTTTCTGTTCCAACACTACAAACTCCTTGTAAGTTGGTTGGGCAACTTCTAGTATCTCCATTAGTGCAATCTCCGCTTGAACCACTGCCGCCTCCACCGCCTCCGCCACCGCCTCCGCCAGAGCCTCCTGAACCTCCACTTCCCCCAGAATCATCACTATTGTCGTTTTCATTTTCAAAATCGAATTCGTTAATAATTATTTTAAAACTTGTAGAATAATAGTTGTATACATCTTCTTCAATTGAAATTACTGCGACGAGATAAGAAAGTTTTCCATTGTACTTTCCTATTAAATTTTCATTTAAGTTTAGTTTAATTTTATTTGGGTTTATGAATGTGAAATCTAGTTTTTCGAAATCTTCTAAACTTTCTATGAACTCAATTTCTGGCCCAATATATAATCTCATTGTCGGTTCGTTTCCATTATCTGAAGATTGTGGATAAAAATTTGCTCCGAGAATTTCATAGGTGCTTTCGTCAACGGCAGTGATTGATTCTGCGAGGATTGGGATTGAATAATCTTCTGAAGAATCTAATAAAAATTCTTTTTGCAATGGCCCTTCAAAATAAAATGTGAATAGGAGTATTGTTGGGATTCCGATGGCGATTAGTGCAATGAGAACCTTAGAAGTTGTTTTTAATCTCGGCTTATTGTTCCTTCCCATTGCCCTCTCCCACTCTTTCATTTATTTAGTAGATAATTCGCCTTTATATAATTGATGAAGATTTGGCAGATAGTTACTTTTATAAATAATTTTTCGCTTTGATTTGTATTCCACGAGAGCCCGTAGTTTAACGGATTAGAATGTCAGGTTTCGGCCCTGAAGATGGGAGTTCGATTCTTCCCGGGCTCGTGGAATTTGGATAATTTTATAAAGTTTTAATTCTTTTATTTTTTATGAAAAAGCGGGCGAAGAAAGGTTTAAATCGTAAACTTAACCAGCAAGAAATTGTTTTTATTATCGTCGTCGCTATGTTAGTTTCATTTTTGACTATTTGGTTTATTTCTGCTAACTTTGGTGATGAGTTGAACTTGTCTCCTCGGTTATTTATTGGTCCCCCTAGCTCGAGTGTTCGAGTTCCTGGAGTTACTGGAATTGGAGCTTGTCCTATTGGTGGCTGTGCTCCTATTGGTGGCAGTGGGGCTTTGAGGTGGAGTTGGACTCCTCCTAGTGCAGTATCTTTTAATACTATTTCATTTGGAGATAGCGATTTAAAAATTTTTAGTGGTAGTGTAGGTCACTTACCATCTCCTTTCATTTTTTCTGCAGATGATACAGACCCTGTCAATCCTCTTTTTTCTTATAGTGGCTCTATACTTTCTTCTAATAAAAAAACTGCTTCAGCAAAAAATGTTGCAAGTTATGTCGAATATCGTCAGCGTGGAACCTATCCAAATAAAATTGCTTCTGTTAGAAAATATTCTCCTGATTTGTCCTCTATTGAATGGGAGCGAGATTTTACTGGATTTTCTTCTTCTTTTCCTGGAGGAATTGCCGTAAGTGATGATGGAAATCGGATTGTTGCTTTCTCTTATGGAAATCCTTTTGGTCCTTTATTGATGAAAGTTCTTGACTCACAGGGAAATGGTTATGAAGTAGATTTAAGTGCTATGGATTCTCTTATGGGCCAACTTAATGGGCAGAACGGAGAAGGATATGCGCTTTCTGGAGATGGTTCAAGAGTTTTTGTTATGTCTAGTTTAAAATGGATGATTCTTGAACTTGGAGATACTTCTGTAAATCTTCTTGGGAGTTGCTATGCCCATAATAATATTTATTATCCTCGAGGAAGTGTTGCTATTAATTATGATGGTTCAAGAGCAGTTGCTCCTTATGCTCGAGGCGAACCAGGTCATTCATATTCTTATCTAGGAGTTTTTGAAGAACCTTTTTCTTCAGGAGTTTGTTGGATGGGATATAATCATGAAATTCAGGTTCCTGGAGATCGTATTTCTTCTTCTTATGGTGTTGCCATAAGTGATGATGGAACTCATGCAGTCTACGGGGCTACAGGTTTTGGTGTTGGAGAAGATACTAATACTAATATTATCTCATTGAGTCTTTCAGACATATCTAGTCCGCAATTTAGTTATCAATTACTTATGAATTATTTTTCTCCAGGAGATCAAGGAGAAAAGACAAATAGGGTTGTCAAGGTTTCGATGACTCCAGATGGAGAGCGATTTGTTGCGGGACTTTGGGGAGATTTAAGTCATTTTTCTCCAGAGATTATGGTTTTTGATAAAGGGCAATCAAGTCCTGCCGATATATTTTCTACTCCTGGTTCAATCGCGGATTTAGAAATATCTGATGACGGGACTCAATTTACAGCTAGTGTTTATCATCGCCATGCTTCTCAAGGTGTGCATACAGATAGTTTAAGGGTTTACGACATTTAATTTTCGAATAATTTTATAAAGTTCTTTTAATAGTTTACAATATGGGAAAAAGTAAAACAACATTTAATATTAGTAAAACGGAAAATTTTAGCGAGTGGTATAGTGAGATACTTGCTCGAGCTGAGGTGACTGATATTCGTTATGGTGTGAAAGGTTTTGTTGTGATTCGTCCTTGGGGTGCTCGAATTATTGAAAAGATGTATCGGATTTATGAGTCTGCACTTAGAAGAACTGGGCACGATCCTTCGTTTTTTCCGACAGTGATTCCTGAGGAGAATTTTACGAAAGAAGCAGGACATATTGAAGGGTTTACACCAGAAGTATTCTGGCTTGAGAACAAACAAGGTGATGAAAAATTGGCACTTCGTCCGACTAGTGAAACTGCGATGTATCAAATGTACTCTATGTGGATTCGAAGTCACCGAGATTTGCCACTTAAGATGTATCAGCGAGCAAATGTATTTCGTTACGAGACTAAAGCTACTCGACCATTAATTCGTGGACGAGAATTTTATTGGATTGAAGCTCATAACTGTTTTGCGACTAAAAAAGAAGCTGAAGCTCAAGTTAAAGAAGATATTGCAATGACTGAAGCGGTTATGCATCGAGTTTTTGGTGTTTCATTTTTGGCAATGAAACGGCCGGAATGGGATAAATTTCCCGGAGCAGAATATACTGTGGGAAGTGATTGTATTTTGCCTGATGGAAAAATTATTCAGCAGCCGTCTACACATATGCTCGGTCAACATTTTTCAAAAGCATTCGATGTAAAATATGTTGATGAAAAAGAGAAAGAAAAATTTGTATATCAGACTTGTTATGGTCCTGCGATTTCTCGAATTATGGCGTCTGTGATTGCGACCCATGGTGATGACAATGGTTTAGTGTTACCTTATACTCTTGCTCCGGTCCAAGTTGTTATTGTTCCAATGTATAGTAAAGATTCTGAACAAAAAATTGGAAAAGTTGCAAATAGTTTGAATGAAGATTTTTTTGAGGAACAAATCGAAAGTTTGGTTGATGATTCAGATAAACGACCTGGGGAGAAATTTTTTCATTGGGAAATGAAGGGTGTTCCTTTTAGAATTGAAATAGGGGAACGTGAATTGGATTCTGGAGAAGTTAACGTTTTTATTCGAGATATGAAGGAGAAGGTTTTAGTTAAACTTGAAAATCTTGTTGAAGAAATTAAGAATCTTGGTGTTGAATACGATGCGCGACTGATTGCCAAGGCTGGCGATTCTTTTAATGGTCGAATTAGTGACTGTAAAGATAAGAAAGAAATTAAGAAAACTCTTGACTCTGGAAAAATCGCACGATTTAATTTTTGTTCTGTTGGTGCTGATGGGAAAAAGTGTGCTGAATTTATTGAAAAAGATTTATCTGCTCGCGTAATGGGAATTCGTGCTGATTTGAATGAGACAGCGTCGGGAAAATGCTTGTTTTGTGGCGAGAAAGCAAAAGAAGTTGTTTATGCGGGGAAGAGCTATTAGTTTTTTAAAGGTTAATTTTTTTTGAACTTAATTCATTTTTTTGCCAAAACATTTATATACCAATGGTAACCAATAGTATGTTTATGGTAACCGCAATAAGAACAAGAAAAGATACTGCTGTTCGAGTGAGTAAATGGCTTGACAAGGAAATTGAGAACTATCTTACTGATAAGAAGATTAAGATCGAATTTCCATCGAAGCGAAATTTTATTGATACAGCAGTTTTGCAGTTATTAGAAGAAAAAAAAGTAATAAAAAAATAAGAGGTAAATAATGGATAAAATTGAAAAGGCACGACAATTATTTCAACAACTTGAAGAGAATGATGTTTCCTATGCGCATGAACTCTCAAGAAGGAATTTTTGTATTCATGAGCGATTATTAGAGATTCGAAGTAATTAGTTTTTAGGCAATCCTAAAACTTATAAATTGTAAACTTGTTTATGTTGTATGGTTATTGAAGTTGAAAAACAATCAAAGGCGCTTGGTACCTTAAAGAAAGGAGATGCGTTTTTTATTAATGGGAAGGAAATGAAAGTTGATTCACATTATCTTTTTCAAAAACATAAAGATATGAAAGAAATGATTATTGAGGTTTTCAATCCTGCTAATGATAGAGAATATCAAGTTCGTTATTTTGATGATCAAATTGAATCAAGTATTGAAATTTATGAGTTGCAAGAAGATATACAGTATGTGAGACGTGAACCAAAGAATGTGGGATGGTAATGAAATTTTATTGGAGGATTTTGTCGTGATAATTTTTTTGTGTACGTGAAGTACGCAGCAAAAATTCTAACTTAAAAATCCTCTCACTAAAATTCTATTATTTTGTTTTAATTAGATACAATTTTATTCAACTTTAACTTCTTCTGCTGGAACTTCTGCCGGAGCAAATAAACTATCAAACTTTTTAGCACCTTCTTTGATAACTTTTGTATTAATTTGGACTGTGTCTAAAGAAATTTCTTTTCCTCTGACTGTTTTTCTTAATCGTAATCCTTTTGGTCGTGTGCTTTTCTTTTTCTCTCCTTTTGGCTTTCGTTTCATTCCCTTACCATATCCAAGAAGTGCTCGTTTCATGTTTGGGCCGTCGATTTCTTCAAGTCCCGTGAATCCTGATTTATCTGACGTTCCAGTAATTTCGATTTCATAATCTTTTAAGTCTTCTGAGATCTCGGCTCCATCGATTTTTTCTCCGATTGAATGTCCGACTAACTTTTCGTCTTCAGTTTCTACTTTGAATGTCTTCCCATTATGAGACACATTAATTTTGAATGCCATAGTAGGTTAGTGAAAATTTGGTTTATAAAACTTACTGCGTTCAATTTTTAACTTTATTTTTATTAAAATAAATTGGTAAAAGTTTTTGCTGAATAGATAATAATCTTTAAATAAGGTGTTTTGTTTATATTTTTGGAGGTTAACATGGCAAAAAAGAAAGAGGCTTGTTGCAAGGGTGCTGCTGTCGGACACATATTTGCTCTTGTAGGATTTTATATTCTTACTTGGGGATTAATTGGTTCTGCTGGTTTTGGCGATGTTCTTAAAAGTCCAATATTTTGGGGACTTTTTTTAATTGGAATGTCTATTTGTAGCGCATCACAAAAACAGAAGTAATCTTTTGTTTTATTTTTTATTTTTTATTTCGAAACTTTTATTATGGGTTGTTTGCTTTAGGTGTACTGTTATTATGGTGAGAAAAAAATCTTGTGTTGAATCCAGAAATTCTTTTTCGATTACGCGGAAGAATCAGAGTTCTCACTCCAATTTTGTATATGTTGGCTTGATTGTTTTTATTGTAGCCTTTTTTACAATGATGGTTTTGGATGGTAATGGTCTTGGTTATATGACTTATGAAGAACTTGTTTTTAATTCTCCAGGGGCAAGTCAATTTGAAGAGAAAACTATTGGGCCAGAGATTTTTTTTAGCGGTGGAGTTATTGCTGGGCTAGGATTGCTTCTCCTGATTTATTTTTATCGGTTGAAAAAATAATATTTTTGAAACTGTTTGAGGAATTTTTTCTTGAAAAGAATAAAAATAAAAAATTTATTTTAGGTAGAATCTATAAAATGGTTTTGCTACCAAAATTATGAATGCTATTAAGAAGTGCCATGGATTAACTGAATGTACCCAAGTCATTAATGCAGGCCAGATTGTTATAAGAAATAATGTTGCTGCTACAACAGACCCCTTGATTAATCCTAAATCCCACACATCTAATTTTTTTGTTTTTTTGTTTAGATATTTTATCATTTTAACCTCCTGCTGTTTATTTTGAGGATAAAGAAGTATTTATATTTTTTGGAATGCAGAGATATTTTTATTTTTTTAAATTATTTCTTTTTCTAGTACTTTTTTTGCGAGATTTCTTTTCTTAAGATGCTGATGAGGTAGTAATCTATTGCACCTAGTCCAATTAGTGTTAGGATTACGATTGCCCATCGAAGAGTTTTATTTATTTTTTCTTCAATGGTTATGCTCCATGAACTTATAGTTGTTTCTTGTCCGTCGGTTGTTTCGAGAGTTATGGTGTACTCTCCTATTTCAAGATCATTAAATGTATTTTTTGGCCCTTCTCCAGAGACTTGAACTCCGTCGACAAACCATGAATAGCTTAATAGATCTCCTTCGCTGTCAGTGGCCGTTACAGATAAATTTAACTCTTCTCCGATTTTTTTTAAGATTGTGCTTTCATGATTTATTGTTACTGTTGGTGGATTATTGACTATAGTGTTATTTTCTTCTGTTGAATTTTCTACAGTTGTGTTTGTTTCGTTAGAATTTCCATTTTCTTCCGGATTAATTGGAACAACATAAATAAATACATCATCTGTTTTTGAAACATTAGAATCGCTTACTTTTACAGACATGTTTGAACTTCCAAAAAAACCATCATCTGGAGTAATTTTTAATTCATCTATAGTTAGATTAATTCCAATTCCAATTCCTGGAGTGATTTCATATGTAATGTTATCTCCATCTGGATCAGTATAATATTCCGATAAATTAATTGTTAGGGATATTCCTTCTCTTAAGATAATTTCTTCGAATGTTTGGGTTAGCGTAGGGGCACTATTTGCCGAGATAACTATCGCTAAGAAAAAAATTATTGTACTGCTTATTAAGACCACTGACCTCTTCATTTTGTTTTTAGTTAATTCAAATTATTAAATGTTTCTGATTTTGTATCATGTTTCGTTTCTGTTCTAAAATTTAAAAAATTTATTGGAAATAGATCTTTCGAAATGGTCTTGTCACGAAAACAATAAATATTGCTAGAAAAACTATTGGGTTTGTTAATTGTACTAGCTTCATTGCAGGAGACCATACTTTTAAGAGGAATAATATTCCGGCAAAGGAAGAGAATTTAATGAAGACGATATCCAAAAATGTTAATCGTTTAATTCTTTGATCTAATCTATTCAAAAGTTGTTTCATTTTGTGATTAATAGGTTGTTTGGTCAAAGAGTATTTAATTGTTCTTATCAATTATTTTTATAGTTTTAACATTTTGTGATAGACTTCTGCTGTAATGTGGCAATCTGCTAGTGCGTCGTGAGCTTTTGTGTAATCGATGTCAAAATAAGTAGCGACAGTTTCTAAATTGCTTCGAAGATGTTGTGGGACTACACGCTCTTTTTGTAATTGTCTCCACAAGTACATTGTGTCAAGATGTTCGGTATGCAATTCAGATTTGCAGTTTGATTGATCAAATAATTCTCTTAAAAATCCTTTGTCGAAATGGAAATTATGTCCGAGCAGCGTCGTTGTTTGTAAGTTGTTTTTTCCTATGAATGTGTTGATTGAATTACATGCATTAGCTGGAGAGATTGCAATTTTATTATGTTCTTCAATATTTATTTTATTTATTTTTAGTGCTGTAGGATTTACATTTCCCGATTCGTGTTTGATAAAAATATGGCCTTTGTCGAGGATTTGTAACTGTTTTTCGTTTGTCTGGATTAGTAAAAGTCCTACTGTTAGAGTCTTATTATAGCGGGGAGAAAGCCCCGTTGTTTCTGTATCTATCACTAATCTTTTCATGGGAGAGATTATTGAGTTGATTATTTAAGAATTGTTGTTTTTTGAGAATTAATTCGAGATTATTAATTGATTTTATCTTAATATTTTAATTGATTAAAAATTGTTAAATTCCCCATGTGGGATTCAATCTTCTTTTGAGTGTTGCAATTTCTTGAAGAACTGTTTTTTCGTCTGAAGTTAAGAGATCTTTATTGTCTTTGAATTTTCTGAAATCTGTTTCTGAGAGGTTTGTGTATAAACTTTCTCCTACAGTTAGTTGCCTTTCAAAATTTACTCCTGGAATTGAAACTGCCACCTCTGAATTCTTTTCTGCTTTTCCAACACTTTTTTTATCTTCTTGAATTTCTTTTATTTGGCCGATTTTTACATCATCAGAATTTATGAATCTCTCTCTTGTTTGCACGGTTCCGCCATTCACGACTACTCCAAATACTGCCGGACTAGAATTTCTGAAGACAAAATCAAGAACTGTAATCTTTGCAATTTTTGGAAGTTCATCTAATTTTCTTTTTTCAATTTCTCTTGTTTTTTGTTCAGAATATTCTTCTAAATCTTCAATTAATTTGTAAACAACTTTGTTAGTGATTACTTTAATTTGAGTTAGTTCTTCAACATCTGTTTCATTTGCAATTTCTACATTGAATCCGAGAATTACTTTTTCTAGTTCGGGAAATGCGGCAGCCGTATAAATATCTTTTTTTGTGATTGGGCCAATTCCGGCTTTTAGGACTTGGATGTTGTGTTGTTTTAATAAGACTAAGAGTGCTTCGAGACTCCCGAGGGAATCTGCTTTTACGACGATTCCTGTTTCGTCAGTTTGAATTTCTTCCGAGATTTCATTTTCAAATTCTTCCTTAATTTCTTCTAAATTATTATTGATTGCTTGAAAAGGCATTCCAGGCATTATGTCTTCTTTTGAAATTATTTGTACTTTGAGTCCTGCCGCTGCATGAACTTCTTTTTTTGTAAGGTATCCTTTATTTAATGGGCGAGCTTCTTGCATTATTCTGGTTTTTGTTGTTAGGGTTTCTCCATCGAGACTTGCGATTGCGATTTCATCTTCTAATTTTAGTTCTCCGTCGTAGAGAATGCATTCAAGAAATGTTCCTGTGCGTTCTTTTTTCACTTCTAAGATTACTCCTTTTGCTGTTTTGCTTACAGTGATTTTTTCTGTTAGGAACTTTTGAGAGAGGGCTATAATCATTGCGAGGATTTCGGAAATTCCCTGTCCAGTTTGTGCAGAGCATGGGACGATTGCAACATTTTTTGTGAAATCAGAAATTTCTGAATACATTTCAGCGTTTATTCCGTGTGAATGGAGGGCTCCAATTAGTGTGAAATATTTTTCTTCAAAATTTTGTTTTACATTGATTGCTTGATTTCCTAGTGAATTTAGGAATTGTTTGTTTTCCGGAGTTTGCCATCCAGAAATATTATCAATCTTATTGAGTGCGATGATGAATGGCGTTTGATTTGCTTTTAAGATTTGTAAAACTTCTGCAGTTTGAGGTTTTATTCCGTCATTGATGTCGATTACCATGACTGCGATGTCTGCGAGACTTCCTCCTCGTTTTCGAAGATTGGTGAATGCTGCGTGACCTGGCGTGTCAATAAAAAGAAGTCCTGGAATTTCTAAGGGGATTTTAAATTTTTCCAGAATTTCTCCTGCCCTTTTTTGAATATTTTCTTTAGGAAGTGTCGTGAACGAGATTTTTTGAGTTATCCCTCCTGCTTCATCATCTTGAATTTTTGTTTCTCTTATCGCATCAAGAATTGAAGTTTTTCCGTGGTCGACATGCCCAGCTACAGTAACTATCGGTTGACGGATTTTTCTTTGAGTTGTCATGAGAGATTTTAGAGAATTAAGATTAAAAGGTTTGTGGGGAAGGATTTTTTAATCATCTTATCTTTATTCTTGAATGAAACAATATACTATTCTGAGCGATTCTGAAAAAATTTATGAACAAATGCTCTTGGATATAGAATCTGCTCGAGAAGAAATCTTTTTAGAGACTTATATTTTCGAGGATGATGCTATTGGAAGGAGCTTTCGAGACCTCCTTATAAAAAAAGTTCTTGATGGTGTTCGTGTTCGGTTGCTCATTGATGCCTGGGGTTCTTCTATTCGGAAAAAATTCTTTAAGAAATTTATTGACGCTGGAGGAGAAGTTCGTTTTTTTAGGGAACTTCGTTATGCACTTCGATGGTTTAATGCGAATCATGAACGTAATCATAGGAAATTATTATTAATTGATAAGGAAATTTCTTATATTGGTTCAATAAATATTACGAAGAAATCCTTGAAGTGGAGAGAGCTTGTTTTGAGAATAGATAGTCCTTTAACTAAAGCTTTTCGACAACTTTTTTTAAAGACATGGAAATATTTTAATTTGTTTACGACGAAAAAAATGAAGAAAATTTCTTATGAGGGTTTTGAAGTAATTCCAGATTTTCCTTCTCAAATTGATCGGCCGACTGAGAAAAGATATGGGCAGTTGATTCGACGAGCCAAAAAAGAAATTTTGATTGAAACACCTTATTTTATTCCCTCTCCTTTTATCCGAAAAGCTCTTCGAAAAGCAGTAAAGCGTGGAGTCAAGGTAAAGATTGTTCTGCCTCATAATTCTGATTTGAGATTAGTTGATGTTCTTCGAGATAGGACTCTTGGGAAGTTATATCGGATGGGAGTTAAGATGTTTTATTATCCAAAAATTTTACATTCAAAACTATTAATTGTTGATAATGGATTATTTTTGCTTGGTTCATCTAACTTAGATTATCGAAGTTTTATCCATCAATATGAAGTTAATCTTCTTGGACGTGATAAGGAAATTTTGAAAGATTTAAAAGATTATTTTGAGGAGAATTTGAAAATATCAAAACCTTTTGATTATTCTGTTTGGAAAAAGAGAACTTTAAAGAGTCGTTTTGTTGGAAGAATTTTGCATATTATTCGTGAATTGTTTTGAAGATAATTATATAAACTTCTTTTATTATATTGTTTAATGAAGAATATTCCTTTTAGTAAAAAAGAGTTTGTGTTTGTAATGATTGTTGTTTTGTTGACGACGATTGTTTCAACAACGGCACTTTATTCTTATTATTCTAATAATGTTAGCTTAGCACCTTCTTGGATTTCTTCTGGCTGGACTGCCACGAAAGCGCCAGGACCATATACGAAGGCTACTTTCGTTCCTTTTCCAACATGGAAACTTAAATGGGAATATTATCCTGAACAGATGAACCCATTAAGTGCAGGTGGATCTGCCCCTTGGTTAAATCCTTCTGGTAGGAATATAGCTCTTGGAAATAATGACGATAACATTTTTATTAAACGATCTTCTGGTTCAATAGTGGGGGTCCTTTCAACGCCAAGAATATTATTTGACGTTAATAGTCCTATTCCGTTGTGGGAATCTAATCCTGTTGTGCCAAATATGGTAACTGAATTTGAATTTCCTAGTCAGGAAGCATTATCTTCCGTTTCTGCTGCTGCAAAAAATTCAGATATTTTTGCAGTGATTGTGGCACAAGAGATTCAGAGTCAATTTTTTAATGAATATTATTATAGGTTAGAAGTTTATGACTCAGCCGGGTTTTTATGGGATTATGTTTTTAGTTCTTCTGCGCCTTCGGGAAATTCCCCTAAGAGAATTAGTTTAAAAATCTCTGATGATGGAAGCAAAATTATCGGTATCGTTGAAAAAAATACTTTTTCTCCAGATAGATTTGATTTAGCGATTTTTGATGTAAATTCTCAAACTCCAAATATTCCAACATTTACTACTTCTCTCCAATCTTCAATTTTTGGGACAGAAATATCTCAAGATTTATCGAGCGTTATGGTCGGAGGTAGTTCTCCCCTATTTTCTCACGTTTATGATGTTTCTACAAATACTTATTCAAACTATTTTGCGAGTCAGTTTAGTTTATCAGACAATTTTCAAGATATTGCTATTTCGGATGACGGAAGCAGGGTTGCATTGAGTAGTTCAGCAGGACCTTTAGGAAAGGTTTTAGTCTATGAAAAACAGGGAACAAATTATATTTTGATTCATAATTATCCATTGCCTGGGCATTTTTCCTCGGAGATGGCTCGGACAATGAAATTTTCTACGAATGGAGATCTATTGGTTCTTGGAGTTAGTAAGGGACTAATAGGTGATGATTTTTATGTTGAAGCGATTGATCTGAGTTCCTCTGGGATTGGGAACATTTTATTTACAGATATTTATGTGGGTGCTGGAACAGGAAATAACTTTGTGAATGCTATTGATATTTCTTTAAATGGGAAGATTATTGCTGTAGGGAATTTGGGAGATACGCTTGGTTCAACTTCGGAAATACTGATTTATGATTTGAATAGTCTTCAAGCAAATAAATTAGTTTTTTCCTATGATGTCTCCTCAAGTTATGGAGCCGGATATGGTTCTATTGTTAATCTTGATTTGAATGATGCCGGAGATTTACTTGTTGCATCAAATTATTGGGGGAATCTTGTTTCTGGAACTGGCCCTTCAACCGGTGTTGTAGCCTTTGAATATAATTAATTTTTAGGAGATTATTTTATTTGTGATTTGGACTTTTTTTGATAAAATTTAAATAGTTTGATATCCCTTAGTTTTGAGGTGATTTATGGTTATAAAAAAAGTTGGTTCTGGAAAATTCTATCATGTGATTGTTCGGCCAAAATCACAATTTGTTATGTTTCGTAATCATGATGTTGGAAGAAAAGGTCATGTTGAGCGGTTGGCTGGAAAACGAAAAAATGGGAACTGGGCGACACACTCCTGGTTGATTGATAAGCGAGAAGCAGATATTATTCGAAACGTTCTTGTTGGAAAAAATGCTGCTGTTAGAAATGTTCTTTCGAGATTGAGAAGAAAACCTGTTTGGAAAAATGGGGATGTTTTTACTGCAGGTCCTGAGATTAATATTCGAGAAGTTGATAAGCCGACTCCTGCTATGAAGAATGCGTGGAAGAAAAATATTGGGAAAGTGCAAAAGGTAAGGGTGAAGAAATAATTCGCCTTAGTTTTTTGATAAAACTTAAATAATCTTTTTTCTTGTTCGTATTATGAAAAAGAAGGCTAATGGGAAAAATCTTTTGAGGAAATTAACTCAACAAGAAATTGTTTTCATTATTGTCGTCTCTATGTTGTTTTCTTTTTTGACTATTTGGTTTATTTCTGCTAACCTTGATGAAGAATTTGGTTTGTCTCCTTTTGTTTTGGGTGGTGGAACTGCGACGAGAGTTACAACTCCTCAGGCTGGAATTAGTAGGGTTCCTATTGGTGGGCCTAGTTCTCCCTGGTCGAAAAAATGGCAGTGGGAATATCCTGGTTATGTCTATCTTGACGGACCTGAAGGTCAGTTGGTTGCGATTGGAAATGGAGACTCGAAGGTTTTTTTAAAAATGGAATACGATCAATTTCCCGAAACATTATTTGATGTAGTTAATGGTGACCCTGCAACTCCCTTATTTAATTATGATTATATTCCTCCTTTCGGAGGAAGTGATGAGGGTTTAGCAGTTGATGCTTCTGAAATTAGCGATATTTTTGCAACAGTAGTTTATCGAAAAGATGGATTTTCTGGACCTTCAAAATATATTTTACGAGTTTATGATTCTAGCGGTTTTTTATGGGAATATGATTCTTTTGGACCTCCTTCATTTGGGTCTTCTTATGGCGCTGATATTGCTGTTTCCGGAAATGGAAATAAAATAGTTGTTTCAACTGCTACTTCGAGCTCGATAGAGATTACTGTTTTTGATTTAACATTGCCTAATCCTCAATTGTCTCCTGATATAAGAAATCCAAATGTTCTTGTTTCTAGTGGGAAATCAATTATTTCGAAGGATTTATCCACTATTCTTTTGATGTCTGGAATTTGGTATGACGTTTATGATGTTTCAACAGATTCTTTGATATCAATTTTTTCAGCTTCCTCTTCCGAGTTTCAAAGTAACTTAATTGGTGGAATTTCTTCGGATGGAAATCTTATTGCAATTCAAACATTAAATGGGAGTTTTTCTACTGGAATTGATTATGGAATTAATTTTTATGAAAAGCAAGGGAATTCTTATATTCATTCTGGTTGGATTGGAGGTCCTATAAGTTCTGTTAATTTTGGTCCTTTAGTGATCTCAGATGATAAATCAACCTTTGCTACAGGATGGTCTGGAGTTGCTGGAGGAAATCCTTATGATGGATTTATTGTTCAAGCAATTGATTTGACTCCGGGATCTTTTGGAACTATTCTTATGCAAGATTCCTTGGTTGGAGATCAAAATAGTGGCTCACTTACGAATCTTGTTTCTGCAATGGATATTTCTGACGATGGACAAATCGTTGCTGTTGGCTCACTTGGGGATGTGGCAGAATTGTTTGGAGAAGTACTAGTCTATAATTTGGGAAATGTGAATCCTAGTAATCCTGAATTTAATTATCGAGCTTTTGAGAATGAGGTAGATGGCACTGGTTCTGTCCATGATTTGGATTTATCTTCTGATGGAAAGAAGCTAGCCGTTGCAGTGAGTGCAGGACATCCATTCGTTGGAGGACAAGATGGTGGTGGAGTATTCTATTTTGAAAGGGTTTAGATTAACAGTATTAAATCCCAATAATCCTTAAATATTGTCTCGGCGAATATTTTTTATGGGAATTAAGAGTTTGATATTTGGAAATAAAGAGAAAGTATTGTATTTTTCTGGATGTGAAGATGGGGATGAAAAAGTTGATGAAAATTACAAAGAGATTATGGCTCGACTTGGAATAAAATATGAATTTATTGAAGAACTTCCTTCTTGTGGATTCTTGGATTATGAGCTTGGAGACAGGAAACGTGCGAAGGAATTGGCGGAGGGGATGAATAATTTGTTTTTAGAAAATTCAATTACAAAAATAATTACCTCCTCGGCACTTTGTTATCATATGTTTAGAAATATTTATCCAAAACTTTTGCGTGAATGGAATATTCTAGTTGAACATATTAGTGTTAGTATTCTTGCAGGTCTTAGGAGAAAGAGGATATTTTATTCTTCTACAGATTCTTTTGTGAGTGTTGTGTATCATGATTCTTGTTATTTGAGTCGACATTGTGGAATTTATAATGAACCTCGAGAAGTGATTAAATTTCTTGGAGGGAATATTTTTGAATTTAGGAAGAACAAGGAAAATTCTGTTAGTTGTGGTGTTGGAGGCGGTCTTTTAGAGAATTTTCCTGAAACTGCAAATAAACTTGCCCGAAACTTAATTTCTTCTTCTCCTGAAAAAGACTTGCAGATTATTTCTGCATGCAGTAGTTGTTCATCTCATCTGAAATCATCGAGCGAGAATTCTCTTGACTTTTCTTCGTTTGTACTTGGGAGGCTTCGGGGATTACAATGATGAAATTGCAAAAAAATTTCAATGGCGCTAATAAACATTATAGTCGCGATGCTTCTCATTACAAGGGGAATGCTCTAGATGTCGTTCATCCAAAATCTATTGAAGAGCTTCGAAAGATCGTTAAGACTACTAATTATTTGGTTGGTCGTGGCGGGGGTTCTGGTTTGAGCGGAGGTGCTGTTCCTCTCGCTGGAAGAGATACAGTGATTAACTTATTGCAATTTAATAAAATTAATAATTTTGATAAGGAGAGAAAAACTGTCGAGGTTGGATGTGGGGTTATCTTGGAGGGTTTGCAAGATTATTTGAATTTTCGTGGATTTGAATTTCCCGTTAATCCTTTTAGCCGCAAGATTGCGACTATTGGGGGTATGATTGCGACGAATGCTGTTTCTTCACGAGTTGGAAAATATGGACGAATGGCTCAATGGATTAAATGGATTGACGTTATGGATTGCCAGGGGGCCATTTCTCGAAAAGGAGTCACTGAAATTTCTGATTATTCGGGGATGGAGGGAACTACTGGAATTATTGTTCGTGCGTGTTTGAAAGTTGTTTCAAAGATAAAGCGGAGTGCGACGATTGTTCCGATTACAAATTTGATTGAAATGATTGAAATTGTAGAAAATTTAAAACGAGATAAAACTGTTTCTATGATTGATTTTTGTGACGAGATTATTAGCGAAGGTATTGGGCTCGAGAAAAAATATCATTTGTTTATTGAATATGAAAATGACTTGGGCTTATTGAAAGGTCCTGAATATGGTGAATTTTTGAAAACTTTAGATACGATATATTCCTTTGTTTTGGGAAATGGTTGTATTGCGATTGAAGATCCAAAAATTATGTTAAGTAAACTTGTTCATGTTACCAAATGGTTTCGCGAAAAAAATGTTTTGGTTTTTGGACATTTGAGTGCAGGAGTTTTATATGTTTGTTTTAAAGAAGAACAGTTTAGTGAAATTCCTGTTTTAAGAAAACTGATTAAACGGCTTGGTGGCATGATTACATTTAGTCATGGCATTGGTGTTTTGAAAAGAGATTTTGTTGAATTTAATGATAAAAAGATTTTAGAAAATGTGAAGAAAAGAACTGACCCTTTGAATAAATTTAATGTGGGGAAAATGTTATGAGTGATGAAAATGAAAATGTTGTAAAAGTTGAAAATAAAACTAGTTCCAAAAAATCAAAAAGAAAAGTGACGAAGCAAGATATTCTTGAAGCTAATAATCTTTTAGAAGAAGTTGCAGAGATATTTGAGCCATGTATTTCGTGCGGACTTTGTAACGGGGTTTGTCCGACGTTTAAGGTTTTACTTGATGAGCGGGTTAGTCCTCGAGGGTATGCGTTGAAGTTGCGTGAGAAAATAATTGATGAATCTGTTTACGAATATATTCCCTGCAAGGCTTGTGATAATGTTTGTCCTATGAAAATTCCAATTAGCGAGGGAATATTGAAGGCTCGCGAAGTTTTGTTTTTGCGTGGAAAAGGTTTGGCGAAGAAAGAAGATTAAGAGAAATTTTATTGGTCGTTCATTTTATTCTTTTGACTGGGACGTTTCTGGAACTGCCGTTGTTGAATCAGTGACGCTATCAATAAACTCTGAAAGTATTAATGATAATGGTGCACAAACTAGTTCATTAATTATTTTCAAGGCAGATACAACTTTGCCAATAAATAATGGTGATTATTCGAAATGCGATAATACTGTTGGCGCTGCTAACTTGAATAATGTTTTGGGAGAAGTTAGTTTTTCTTCTCTTACAGTAGATAGTTCTGAAGATATTTCCTTAGATGCCTTGCAAATTGGAAATTCTGTTCAAGGAAATAGGGTCGGCTTCTGCGGACGTGGAGGAGGAGATGTTAGATATGATCCAAGTTTTATTCTTGAACAAGGTCCGAGGCTCAGAGTTCATTCAAAAGTTAGTGGAATGGGGCCAAAATTGATAGTGAGATATAGGCCTTAGATGCCTTAATTGCTTTTGCTAAAATTTTATAAATAACTCTTTATTCTAAATATTATGAAAACTATAGAAAAGATTGTTGCTATTTTTTCTTTTTTTCTTGGAATATCAATTCTCTTTTTTGGAGCATATCTTGCTTACGAATCTATTAACTACAGTTTTGATTCCCTGTTGGCAGGAGTAATTAGTTTAAGTTTATTTTTGCCTATAACTTTAATCGCAATTTTGATTGGTACTTCCTTAGCGATACTAAGTGTTTTATCTTTTAGAAGTCATGCATGGGCATATAAAGTTAATTTAGGTTTAGTTACGGTAAGTATTGCTTCTATGTTCTTTCTCTTTTATTTGTTTAATAGTTTGGATCAAGAGGCTCAGCAACAATACGAAGAAACTCAAGAGTTATTAGTGAATTCTGAAAAAATCTATTCTATCAATGAAATTAGCATCGCAGAACTTAATGAGACAGGGTTTAAGATATATCTTGATTTTGAGGGCGAGGGTTCTGGAACCTATAATCTGAATTTGTTTGTGGAGGAGAGTAGTGAAAGAATTATTTTTAGTAATTTTTCTGAAGAAATTTTTATTGATTCAGCAAATCAAAGATTTGAACTAGATTATAATTATGACGGCCTATTTGAAAAATGTTTTACTGAACCTTTTGGATCAAAATATTGGATATGTTCTCCTGAGGCTGGAGGTTACGGGTTTGTCTTTACCATTACTACAACGCTTGATTTTATAGAAAATTCCGAGTTTAAATATAGTGATCTAGAATATAATTTTGATTTTCAAAGCACCAATGAAAAGAGTTTTTCTCTAGATTTAACTAATGATGGCAATCAAATGATTGCCGAAAATTTTCAGCTATTATAATTTATTTTTACTAATCAAAATCTTCTTAAACCTTCTCTCAAAGTATATCTTATGGAAACTTTAATACAACAGCCAGAAATTATGGCTCCTGTTGGTTCATACGAATCTTTGCATGCTGCGATTAATGCCGGTGCCGACTCGGTATACTTTGGAATTGAACAGTTGAATATGCGAGCTCGTGCGGCGAACAATTTTACTACTGAGGACTTAAAAAAAATTGTGGCTATTTGCCAAGAGAATAGTGTTCGAACGTATTTGACACTGAATACCATTTTATATGATCACGATATGAATCTTATGAAAAAGATTTGCGATGTCGCCAAGTCAAGTGGGCTCACGGCAATTATTTGTAGTGATATTTCTGCAATACAATATGCAAATTCAATTGACTTGGAAGTTCATTTATCGACGCAGATGAATATTACAAATGTTGGTGAGGTGAAGTTTTATTCTGCTTTTGCCGACGTGATGGTGATGGCTCGTGAACTAACGTTACAACAAATTGCACATATTGTAGCTGAAGTTAAAAAACAAGATATTCGTGGGCCAAAAGGTGAGCTTGTCGAAATTGAAATTTTTATTCATGGCGCGTTATGTGTTGCTGTTTCTGGGAAATGTTATATGAGTATTGCAACTGAGAATTCTTCTGCGAATCGTGGGGCGTGTTTGCAAAATTGTCGTAAGTCGTATAAGGTGACTGATAATGAAACTGGTGAATCACTTGTTTTAGAAAATGAATATATTATGTCTCCTTCAGATCTTTGTACTATTTCGTTTATCGATAAAATTTTGGACGCAGGTGTTCGTGTTCTTAAGATTGAGGGTCGTGGTCGTGCTCCAGAATATGTTGATACAGTTGTTCGCTCGTATAAAGAAATGATTACTGATTGGCAAAAAGGAGAATTTACTACCGAAAAAGGAATGGCGAAAATGAAAGAACTTGAAAAAGTGTTTAATCGAGGATTTTGGCAAGGCGGATATTATCTTGGGAAAAAACTTGGTGAGTGGAGCGGAGTTTATGGTTCGAAAGCAACTGAAGAAAAAGTGTTTTTGGGAAATGTTGAACATTATTATAATAATCCGATGGTTGCTCAAATAAAATTGGCAACTAATGAAGTTTGTGTTGGAGATGAAGTTTCTTTTAATGGAAAAACTACTGGAGTTGTTCGACAAAAAATTGGTGAATTGTTTGTTCACGTCGATGATGTTGCTACAAAAGTTGATTTTGCAAAGAAAGGCGATTTGATTACGATAAAAGTTGGGAAACGAGTTCACGAAAAAGATTTGCTATATAAAATTGTTCCCTCAAAAACTAAACAAGTTTCTTTAGCTGAGAAGAATTGATGAAAATAATTCATTACCGAGATAAATGTATCGGGTGCAATAGTTGTGTTGAGCATAGTTCTAAAGATTGGAAATTGAATCCTATTGATGGGAAAGTTGATTTAATTGATGGAAAGAAAACTCGTGAAGGAATTTTTGCTAAAGAAATTAGGGATGATGAGGTTGGGGGCAATAAACAAGTAGCTAAGGATTGTCCCGTTAATATCATCAAAGTTGTTTGATTTTTCTTTTTGAAATAAATTATTTTGAAAAAGTTTTATAAAGTATGTTTTGTTATTGTTTTTATGAAAAAGAAGAGTCGGAAAAAAGCTGGAGTTAAAAGAAAAGCGATAAATAAAAAAGAATTTGTTTATGTTGTTTTGCTTGTTTCATTTATTTCACTTATTTCTTTAGTAATTTTAGATAAAGTTTATGATCATTATGATATTGATTATGCTCCAACTTTTAGTTCTGCGACGAGGGTTGCTCCTGGAACGCCCATAACGCCTACAGAAATCCTTAGGCCAATTATTGGTTTTTCTCTTGATGGTGCTGCGGTTGTTGGCCCTCCAAATATTTGGATGTGCGACAATTTTTTATGTAATTCTCCATTTATTATTTCATTAGATAATGGTCAAAGGCATGTTGGAGACCATCCCCGAAGCATTTCTGTTGAAAGGGACGGAAATAAAAATCCGATTTTAGCTTATACTTCCAAATATACTCTTTCTCAACCAATTAATTTAGAGGTTGTTTATTGTAATGATCCTGCATGCACTACTTTTATTAATACTACTGTCGCATATGGGCCTCCAAATAATAATCATTACGGGGCATATCCTGAGATAAATTTTCTGAATGGTCTTCCAATAATCGCTTATTCAGCATTTAACCAAGCAAAACTTGTCATGTGTTCTGCTCCTGACTGTAGTTCTTCAACTATTAAGATACTCTCTCCTGTAGGGACCTGGGGAAGATTTATGTCAAGTGATGTTTATCAAGGAAAATCTTATTTTTCATTTGTTAATGGAAGAGAAACCCATATTGCTCTCTGTACTGATCCGACATGTAACACTATTCAACATAGCATGGTCTATAACGTTTCAGATAATCAACATGCACAATCCTATACTTCTATAGAAATTGATCCTAATGGAAATCCTTATGTCGCATTTATTCAATCTAACGCTACCGGAACTCCTTCAGGTTATGTTAACCTTTTACATTGCAGTAATTCTAATTGCGATATCTCCTCTGGAGGTACGATTACTCGAATAGTCCTTGATGAACAGTTTGGTTCAGAACCATTCAAAAATCTGGACATGGAACTTGCAGGAACAGGATTTCCGATTATTGGATATTATAACACTGTCAATTTTCAATATAACGTTATCCAATGTAATGATGCGACGTGCGACGTAAATCTCTTGACTAAAACTTCTCTCTCGCTTTCCTCGGCAGTGCATGCCCAAAGCCCTGCCATGGCTCTTGGAGTGAGGGGAATGCCTGCAATAACCTATTCTATGCTTGGATCTTTGAATGAAGAATTACACCTCATTCAATGTAAAGATACTTCTTGTTCTCAAAGAGAGCCAGAGATCGTAACTCCTACTCTGAATGGAGAACCTGCAAATTTGGACTTGGGATAATTTGTTAACACTCTTTGCGACATTTTATAAATGAAAATTATTTTAGTTCTTTACTATGGAATCTATTGGAGAAAAAAAATGCGTGATTGGACATTTGGCGCCGGAATTTACCACTGAAGCTTTTCATGAAAATGATGTGAAGAAAATTTCCCTAAAAGATTATCGAGGTAAATGGGTTGTTTTGTTTTTCTATCCTGCAGATTTTACCTTTATTTGTCCAACTGAACTTTCCGAACTTGCGGACAATTATTCTAAGTTGCAAGGGCTTGGTGCAGAAGTTTTGAGTGTTTCAACTGATACAGCGTTTGTTCACAAGGCTTGGCATGATAATTCAGAATCTATTAAGAAAATTACGTTTCCAATGGTTGCGGACCCTACAGGGAATATTTGTCGTTCATATGGAACTTATATTCTTGAAGAAGGTTTATCTCTTCGGGGGACTTTTTTAATTGATCCTGAAGGGGTTCTCAAAGCTTATGAAATTCACGATAATTCTATTGGAAGAAATATTAATGAGCTTATTCGAAAATTAGAAGCCGCTAAGTTTACTATGGAAAATGGTGGAGAGGTTTGTCCAGTTAATTGGAAGCCTGGTGCCGAAACACTTAAGCCGGGATTAGATTTAGTTGGTAAAATTTAAATTCTAGTGGATAATTTTGTTTATGGACATTTAACTATGCGCAAACCAGAATTCTAAATTCCCTTTATCTTTTTTATGACATCTAATAAATCCAACTCTCTCGAAGAAAATAACTTCTCCAATTTTCACATTTTCAATTTCTTCTTCCGCGATTCCTGAAATCTTCTCCCCATTAGACATAAGAATTTCAACTTTACTATTTTTAGCGTCGGCAGGGAGCCATTGCATATATTTTAATTTCTTTTCTGAGGTTGGCTCATCAGAGATATATGAGAACGTTCGTGGCTTTAATGGGAATAATTTATCTGTTTTGAAATTGAAGATGTGCATGAGCCTATACTCAGTATCTTGCATTAAGTCATAATCCTCTTTTGGAATATAAAATTCTTGATTGATATTGAATTTTCTTGAATTTTTTGGATCACTTGTGTTGAATGGAATTTCTACGGTTTTGTTTGGACTTGCACTGATTGTTATTTTTTCTGGATTTTGGATAAAGAAATATCGAGGAACATTTTCTAGATTTTTTCTATTTAGTGCGTATAAAACTTCTACGGGAATTTTAACATTTGTTTTTTTAATTCCCATATCTATAATAAATTTTCGAACTGTTTCGGATTTTATTCCTCTATCTTGGAGTGATTGGAGTGACCAAGTTCGTGGATCATTCCAGCCAGAATAGTGTCCTGATTTTACTTCTTGTGCTCCTTTTGACTTAGAAATTTTTACGCCTTCAACCTCGAAGAACCCATTGTAAACAACCTCTGAATGTTTCCATCCAAAAATATCCCAAATAAATTTTTCAACTTTTGTTTCCATTACAAGATCAGTTCCTCTAAGAATATGCGTTACTCCCAGAAGATGGTCGTCGATTGCCCAAGAAAAATCTAAAAGAGGGTATACTCGATATTTTGTTCCTAGAAGTGCGTGAGGTCTATCACTTATTCTAAACATTATTCTATCTCGAAATGCTGGATCTGGATTTTGCATTCCAGTTTTTAATCGAACACACATAGAACCTTCTGGGGCCGTGAATAATTTTCTCCATTGTTCCATGTTTGTTTCTTCATCTCTTTGTCTGCATGAACATTCGATTCCTTTTGCTTTTAATTCCCTCATTTTTTCTTGTTCGCAATCACAAACATACATGTAACTTTTTTTGATTAATTCTTCGGCATAATTATAATATTTTTCTATTCTATCTGATTTTCGAATAATTTTTTTATCGAAGTTGACGCCGAGCCATTTAATTCCCTCTTCAATTAGTTTGTACGCTTCTGGCTCGATTGGTTTTTTGACTGAACCTATAGTGTCATCGATTACAAGAATTAATTTTCCGTCATACATTTTGACATATTCATCATTGAGAATAATTGTTCTTGCATTTCCAATGTGAAGTGGGCCTGAAGGAAATGGCGCGAGCCTCATTACGACTTCTCCTTTTTTTGCATTTTCTAATTCTGGAAGGCCCGTTCTAATTTCTCGCCTACTTATTTTTGATTCATATCCTTTAAATTCTTCAATTTGTCTAGGGAGTGGCATTGCATTTACTTTTTCAAGAATTTTGATAATTTTTGGAATGTAATTTTTTATTTCAGATTTTTCTAGTCCTTCTGCGAAGAGGCCTGCTAAAACTGCACCTTGATTTGCTTTTCCTTCGTGCTTGATTGCATTCTCTAGTGCGTATGCTTTAATCACTTCTTGAGATATTTGTTCCATGTTTTATTGATGGGAATGGGGGTTTTAAATTTGTTGGAATTGGAGAGATTTAGAATATAATTTACCAACCCATAACGCCCACATTCGTATCTGCTTGGATTCCAGAATCAACGCCGAGCTTTTTTTCGAGAACTTCAAGGCGATTTTCTAATTTGTAAATTTTGTTATCGAGTTCAGTTATTTTTTCATCGACTTCTCGTTTATTGTAGCCGTCTGACTGTGTTGAGAATTGTGTTGGAGACTCTGCCGAAGTATTCGAAAGATTTTGGAAACCAAAGAAATCTTTGTTTGATAGATTTGAACCTTCTTGTGTTGAACTTGTTTGTTGTGGAAGATTTTTACTCTTTCCAATTTCTATGAATCCTTCTTGATTTGTTGGTGTGAGTGAATTTCTAGAATTTCTATTTGGAATTACTACGACACCTTTTTTTTGTAATTCTCTCATATCGACCATACCTTTTCTTCTTTTGAATAACATGTTTGGATAATGTTATCGATTTATTTAAAGGTTTGGTGGATGTTTTTAATGTTTGAAGTTATCTAAAAATATTTAAAGTTATTTTTATTGTTATTTTTATGAAAACGAAATTTATTCGGGTGGAACAAAAAATCGCAGATACAGAGGCAATAGATGAAATTGTTAATAAAGAAATTGCAATTCTTGAAGCCCAAGGTTTTTCCATCAAAGATGTTCGATTATCTGTTGGAAGAGATGCTTGGGAAGACTCGGATATTGAAGTTAGATATAGTGTTAGTATGATTCTTTTATATGACTAAGGCTACCTTTTGCTAAAGGAACTTTTATTTTACTCAAGTAAATATTTATATAATCTTTTTTCTGAAGTATTATATGGGTGATATTACTATGGAGGCTTTTATGAGGGCTGTTGAGAAAGTTTTTCCAGATGAGAATGATATTCGGAGAAAACCAATTTCGACTTTTACGATTGCGTTTGATTCTAATCAGGCACAGTTAGAGCCGATTTATTTTTGGTTGTTAGATTTTATTACAGATGGTGGTTGGAAGCCAAAAAAAATTACAGATAATTTTATGTCTAGTCCTGGTTCTGGACATTTTGCAGATATGGGTCAAAGAGCATCGAGATTACAAGAAGAAGGAATGAAAATTTTGGGCGGACTTAATCAAACAATTAAATCTTCGCTGAATTTAGTTTACGATCTGAAAGAATTTGAAATTCGACTCTCGCATTATGAGGATGCTAAATCGGAGGATCCAAAAACGGCTAACGAGGGAATTCTTGCCTTAAAACAAATTTGGCTTGATAATGTTGATATAAAAAAGGGACGTGGAGCGATTCACCAGATGGCTACAACTGAAATGGGATTTACTACTCTCCGTGAAGCTTTTATGATGGCAAAAGACCAGGAAGGTTTGGAAAAGTTAAATAGTGAAAAAGGCGGCGTTATTAACGACCAAGTTATGAGAATTTTAATTCCAAGACTTTCTGAATTTAATAAATGGAGAGAATATTCTTATGATGAACTAACAAAACGTATGAGTATTGAAAAACATTATTTGAAAAGCCAAGTTGAGACAATAAAACTTTATTCTGGATGGCTTCGTCCTTATTTGAAATCTGCTGAACAGCTTCGACAAAAAGGATTTGATGGAAATGCTGCACTTGTTAATGCGTTTAGTACGTCTATGTTTGAGTTAACGCTTCTTGGGAAAAGGGATGCAAAAGTTCCGGGAGAATTTGGAGATTACAAACTTAAGCGTAAATATCATTCAATTATTATTGTTGATATGAATTATCGTGGACATGTTTCTCAACAAGTTGGTCAGGGTGGAGACACATTTTTTGCGCGTGGTGGAAAGATTGCCATGACTTTTGATTCGTATTCTCTTAATGAGGAAGAATATAATCTTGTTGAAAAGGCAATGGAGTCTGAAGAGGTTTCCGACGTGCTTAACTTTGATGGAGATATGGCGATTGGTTCTCTTGAAGCGTTAAAAGACGATTTAGACCATTTTTTGAAAACTGATGAAGAGAAAGCCGAGGACAAAAAGAAAGAAGAATCTGAAAAAAAGAAAACTGGAAAATCTGATGATATTAATCCTTTTACTGTGATGTTTAGTGGAGTTAGAGATTTGTTTAAAGGCAAGCTTTCTCTTTTTGGAGAAAAATCTGTTGTTGAAATTAAGGAAGTCAAGGATATAAAACCTGATAATCATATTGAAAAAATTGTTCGTGTCGCTGCTTCAAAAGATGCTGCTGATGGAGCTTATTTAGTTTATGATGTTTACAAAAAAACTCATGGTATGGCTTCTTCAGAAACCGATTTTGAAAACTTTGAAGAATCTCGTCTTGAGGATCCTGAAGTAAATCTAAAAGACGTTATTAAAGGATTTAGACGAAATTAGTTTAGCATTCGCAACTTAATTAAATAAGATATTCTTGAATAAATTATGGTTAATGAAACTGTTCGGAAAATTCCTATTCGGTCGCGTAAGAAAGTTTTGGATAAACGGAAATCTTTGTCGACTCGTAAAAAAAAGAAGCTTAGGCGAAAGCTATTATCCACAAGACCTCGTGAGGAAATTTCTATTGGAAATGTTGGGTTAGCGACGACAAAATTGCTTGGAAAAAAAACTTTTAAGAAATCTAAGAAGAAACCATTGGGAACTTTAGAAGAAACCATTGCTGGAGAATCGAAAGAAGACTTTTGGAAATCTCATGTTGAGTTAGATGAAGATAGGGAAGATTCTGAAGAAGGTTTTTATTCTCCTAGTAAACGGGATGAAGAAGATGATCCGAATATTTTTTATGGTCCGAGCAACAATGAATCAAAATATGAGGCTGGACAAGATTCAATAGATTCTCGTCCTTCTTCAAATGTTGAAGTTATTCGTCCTGGTTTAGCCTTAAAATCTAGCGAAAAAGACTCTTTTGATCCTTCTGGAAATTTTATTCAAGGTTCTAAAAAAAGGAAAACTTCTTCTCAAGGTGTTGTTGGGGAGACTTCTGAAAATCCTTTAGATAGATTATATTCCGGGGCGAGGAAGGATTTTGATAGTGAAAAACACATGGCTAATCCCGAAAAACTTCATGATTATGATTCTGCTAAGAAGTATAAGTAGGAATTTTTTAAGAGGTAATTTTAAATATCTTATATCTCTTAATCTTTAATGGCGAATCCTAGTAGTGAGAATTTTTACGAAGGCGGGGACTCTTCTCTTAAACCTGATTTTTCTTCCGGTGCGCCTTATACTGGATTTACGAATCTTAGTGGTTCTCAAATTGGTTTTTCTGGAAATCCTATGACTTCTGATCAAGTAACTGAAACGGTTAATGCGATTAAACAGGGAACTAAAGTTTTCGAAGTTGGAGCGCTTAATCAGAAAACTTTGGAAGCGATTCCCAAACAACATTTTGATGAAATTCGAGCTCTTACTAAACTTACTGGGGTTAATCCTTCATTTCATGCTCCGCTTACCGATGCTGCTGGTTTTGGTGAACGAGGCTATGAAGGTGAAGAAACTCGGGTGCAAAATGAACGAAAAATGTTTGATGCGATACAAAAAGGTTTTCTGATTGATCCAGATAGAAATATTCCCATTGTTTTTCATTCTGGAAATGCGGGTGGATATACTACTCAACTTATTGGGGAAAAAGATGAAAAGGGAAAGATTATTTCGAAAGTGAAATCTATTCCTGTGATTAACTTAGAATCCAAGCAAACTGTTCAAGTTGAAGATAGTCGGTTGTATTCTATTGGACATACTCAAGAGATTATTGCAGGTTTTGAAGATATTAAGAAGGGGGGGAAAATCATGTCTGCTAAAGATTCTATTCGCAATCAAAATGATACGGGGTGGGATAAAGAAATTAATGAGTTTACACTCGCAAAACGATTTGCAAATCAAGCTTTAAACGATGCAATTACTTCGACAAAATCTGTTTCTCCAGATGGTACTGAAGAACATGCATTTGTTCTTGCTAAAACTCAAATCAAAAGTGAGGCAGATAAGGCAGCTTTTAAAAAAGTCTATGATGAAAATCCTTCATTTGAACAATCCTTGAACAGCGCAGCGACGCTTATTAGTAGTAATCATCAATCGCTTAACACTTTATTTAACAAAGCTTACAAATATGGCTCTGAGAAACAAAAACTTGCATTAATTCAATTGTCTAGTGATTGGAATCAAGATACGCATAATCAGGCAGAGGCATTTGAAAAAGCTGGTGTAATCAAGTTGAATAATTACGAGGAACAGATTATGGAAAATAATTTGCAGGAAAAATATGTTGATAGGTTGAAAGCTATAACTGAGCCTCGGTATCTTCAACGAGATGGAATTGTTTTGAAGGATGAAAAAACTGGGAAAAAATTAAGAGATGAAAATTTTGGTGCTCCAAAGGTTCATGTTAATGCCAGTGATTATGCGATGGATGAGGCGGCGAAGACATTTGGAAATTTGGCGATTCGTTCTTATAATGAATATAAAGAAAAAGCTCCGACGATAGTTGTTGAAAATATCTGGGAAGGTCTTGGTTTTTCTACGGCTGACGATATGAGAAAATTACTTGATAAATCTAGGGCAGGTTTTGAGAAGTTTTTGAGGAAGAAAGGAAAAAGTGAAAGTGAAGCTAAAAAGATTGCAGCAAAACAGCTTGGCGTTACATGGGATATGGGTCACATCAATATGGCTAAGGGAAAAGGTTTTGATGATAAATATGTTGAAGAAGAAACTGCTAAAATTGCCGAGTATGTAAAACACGTTCACGTTACAGATAATTTTGGATTTGAGGATTCTCATCTGATTCCCGGTATGGGAAATGTTCCAATTAAAAAAGTCTTAGAAGCATTAGAAAAAGAGGGAAAGATTGATGAAATGAAAATGATTGTCGAAGCTGGAGGGATTAATCAGGCTTTTAAGAAATTGCCTCATCAAATGTCTCTTGGCGCATTTAATGCTGGTCTTGGTGGGGCACCCTCTGGACAAACGGGGGGAATGATGGGAGATTATTTTGGTGGATATGGGACTGTGAGTCCTGAACAACACCACACTATGTATGGTGCTGGCTTTACGACGATGCCGGCTGAACTTGGCGGACAAATGCCTGGCGGACAATCGCGATTTGGCGGAACTCCTATGGCCTGAATGGATTAGTTTCCTCCAATAATTTTAAAAAGAATCTTTCTCTTAGATATTTATGGTGGGTGTGGCAGATTTTTTTAATGATATAACTAATTTTTTATCTGGAGATGCAGGAGTTATATTGACATTACTTTTTTTTACTGCTGTAATTATTATCTATTCTATTTTTGTGTTTTATTTTTATAGGTTTTTAGCACGAAAAAATATTATTGAATTAAATCTTCACCAATATAATACTCACTCTAAACCTGGCTTTGCAAAAATGATTGCTGCACTTTTGTATTTCTTAGAATATATTATTCTTTTACCGATTGTTACTTTCTTTTGGTTTGTAATTTTGGCAATTATTCTTCTTGTTTTGGCCGAGGGGATAAGTCTTGAAACTGTGCTTTTTATTTCTGCTGCCCTTGTTGCTTCTGTTCGAGCGACGTCGTATGTTAATGAAGATTTGGCGAAAGACTTAGCTAAAATGATTCCATTTACTTTGCTTGCCATTGCAATTACGAAGCCAGGATTTTTTGACGTTTCTTTACTCTTTACAAGAATTTTAGAAATCTCAACCTTGTTTTCAAATATCTTAAATTATTTAGGATTTATCATTATTTTTGAACTTATTATGAGGATGCTTGACTTTACCAATAATCTTTTTGGAGAACGTATATCTGAGTAGTTGAGTAATTTTTTTCTTTCGAGTAAAACTTTATAAAATCCTTTTGTTATAGTTGTTTAAGAGATTGGTGATTAATGGCTGCTGAAAAAAATAAGAAAAAAGGTGTATCGAAGATTAATCGTGCTAAATCTGATACGATGAAAATTGCAAACGATCGTGATATGGCATATGATTTTGCGACGAAGGCTTATCGAGAATTTGATCAAATGATTAAATCAGTTGTTCTATTTGGCTCAGGTGCTAAAAAATCTGGAAGTGGTGACTCGGATATTGATATTTTAATTATTCTCGATGACGTTTCTGTAAATTGGGATATGGAACTTATTGCATGGTACAGGGAAGAACTTGGTAAATTAATCTCTAAAAATCCTTATGCAAAACCACTCCATATAAATTCTGTTAAATTGTCGACGTGGTGGGCTGATTTAATGCGTGGTGACCCAATTATTTTGAACGTTCTTCGTTATGGCGAGGCGTTAGTTGATTTTGGAGGATTTTTTCAGCCTCTCAAAATTTTGCTTCATGAAGGAAGGGTTAAGTCGACTCCAGAAGCAATGTATACACTTTTGCAACGGGCTCCAGGACACATTGCTCGTGCTCGAGGATTTATGCTCCAGAGTGTTGATGGGATCTATTGGACTATGATTGATTCTGCTCACGCGGCATTGATTGCTCACGATTTAACTCCGACGTCACCAGAGCATGTTGGAGAAATGTTGCATGAACACTTTGTTTCAAAAAAAATGCTTAATAAAAAATATGTTCGTTATTATGATTATGTGCATGGCGTTGCTAAAAAAATTATCCATGGAAAATTGCAACATGTTCGAGGCCAAGATTTGGATGACTTTATGAAAATGGCTGAAGATTTTTTGGACGAAATGGCTAAGTTAGTTGATATTGCTATTGAAAAGAAAAAAAAGATGTAGTTGTTTGGAAGAATAGTTTCTAATTATCCTTTATGCAGCCATTCGTGAAGTTTGTTCTTGTGCTTTTCTTTTTGCAATTTCTTCATCGACTAATCTCTGGAAAATGCTCTCTGTTGCAGAACTTTGTATTTCTTGAACAAACTCGCCTGAAGGTTTTAGTCCAGCATAGGTTTCATATAATTCTTTTCTTTCTTTATTTAGGCCCATAGTTATTTGAACCATTTCAAAAGCACTTGGTGTTGGATTTTGTCCGGCTGGAGTTACTCGAATTTTTGCCATTCTTGCCGTCTCTTTTCGTTCTTCAAGTTTTGCTTCTAATTCTGTTTCTTTGGTTTCTAATTCATTTCCCTTTTGTGTTAGATATGCTTGCGTGTCTACTAAAAATTTTGCTGGGCCGTGAGCACGTACTGTATTTCTTGCAGCACCTTTAGCTTCTTCATTTAAGATTCCTAAATACTCTGCTGCATTTTCTAAAATATATCGTCCAACCAAAGAAGACCCTGTTTCTAGTTCATGTTTTAGAACTTCTCTTGGTCTTTCTTGAATCATTTCCATAATGCCCATTGCCTGAGATATATGTCCTCTTGCCCGGTCATATTTTTTCGCACCTTCGCTTGAACCTGAAGAGAGTTTACATTCTGGAGAACTATTTATTGCTTGGCGTATTTGTTCTTCTTCACTTAACTCGCCAACAACTTTTGGAAAATGCCCATTTACATAAGCGCCTAAATCCCGACTAACTTCTTTTATTTGTCCTCGCTTAAAAAATTCTAATTCTCGTAGAGAATATTTTGCAGGATTTATACCTGTGAGCTGTGAGTAGCCCTTTAATCCTTCTTCTGTTTCAAGATTAGCTCCTTTAATTGTTTCGAGTACGCTCGTTGCATCTACAAGTGATTTTGGATGGTATTCTCTAAGAGTTCTTCTTCCACCTTCTCCCGTTTTAGTTAGTTTTCCTAAATATGCTTCTAATGCCATACTTATCTTACATCAAAAGACTTTATAAAGTTTTCTATCTGTTGTATCTTGGAAGGAGTAACATTTTGTAGAAAATCTTTAAATGATTTGTTTTGGTATACGTTATTATGAAATTATTTGGAAAAAGTCATCAAGAGCGATTGAAAAATAAACGAGATTCAGGATTTGGAGAACCTAGGCGAAGAGGTTTTGTTGACAAATCTGCTGAACTTTGTCCGGGAGAATTTGAAAGTCTTGTTAAAATAAAGTTATATGAGAAATTTAGATGTTCTAAAAATGGGAGAAAATTACTCTCTGAATCGCGAAACCCTTTTGGAGATTCAGATTATTTGTCTGCTTGTTTTGATGATTATGAAAAGGAAAAATACGAAGCATATGAAGTTTTGCGTGAAAAAGGGCGTAAATGGTTTATGAAACATTATTAACAAAAACACTTTTATACCCTCTATCGCATGAGTAATTATGGGAAAAATAGATATTTCGAAGATTGATACAATTAATATTGGAATAGTTGGGCATATTGATCATGGGAAAACGACGCTGTTGCAGAGACTTTCTGGAAAGTGGGCAGATACACATTCGGAAGAACTCAAACGTGGAATTACTATTAAGCTTGGTTATGCTGACGCTGTGATTTTTGATGAAGATGGAAAATTAAGTGTTGACTCTGAATCTAAAGGAAATCCGCTTCGCTATGTTACTTTTGTTGACGCTCCAGGACACGAAATGCTTATGGCGACGATGCTTTCAGGTGCTGCGATTATGGATGCTGCAATTTTGGTCGTCGCTGCAAACGAAGGAATCAAACCTCAAACTCAAGAACATTTAGTTGCACTTAAGGCTAAGAAAATTAAAAAAGTAATTATTGTTCAGAATAAAATTGATTTGATTTCAAAAGAACAGGCCGTTAAAAATTATAAGGATATTAAAGAATTTGTCAAGGGAACTATTGCGGAAGATTCACCAATCATTCCTATCTCTGCTCAACAGAATGTTAACTTAGATAAAGTTTTACAAGAAATTGTTAATGTCGAAATTGTTAAACCTGAAAAAAATGAAGCTCCATTATTTTTGGTCGCACGAAGTTTTGATATTAACAAGCCTGGAACAATGTTGAGTGAGCTTCATGGAGGAATTCTTGGAGGGGCTTTAAAGAAAGGAACGTTAAAGATTGGTGACGTAATAGAAATTAAGCCTGGACATTCTAGTAAAAAACATGGAGTTTACGAGTATAAAACAATTACTTCAAAAATAGTCTCTATGCAAAAAGGAAATTATCCTATTACCGAAGCTACTCCTGGTGGAAGTTTGGCGATTGAAACTGAACTTGATCCTAGCTTGACGAAAGCTGATTCGTTATCAGGTAGTGTTGCATCTTTAGAAGGGGCTCTTCCAGAGATTAGTGAAAAAATTACTATTTCTTATACTCTTTTTGGGGAGGTATTTGGGAGTGGTTCTCACGAGGAGGTCGCCGAATTTAAGATGAATGAACTTTTGATGCTCTCGATGAATACAACGATTACCGTCGGCAAAGTTGTAAAAGTTGGAAAGGATTCTATTGAGTTAGCTCTAAAAATTCCTGTCGTTCCTTTGAAAAAAGAATCTATTGGTATTGCCCGAAACTTTGGAGGGCATTGGCGACTCATAGGTTTTGGTGAAATAATTTAAATTTGGACCATTTGCCTAACTTTTGTTTTGAAAATATTTATATAGACTGATTTCTTAGAGAAATAATGGTGATAGAAAAGAAAAGTGTTGATTCAAGATTTACGCCCAATACTAATATTTCTCCGACAAAGCGTGTTAATTCTGTTAAACCAAATCCTCTTCCTGTTGCGAAACCCTTGATTGATTCGGCGAATGCTAAACAGAAAAAGGATATGAAAGTTTCAAAAAATTCTGGTGAAAAGAAAGTAAAACCTAAAATTCCTAAACAATCTAATCCTCAATCTCCTCTCGGAGACCCTCATCAAGTTGGTTATGGGTATGCTGGAAGGGAGACTTGGATCCAGTTTATCCGAAAAAATTTGCCAAAAGAACTTATCCCTACAAATCGTACTGGTTATATTTTAGGAGTTGTTTTTCTTGTCGTTGTAATCATTGCATTGATTCAATTTCCTCTTGGAGATCTTTTGAGCGGAAATATTGAAGGTTTGGAAGTCAAGGTCGGAATTCCTTGGCCTTTATTGATTTTTGATGCATTTAATCCTCTTGAGCAACCAATTCAAATAAAGGGACTTATTTTAGATTTAATCATTTATCTGGCCATTTCTTATGCTATTGAAATTCTCATTAATGTCTTCTTGTATTCTGAATTTATGAAGTCTCATAGGCAAAAAAGGGTTCAGCCGAAAGTGTTTGATTTGAAGGGGGGCTCTCTTTCTGAGAAGGTTACGAATAAACTTCTTAGTGATAAGCCCGTTCCCAAAAAAGATCTTATTTTGTCTCGGAAGAATGATGGGAAGAAGTTTGATGGGATGACTTCGGTTAAGAAGAAGGGGTGATTGAAATCTCCTGCGAATAATTTTGTTGCTCAATCTCCTGCTAAGAAGAATGTTGGTGTGAATTCTCTAAAAAAACCTGCCGGAAATGAGTCTGTTTCTGGAGCTAAAAAAGGGTTTTATTAAACCACAACTCCTAAAAACTCTTTATTCATTTTAATTTTATGAAATGGTTTTTTGTGCTTGGTCGTAATCCAGAGTTATCTCGGTTAGAGGTTCTTTCTTACTTGGTAGCTCGGAAGAGAAGCCATACTGAAATACTTTTTGAAGAGAATCTTTTGGTGATTAAGACAAATGATGGAGAAGAATTTGATATTCAAGAGTTTGGTGGTGTTTTGAAGCTTGGAGAAATTGAATTTGAAGGAGGGCATAAAGATTTTTTGAAATTTTTGGGCTCAAAGGAACTTATTCCTTCGGATAAATTTACCTATGCTGCTTTTGGAAATTATGCTCTTGACGATATAAAGGAAAAATTTAAGCGAGGACGAAAGAAAGGAATATTGAAACATGGTCGTCGACAAGTTACTATGCAATCTGGAGATAAAGTTAATCTTGCGACTAATGCCGATTTTTCTATTTTTCTTCATGAAGTTAGTGGCGTTATTTATTATGGTTTAGGAAATCAAGAATATGGTTACAAAGATGTTGTAAAACGAGATATGAAAAAACCTGTTCGGCGAGAAGAATTGGCGATTTCTCCACGACTTTGTAAAATTTTGATTAATTTGTCTGGAGTTAAATCTCGCGATTTACTTTTAGATCCTTTTGTTGGTGTTGGAGCAGTTATTAGTGAGGCGATTTTGAAAGGAATTAATGTTTATGGCTCGGATATTAGTAAAGATGCAATCGAAGGTGCTGAGAAGAATATTGCCTGGCTTAAAGAAAATTATTCTGTTAGTTCAAGAATTGCCTTGAAGCAAATGGATGCTAAAAAAATTCCTGATATGCAATGGGCCGGGATTGCGACTGAGACTCCTCTTGGAAAACTTTTGAAGAAAAAGCCAAAGGATTCTGAAGCTCAAAAAATTATTCAAGATTTTGAAGCATTTATTATTCCAATTCTTCGACGATTGCAAAAGACTAAGAAATCTGCGGCTAAAATTGCGATTACATTTCCAAAAATTAGGAATTTCCATGTTGACGTAGATAAAATTGCTGAGAAGTGTGGTTTGAAAATTCTTGCTGGTCCAATTGAGGAATCGAGGCCAGATCAATTTATTGGAAGAGATATTATTGTGTTTGTTTAGTGGCTCGATTATATAAAAATTTATAAACTATTTTTAGAAAGATACTTTATGGCAGAAGGTGAAAATATTCCGGTTGTTGTGAAATATGAATGTGATGAATATATTGTCGGGAGCATGAAGGGCCCTGAAATGGGTGAGTTTGGAGAAGAATTTCGTGCAAGTAGTCCTTATGAGTTAATTATCGGACTGCAAAGAGAGTATGGTCATGGTATGAGTGGAGATAGATGTGATGAAGTTTATCGAGTTGAAATTGATGAGGGCGCAAAACCTCATGTTAATGGTGAGCTTGAAGAAATTCTTAAACGTACTATTGCTATTGGAAATAGCCAGACAAGAATGAGGACAACTTATTTTGGGTTAAGAGAAGATGTTGAGAGCGTGGAAGAAATTTTCCATTGATTATTTTTATAAAAATTTAGTTTAATTTCTAAATTTATGATCTTTTTTCTTATTTGTCTAAACTTCTAAGTAACAACAAAAACGAAACATTTATATAGCAAAAGTTTCTCTATTATCTATGGAATACCCCGAAAAACCTTCAGAATACCCAGAAAACCCTTGGGAACACAAGGATGTTGATTCAGCATTTGGAACTGCAAAAGTTGATTCGTTAAAAGAACTTGTGGAAGAAATTGAAGACTTAATTGTTGAACGAGATGATCTTAGTCAAGACTTTATCAAAGAGGGTGAAAAGATGAAAGGGAATATTAATAATTTTTTATTGCAACATGCGCCGACTAACGAGGACGATTCAGAGTTCGCACGAGAACGAGCAGAACTGAGAAAAAAACAAATGGATATTTCTGAATTACAATTAAATGAACGTGTTGGTTGTTGGAGAGATATTGCTCTTTTGAAGAAAGAACTTCGTGATAAGGAAAAAGAATTATCTGAAAAAACAAATCGTGCAGAAATGATTGGTAAAATCTTGGAGGAAGATGATTAAGATGAAACACACACAAGTAGAATTATTGGTAAAAGGGTCAGAGAATGGCTCAAAAGACTTAGAAATGGCACTTAGAGAAGCATCTCTTCAGGGAATTGCTGTTCCTGCAGATAGAGATAATGAAACTTATGTAAATTTTACTGTTGAAGAAAATCCTGGTGAGGCAGTTGCTGGCCTTGGATATTCTCTTGCAAAAAATGTTCCTGGAGCGAATTATCATATTGTTGAACGAAAGTATACTCCTACTAGTGTAATTGAAGAAGCAGAAGAAGTAGAAACTCAAATGCATAATTTTTATGATAAACCTATTCGGGAGGCAGCATAATGGTTTTACAAACACGACCGATTTCTGTTGAAGAAATTTGTAACAAACTTCGTCCTGTCTTTGGAGACAAGATTGACAAGATTTATTTTCAGTATACTTTAGCAGATGGACGAGAAGAACGAGAAGAAATTGCGCATGTGCTTAATTCATTATATCAGAAAAATTTATCGCAGCTTTTGGATAAAGGTGTTTTGTTAGAGCCTCCGCGAAAAGAAGATATGTCTGGAAATTATGCACTTGGACGTGTAAGTTATGCAGATAAAGAATTATTTGATTTTACTCTTCGAGAAAAGGATTGGCAACGACATATGTGTATTACTGGGATGAGTGGATCTGGAAAAACTAATTTTGCATTTAAAATTATTCAAGAACTTAGTCGTCACAATAAAAATTTTTTAATCTTTGATTGGAAGAAATCGTTTCGACCTCTTTTAGCAGATAATGCGAAATTGATGAATATTACTGTTGGAGATAAAAGTGTAAGTAATGTCTTTAAGGTGAATTTGAATTGTCCGCCCGAAGGAGTTTCTCCAAAGGAATGGGTTGTTGTTTTGGCCGACTTATTAACTGAGAGTTTTATGGCATCGTTTGGTGTTCATAAAATTATTTTGGAAACTTTAGATAATGCGTTTAAAGAATGGGGAGTTTACAATGGTTCAACAAATTATCCGACGTGGAATCACATTAAACATAAATTAGAAGAAAAACTTGAAAAAATTAGTGGACGAGAAGCTGGCTGGTTAGAATCAGCTCTAAGAATTGCAACTGTTTTAACTTTTGGAGAATTTGGAAAAACTCTTAACTACAAGGGAGAAAATAGTATTACGATTGATGATATTTTGAATGGTCAAGTGATTATGGAATTGAATTCACTTGGGACCGTTGAGAAGAAATTCTTTTGTGAGTTTTTATTGATGTATATTTACAAATTAAAAAAAGCGAGACAAAATGACGTCGAGCAAAAATTTGATCATGTAATTATTGTTGATGAGGCCCATAATATTTTCTTAAAAAAGCCGACGAATTTTTCAAACGAATCTGTAACTGATATGATTTATCGAGAGATGCGAGAATATGGGACGAGTCTTATTTGTTTAGATCAGCATATTTCGAAAATTTCGGATACTGTTAAAGGAAATAGTGCCTGTCATATTGCTTTTCAGCAACAGCTTCCTCAAGATATTGATGATATTGCAAATTTAATGCAGCTTCGAGAAAATAAACATTTCTTTTCTGGATTAACAGTTGGGACGGCAATTGTAAAATTAAGTGAGAGGTATACTAGCCCTTTTTTGATGAAGGTTGCTCTAGCAAATAAGCGAAAAAAGAATATTACAAATGAAGATGTTCGGGGAAGAATGCAGGGCATGATGCTTAATGCAGAATTTGCAAATGAAACTGATAAGGAATTTAATGACTCTCTAACTGGAAATGAAATTAGTGAACCTGAAATAAATACTTGTTTTTATCGAAAAAACGGTCAACGATTTTCTGGAGTTCATGACAAACTTAAGGGCGATGCTTCGCGAATTGTTGGAGATGCCTCAAATATCTCTGGTGATGTCTCAAATGTAATTGGAAATGTTTCAAACTTAATTGGAAGTATCTCTAAAATTTCTGGCGATGTAACTTTTATTACTGGAGATTTAGTTGGTCTTTTTGGTGATGTAACCGCTCTTCGTGGCGATGTTACTAACTTAACGGGAGATGTCCAAGAATTAATGAAAGAATATGAATCTATGCAGAATAGCGACGACGTTTTGGAAAAAAAGAACTCTGGAATTGCTCCAACTATCCAAGAAGAAATTATTCAAAAACCACAAGAATTAAAAATCGTGGATGAAATTAAAGATTCTTCAGAAAAAAAAGATGATTCAATTTTGGAAAAACATGCTGATTTGAATGATGTTCAAAACCTTATTTACGAATATGTGAGTGAGCATTTATTGGCTGGAATTGGTCTTGAAGAGATTGAAGATACCCTTGAAAAGAGTAAAACACAAGGAAACTATTCTTCGCAAGATATTATGAAAGTTATCAATAAAGTTTTTGAAAATGAGTTAAACAAAAGTGTTAAAAAGCCAAATGCTAATAATATATTATTCCAGAATGACGACATTTCGGAAAATGAGCAAGTCTTTATTAAATTCTTGCGTGAAAACCCAGAACATATGTTAAGCACTGTACAAGTGTATAAGGCTATTGGTTTGTCTGCTAGAAAAGGAACTAATGCAAAAAAATCTTTAGAAGAAAAGAATTTGATTCAAATTGAAGAAATCAAATATGAGAAAGGCTGGAAAAAAATTATTCGTCTTTCCTAAGTTAGCTATTTAATTATTATTTTCTTATCATACTCACTCGAGATTACATCACTTCTACCCTTACGGCATCATTACAGAAAAACTTCGGTTTTTCATTACACGACTAAACCTCCTGTAAAAATAACGATTCCCTATTTGTAGAATATTCAAGAGAATACTCCTCTGTGAAGACCTGAATTAAGGAAATTTGCACCGGAAACTAGGTATTCCAACAGAAAATTGTCTTAGTTGTAACTCTCGTATGGCTCTACTTCCTAATGGGAAAAACTTTCTTTAGGTATTCCCATTCACCTGCCCACCCCACTAACCCGGAGGCCATATGGCACCCATTTCTACGAATCGGTTATCGATTCTAATCCTCTTCCCCGTTCTTGCGATACTTTGGTTTACGTGGTCCTCTCCTTGGACCTCTGAACCTGAGCTTGCAGTTCTTTCCCCTGAGCCGTCATGGAACAATCGCGAAGGCGCTCATCCCGTGACTATTTCCTCCCTACTGCCTCTCGCTGAACGAGATGTTGTAGTAGGGCCAACGAACCCAGTTCCTGACACTGAAGACTCTCTAATCCTTGAAGAGTCGATGACTCCTTCCTGGAAACCCGAACCCGATTCCCCGGTTGCTTTTTTCAGCACTCCCGAAGACTTGGAGTTCTATGCACCAACCGAAAAGTCCATGGTCTCATGGATGCGTACTGTTCCTCGATACAAGGAACTTACTGATGAGCAGTTTCATGAAGCATGGGAAACTCCTGGTTTTCCTGAGGCGTGGAAGCTCGATCGCGAACACCTTGCCCTAAGGACGTTCATTGGAGCATATCAGGATCGTGAATATGATCGTTGGTTTGCTGGCCAATCCTCTGTCGCACTCGAGTCAGAGATTCAGCCTGTCGTGAGCTTTATCGCGTCACTTCCTTCTCCCGGCGCAGCTGAGAAACTCATTACCGAGTACTCTTCGAGCGTCATTCAGGCGATCTACAAGAATGGGGAAAAACAGCCTCAAAAGGATCCGGTGTCTGCTCGGTGGCCCCTCTTTGGAGAGCTTACCAATCAGGCCTCACTGGATACAGAACTTGTAGGTCAAACTCTCGACGGTTTTCTACCGTCATAACCCAAGAAGATCCCTATGAAACAAATTTTAACCGCATGCCTTCTTTTGTTTGCCTCAGTCTTTGCTTACGCGACGATTGGCGGAGGAACTAGCGGGGGTGTAGCAAACGGCTCGACATGGTCGACGCCAACCGGATCCCACACCGTAAACATTGGTGTTGAGGGTCAGACTACCGGTAACCAAAAGGTTACTTTCACCGAAGGAAGTAACAGTGGTTCCACAACTTGGGGAACTCCAAACTCTGACGGGACTTGCCAGTCTTGCCCTTCCGTAAATGTTGGTAGTGAAGACTATCAAGTTTCCGGTGGGAAGGCTCAATGGAAGAACGGCAGTGGTGAGTGGATCGACATGGTCAAGCAAAAGAAGAAAAAGAAGAAGGCGAAGGAAAGCCAAGTGTTGGCTTTTTCAACCCAGTTTTCGGAGAACACCTCTCCGCCTCGAATCGCAGCCTAGTTTCGACCGGGCTGAAACGGATTCTCTTTCTAGATAGTGTTTCTCGCAGGGCTTAGTCCTAACGTTCTCGTGCGTCGGTTTACTGCAATTCCGAGCATAAATCATGGTCCTAATTAATGGGTCGTGGTTGTTTGTACCGTCCTGGCCTGCAGTAGGACGGTTCTCGTCATTTATCTTTGGCCAGTTATTTGTTATATTCGAGATTTTTTGCTGGCCTTGATTTTCTTGTTATGCACTTTTTTTTGGTCCAAATGTATATAGTGCAATATGGTATATTTGAGTGGCATTGTTTTTTTGAATGGGAAACTTTTTGGTAGAAGAATTGTTTAAATCAAAAAGGTTAAAAAGGCAAATGTCAATAAGATATCACTTTAAAATGACAACATTTTGAAGATTGGCAAGTCTTCCTTGAATTCTTGCGTGAAGAAGCGAGAGAATTAAATTATATCACTATCATATTCAACAAGATTCATCACTTCTACCATTACGGCATCATTATAGAAAAACTTCGGTTTTTCATTACACGACTAAACCTCCTGTAAAAATAACGATTCCTTATTTGTAGAATATTCAAGAGAATACGCTATTGCTGAACTCTTAATTGAGGAAATCAGCGACGGAACAACGTATTCCCCAAGAAGAATATTATAGTGATAACTCTAGTACTTTCACGTTTTCTCGACGGAATAGCTTCGAAATAGGTATTCCAGCGTCGTGGAGATGGCTTTCTGACACCAACAAGTGCCGACAACTTGGCACACAACACTCGGAGATTCTGGCATGAAAATCACGACCAAACTCCTCCCCCTCTTCACCCTTCTCTTCACCCTCTCCTTCTTTACCGGATGCAAGGCTCCTGTTTCTACTCAAGAACGGATTAACAACTGGACTTCGAGTTTTCCCTTGGGATTTCAAAAACAAATTGAAGTTGCACGGGCGGCAGAATATGTCTATCACACTATCGCAGATACTCCTATGGTGAATTTGCAAACAGAAGAAGGTTCTCGTGAACTTGGCCTTCTTGTAACTATGGCGAGGGATAAATATCGTCAATGGCAAAGCTATGGGGGTTATTACGTTCCTCAACGTTCTCGCTATGGCCTACTTGGTGGGGTTCGATTTGGTGATGGCATCATTTATGAGCCTGGACAAAAAGGCAAATCTGGAAATCCTATCAGATTTATTTTCGGGCATACTACGGATGGAAGTAAACCTACGATCCAAGGCTACATCCAGAGTTCTCGCGGACGTGCGATTTTTGGTGGGCGGTGGAATGAGGAGAGGAATTGGGTTCTCAACTCCCCCTTCCGAGAAATCCTCCAAGGCGATCGAATCGCAAACATTCCCAACTTGATTGCCCGGATCAAGCGCTGATTTTGGACTTCTCCAATCATAGATTTTAGGCAACTGCTTGTCTGAAATATGTTTTGACATCGAAACCCGTGCCGACAACTTGGCACACAACCCTCACCCATTGGATTCAATCATGAGACTACGACTTGTCGTGACAATTCCTCTTGTCCTCCTCTTCCTCTTCGAAATCCTGGCATACTACTTGTTCAGGGAAGAGATTCTCTTCTACCGGACACTCTCTGTTTCCGGCCTCCTCGTTGCAGCAACCTACTTCGCCGTCTTGTGGCGTCAACCAAAGCCCGTTGATTCCACCTCTCCACTCTCGGATTCTCCCGAGGAAGGCTGACCAACTCCATTCGTGTCGGAATTCGACACCCAACCAATACCAAGAACCATGACCTCTAGAACAAGCCCTCTGAATCTCACCCTCGTCCTCATGGCTTTCTCCGCCCTTGCGTACCTCATTGGTGCGACTTTCTTTTCCAATGTCCATGTGGAACCGGAGCAAGAAAGTGCTGTTTTCACTTCTCCGGCTGATCAAGTCCTTCGCGGATCTGAAGGGATCCTTCGCACTGATCCTGAGGATTACGACGAAGAGTTCAAAGAACTTCGCCGTCTCCAAGCAGAATTTCTCGAGGTTCAAGCAGAATTTCCAGAATCTCAGGAGAGGCTTGATGCTCTCACGGAAGAACTTCGCCTTTTGGTGGATGAATTCCAAGAACGCCTGGAAGACGAAGCTTTGCTCGGCCCTGATTCCAACCCCTAGGAGAGTGCCATGAAACGCTTCTTTCCTGCGACAACTTGGGGGAGGATTACCCTTCTCATTGCTGTCATTTCCCTGTCCCTTTTCTTGTTTGCTACGCGGTAGCTTTCTTGCTACAATATATGCTTGCGGCTATAGTCCTTGAGCGTTTTGGAATGATCCTCGAATCCCTTTTTGTGATGTGGGCGTTCCTCCAATTTCTCGAAAGAGAACCGAACCTCAAAAGAGTTGCCAACCTGTATTTTGTATGGGCGACTCTTTTATTTTAATGCAGCCTTTTGGAGATTGAACTTTATGAGTTCGATTATCTTACTGCCAGCCCCAAGCCTGGATAAATGCAGAGGGAAACTTTGAGGGGCACTCATCACTTTCGGTGTTTTGTCTCAACCACATTCTTCTTAAGAGTCCTTTTGGGCTCAGGAAAACTTCGCGATGAAAATCACGACCACATTCTCCGCCATCATGGCGACACTTCTCTTCTTTGCTCTTCCCGCTTTCTCGGCCGCTCAGTCCGCTGGTAGTGGAACCCCTCCGCCCGCGCCGGCTGCTCAGCCCAAGGGTCACAATACGACAACTGGGACTGTAGAGCCTGGAAAGACAGATACGCTTCCGGACGGAACCAAGGCCACTCATGAGGATGTGGACGGGCCCGACGGCACCATGACTTGGAAGCACTGCGACGGCAATGATGGCGACCACGACCCCCATACCGAGATCACGACGAGCAAGGCGAGCGGCCACCTCGAAGGCGACGGCTACACTCTCACCATGAAGAGCAAGTCGAAGATCACTGCCAAGGGCAACGACACCGATGTCCACCACAAGTCTGGAAGCACAGGTAGTACTTTCAGTGGAGAGGGCAACAACAACCATGGCCACCTACACGGAGGGAACAATCCCATTACGTGGAGTGGGAAGAACAACACCAACACGAACTCGTAGGGCGAGATGAAGCCGCTCGTCCCTTTTCTTGTTCTCGCCACGGCAGTTGTTGGGCTTCTTGGATTTGTTGGATTCAGTTCCTCTGAATCTGAGGATGCTCTTTCGCCCGTCGAGAACGAAAGCAGAATTGACTCTTCCAAGGGGTCTGCTCTCTTGCTTTCGCCAACTGACCCCATGTCAGTACCAGAAAATAGGCGAGCAGAGGTTTCTTCCTCAGACTTGTCTGTTGGGCATGTTTTCTTCGAGGAGCGCGAAGCTCTTCTTATGAAGAGATATGCGGATCTCGAGTCCCGGTTTGAAGAACAAGCCGTGGAACTAGATAGGGCCTTGGTTCTCTTGAGTTATTACAGAGCTCATCGTGGCGAAAGCCGCATGCTGGAGTTTCTGGAAACCCCGAGTTCCGAGGAGTTTGATTGGCTAGAGCTTGAAAGGCTAGATGAACTCTTCGAGAAAGTTGGAGGATTTGGTTTCTCCGATGATCAGCTGAAGGGCTATTGCGAGGCTTCTCTTGCTCGAGCTAAGGAAACTCGATCAATCGAAAAGAGGCGTTACAAGGTTGCTAGAGGAAACTCAGGTCACCAACGCAACGTCGAATTCGACAAGGAACTGGAGGAGAATGCTGTCGATTATCGACGACAACTCCGACTGTTAGGCTTTAACGAGTCTGATGTCGCCAAGATCCTTGGTACTGATGGAGTCCCACCTCTAATTGAGAGGTAGTGGAACTCGTGTGAAGGAGGAGACCTTTGCACTTGGACTAGAGAGCCGCTGCGGAACTGTGAATTTCGCCGCGGCTTTCTTTCCTTTACTAAAGACCCTTTGTGGTTGATCGGAGTAACGGAGAAAAATCGACCCGTGCATATTGCCAATGTGTTCCGAACCGTCAGATCTTGACACTTTCGTCAAGTCTGTTTTGAAACTGTGCCAACTGGCACATTGCACAAGGAGATAACGATGATGACTCAGACAATGCCGCCCATTCCGGCTGAAGCTTCCCGAATCTTCAAGAGATATCTTGATGGGGAAAAGGAGCTCTTTGGCATAGTCATCTACCGACTATGCGGCATTAGCCAAGAGCAAAGAGTTGCTTCTGGCTTTTCAATTTCTGCTCTTCGGGGTGAGTTTGAGCAGATCAAGAAGGATTTGAAAGATCCCAAAAATACGGTGGAGAGAAGGTTTTACGCCGGACATCTCTTCGTGGAGTTGGGCATCACCATCCTTGAACGTGACTCTGCCGTGGCAGCCTGCATGAAGTCATTATTGACTTAGTGACCGCACTTGAGTCAGAGATGCCTGACTGAAGCATTATATCTTGGAGTTGTTCTAAGATAGTGCGATTGAAAACTTCGTGCCGCTTTTGGCACATTACATACGGAGAACGAATATGACTACTCACTTGAGTGCTCAAAACACCAAGAACTCACAAGTCCCTTACGTCTCTGCGTTAATCGGAAACTTCCGCGGGCTTCTTGGGGAGGAAGACTTCTATGGAGCAGAGGATCTTGCAATCGCAGGAGTTTCTAATCTGATTGTTCAGAAACATCCCCCAAAGTCTGAAGTTTGCACTGAGGCTGCAACATCGCTTGCTGGAAGTCTTCTCGAAGTCTCCCTTGAATTCGAGTGTAATCCGCTTGTTGCGAGACTTCTGAACTCTTTCGACGAGCTCTTGCCAGGAGGTTTAGTCCAAGAGGCGTTTGCGAACATGACAATTCGATACGGCTGCGAAGGTCTTGCTCGTCGAGCTCCATTCCATGCGCTCAACAGCATGTGGTGGAAAACTAGTCCTGAGGAAGTTGAACAAAGGACAGCGGCTATCAATTGTGCGTTTGCGATGATCAATTGCGATCCTCTGACGCGCAAACGGCTTAGCTTCTCGGAAGTCGTAGATGTAATTCCGGAACGCGATTTTCGGCACGCGATTTTCTTGGCCAAGAGCATAGAAATCTCTAGGACTTGGCCACCCAAGGATTGCACTGCAATCATGAACTTTTTTAAGGAGTATACACCTACAAAGGTCTAGTGCTCAAGACCCCTTCAACGACACCGTCCCTTCAACGACACCACCGACCACTTCACGCTACCATGAAACCATTCTTCGTTTCCATCATGTTCTTCGCCCTTTCACTTCTCACCTCCTGTGCCGCATTGCCCGGCTATTCTTCTGGTCCGGCCCCCTTTCCTGGCGCGTTCGTGGTTCTTCCTAGCGGTATGAGGCTTGGAGTACCATTGAAAGATAGTGGGGGAAACCTTATTCCTTCGCAAGGTCCAATGCAGTATAGATCTGTGTTTTGTCCAGGAGGAGAATCTCACGAGTATCACGAGTGGACCCCTCCTGGCAAATCGTTGGACAACAACTAACTCTTACCTCCCCTTAGGGGAAAGGATACGTGATATGGAACAGATACTGAGTGCCGAGTTCAAACTTGAACTCTTGAGGATTTGGGAAGAAAGCGGGGATGAAGAGTTTGAAGCTTGCACCTCCATGCTTGCCCACAATCTGAACACTGCTACTGGTCAAGAATTGGGAGGGCCGGTTACGCTTGCCCAATTTGAAGATCTTCAGACCGGAGACTTCTTGGATGACTTCTTGCGAGACATTCTCGTCGAATGGCAAGAGGAAGAACCGGAGACTGTCGAACTTTACTGGCCTTCTGGTGAGTTCGAGAAGATACTGGATCTTTTTGATCCGATTGTGGACCAAGGTTCTCAGTTGGGAGAGAAAGACGAAGATCCGGAGCATCTTCCGGATGTTTACAAAGGCTGACACACGACACCAACACCACGCCTTAATAGGCAGGATACTTTATGACTCTTACTTGTCCCAATCCTCAAACTTGCCAACCCCGAAGAAAACATCATGACGGGAAGCAAAGGAAGCCAGAAACGCCAAACTCGCCGGCTCAAAAACTCCTCTCTGGTAAAAAATGCCAATTTCGGAAGGAGCATGGCGAGGAAACAAATGAAGCGTGTAAAGTGAGTCTGAAACGGACTCAGAAAAAATCGTTGAGCACTTGGCTCTTCGAGAGTAAGGAAGGGTATCTTTTCGTTAACATCTTGATGCTCGTTCTTCTCCTCTTGTTGGCGGTTGTGCTTGAACTCACTTACCTTCCACAAGAACCTCCTTCTAGCAAACTTTTGAACAATGGTGCTCACGAGTTTGTTTCCCCTCCTCAGGATATTAAAGTTCCTGAACTTCCCTAGCCCGGACCATTATGACCTTTTCACTCTCAACTTCTCCTCGCAACCCTGCTGAAATGGATCTTGCAGAAGGAGAAGTTCTCCAGCGGATGAGAACTCTCATCGGCAATGGAAACTCACAAGGAGCTGCAGATTTTGCAACCGCTGCAACTGAGGCCCTTCTTGATGCAGGGGCCACCTCTGCAGTAGCCAACATTCTTGCGTTCGCCAGAAACGAATTCGAGAATTAGCACCTCTTTTTGACCTCACTTCCTCCAACCACGGAGACACTGACATGACTACGCTTTTGACACTTCTTGGAGGGTTCATTCTCGGATCCTTCGTCACGGCCGCTTTGATATCTCTTTGGTATCGCAAGAAACTTCGGATTCACATCTCCTGCCTCATTAGGCTCCTCCCTCTTTTGGATCGACTCGCGAACTGGTCGCCGAAAGCTTCGTTTGGCGAAGATACCTTGCTTCATCCTGCCAGGCTGATTGGACCTCTCATCCGACACCTCGAGACACTACTTGTTTTCGTTGGATACGATCTCGAATACGAGTTCACGAAGGCACAGGAGGATCTCTTCGAGAACGCGCCTTTTCTTCGTCCTAGTGCTCCGGACTCTCTCAGCGAGGTTCGAGAGTCTCTGAGGGAAGGGAAATGAACTTCCCCAAACTCTTGGCGGCTATCACCATCTTCATCGTTGCCATCCTCATCGTCTTTTCGTCGTGTTTGACACTGACGTCGACGTCTACTCGCAGCTTCATTGTCGTGACGAGCAACTCCTGGGATTTTGAGAATCTTCCCGAGGACTGCTTTGTGTTTACGACTGATGAAGAACTCCAAGTTCTCGTCGTGAACTGTGATGGTGTTGTCGTACTGTGGCTCTACCGCGATACAGTTCTTGAGGAAAAAAAGGTTTTCAAGGCCGACTCAAAGGAGATTTCTTCCTGGGAACTTGGAAACCTCGATGCAGGGGCGTATCGGATTCGTGCAAGCTTGTACGAAAATGGGACGCTCATGAGTCTGGAAAACTTCGCCTATCCCTTTACGATTACGCCTCCGTAATCTTTTCCCACAACCCTGATGACATGATTTGCATACCTGTGCCTGTTCTCGGATTACTCATTGTCCTCTTGGATGATGCCGAACCCTCCGTTGATCAACCTTCTCTTTGGAAGGGGTTCGACGAGTTGGATGCTGATTTGACCCGACTCGAGCATTACTTGGCTCTAGCGGAATCCTTGGCTGTGGACGATCAGAGGAAAACTCTGGAGGAAGCAGAGAAAGGATTTTTTCCAATTCCCTGCCTGACATGTCCGGCTGGACCTTTGGCTACTACTTGACCTGCTTACTTCAACAACTACTGGAGGCAATTATGCCGAACTCGAAATTGGCTGATACGTTTCTTGGCTTTTCCGAAGCCATGTCCTTTCTCGAAATCGAATCTGGGAACCTTATCATCGTTCACGACGGTGCCGGTTCAATAGTTCTCATCTTGACCACCCTGGTTTTCGATGACCTTCTTCTTCGGGCGCTCATCGGACTCTTGGCTGGAGATCGAGAGGGCACTGTCGCCGGGAGTCTTGAGTCAGTTAACCCTCTGCTCTTGAAGATGGTCGTTGACCGAGCCCCTGACACTGCTCTTCGACGTCTCTCCCGCGAAACGATGGGAATCATCGGAGACAGGCTTCTCTCCAAGGAAACGATGGGAATCATCGGAGACAGTCTCTTTTCCTAAACCTCTCCCATATCATGTCCAAATGGAAACCTTGGACGACGGAGAGATAGATTGCTCGCAAGAGTAATTGGCTGAACAATGGCGGGCCGGCTTTTCTTTGGACTTGCTGCTCGTCATTTGAAAATTCTTCGATGCATGACTTCTTGTCCTATCTGGATGGTCACTCGAAGGAAGAACATTGAAATCTCACGACTAAATGTCAAGAAGGAAGGAATGAAGTTTAAGGGAAAATGCCCTTGTATTACCTGCAAGACTCAAATCCAAGTGAAGTCTGGCAAGGTCTCGAAGGGTCACCACAAGGATTGTAGTGGTTGTGGAAAGACTTGGAAGGTCGTGGACGTTGGAAGAACCTACGTTACAATCGCACTCGCCACGAATGCGGCGGTTATCTCCCAGCTTTCTTAGGAGAGTTTTTGAGATGAGATAGTACTCTGGCGCAGATAAGGTTGTGCTGGAGAGATGTTGGACAGACGGCTGGCGGCTCTACTTTTCTTCCTCGTGGAGAATGGTTGAAGCAGCCGGCTGTTTATGCGATTGTACTTACGCAGAAACGTTTCAAATGAAATGTCCTGGCAGTGACACTGCGCTGATGAAGCTAAAAATCCAAGCGAGAACTCGTCGACTCGCAAACAACAAAGCATCGGAGAATCGAGATGATACGCTTACTAGACATGATTCAAGAAGAACTCGCGTCCATCGATATTAGCAAGATCGAAGGAATCGAAGAAGAAGTCGGCGAAGGAGGAGGCACGCGTCCGTGCAGACCTCAAGAAGGCAGAGGGCCGACTCGCAGTCGAAGAAGCCGAGAAGCTTCTCGAACTCAAGAAGGCCGAAGCCGTAGCCGAGTCCATCGCCATCATCAAAGATGCGTTGGCCGATTCTCCTGAGTACCTTCGTTGGCACGAGATTCGCATGCTTTCCCAAGCGGCGACTGGTCCCAACAACGCTTTCATCATCACTCCCTACGGCCAGGACACTGGGACGATGGTCAGCAGTGCCCAGCAAATCCAGGTGCTCGAGTCCTTGGGAGCTAACGCTCTTGATGGCGGGGCTCAAGAGGACAGGCCGATGGAAGACGCGAACCTGCCGGAAGGCAATTGACCTAAGAGGACAACAACAATGGACAAGACACTTTTCACAGGGCCGATTTTCTACAGCCTGGCCATCGTCATTGCGATTCTCCTTTTCTGGTGGTCTGCAAGGATTGTGGTCGCGGTTGTGAAGGCTACGTCGCAAGAAGATCTGGGGCAAGGGGTTCTTCCA
>JABHTJ010000001.1 GCA_018697295.1 archaeon
CCTTCTTAACTTTCTTAACCACTTTTTTCTTAGATTTCTTTTCAACAACTTCTTCCTCAGAACCCTCAATAATTTCAACTTCTTCAACCATAATTAAAAATCTCCTCTAAACTTTATAAGGATTTATGTCATCCGAACGTTATTTTAAGGATTTAGCGAAGAGAAGCAACTTAATCAAAATCATCTGCCAGATATTCTTCAAACCTTACACGCCCTTCTTCAACCGCACTTTTAACTTCTTTTTCAATAGGACTCAATTTTGAATTTCCACTCTTCACCTCAACAAAAACTATTTCATCAACAATACCTCGATCTAATCCGCGAAAAGCAATAAAATCAATAGGCTTTCCAATAAATTTACATTCACTAGATGCAAAAGAAAAATTAGGAAGATATGGCGCGAGCTGCTCACTTATTTGACCTTTCAAAACAGAGCGACTCCGATTAACCGCATCTTTTCTCTCCCCAACAATTTCTCCACGCCAATAAAAATCGCGCAAAATTCTTCCAACAAAAAAAGCAACAACTGCAACACTAACAAGCAAAATCCCTACAACAAATAAATTTATTTCTACCATAAACTTCAAAATTTTCCAAGATTAATTAGATTCAAGCACACTGATCAAAGCCTCAACTTCTACACGAGAAATATCCTGAGCAATAATTTCTAGATTATTAAAGAGTTGATTTCGCTTGACACTTCCAGTCAAATAAACTTCGGTTCCAAAAAAATCATCTCGAAATACTGCAGCCTTTTCAGTATCCTTCAAATCTTCTTCAGGAAGAAGTAAATTAATTTGATCGCTAAACATTACAACCCTCATAGTTTCAGTCCCGTCATCCAAAACAAAATTCAAAATTGCCCGATCCTTGGGAGTAATCGCGCCATGTTCGGCACAAGTATAAACTTCTCCTTCATTCATTGCCTTCTTATTGCATTCAGGACAAACACTGTAAAATCGTGGCTGAAAAACTTGAACAACAATTCCTCTAGATTTCACGGTCTGACCCTGACGAGCTTCGCTCAACAATTGCTCAGCAACAACTGGCTTGGTTTGAACATCTTGTAACTCCTTGGAACTTTTTGCAATTTCGGAAAATCCAGACAAATGAATTTCATTATCTCGAGAAGCCGCCTTTTTAATCTCAACAACATCTCCGACGTTCAAAGTTTCATTTTCTAAAAGTTCAATATGGTTAACATCCCACAAAACTACTCTCGTGTTCCCTGTTTCATCAGCAATAATAAAATTAGCAACCTTTCCGCTTCGCCCATTTTTATTAAACTCTCGAATAGGAAACAAATTAATTATTTTTCCAAAAACGTTAACTTTCTTCATTCCAGGCATAATTTCAGAGATCTTCAAATCTTGATCTTCAAAATTAATTCCAAGTTCGGCGGCGATAATCTGTGCAGCCCCCTCTTTAGAAATAAGTCCAGACAACTTCTCTTTTTTCTCATCGACCCTTCTTTCAACTTCTGCCCTATCAAGCCCAGCAGACTTAGAAATTCTATCAATCAATAAATCGTAATGCTCCATGTTAAAAAAAATCACCAACACTATTTAAGTATTATTGGGATTTAGTAAAAAATTAACCCAACTTAAAACAGATTATCCCATATCAAAAGTTTTATAAATCAAAACAAAGACAAGTCAATATGGAATGTACAAGTTGTAGCAAAGAAACGACAAAAAGCGTCAAATTTCCCTGTCCAAAGTGCGGGAAACAGATTCTCCGATGTGACAAATGCCGAAGTCTCTCTATTGAATATAAATGCAATAATTGCGAATACGTAGGCCCATAATGGGAATGGCCGGAGTTCAGTTCAAAATAATGCCTGAAAGCGCAGAAACTAATCTTGACGAAATCGTAAAAAGTGCTACTTCTAAAATTGAAGAATTAGGTGGAAAGGTAAGTTCATCGGAGGAAGTTCCAATAGCATTTGGACTTAAATCAATCACCTTAACACTAGCATATCCTGAAGAAAAGGAAGTTGACAATGTGGGAAATGCACTCAACGAAATTGAAAATGTTTCTTCAGCCGAGATGATAGATTATCGAAGAGCGCTAGGTTAAACATTAAAAAACCCCAATCAATAAAAAATTTCTTAAGACACAAATTTTATAACCCTTACAACCATGATTTTACCATGGCAATTTCAGAAGAAGAATCAAAGAAAATAAAAGAACATTTACTTGGACAACTTTCTCAATTTCCAGAAGATAAAAGAGAACAAATTACAAAAGAAATTAATTCAATGACGAACGAACAAATCGAAAATTTTGTTAAAGAAAATAACCTCACACATCTCGGAGAAAATGAGTGCATTTTTTGCTCAATAGTTTCTGGACAAAATCCCTCTTACAAAATTGCAGAAGATAACAAAAATTTAGCAATTCTTGAATTAAATCCTCTAAGCAAGGGACACACCTTAATCGTGCCAAAAGATCACTCTCAAGAAATCGATAAAAAATCAAACTTTGTCGAAATAGTTCAAAAAAAATTGGAAGAAAGGCTCGGAACAAAAGAATTTCAAAAAAATAATCTTAAAATCATGGACCATCAAATTCTTGAGCTAATTCCAATTTATGGAAATGAAAAAGAAAGACATCCAGCAACAAAAAAGGAATTGGAAGAAATTCAGGAAGAAATTCTTCGCCAACAAATAGTTCCAAGTGAATTAGATGGTTCAATGCCTTCTGCCCCAGAAAAAATAATCCAAAAATTAAAACCAAGAATCCCTTAAGAAATTTCTCATAATCTCAAATTCCAAAAAGAGCGCCAAGCAACCAATCTTGCAAAAAATAATATCCCAAAAAACCTAATAAAAAAGCAGGAGCAAATGGAAGCCCTTCCTTAATTTTTATCATTTTTTTATGTTTTAATAAAACAATATCTTTTTTTGAAAGGCCGTCATGGTTTGCTTCAATCGTTTTTTTGCCGAGGACAATATCGTCAACTAACCAATCTCCTTCTTGCAAATCTTTTCCAGAAACAAATTTCACCATACAAACATTTTCAAGAGATTTTGCAAAAACAAAAACAAGAGGAAATGAAATGACAAGACCTGCAAAAATGAAAAAATAAGCATTAAAAAATCCAAGCAAAAGCAAAATCATTCCAGAGAACAAGTAATATTTTACCTGTAATCGAACATATTCTTTCCGAAATAATTTCAAAACTTCCTCCAAATTTTTGCCAAAAAGAACAAGCGAATAACTAAGCCCATATAATGATCCGGCAAGCATTAAAAATAAAACGAACACTCCAAGGTTGAATAATGAGGAGACATAAGTTGCTCCGACAAAAAGAGGCGCCATAGCAAATAATAGTTTTGCATCTCCTCCTGCAAATACGCGAGAATAATAAAATAAATTCATTAGAATAAACATTGCAACGATGACAAAACCGAGAACAAATAAAATGCTCAAATTATTTTCAAAGGTGGCAACAAAAACAAAGTAAGAACTTCCGCCAATGAGCAAAAATAAGTTAAGCCAATTATCAATTTCTCTTCGTTTCAAATCTTGCAACAATGCAATAATTAACCCGACCAAAAAAAACCAAAATAAAAAATCAAAACTAACCATCAGCTAATTTTTTTAGATTTTTTATTTTTATTTGACTTTAATTTCTTCTCAGAATTTCCATTTACTTTAACAGAAGTCTCTTCGGAAACTACATTACCTTCTTCAGAGATGTTGTGGGTTCGAAACTTCCCACCACGCTTATAGCCTCTGTTCAAACGCTTGCGTTTCAAATCTCCCTTCGTTTTTCTCGCACCATCTCCTCCGTGAGCCATCATAGAACCTCCAGGAAATAATTTATCCCATCAGAGGTAACACTATAATCGGAAGAATATTCAAAAGAAGCTCTAACTGGAAAGCTAATTTTTTTTAGCGAGCCTGAAGGCAAAATAATTTCTTTTCCGATACTTCCTCGAGAAAACAATAAATTTCCATTATCCAAAACAAACGAATCCTCACTATACAATCTAGATTCAAATAAATTATCGGGAACCGAATCTAATGGCTTCCCCTCAATTGCAATTCCTTCTAGAATAAAATCATTCATCAAAGAGTCTGTAGAAGTTTTTTGAATCAAAATTTCTCGAAAAGAGTTCGTAAACTCTTCAGTCCCAAAAACATAACTTCCATCGACTGAATTCAATGATTCGAAAATGAGTACCTTTTCTCGAAGTTCAAATAAATCATAAGAATGGCTAACTTTCAAAACCTCTCCTGGATTAACAAGTGCTCCTTGAATCTTTCCCTGACCATTTAACCAGAACATAATATCTAATGCGCCAAATGCAAAAACTAAAAGAATTAAATAAAGTATAAAAAAAGCTCCGCGTTTACATTTCATTGGGGAAATCCTCCTGACAAGATGTTCCCAAAATATAATTTATAGAAATTAATTTGCTCGCTAATTACTTCTTGAATCAAATCATGAGAAATCATGCTATCTATATCGCCCTCTGAATAAACGGCCACACCTTCAACATCTAACAATGAAATGAGCCCAGAACCAAATACGTATGCCGCTAAAAGTGCAACAATCGCGATAGTCCCGATAAAAAGCATGACAATAGAGCCAACAACTCCCCGTTTAGAATTCATTATTCACCACCACCACAATTTTTAAAACCCCATTAATTTCATTTCCATTGGATTTAATTAAAATCGAAAATTCCTTGTCTTTCAGGCCATAAAATCCAGGTTCATATTTTCGAAGATCTTCTGAAAATTCAGCTTCTTCAAAGAGATCTTTAACCCAGACAAGACCAGAATCTCCATGAACTAGCTCTCGAATCAAATTTCCCCCATTATCAAACAATTCAACTCGAACAAAAAAACGACTTGACTCAATTTCATCAAATCCACAATAAGAAAGAAGGGAGCTAGGTGCTTCCCCAGAAATTAAATCTAGATTAACAATTCCAGTACTTGTTAAACAAGAAATAACATTTCCTGCCAAAATCTCTGCCTCTGCATCTCGAACATCAATATAATGCGCATACGAACTTCCAGAAATTCCAAGCATAACAACCATGATCAAAGTAATTAAAATAATTCGCGGAATCCATATAATCGCATTCCCTGTCATTCCCTCTCCACGAACATCTTCAATCAATTTCATTCAACCACCACCTTAAAAATTTTTTCTTCATCGATAATTTTCACCGAATGCAAACTAAAGTAAGGATATCCAACTAAAGAATTTAAATTATCTACGTCAACAAAAATTTTGCCACCATTCACACGAATATCTCGTATAACTCCTCGAGGATTTTGTTTCTCAACGACAAATTCCATTCCAGGACGAGCAGAATCAATCAACAGTGCCAGTTCTTTTTCCAAAACTTGTTGTTTAACACCATTAGAATTCATTTTTTGAGAACTAAATGTTAAAAAAATAACAAACAAAATTCCAATAATTACAATCATAATAATCATGCCTTCAATCATCCCCCTACGATTAGTAAAACTCTTCATCACCATATATAAAAAACCAAATCCAACTTAATAAAACTTGCTTCTTTAAAGAATTATCAAAATTTACTCGCAAGATTACGAAGAACAAAAACAATCACACCAAACAAAATTAAAGCAAATATCCAAGTAAGAATTTTGTTAGTTCCTACCCCAAGACTAGAGTTATACAAAGACATGCCAGCCTCCAAACCTCAGGGCATCTCGAATAGCACCCAACATTGCACTACCCTTTTCCGTAAACAAAGATATTGCCCCAATAATAACCACCAACATAAGAATAGCAATTATCCCCTTCATCAACTCCTGCAATTCCATAGAATAAAATGCTAAAAGAAATTAATAAATGTATCTAAAACTATTGCTTACAACAAGCTTGACCCGGATTATCTTCCTTATCTTTTGAATCTAAAACTTGAAATGTTAAATCCTCTACAGCACAATGAAGGGTCGGAGTCCATTCCCCACCTAAACTCTCACAGGTTGCAGATTCCTCATTAGTGGTTAAATCTGGAACTTTGGAAGGATCACAAACAATCGAACAATCATCTACACCAATCTTAGAACTATCTTCGAGACTTTCACAACTTCCTTTTTCCAAAATTTTATCTCCATAGTTAACAGTCCTTAGTTTTTGACAATAATCATAAGTCTGCTCCGCCGAACACGCAAGTTGACAAACCTGGGCAATATCACCAACATTAGATTCGGTACCACCAAAAATTTTAAGCTTTTCAAATAAATTATTCCACCCAGTAGTAAAGCCAAATATCAAGATAACTAAAACTACAAGCCCAAGTAAAATTATTATAATAGTCCCAAGAGTTAAATTCTGCCCCTTCTTATCTTTCATCACCATACAACCTAAAGCATTTATTTATTTATAAACTTTTACCAAACTCCCCTAGCACAAGGTAGAGGCGCAACTAACTTCATTAATCCGCTCAGAAGACCAGGATAAGTCTCTTGCAGCGTCACAGGTCGTAAAAATTTCATCATCACCGGCAAGACGAACAGTTTTTTCATCGCAGCAATAAGAATATTCTGATTGGAGATTCGCCAAAATATTACAACCTTCAATAAAAGAATCAACATTAGTTTCTTCAGAATAAATCGTCACAGTATCTTTAAAAAATCCTATCTGAAAAACAAACATATACATCAGAGCGAGCAAGACCATAATCCCAAGAACCATCAAAACAATCGTCGTAAATGCCATCGAGAATCCCCGTACATCTTTTTTATCCATAACTTAATGTAGTTTCAAACATATATAAATTTAAGTCAATCCTGTCAGAGCAATCGCACCAACAACAGTCAACCCAACAATAGAAAGGAGTGAAACGACAGCATATAAAATAAGGGTTTTTTTCAAGTTCTTTCCAATTTCACTCGTCGCCTGAAGAGGATCTCGCCCAGCCTTAATAGTAACGAGAGTAGTTGTCAAAATAAAAACAATTTGAATAAGATAAACTCCGACGACAACCTGCAACCAATAAGTCGGAATCATCGCAGTAACATCAAAAATTGAAAGAATTCCACTGATCCCCCCAGCACCTGCAAGCGAAGCACCATCTCCGGCGCCACTTTCAAAGAGAAGAGATAAATTTCCAAGAATCGTTGTAATCATTCCTGCAAGTCCAACAATTATTCCAGAAAGAAGAGGAGCTAAAAAACTCATATTAGATTTCATATCAGAAATAATATCTGCCAAAAGATCATTTAGCCGATCATTAATTTTCTTAATATTTTTAACATATTCACTAATCGACATCAAACTCTGAGCAGCAACCTTCAAACCTTTCTTAACGGACTCTGTCAAAATTTTCATCGAAGTTGCAATAAGTTGAGAAGGATAAAACACGACAGCGCCTCGACGAGGATCAAAAAGTGCTCGTTCAAGACTCATACCCAGAGAGGCAATATTGGAATTAACCATCGAGAAAAATCCGTGCGTCGCAGTTCCCTTCGACGATTCAGCAACTTTTGAAAAAGCAACTTCTGCCGGGGTCCCGTCCCCTAAGCGGTTTCCTAACTGAAATAAAGAAGAAGTAAATTCTTTTTCAACTTCCTTATATTCATCCCTTGCAAGAATAAGACGTTTTGTCTTTCCACCATATGCAACAATGAAAACAATCGCAATTGAAAGTGGAACAAATAAACTCAAAACAAGCGCAAGAGAACCAAACGGTCCAACCAAATTCCCAGACGCATTTTCGATAATTCCAAAAACGCCAGAGTTTCCTAAAAAGGAAATTCCAATTTCATTCCATGTATAATCTCTTTGCATGTTAAGCCAAGTCGGAACAGGGGTATAACGCCACAACAAAGGAATAATTCCAAGAATAAAAAATGGAATTGCAAATAAAATTCCCCTCACATAATGTTTATTGCTTAGATATTCTGAATACAAAGGATTTTTCTCTAAAAGACTTGATTCTCCATATCCGCCAGGTCGTTTCATCATAACATTCCCTGTAAGATAGATAACCATGAAAGGAATTAGGATATTAAAAATCATCAACACATGATACCATTTAATCGCACCAGCAAGCATAGTCGACGCAAGAGGCAAAATTGCAAGTGCTAACGTCGGAAGAACAATTCCCAACATGTAAATACTCGTCAGAGGAGCCTTAACCTCATGAGTATATTTTAGCATCTTATCGTAAACTCCGTCAAGAATTACTTGCAAGGATTTTTCTAAAACTGTAATTCGGCGTCCCTCATTTGGCTCATATAAACTAGACTCGATTAAATGAAATGCCTCAACAAATTCCAAACTATGCCCTTTACAACTCTCCAAATAATGATCCATACTCTCTTTTATCGTTGAAAATTTCCCGACCTCAACATCCCAAAAAACTTTTCGAAAATCAAGGGATAATGGAGCTTCCAAATGCTCAGCTGCAAAACTAACGGCCTTTTCAAAGTTACTCGTATGCTTCATATAAATTACAATATACAAAATAGCCGGAACCATCTGACTACCAGCTTTCAAACGCCACTTCATCGCAAGCCGATCAGGAGTACGGGAAGAATAGAAGAATAAAAAAATCGCTAAGAGGAAAACTAAAAATAGGAACATCAAAGAAAATGTCCCTGTAATAAGCCACACACCAATAAAGAATAACATTCCTCCAAAAAGTGTGAGCAATAAAAGCATCGTCGAGAAAACAACTGATTCAGATGCAGTAATGTTCAGGTGAGCAGTTTTTATTCCTGCTTCGATTCGCTTCTTATCTTTTTCGCCAACCTTTATTTTAAATAAATTTCCAAGCGTCTTGCACCATTTTTCATAGCGAGAAAATTCGGGACTCATTGAAGACCTAAATTGTTCATAACTTGAACTAAATTTTGGAGAAGATTTTCCGTCAGCGGGAGCCGTAGCTGCAGAAGTGAGATTAGAAGTCTTCATTTGCTTTTCAATTTTAGCACCATACTTCTTCAAAATATCATCAGTCGTAGGATTTTTTTTATTTGCCATATTTCACCTTTTTTCTGCCATTTAGGGCACTCTTTTGGAGCTCTTTTTGTAAAAATTCATTAACAGCTATATCAATAAACTGCTTCCGATTTACATATTTATATCTATGAGATTTCTTCCTAATAAATTCTTCGACTTCTAAAAGTAAGCTAGAATCAATTTTCACAACAGCATCACGAATCTTTTTCCCCATAATTAAGTTACTCAGAGTAACCATTCGTAACTAAGCACCTATATAAATATTTCTCACAGAACTCAAACCCCAACTCTTTTCGCTTCCTTCGTTAACCAAGCATCCCATTCAGGGAAAACTCTTTCACTAGTAGGCAAACCAATTTCTTTTCCAACTTCACTTGAAATTTGATGAAAGGCATTATTCGATTTAACAGTAAAATCTGCCTCTAACAACTCTGGCTTTCCCACTTTTTCGGCATAATCAACAACACGTTCCTTAATTTTTTGTCGAAGGACAACATTATCCCAAACGGCATCCCAATCTCCTGCCCAACCCTTAACATTAGACGCAATTTCTTTCATAATCTCGGAATCTCCATTCATCAAATCTTTAGTTGGCTTTAGGACATCGTCACGAACATCGTATTTCATCAAATCAACAAAACCACCTTCAGTCAAGGGATCTTTCTCAAAATGTTTTCGAACTTCAGTAATTTGTAAAACTCTCCGCCAGGAAGTCAATCCATCAGGAGACTTAATAGGATTTGCAACAACAATTAAATCCGTTGCCTTAAACGACGTCAAGGGAACTTGCAAATCATTAACAACTCTATCAAAAACTGCATACGGGCTCCCACCATGAATGGTTCCCGCAACAACATTGGCAAGAGCCCCAACCCTCATAGCTTCATACAAAGCTTTTGCTTCACTAGATCGAATTTCTCCAACAATTAAGGATGAATCTCCAAGACGAAGACTCGCACGAATCCCTTCTTCAGCCGCAACTTCAGTCGATTCACCCGCAAGCGCACTTCTAACTTTCATCGACAAAATATCATACTCAAGTTTTCTCATCGCACTAACTGGAAGTTCGAGTGTATCTTCAATTGTAATAATCCTATGAGTCGGCATAATTTCTAAAAGTAAACTAGAAAGAAGAGAAGTCTTCCCACTAGACCGAGTTCCAGCGACGAGAAGCGTTCGTGCACCATCAATCATAAAACTCAAAAGTCCAGCACCCAAAGAATCAATCATTTTATTTTTTACAAAAAGTGGTAATGTCCAAGGCTTCGTTCGATGACGCCTTAAAGTGTATGCAAGTCCGCCTGCAGAAAGGGGTTGTTGAATAATCGCAACTCTGGCGCTAATTTCTGCTAAATCTAAATTAGTATCTAAAATTGGATTCGCCTCGTCAAGTGCTCGCCCACTAGTCATCCGAAATTTAGCAGCCCATGAATCTGCATCTTCTTTTGAAGGAATTAAATTCGTAATACATTCATCATAATCATTATGGCGAACAAAAATTGAAGATAAAGAAACAGGTGCATTAACCATAATATCTTGCAAAGATTCGTCCTGCAACAAAACCTCTAAAATTCCAAATCCAATAGTATAACGAACAAGAATCGTCGCAAGTTTCATAAGCCCATCGTATCCTAAATCAATTTGTTTATTCGACGCCAAATCAGAAAGCAAGTCTCGAGCAACATTAAAAAAAACCTGTCGCGTTCTTTCACTATCATTAAATTCCTCTTCTGTTGGTCGATGTTCAATCAAAACATTTCGCGCAAGATTAAGGAGCATATGATGATCTTCAGCAAGCAAGTATTCGGGAGGAGACAAGTGATAAACAAGTTTCGCTTTATTCGGTCGTCGATAAATTGTGACAAGACTAGCGTCATATCCACGAGCAATAGTATATTGTTTTACAATCTCTGCATCTTTTGGAATATGAGCAACCATCCGAGTAAAAGTAAAATTCGGCATAATATCTGCTCGAAAAACTTTTGAATAAATTGTCCTATCTCGAAGAGGATAAGCTTCAAAAGAACTTTTAAGTCGCTTCACAAGTTCCAAAGAATTGAAATGAGAAAGAATCTTCTCGAGAAGCAAAATGTAAGAATTATCTGAAGAACTTTGTTTGAGTAATGCTCGTTCTTCAAAAAGTTTTCCGCGAAGTTCTCGATAGGCACTAATAGGATCTTGTTTTAAGACATTCATAATAATATGGTTCAAAAAAGCATATGCAACATTGTAAGAATTGCCAAGCTTGGAAAGATTTTCTACAGAAAGTAATTTCTCTCGATTCACGACATAATCATATAGGTTCGAAATTTCTAAAAGAAGTTTTACTTGAGAAAAATCATAAGAATAATTTCGTTGCTGAACAAAAACAACTCGAGATACATTAGATTCTTCTTTGAGATTGTCCATCGTTCGCGCCATCACCTCGGCAGATTCAGTAAGGGATGGAACAAACGTCGCCCCAAGATAATTAATATACATGACATTCTCTCCACTCTCTCGAAGAATCTCGTACGAATAAAGCGGAGTATTTTTTTTAAACATCATGGTCAAGCCAGTGAAAAGAAAATCTCATCACCTAGGAAACTAAATAAGAATCAATATTAAAATATATGTATAATCGCACTCAACCTTTAACCAATTACGTCAAAAATTACAAAATCCAAAAACATTATAAATTCCAATAACTACAAGTTATCAAATGGCAGAGCAAAAAACTCAAGGTGATAACTTACAATTTCTTATGTCAGATTTTAACACGCGCCTTAGAGACCTTGATGAAAGAAATAGGTTGATTCGGGAAAGAGTTCTTCTCCTTGGAAAAAATATAATCTCTTCGCGTCAAGAACTAGATGAAAGTATGGGCGAAATAAAAAAAGAAAATCAGGAGATTAAAAGAACACTCGAGAAACTACAACATACCTCAAAGCTACTCATTACAGAAATAAACAAATTTGTAAAGCGAGAAGAAATGGGGCTTGTGGAACGGATGTTAAAAGATTTTCAACCATTAGAGTTTATGAGAAAAAAAGATATCGAAAAAATGATCGAAGAAAAGATGGCGTCAAGTAAAAAAGATTAAGAAAGAAATAAAAACAAGAAAAACTATAAGATAACATGGAATTAACAGAAAAAATAATTGGGTTGCAAAATACTGGGGCGACAGAAGAACAAATAATTCAACAATTACAAAACGAAGGAAACTCTCCAAAAGCAATTTACGATTCATTAAATCAAGTACAAGTCAAAAATGCAATTTCTCCTCCACAAATGGCCTCCCAAGACCCAAATCAACCAAATGCATTACAGGAAATGCAAGAATATCCTCCTGCAAATTTTAATCCAAATCAAGCACCAGCACCAGAAAACGTCCAAGGACAAGTAGCTCCCGAAATGCAAGCACCGCCTGCACAGGAACAAGCACCAATGCAAGAATACGCGGCACCACAAGAACAGCCACAAGATTATTACAACCAAACACCTCAGGCATATCCACAAGATCAAAATTATCCTTACCAACAAGAATACACAAGTACTGAAACAATCTCTGAAATTGCAGAGCAAGTAGTCTTAGAAAAATTCGATGATTTCGAAGAAAAAATGTCGGACCTAACAAATTTCAAGGATTTAATTGAAAGCAGAGTCGACGATTTAAACAATCGACTTAAAAAAATTGAACAATCAATCTCTACACTAAACTCTGCAGTCATCGGGAAAGTTGGAGAAGTCGCACAAAACAATGCACTCATCCATAGAGATCTTGATAATCTTCACGGAACCGTATCAAAATTAATGAACCCACTAGTAGACAATCTTAATGCATTAGAAAAGAAAAAGAAATAACTTCTTTAATTAATTTTAAAAAATTCTTAACCCTTAACCGCTTTTGGAAGAATCGTAAACGAAACAATTGCGGCAATAACTAAAAGTAAAATCATTCCAAACCATTCTGTATCAAACCAGCTTCGAACATATCCCCAACTAATTGCCCAATTAAAAACATATGCCGAACTCACAATAAAAAACGCGACCATAAGGCCAACAACTACCCAACCAACCAAGCCTTTCTCAAAAATCTTAAGTGGAGCTTCTCCAGGCAAAAATGCAACCATAGTCACTAAAAAGAAAATTGCGACGACAATCACTCCAAACCACGCAGAGCTAAACTGAATAAATTCTACAAGAGAAGCTTCAACAACAAAAAAACTAGCCAGGATTAGTGAAATAAAAATCGCAATAGTAGCATTATCTCCAAGAACTTTTGTCTTCATCAAAAGAGCATACACGACAATAAAGACTAACAAAAATGAAAATATCGGAAGAAAATAACTCATTGCAGAAATTGTGGCAGCCATATTACTCTTTTGCCCCCGCAGCAGAAGGTTTATGAGGTTTACCCTTGGAACCACCAATCGCCCAATAAATAATCCCGATCAAACCACCAAGAATAACTAGGGACCAAAAATAATCTTGGAACCAAAAACTAAATCCCCCGTAACCAATCCAATCATCCCAACTTGCAAGAGTCCAGAGAACAACTCCAATCCCTGTCAAAATTCCAATCCACCGAAGACCATGTAGTCCCTTATCCCCAGAACCATCATAAAAGAATCCAAGAAGAATAAGCAGTACTAAAAATATTGAAAGTCCGACACCAAAGTGAGGGAAAATTATTCCAAAGAAAGCAGGAACTAAATCAAATTGCAATGCAAGAAGAGAAATTGAAATTGAAATAATTGCTAAGAGCCCTTTATTTTCTTGATCACTTCCGGTAAGTATTTTCGTCTTCTGTAAAATTGCAAAAATCACCGCGAACATTAACAAAAAAGGGATGACATATGAGAACACACCAATTTGATCCCATTGATTCAAAATATCTGTCACCGTAACTGCCATAAAGAATAAAGCAAATTCGTATTTATATATGTTTTGTCAAAAACTATTCAGAAGGTCGACTTCCGCCACCAGAACTTCCACTCTTAACCGCGACCCAAACTGCACCAATAACCAATAACACAATCACAATGTTCGTAAAGAGTCCTTCAGAACCATAATTTCCAGAAAACCAATCTAAGATTATCGTCCCAAGACCACTCACATAAATAACAATACCTAAGGTAAATAGTCCTGCCAAAATTCCAAAAGTAGTTTTCATCCATTTCGGAGTCCCGTCACCAGACATATCACCTGCAACAAAACCGTACAAAATTAAGAATACTAAAATCACTGCAACACCAACCGATAACCACGGCATAAGATTAATCACAATATCTCTTGGAGTTGGAAGTCCAATCAATAAAAGTCCAATAACAAGACCAACCATCGCATCAATTTGAGCCTTGCCATCACCCAAAATTTTAGACTTCTGTAAAATTGCAAACACAACTACAAAGATTAATAAAAACGGCAAAACCATCTCTGTAAAAAAAGCATTAAACACCATTATTTTTTGAAACCAACTACATCAACTCTTCTTCATCATCTAGAGGCAAATTTTCCTCTTCTACCTGGACTGGAACAGCAGATTTATTGATTATCATAATATCGCCAATGGCTTTGATAAATTGGTGCGGAACAATAATCCCTCGAGCACCGCCAAGAACCTGCATCATACCAGACTCCCGAGCAACAACAATTCTCCATCCATCAATCTTATTGTCAACAAGGTTAACTTCTTCAATCATTCCAAACAAATCGCCAGAATCCGTAAATACTCTCTTCCCAAGAATCTCGCTCATTTTTTTTATCCGTAACATAACCTAATCACAATATTTTCATTTAAATAGATTTCTATTCAATAAAACATCATAAGGAAGTAGACAAAAGATTTAAGAAAAACATTCAAAATAGGAATAATAAATAAATTAGTCAATTTCCACTAACTTTATAAAAAATCTTCACAACAATATATTATGGAAAGTTCAAAAGATAAAGAAAGAATTATTCAAGAAATCGGAATCGTCATCTTGTCCGCATTTATCCTCGCACTTACAGTATCATTTTCAAAATTTCCAATTTTTTATGCAAGCCTCCTAAGCTTTGCAATAATCATCACAGTAAATGTTATCGCAAAAAAAATCGCAGGATATATGTTCGAGATAAAAGTAGACATTAAACCATGGACCTGGTATCAATTCGGATTTGTAAGCAAAATGCATTTTAAAAAACCGCTTCCAATGTTGTGGCTACCCCTAATAATCTCATGGATATCTAAAGGGACAGTCTGGTGGCTCGCAGTCCTAGAATTTGATGTATCTCCAAAAACAGAACGAATCGCAAGAAGGCACGGATTATACAGATATACACAAGTAACTGAATGGCATATCGCAATGATTGCAATGTGGTCCGTAATCGCAACAATCGTCGCAGGAATAATTGGATATGTCGCAGGATTCGAACTATTCGCAAAGCTCAGCATTTTCTACTCAGTCTGGTCAATCATCCCACTCTCATCCACCGACGGCTCAAAAATATTTTTCTCAAGCAGATTACTTTGGATGTTTATTGCCTCAATATTAGCAATTTTCTTCTTTTGGGGACTTGTAATAATTTAGACAAACAAAAAACTATAAACTCAAGATTCAATTTCTAATTATGAAAGAGTTATCAATGAAACCTAGAGATTATCAAAGTTCAATTTTCGAAACTTGCGTCGAGAAAGATTGTCTCGTCGTCCTCCCGACAGGAACTGGAAAAACCCTTATTGCATTAATGGTGGCAATAGATAGGTTCAAAAAATTTCCATTAGAAAAAGTCCTCATCCTAGCACCAACAAGACCATTGATAGAACAACATTTTGAATCCTTCAAAAAATTGCTCCCAGAAGGTTGGGCAGACATGCAATTATTTACTGGAAAAACACCTGCCACAAAAAGAAAAGAAATCTGGCAAACTGCAGAATTTATTTTTTCAACCCCTCAATGTATTGCAAACGACGTCAACAAAATGCTATATCGCCTAGAAGATGTTAGCCTTTTGATCGTCGACGAATGTCATCGCTGTATGAAAAATTATGCCTACAATACTGTGGCACAAAAATACAAAGACCATGCAGAAAATGGGCGAGTTGTAGGACTAACAGCCTCACCAGGAGGAGATAAAGAAACAATCCATCAAGTCTGCAATAATTTGGGAATAAAGGCCGTAGAAATAAGGACTAGAGAAAGTCCAGATGTCAAACCTTATTTGCAAGAGTTAGATTTTGAAAAGGTGGATATTGATTTTCCTGCCGAATTTGAAGATATTAGATTTTTATTAACCCAAATTTATAATCGAAAGGTGGCAGAACTAAAAAACAGAAAAGTTCTTTTTGGATTTGCATCAAAAACAATGCTTCTTAAAACCCAGGCAAAATTGATGAAAGAATTGAAAAGAAGTAAAGATATGAATAAAATGCTCGCTGTTTCGGCATGTGCTCAAGCCCTTAAAATTTCTCATGCCCTCGAGCTCCTCGAAACCCAAACAATGTCTTCCTTCATCGCATATCTAAAAGATCTCTACAAACAAGCAGAGGAAAAAAAATCAAAAGGCGTCATTAAATTGACGACAGATAAATTTTTCTCAAAAGCATATTCTCTTGCAACCCAACTAAATAGAGAACATCCAAAATTAGATTACGTAGAAAAATTAGTTGGAGAAGAAGTTTCAAAAGATCCAAAAGCAAAAATAATTATCTTCGCACAGTTTAGAGAAACGGTGAGAAAAATTTCTGAAACGCTCAACAAAATTCCAAACGTAAAGGCAGATAATTTCGTTGGCCAGGCAATAAAAGACCATGGAAAGGGAAAAACAACTGGGCTCAAACAAAAAGAACAAAAAGCAATGATTGAAAAATTCAAAAATGGAGAACTAAATGTTCTCGTCGCAACTTCAATTGCAGAAGAAGGCCTCGACATCCCAGAAGTTAGCGAAGTTATTTTCTATGAGCCAGTCCCTTCAGCAATTAGAAAAATACAGCGAGCAGGAAGAACTGCAAGGTTAGCCCCAGGAGCATTAAAAATTCTCGTAACAAAAAACACACGCGACCAAGTCTACCACTACGCAGCCCACCACAAGGAAAAAAGGATGCATTCGGCAATCGACCAAATCAAAAAAGGATTTGATGATAAAGAAAAAGTGGAGCAAAAAGAATTATTTTGAAAATGAAAAAACAACTCCACAACATCTTCTCAAAAAAAACTTCGCCAAATCAAATTCCAACATGCCCAAATCCCAATACAAAAATAATCATCGACACAAGGGAAAAGCAATCTTTAATCGCAGCAAACTTAATTGAACAAAAAGCGAATTGCGAATTTGAAAAACTTGACATTGGAGATTATTTAATCAACGACACAATAATTGAGAGAAAAACATTCCCAGATTTTATTTCATCAATGATAAACAAGCGATTACAAGAACAATTAATCAACCTAAAAAAATATCCTAAACAATTTCTTCTCCTAGAAGGATTTTATTATAACTATCAAGATTTTAACATTCATGAAAACGCAATCAAAGGAATGCTTATTTCAATCGCAACAGATTTTAAAATTCCAATAATTTATACAGAAAACGAAAAAGACACCTCAAATTTTTTAATTCTAACTGCAAAAAGATATGAAAAGAAAAAACGAGTATTATCCATTCGCCATTTAAAAAATTCTAAATCACTTGAAGAACAAAAACAATTCATCTTAGAAGGCTTTCCAGGGGTTGGTCCCACAATCGCACAAGAACTTCTCAAAAAATATAAAACACTAAAAAATATTTTCAAAACAAGAGAAGAAGAATTAGAAGAAATAAAAAGCTTTGATAAAAATAAGGTTGAAAATTTTAAAAGATTATTCGAAAGTTAATTCCAAAAACCTTAAAACACCTCAAAAACTTCAAATCTTATGGAAGATAAAGAAAAAATCGCAAGAGAAAATATCCTTAGAGAAAGCGAAGACGTAGATGGAAAAACAGTCAAGGGATATGATTTCAACGAAGGAATAAATTACGAAAAAATCATCGATAGATACGCAACCACTGGGGCGGGAGCAACCAACTTAGCAAAAGCAATAGAGATTATCAAAGAAGCACGAAAAGAAAACGCATTCACTTATCTCGGATATACTTCAAACATGGTTACTGGAGGTCTTCGAGATATTTTCAGATATTTAGCCGAGCACAAATTAATCGACGTAATCGTTACAACTGCCGGAGGAATTGAAGAAGACATAATCAAATGCCTAGGAGAATTTAAAATTGGAGAGTTTAATCTCGAAGGAAAGGAATTAAGAGATAAAGGGATAAACAGGGCAGGAAATATTTTAATTCCAAATTCAAGATATTGTAGGTTTGAAGATTTTATAATCCCAATTTTAGAAAAAATAAATAAAAATCAAAAAGAAACCAAGGAAGTAATCACACCCTCAAAACTAATTCATCTTCTCGGAAAAGAAATTGATAATAAGGAATCGATATATTACTGGGCACAAAAAAATAACATTCCAGTTTTCTGTCCTGCAATAACTGACGGATCTCTCGGAGATATGATTTATTTTTTCAAAAATAAAAACCCGGAGTTCAAACTTGATGTTTCAGACGACATTGTAGAAATGAACAATTCAACCATTGGAAAAGAAAAAACTGCAATGATAATTTTGGGTGGCGGAGTAATCAAACACCATATCTGCAACGCAAACATGTTTCGAAACGGTGCAGATTATGCAGTTTATGTTAATACGGCTCAAGAATTCGACGGAAGTGACGCAGGAGCAAAACCTGACGAAGCAGTATCTTGGGGAAAAATAACAAAAGATGCAAAAACAGTAAAAGTCTCTGCAGACGCCTCAATCGTTTTTCCTTTAATCGTCGCTAAATGTTTTGCAAAATAATTTTCTTAAGAGGATTGGAATAACCTCCCCAGGCAATAGATAAAAAAACTTAGAGAAACATTATACTATTTTGTAAGAATTAAGTTCCCCATAAATCCCTAGAGTGCTTTCGGTGTAGTGTTGTCCCCTGATTGCTGCAATTATTCGTTTTCCATTTGGTGAAAAGTCTAGTTCTTCTATTGACCCCCTTGTAGCGAATGTTTTTAGTGGTCCGGTTTGTCCTATCATGAATACTTGTATTTGATCCACCAAACCTACACCATCTCCTGTAAGGCCCAAGGCAAACAGTGATGGGTCGTCACTTAGCACAATATCAAGAGCAAAATTTATTAGATTGCCACTGCCTGTTTGTTCGTAATTAAAAAGTTGTGTTGACGTGCTCGTTGTGGTATCCCAGGCCTTAACGCCAAATTTATTCCCTAAATAGTATGCCCCGACTAATCGATTCCCATTATCTGAGAGGTCTAGACCAGTAAATTGGGTTTCGGATTCTATTAAGGAAATTGTATCTCTTAATATATAATCGATTGTTGATTGTCTGTCAAATAAATAAACTTTTCCCATATCTCCGGGTTGGTTTCCCCTAGCACCATAGGCTGCTCTCGAACCATCAAAATTAATTGCCGCCCCGCCAGTAAAAGTTCCTTGAAGAGTTGAATAATCTTGTTGTCCGGTCATCAAATCAATGAAGTAAATTACATTGGTAGTAATGAATGTTGCTGTTGATCCATCTCCGGAGATAGAAAAAGGATTGACAGCTGCAGGATTTCCGATCAGAAAAGGGGTGGCAGCAACCTCTGACAAAATTACTCCACTAGATGCAGAAAACGTTGTTAATCTAATATTGGGGAATGCTTTCGTATAAACAATAATTTTTGTTCCGTCATCACTTATCTGGACATCAAGGGAATTCGCAGAGGGAGAACTAAATTCTCCAGGGAATGTATATGTCCAATCAGGTATTGCAAAAGTAGAATATTTTCTTACAGTTGTTTGGTGAGTTCCCCCAGAATATTGCGAATCAATGACTGCATAAACATTAGTATTTTTTGCCGAATCAACTTTATGAAAATGCGTTCCGGTGGACGTAATCACCGAATTAAATATTGGTGTCGGAGGGTTTGAATCATCGACAGAAAATAGCAGGTCGTAAATAGTAAATGGACCTGTAGAAGTAAATGTTCTAAGACCATTATTTCCTATCGAAACAGTATTGAAGGAATTTGCCAAACTTCCATCATAACTCCACACCAACCCCTCAGTGGAACTTACTCTTCCAAAATCATCACTGCTAATCGCACTTTCTCCAGATGCAGTAACAGAAGTAACGGCATAATAAGAAGTAAGACCCATAGCTAATTTCGTGTCTTTCCAAAATAATTTTTGTGCATCAACTTCTCCAAGAAGTTCATCAGACAGGGTAACTCCTTGAGTTGCTTTTCGGTAAATTTTGTAGCTCGACGCTCCAGAAACGGAATTCCAAGAAACGCGAACCTGAGCATCTCCCTCACTTGCTACAATGTTTTGAGGAACAGTAGATCCTGCCAAGGGTGTCCTCCCGATCCCTGCTTGAGGAGTTGCTAATCTCGTAGAACTAAATGGGGGGGAAGAATTCGCATAGTCAAAATTGTCTTCGAGCAATCCAATCGAGATAACTGAAGATAAGAAGCTCAGAACAACAATGAAGATAATTTCTGTCTGCGTCAATCTTCGATTCCAAGACTTATCAACTTTCTTTCCCATACACTCTAAACAAAAAAAGACTATTTATAGATTCTGATAATTTTAAAAAAATTATTCCTCTTCAGGTCCCAAACTAAATAATGAATGTTCAGTTTTCTCTGAAAGTTCTCGAACTTCCGTAAGAGTCACTGAATTGATTTTATCTTCAAATAAATAATAATCTTTAGCATCGCCAGAAATTTCTTCCATAATAAGACTTACCGCAACATCACTTGAACTCTCGCTCGAAACATGCCGATTCCCAATAAGTTGAATTTTAGCTTCTGCTAATTCTTCTTCAGTAATGTCTTTCATTTTAGAAAATTCATCCAAACAAACACGAATAACTTCTTCCTCTTTTGATTTATCTGTTCCGGCCCAAATAACCAAATAACCATAATGCTTTCCAACGTCTTGCTCACTTTTCACACCATAAACAAGACCTCGTTTCTCCCGAACTTCCTTAAACAACTTGCTCGACATCCCATTTCCAAGAATTGATGAAAAAACTTCTGCAGCATATTCTCCGCGTTCATTTTGAAATGGGAAGTGAAATCCAAGCGCAAGATTCGTTTGAACAATTCCCTTCCGAGATTCACTAGAAACATTTTTCTTTAAAATGATTTTTGGAACTTCTAAACTCTCTCCACTAGTTTCTGGTGTCAATTCCTCAGCAAATCTAACAACATCTTCAAAGTCATTATTTCCGACAACCACTAAAACACTATTTTTCGGAACGTAAACTTTTTGATGTTTAGAGAACAGCATGTCTCGACTCATCGCACGAACATTTGATTCACTCCCAGCAATATTCAATCCAAAAGGAGCTTCGTACAAAGACTTCTTTATAGAATCTAGAACGTAATGACGAGGATTATCTTTGTACATTTTTATCTCCTCACAAATAACCTGGCATTCTTTGGAAACCTCTTCTTCAGGAAACTGCGCATTAAAATAAATGTCGAATATCACGTCCATTGCTGTTTCAAGATGTTCACTCGGAAGGCGAACATGATAAGCCGTTACTTCTTCATGAGTAAATGCATTTAAGTCGCCACCAAGACGTTCAACTTCTTCCGCAATCTCTTGAGTCGTCCGCTTTTTAGTTCCCTTAAAGCATAAATGCTCCATAAAGTGGGCCATCCCTTTTTCTTCTTCAGATTCATAAGCAGAACCAAACTTTGCCGCAAGCATAACTGTGGTGACCGGTACATCTCGCTTCTCAAAAAGCACAGTAAGCCCATTATCCAAAACTTTTTTTTGAAATTCCATGTCTCCAAGTAAGAAGAACGCTTTTTATGTTTTGTGCTAAATCAGAACACTATTAAACAATATTCACGAGATAAAAATATGAAACTTGGAATATTATACTCGGGAGGAAAAGACTCAAACCTAGCAGCGCTCATTGCAAAAAAAGAAGGCTATAATCTCTCGTGCCTCATAAGCATCGCATCAGAAAATAAGGAAAGTTTTATGTTTCACACACCTTCAATCTCAAAGGTAACTGCACAAGCAAAAGCAATGCAAATTCCCTTAATTCTCCAAAAAACGAAGGGAGAGAAAGAAATTGAACTAATTGATCTAAAAAAAGCAATAAAAAAAGCAAAAAAAGAATACAAAATACAGGGGGTCGTAACGGGAGCAGTCGAAAGCGTTTATCAAGCTTCACGAGTACAAAAAATCTGCAATGAATTAGGCCTAGAATGTTTTAACCCCTTATGGCAAAAAAATCAAATGGAAATTTTAGAGGATTTAATCAAAGAAAAACTAGGAGTAATAGTTATTGCAGTTGCCGCATATCCTTTAGGCCAAAAATTCTTAGGGAAAAAAATTAATGAAAAATTTATTGAAGAAATGAAAAAGTTAAAAGAAAAATATCAAATCAATCCAGCAGGAGAAGGAGGAGAATATGAAACATTTGTAATAAACTCTCCACTTTTCAAAAAATCTCTCAAAATAAAATCATTTAAAGATTTTGGAGAAAACCATTCATGGAAAAGGGAGTTGGAAATATGATACTTATAATTTCGACAAACAAGGAACTGCTCCACCACTATGAATTTTCAAAACCAATTGAAGAACTAGTAAAAAAAGAAAATCAGGCCTTCGCAACAAAAAAATATGATAAGCTAATTTCAAAAGATTTAGAAAAAGCAACTAAAATAATTATTTGTGGAACGAGCCTAAAAGATTTAGAATATGCAAAACACTTAGAAAAATTTAACTGGATAAAAAAATTTGACAAACCAATTTTCGGAATTTGTGCAGGTGCTCAAATAATTGCGAGGATATTTGGAACAACACTTAAAGATTCAACCAAGATAGGTCTTGAAAAAGTAATCTTCAAAAAAGAATTTTTAAACATAAAAAAAGAACTTCAAGTTTACCACTTACATCAGAAAAAAATATCTTCATTAAAAAATCCTCTCGAAAATTATTCAAAAGATAATGAAGCCTTCAAACACAAAACAAAACAAATCTATGCAACACTTTTCCATCCCGAAGTAAGAAACTCTCAAATAATTTCAAATTTCATAAAAAATGGATAACATAGCAGAAGTAAAAAAGAAAAAAGAATTGCGTCAACTACCAGACCAAATAATAGAAAAGGCATTGCAAAAATCAAATAATAATATTAAAGACGCACGAGCATACTTAAGAAAATATTTCGGGTTATTTTTGACAAATAAAATAATAAAAGGAAAAATCGGCGACGAAGAAATTTTAAAAGTACATATCTCCAGTAAAAAACGAGATTATGAGAAATTCTATGAAGAGATATTTGAAAATATAAAAAAACCAAAATCGATAATTGATTTAGGTGCTGGAGTCAATGGATTTTCATATAAATATTTAGAAAAAGTTGTGGGAACAACAAAATATATTGCAATCGAAGCATCAGGTCAGCTAGTCTCGCAAATGAATAAGTTCTTCAAAGAAAATAAATTAAATGCAAAAGCATTTTGCGAAGACATTACAAATATCCAAAGTCTTAAAAAAATAATCTCTAAAACAGAAGAACCAAGAACAATCTTTTTATTCCAGGTAATTGACGCATTAGAAAGTTTTGAAAAAAATCTCTCAAAAGAATTCATAGAAGAAATTTCCCATCTCGCAAAGACATTTGTAATCACATTACCATTGGAAAGTATTGGAAAGAGAAAACAATTCAACGTTCAAAGAAAATGGTTAATAGATTTTTTAGAGGAGAAATTCACAATTCAAAAAGATTTCAAATTATTTGGAGAAAGAATTCTTGTTTGCGACACTAAAAAGATTAAATAAAATTAAATCTTAGAGCCATATTTCTTATGAAGATGTCTAAAGTAAATTCTCAAGAAATGAAAAAGAAAGAAAGAAAGCACTACCAAGACAAGAATAACAATGAAATAAAAACCAGAGTTCTCATCATCCGAATCAGCTAAATTTTCAAGAGGATCCGAAGGAGAAGTAAGGGGAGAGTCATCAGAAGAATCAGTCGAAGGAGACAAATCATTCTCTGATTCAGTTCCAGTTGTAGTCTCTTCCTCTGACAGCTCAACATAACATAAAGAAGAGGAATAGCAAAGAGGATCATCACAATCGGTATAGCCATCTAGGTCGTTGTCGATTGAGTCGTCGCAAATTTCTGCAGTTCCGAGAGCAGGATTGGCACAAACTGGATCCAAGGCACAATTAGCATCATCACAATCGGTATAGCCATCTAGGTCGTTGTCGATTGAGTCGTCGCAAATTTCTGAATCTCCTTCATTAGGCCCATCTAAATCGCAAATAGGATCATTAATACAATCTGTATCGTCGCAATCAGTGTAGCCGTCGCCATCGTTGTCAGTTCCATCGTCGCAAATTTCAGGAGTAGAACCACCGCTGCAGGCTAAATCTTCGATACAATCAAAATCCTCGCAATCTGCGGAACCGTCGCCATCGTTGTCAGTTCCATCGTCGCAAATTTCAGGACTAACAATGCATGCAGAATCTAAGTCACAATCAGGGTCTGCGCAATCGGTATAACCATCGAGGTCGTTGTCAGTTCCATCGTCGCAAATTTCAGGACTAGAAGCACATGCAGAGTCTAAAGAGCAATCAGAATCATTACAATCTGTGTCCCCATCCCCATCATTATCAATTTTATCATCACAAAGTTTTTCTACAGCATCAGGGTCAAAAGAGTCAATAGGGCTTTTAGCAATTACTTTTCCGACAAAGCTTCCTACCCAAAAGAAAAAGTCAACACCCATAAAAAAACCTTCTTTAACAACCTCTGTTGCACTAACAGCATTTACTTGGGTCAAACTAACAATCAGAATAAAAACGAAGAAAAATGTTGCAGCCTTCATAAAACTGCCTCAATAAAATTAACCATATAATTCAATCGCACGACCCCTTATAAATATTTTCATAATTTCTTAATTCTTAAAAATTTATGGGCAAGTAGAATTGCCCGTAGTAAGATTAAGCATACAAAGAGTCACATTAGAAGAACCGGGAGGCATTCTCGTCGCATTCCAACATCCCTCATTCACAACACCATTACAGTTATTGTCAAAACCATCGAAGCAAATTTCCGACTGGTTATTAACAATGAGATTAAAAGTATCTTCATCCAAAACAATTTCTCCGTAAGAATCGGATTCAACGCCTACCTCAAGAAGTTTAGGCCCAGAAGCATTTGCAGTAATTGACCATTGAGCTTCGAGATTATTATTTGATTGAACGTCGCCCAAATTAACAATAGACGAAGTAAGAACTGTAAGTCCTGCAGGAACTTCTAATTCTGCAAGAACGCTGTAGGCACCAATATCTCCGAGATTCGTAACGTTTGCAGTAACATTAACTACTTCTCCACAAAAAATATTTCCTTGAGAATCTAGATCTGTTAAAAAAGAAGGTCCATTAACTTCTGTAAAAGAATTAGTAAATGCAATTCCAACATCTTCACCAATGCCCTCATTCAAATCAGTTAATCGCGCCTTAAGCACTGCAGAATTGTATGCTCCTCCAAAACTAACTTGTTCAATATTTCTTCCAACATAATTACTCTCATCAAGAAGAAACCCATTAGAACCGTCATAAAGCCAAAAATCTAAATTATTAACAACCCCGGCATTACCCACTATATGCCTATTCCAAACAGAAGTAATTTTATCATTATTTGAAAAAGAACTTGTCAAAAAATATTTGGTGTCATTCTCTCCAACAAAGTTAATCTTATCAACATTATTTGATTCGAAATAAGCTCGAGCCATGTCAAGATAACCTTGTCCCCACCGATTATCAGGACCGTCATTCCCACTAGCTCCAGTAGAATAATCCCGATCTTCAGCACTATTAAACAACAAGGCCTTCTCTTCAACAGTAGAAAAAACCGGACCGTATCTATCTTCCAAAAGCAAAATTGAGGCAGCAACATGAGGTGCAGCAAAACTTGTCCCACTTCCCGTAGAAAAACTTCCTGCTTGATCAGTATTTGTAATTCCAACACCTGGAGCAACAATGTCTGGCTTTATCCTTTGCTCATTACTTCCACAAATATCTACAGGTCCAAGACTACTAGTGGGACTAAGAACATCATCATTCCTTGAGACAGTATTCAGATCATCAGAAGCACCAACGGCAAGAAGATTATAAGCACCTGCCGGAAGAGTAACATTTTTATCACTATTTTGCCCATTGTTTCCTGCAGACTTGACCCAATTAACATCATAAAAATCTACAATTTCATCAACATATTTTTCTTGAAAAGAATCTCCACAATAAGGTGCGCTTCCGCCACCAAAACTTTTACTCATAGTAATATGATCTGCAGTATCGGGAGAATTAATTACTGCCCAGGTAATTGCAGTTTGGGCTTGTGAAAAAGTATTTGTCATCCCATTATAAAATTTATCGACCCCATATGAAACGCCACTATACAAATTATGGTCACCTCCAATAATTCCTGCAACAACAGTGTCATGACCCCCAAAAGGATTCTGGGCATCACAAGGAGGACTAATAAGGCAAGTACTAATCCAATTTATATGATCTAGAGATGGGTGAGAGGTATAAATTCCGCCAGAATTTAAAGACAAAATATCGCCTATAGCTCCATCGTAACCAGCACTGTGCCAAGAATCTGCCCCCATGGCCTGAATACTCACATCTGATTCATCAACATCAACAAATTCATTAGAAACAATTTCATCAATCCCCTTAATAGAACTAATCATTTCAAGATTAGAAATTGGAGAAGATATAGTCATCGAATTAGAATTAAAGTCCTGAGAAACGATTGAAACTCCATCAATCCAAAGCAATTTCCAGATAAGATTGTCTTGAGCCGGAGAATATTCCTTAACTAATAAAGAATAAATAAGTTTACTTCGTTCAGTTTTTAATTCATCTGCATGAAACTTCATAGAATTTAAAGATTTGTCATCGAGACCATATTTCTTTTCTAATTGCATTAAATTTTTAAGAAATTTTTTGTCATTAGAAGTAAAATCTTCTAAAATCTCTTCGCTATTTCCTTCATAGTTCAATTCAGCCTTCAACAAGGAAAATTTTTCCTTAGATTCTTCATTCATTAATTCAAGTTCTTCGTCAATTTTAGAGGTAGCTTCATCCAATCGATCCAAAAGCCCAGCATTATCTTGTTTCAAAACTAAAATCATTTCAACATTAGCCAGAGGATCTTCATGTGCCAGAGCTTCCAAGGAATTATCTACCTTAACAGAAGAATCTCCACCAAAAGCAAACTGAGAAAAAGACAGAGTCAAAACTAGCATCAACCCCAAAAAAACTGTCAAACCTCTAAAACTTTTATATACCATTTGACTTATAATTAGACGCAGACAGCTTTATTTAAATCTTCGTAATCAGCGAGCATATATCTATTTCCACTTACTCTTCGGTTTTTTAATCAAGGCATAGGCAAAAAACAATACAATCATAACTGCAATAATCGCCGCCCCAAGAGCATAATAAAAATTCAAATTATACTCTCCTTCCGAAGAATCGTCAAAAAGAGCGCCAGAATCATTCTCTTCTGCAGCAGAAACAACCCAAAGAAGCAAGAAGAACATAAAAAAAATCGAAATCACCTTTTCCATAAATTTCTTAAATGATTTTACTTTAATAATGTTATGGCTTCAACAAACCAATCACCATTTTATCAAAGAGCAGAACAGGAATATATTAGTGCGACGACGGATGATGAAAGAATCGCATGTCTTGAGATAATGATTAAGGAATGTCCAAAACATAAAAGTTCTGAAAATATGTTAAAAAATTTAACGCTCAGACTTAAGCGGTTAAAAAATAGTGTACAAAGACAAAAAAAATCTGGAAAAGGAGGCAAAGCGGGAATAAAAAAAGCAGACATGCAAGTTGTTCTCGCAGGATTTACAAATTCAGGAAAATCATCCCTATTTTCTCTTCTTACTGGGCTCAAAACAAAAATTGCCCAGACAAAATTTACTACCTACGAGCCAAAGCTTGGAACAACACACTTCGAAGACGCACCAATTCAAATTGTAGATCTCCCATCATTTCCAAATCATGATAAAAGTCTCGTCAATTCAACAGACACAATTATTTTAGTAATCGATTCTCTCGACCAAATTAAAGAATCTGAAAAATTCCTATATAGGTCAAAAGCAAAAATAATCATCCTTTACAACAAAGAAGATCTCCTAAGTGAAACACAAAAAAGAAAAATAAAAAGTAATCTCCAATCAAAATTCAAGAAATACGATTTTTTCCTATTTTCATCTGAAAAACCAGATAAAATAAAAATAAATAAGTTAAAGGAAAAAATATTTCAAACATTTCCAGTTATTCGAATTTATACAAAAGAGCCAAGAAAAGCGCCAAGCAAAGAACCAATGATTGTAAATGAAAACACTACAGTCTCAGGAGCTGCAGAAAAAATTCTAAAAGGAATGTCTAAGATAATAAAAAAGACTAAAGTTTGGGGACCTTCTTCAAAGTTCGGAGGACAACAAGTCGGACTAAATCATATTCTAAAAGATAAAGACATTCTAGAATTCCAAACAACCTAATAAATGGAAAAAATAAATTCTCCAAAAATCTATCTACTCATTTCGATAATTGGAGTTTTGATGCTTCTATTTATTGCACAAAATTTTCAAGAAAAAAGAACTGGAATTATTGAAGGAGTGAAATATTCAAACAATAAAATTTCAATAACACTCGAAAATGAAAATGCAACGCTAACCATTTTTGGAAATAAAATACTTTCATTAAAAAGCGGAGATGAAATAATATATGAAGGAAAGCCAGAAACCTATCGAGGAAAAGAGCAATTTATTGTTGACAAAATCGTTTTATTAAAATAAAAAAGATCTTTAAAAATTATTAACAAGAAAAAACATTTCTCAAGGAGATAATTTCACAAGAATGCAAACTCCCTCCACTCTCAATTTCTGCCACAATAGCGATTTCCATTTTTTCACCTTCATCAGCCGCAAGCAAAATTGTTTGTGTTTCTCCAATTTGGGGCAAGCCTCCACTGACAAGAAGGTCATAAACCATAGAGGACTTAGACCCATACATTGCAAATAATTGTTTTAATAAATAATCTCCTCCATTTCGAGTAATCTGAATCCGTAGAACCTTGCCGTGCGTGGAATCATCCATATAGCAAGCACCATTCTGAAACATAAAGAAATCATCTTTAACAGAATTGCAAATCTCTGAATCACTTTTGGTAAAAGAAGAATCTTCACCACCAAAACCAAAAAGAGGGAGAATTCCAGCAAAGACTATAGTGATAATGGGAATACTAATCACCAAAATAGCCACAACGATCAAAATAACAATTGACTTCTTCATCCAAGAAAAAGACGATTAAACTTTATAAACATTATCCAAAGCGATGCTCAACATAATCTATTAAATCATTTCCAGAAAGTCTCATCGTCGCAGGACCATGCCGAACATAAAATTCTTCGTCTCCCTGCCATTTCAAAAAAACCCGTTTTTTACTCGGGAAACAATCTATTTTCATAACGTGCTTATCCTCAATTGGAAATAATTCATATCGAATGTAAGGAAGATATCTAGTACCAATATGGTTTCTCAAAAGTCCGCTAAAATACAATTGCAATTTATCATTTGAAACAAACTCGTCTTGTTCAATTCCCAAAATTTTTCCAGAATCCCCAACCCCTACAACAAGAGTTCCACCACCAGAATTGAGATAGGCAACAATCGTTTTCAAAACCGAATGTCCCATCACCTTATCAAATTCCTTCGTATGAAGATTTTTTCGAAGTGTAGATTTAAATTCAAGTTTTTCCCCCTCGCCAGAATCAAGAAGGCGGCGAATAATCGCAGAAGAATATTCAAAATATTTCCGAGAATTAAATCGCCTAAAATTTTTCTTAATTACCTGAGACAAAAAAATACTTACAAAATTTTGTTTTCCAGATTTTAGATGATAGTATCCACCGATACAAACAATTCCAGAACCAAGTGCATTGATAATTAAACTATTCATAAGATCTTTCATTCCAAGCTGCAATCCAAATCCAAAGAAGATATCCAAAGAATATTCAAATATCTCCCATAGTCCTCCAAGAGAAAATGCGAAACAAAATGCAAAAAATGAAATAATGAACGGATTTGCATCGATAATTTCTTCAGAATCCAAAACATAAAGAATAGTCAAACCAACAAGACCAAGAGCAACAGCAGAGCCAAGTTTAAAAAAAAGTCCAATCAAAATCCAATCCCCAAATAAATTCCTAACACCACTAAACACTAAAAGCCCATAAATAAATAAGACCACGATTACTTCAAGCCCTGCACGAAATTTAAAATTAAAAAAAACTTGAAGAATCCAAGGAACAAAAGTAACTAAAAGTCCGACAAAAGCAACCACCAACACTAAATTTCGTTCATTCATAACTCCAATAAAAATCGCAAAAATAAGCATAAGACGAATAAAATTCATCACAATAAGGCGAACATGGTTCGTCGATTTAAATCCCATGCCTTTTTTCAAAAACAAATTTTTACCCATAAAAAAAGAGCATCAATAGATTATAAAAAGATTTAGAGGCTATATATTTTAGAAACAATAAGGTAAAATGTTATTTGAATTAATCATTACACTAGTACTTGGAATTCTCGCAGGAACCATAACAGGCATAATTCCGGGAATTCACATTAATCTGGTCGCAACAATTCTTCTCAGCGTTATCGCAATAATCAATCTCTCTCAGAATCAAGCAATAGTATTCATTATTTCAATGGCCATAACCCATACATTCTTTGATTTTATTCCATCGATTTTTTTGGGAGCTCCGGACAGCGATACAGCCCTAAGCATTCTCCCAGGTCACGAATTTCTTCTTAAGGGCAGCGGCCATCACGCAGTTCTCCTAACGTTAACCGGCTCAATACTTTCAATAATACTCCTTTTCGCAATAACACCTTTAGTTACATTTCTAATCCCAAGAATATATCCATTCATCCAACAAATGCTTGGATTTTTTCTTATTTGGACCTCAATTTTCCTAATCACTCGTAAAAAGAAGGCTATCTTAATCACGACAATTATATTCGCACTTGCAGGATTCTTAGGAATTGCAGCCCTGAATTCAAACATCTCAGAGCCACTACTCCCACTTCTTTCAGGATTATTCGGGGCATCAACATTAGTCAATTCAATTCAAACAAACAGCATAATCCCTAAACAAGTAATCTCAAAATTCAAAATAACAAAAAAAGAATTGATAAAGCCGGCAATTGCAACAACAATTGTTTCTCCAATTGCAGCATTGTTTCCAGGAGTCGGAAGTAGCCAAGCAGCAATAATTGGCTCACAAGTCACAGGAAAACTAAACGAAAACCAATTTCTAATTCTGCTTGGTTCAATAAACACATTAATCATGGCAAGCTCATTTCTCATTCTTTTCCTAATCCAAAAAACAAGAACTGGAGCAGCAAATGCACTTCTCCAAATAATCGACCTTGACCAAACAAATATCAAAATAATTTTCGCGACAATCTTAGTAACAACGCTATTCGTAATTCCGATTACAATAAACACTTCAAAAATATTTGCAAAAAACATTCACAAGATAAACTATTCCAAAATTTCCATAGCAATATTATTATTCCTCACAACAATTATTTTATTTTTCTCCGGGGTTATCGGATTTCTAATTTTTATTGTATCTACAATCCTCGGAATAACATGCCTAAAAGTTGGCGTATCAAAAAGCATTCTCATGAGCTCTCTTTTGATTCCAACAACACTTTGGTATCTTCCATTTTTCTAAAGAAATAAAACTCGCGCAATAATTTTATATACTTCTCAAACAATAGAAGACTATGAAACTAAAGAAAGTGATTTATTTTTTTTCAGGAATAATGGTTTTAATAATAATCCTAGGAGTAATCCTATCCTCAAGTATTGAGAAAAAAATAAACTTTGAAAAAAATCAAGGTGACGATCCGCAAAATTCAGAAAATAAAGAAGGACAAGAACAAACAAATCAAGAATCTGAATCTGCGGAAGAAGAATCTGGCACTTCGAGTTCTTCAAGTGGAGGATCCGGAGGCGGATCAGGAGGAAGTTCGGGACAAGCAGCACCCGACGGTTGTTCATACCAGCGAATTTCTTATACTATCGGAAATCAAAACATCACAGAAGAGTGCACAAATTATTTAGGAGAAATATGTATTGAAGAAACACAGAAGTGTTTCGTAGATGTTCAAAATCTTGACGATGAAATAACTGGAATTTTTGCAGGAAACATATTATTCATAGAAGAAGGATTAACGCCAGAAAACTATTTTGAGATTACTCCTTTTTCAGAAAATTTAGGTCCAGGTGAGGTCGTCCAATTAGAATCAACAACAATAATCACTGAAGAGGTATTAATCGCAGGAGAAATTGCATGCTTTTATGAAACATTACAAATACCTGAAAAATTAGTATGTTAAACTAAATTCTAAATAGCAAAAGCTATTAAAAAAATAAAAAATCCCTCAAAGAGGGAATAAAAAATAATAATAATAAATTAAATTAAATTAAGCTGCTACTGTTCCTGTCATAGAACCAGAAGAGATTTGGTCGAGCTGACCAGTGAGTTTCCTATAGGTGATAGTTATATCTCCATTATACTTCTCAGTTTCTGTTAATCCAGTACAGGTAGCAAGAGTTACGAGTTGGGTAGTACTATCACTAACATTCAAGATAGTATTATTTGTTGTACAGGTTCCTCCTGAAAAAGCAACACTTTGAATCGAGAGGGTTTCTCCCCCACCATTCCTTAAAACAAGTGAAACTCCATTAGCTTCAGAAACTTGATATTCATCACAACCGAATGGGGCGTTAAGAATACAAGATTAAGGTAAATATTTCCCAGGGCTAAAAACTCCGAAATAAGCAAGAACTCCGATAACGACGACAGCGGCTAATATCGCCCAGCCATATGTCATTAAAAATTCCATTGCTGCTTGACCTTTCTTTTTATACATTTTATAACCTCCATTTAACAATCGTAATAATGTTAAACACCCAACAATCTTTTTAAATGTTTTCTAAAGCCACCCTAGATAAAAGTGTCATTAATTCCATAATAATTAAGACGATTAGACTCGTCGTCAATTCTGAACCATGAAGACATTCCAACAACTCCAAAATGAGAAGGATTATTTGAAGAAAAGTAAATATGGTCAGTCATTGATTTCGTCGAGGACGGAATTCCCTGTCCAATTAGATCAGAAATTATAACAAAACTTTCAATGCCTTGGTCATTGGAACTCAAATTTCCTTCCAACCGATTAAGAAAACTTGGAGCAGAAGGATTATTAAAATAATAGCCTCCAGCAACGTGAGACTCAAAATCTCCGACGTCAAATGCAGTTTCATTTCCAAAAGAATAAATTGATTGATTAAATCTACGAGAGATCATAGCATTAGTGTTAACCAAAAATAATGGATCTTCAAATCCCTCTATAGGAACTCTTGCCTCAATAACTTGAAAACGATCCCATTTAGCAAGACCGGATAAATCTTCGACAGTCAAATTAAATGAAAATACAAATGTGGTGAACCAAGGATCTTCCTGAAAAGCAACGGTAGAAACATTTGAGAAAGTAACATGTATATTAATCTTATTTGCCTTTTCATTAATAGAATTAATTAAATCGTCTTTCGTAGCTCCAGCCATGATTTCTTTTTCAATTCCATTAACAGTCCCATTGTTAAACGCTTCCTCAAAAAAATCATCAAAACTGCCAATAAATTCTCCGGTAGAGGCAATTTCATCTTCTGCTAAAAAGATTACTCGAAATCCTGAGATAAAAATCTGCCTTTCAAGATTATTTTCCAAAGAATGTAAGTAACCCTCCATAGTCGAAATTCTTGTTTTGACAGTATAGCGTTCCTGGACAAGATTGTTTGCTTGAAATGTCAGGAACAATAATGCAACAATTGCAACAGCTATTAAAGAAAATATTTGTCCCCTCTTTTTTAAAATAATTCGTTTCATTGCCAAACCCTCACTTGTGCCTCTGTATCCCAAGTAAATGGAATTCCCTCCACCTCGGTAGAAGTAAACACTAAATCATTCTCTGAAAAAAGAATATCTACTAAAAGATCTGAATCCAAATCTATATCTTGGAGAAGCCCATAGATTGCCACATCAATAGCATCGTTTTCGTTATAGGCAACAAGACTTGGAGAGTAAGAACAAGAGCCAGAGCCAGAATAATCTGCCGGAACACTAAAAGTAAGATTCGTTAAATCTTCAAATTCCACAAACCAAGAACAGCCCTCAGCACTAGAAACGATGGGAGAATAAGAAGAAGCATCTTTTATTACAGTATAAATGACCTTATCATAAATAGAACCTCCTGAATTATTCAACCCATTAGATGAAGAAATCTTAAAAACTGGAAAAGATATTGCAACAGGGAATAGTGTTGTTTTTGCACTTACTCAAATGAGTGAACGTATAGGTTCTGAAAAGATTTCAAAAATAATCCTTTTAATAATTTCTGGACTAAAAGCTGGAGGAAATATTTCGGAATTATTAGAAGAAACTGCAGCAAGTATGAGAGAAAAAGAATTTATTGAAAAAAGGGCTACTTCAAATATTTTAATGTATGTAATATTCATCTTTTTTGCAATAGGTGTAGGAGCACCAGTTTTATTCGCATTAAGTTCAATTTTAGTAGAAGTCATTGTAAGTCTTTCTTCACAGGTCCCTTCAGGTGCAGCAACAGCCGGATTAAACACACCCTTTTCATTTAATGAGATTTGAATTAAATCTTCTTTTATAATTTATTTTTCAATAGGGTTCTTAATAATGACAGATATAATTTCTAGCTTAATAATTGGCGTCGTTAACAAGGGAGAAAGTAAAGCTGGGTTAAAATACACATTACCTTTAATTGTAATTAGTATTAGTTTATTTTTTATTATAAGATTTTTATTAATGGGATTTTTAATAGAATTATTTGCGTTTTAAAAATAAACGCCCACACCCCGAATCGAACGGGGACGCCCCGAAAGGCCCAGGGTTCGAGCCTGGTGCAATACCATTATGCGATGTGGGCTTAGCTCATCATTGCATTCTTGAAACTTTTTAAAGTTACTTTATGCGATGTGGGCATTATAGTATAAAAATAAATAAAGTAACTATTTTAAATGTAATTAAAGAAGACAAAATTATTCTTTATCTTTAATTTGTACTTTTGGAAGATTCATATGGATTGGAAGTCCTAATTCATCTTCAAGTTCAAATGCCTTAATAGAAGCTTTTTGAATAATAAGATTTGTAATATATGCATGTTCTTCCATTTCAATTTTTTTCTCACTCAAAGATTCAATTAAAGAAGCTATAACTTCAGTAGTTGTCTTAACAAAAATTACTCCGTTCAACTTAACATTTCCTAAATCACCATAATCAATTTCAAAAACATAAGAAGTCTTCATAGTAGAATCGTCTTCAGGAACTGAATCAAAAGAAACAATTTGAATGTTAGTTTTAATTGAAACTTCTCCACTAAATTCTTGATCCCTCTTAGCAGTAATAGAAGTTATTCGAGAGCCGATAAGTTGTATTTTTTCCATGGTTTGAATTAAGATAAACGCTTTATAAATTTTCCTACACTAGATTATAATAGATCTTCCTCAGAAACTACAATGAAATCTCCAATTGCAATAACTGAATTAAAAGGTATAAGTGCTTCTCGCTCCTTAGTTCTTTCTAAAGATAGATTCGAAGTATAAGTTGTTAAATCTCTAAGAACAATATGAATCAATTCACCTGTTCGAGCTTCAAAAGTTATATCTTTGACAATACCTAATTTCTTACCTTCCTTGGTAACAACTTGTTTATTCAATAATGCTTTGAATGGTCGCTTTTCCATTGCTATCACAAATTAAAATTCTTTATAAACTTTTCTTTTAACTTTTCATTACTCTCAACAAATACTCTATTTAGTAAATTAAAACAAATTTTATCAATCAAATCAAAAGTAAATAATCATTATAAAAAATCTTTTAGAGTCCTACCCTCACGTTTCCTATGGAAAGTTTTAAAAAACTTTTCAAAAAAACTTTTTTTGTTTTCTTAATTTCTTTTATAAGTATTTATATATAATATAATATATAATATAATATATAATATAATATAATATATCATAAGAAGTATATTCTTTAATAGAGGTTATTATTATATGCATGATTAAAGAATATATTAAAATCATAAGTCATAATTAACAAATAAACTTAAATTCAAAAATTTAATTTCCTCTGGAGACGAAACAAAGGGGTCAGACTAAGAAATATAATAGATTCATTTATAGAAGACAAAAACTAGGATCTTTCATAAAAATAATTTAATTTAATTTAATTTCCTCCAATGGAAATAAAGGTGATGGAATTATTCTTTCGATTATACTAATCTTTAAATAGATTGAACCTAATTGTTTTTTATGAAAAAAAGAGTTGATAAAAATGGGTGTTGAATTAGGAAATATTTTTGAATCTGCAATAAATAATAGTTTATTCTCTAATAAAAGTGTCTTACAAGTAAGATATACACCAGATTCAATACCTCACCGAGATGAAGAGATTAAAAATATTGCAAGCATCTTAGCCTCAGCATTACGTGGAGAAAGGCCAAGCAACTTATTTGTCTACGGAAAAACAGGGACTGGAAAAACATTATCAGTACAATATGTTTGCAATGAATTAAAAAAAAAATCTGAGGAATTAGAAGTAGATGTAAGATTTGAATATTTAAATTGTAAACTAAGGAAAGTAGCAGATACAGAATATAGGATTTTAGCAGCTTTGATTAGACAAATGGGTGGAGATATCCCAACAACAGGATTACCAACTGATCAAGTATGGTCTAGATTTATTGAATTAATTGATAAAAAAAAGCAACTAATAGTATTCATTTTTGATGAAATTGACCAGGCAGTTAAAAAAATGGGAGATAATTTCTTATATACTATTACAAGGATTAATCAAGAATTAAATAATGCTCAAATTTCAATAATTGGGATTTCTAATAATGTGGTTTTTCTAGATGAAATTGACCCAAGAGTAAGATCTTCTTTAGGAGAAGAAGAATTTATATTTGATATTTATAATGCAAATCAATTAAGAGATATTCTAAAAGAAAGGTGCGATGCTGCATTCAAAAAACAAGTAGTAAGTGAAGGTGTAATTTCTAAATGTGCGGCTTATGCAGCTAGAGAACACGGAGATGCAAGAAGAGCTTTAGATTTGTTAAGGATTGCAGGAGAGTTAAGTGAAAGAGACTCTAAGAAAAAAATCAAAGAAGATTATATTGATTTAGCAAATGATAAAATGGAAAAAGACAAAATTTTAGATATTGTAAAAGGTGAATCAAAACAATACCATGTAGTTTTATATGCAATCATGAATCTCATGAAAAAACACAGGGAAGAAGATTTAGGAAAAATTTATACTGGAGATGTATATAATGGTTATTTAGATATCTGTACTGAAACAAAAACTACAAATTTAACTCAGAGAAGGATTTCAGATTTAATTGCGGGAATAGATTTACAAGGACTCATAAACGCAAAAGTAATTTCTAATGGGAGGCATGGAAGAACAAAAGAAATCAAATTATCGATTCCTGCAAATTTATTAGATAAGGTTGAAGTCATTCTCAAAGATTCACTTTATATTTAAATCCTATTCAAAATAACACTATGGGCTCAGAAATATTAAAAACATGTATGAAGAAAGGTTTTTTGTTAGATAAGGAGATGTTAGATTTATTTTCTGGATTAGAAGAGTCTCGCGGAATAGAAATTATTGAAGTCCTAGGAAGTGCAGGGATTAACGAGAGGGTGATCACAAAAAAAATTTTCACAAAACATCTAGAAAAATTTAAATATTTTTTAAAAGATTCCGAAAAAAATGAAGATATAAATTCTTTATTTGAATCTTCAACCTTAAAACAAGCTTCAGAACAAACAAATCAAGATGAAGAAGAAAATTCAAATGAATTGAAAACTGGAAAAGTAAAATTAATATCTGCGCCAGCATTTCCACAAAAAAAAATCGTAGTAAAAGATTTTGTCAACCATTTCAAATATCGCTATGAATCAATTAGATCCTTTCTAGAAAAAAAAGACTTCGATAACTTAACTTCTATTCGAAAAATTGGTCCAAACAGAGGAAGCTACACTATTATTGCAATGGTTTCTAATAAGAGGATAACAAAAAATAAAAATATTTTTCTTGAAGTAGAAGATTTGACAGGGAATACTCTTTGTCTAATCAATCAAAACAAAAAAGAGTTATTTGAAAAAGCAAGAAGTATATTAGTTGATGATATAATTGCAATTAATGTAACTGGAACAAACGAAATGCTTTTTGCAAATGATATTTTTTATCCAGAAGCAACAATTGAGGAAAAAAGATATTCTGATTTTGATGAATATGTAGCATTCACTGGAGATATGCATACAGGTTCGAAGATGTTCTTAGAAAAAAACTTATTAAAATTTGTTAAATGGCTCAATGGAGGTGAAGGAGATTCCGAACAAAGAGAGATTGCAAGAAAAGTCAAATATTTATTTTTCACAGGAGATAATATTGATGGTGTTGGGACTTATCCTGGCCAAGATAAAGATTTAGCTGAAAAAACTTCTATTGGACAATATAAAAAAGTTGAAGAAATTTTAAAACTAATCAGAAAAGATATCCAGATTATTATGTGTCCCGGCCAACATGATGCAGTCTGGATTGGTGAACCTCAACCACTAATTGGTGAACTATATGCACCTGGATTACATGAATTAAAAAATCTTCATTTAGTTCCAAATCCTGCACTTGTAGAAATCGATGGAGGGTTTAGAATTTTGATGTATCATGGGGCAAGCATAAATAGGTTTATCGATGAAATCCCAGAAATAAGAACAAAATATGGACACATGGCTCCAACAATGTCTGTAAAGGAAATGGTAAAGAGAAGACACCTAGCCCCAATGCATGGATTAGTAGATTACATCCCTTGCGAAAATGAAGATCCAATGGTGATTAAAAATATTCCAGATATAATTTCTACAGGGGATCAACACCGAGTAGAAGTAGCAAATTATAATAATATTCTTCTCGTCGCAGGTTCTTGTTGGCAGGCAACAACTTCTTTCGAAGAGAAAGTTGGAAACGTCCCAGACCCATGCAAGGTCCCATTATTTAATTTAAAAACAAGACAAATAAAAATTCTTGATTTTTCAGATGATTTAACACCTGTTGGAGATGAATCTCAAAATCAAACAGATAAAACTGGTTCAAAACCTCTTGTCCAAGTCCCTGTCCAAACAGCAAACAGTTCAAATTCAACTAAAACTACTGAAAATCTTCAGAAAAAAGACGAATGAAAAGCAAATTAGATTATGAAGTTGCAAGCAAGAATCTAGAGGATTATTTTTCCAACTTAAAAAAAAGTGTGGATGAGGAATATCGTATTGCGAATCTTGCGAGGGCAAAAGGATTTGATCCAGAAACTAGCGTTGAAATTCCTTTAGCAATGACGATGGCAGAAAAGTCTGTTGGATTAATTACTACGATTTATCCAGATTTACCAATAAAGGAGATCACAAAGAGAATGCTTGAATTAGAAAAAGAGTATGGTCAATTAGATACAACTGTAAGTTTTGTGATTGCAAAAGAAATTGCAGAAGGAAAATTTTACAAACCAAAAGATCAACTTGAAGGAATTGATGCAGGGGTAAGGGTCGGTTTTGCATATCTCACTCTGGGAGTGGTTGCATCTCCAATCGAAGGTTATACTGGCATCAAACTTGGAAAGACGAAAGAGGGAAAAGATTATTTTATCGCAAGTTTTTCTGGACCAATAAGATCTGCAGGAACAACAGCGACATGCGTGGTCTTAATGTTAATAGATTTCTTAAGAGAACATTTTGGATATGCAAAATATGATCCAACAGAAGAAGAGGTAAAAAGATATGTAACTGAAAATACCGATTATCATGAAAGAGTGACCAATTTGCAATACTTTCCAACCGAAGAAGAAATGCTTTTTTTAGCAAAAAATTTACCGATTCAAATTGCCGGAGATCCTACAGAAAAATTTGAAGTTTCAAACTATAAGGATTTGCAAAGGGTAGAATCAAATTTTATTCGTGGGGGGATGTGTTTGACATTCAGTGAGGGACTTGCACAGAAGGCTGCGAAAGGAGTAAACCGGTTAAAGAGTCCAAAAAAAAATGGTTTGAAATGTACTGGATGGGATTTTTTAGAGGAATATTTAGTAATCCATAAAAAAAGGGAAAAGGGTGGGGGAGATGTTGTTGCAACCTATATCAAAGATTTGGTCGCAGGAAGGCCAGTGTATGGACATCCAAGTGAATCGGGAGGATTTAGGTTTAGGTATGGGCGAAGCAGAGTGGCAGGATTCAGTGCAGTTTCAATTCATCCGGCAACAATGGGAATCACAAACGGATTTCTATCTCATGGAACTCAATTAAAAATTGAAAAACCGACAAAAGGATGCATAATAACTTCTTGCGACCAAATCGATGGGCCAATTGTAAAATTAAAAGATGGCTCAGTCAAAAAAATAAATGATTTTGAAGAATCCAAAAAAATCTATTCGGAAGTTGAAGAAATAATCTATTTGGGAGATTTATTATTTCCTTTAGGAGACATAATTGATCGGGGGGCAAAGTTGCCTGCTCCAGGGTATGTTGAAGAATGGTGGGGTTTAGAATTAAATGAAAAACTAAAAATTACTGGAGAAAATATTGCTAATGTATTAGAAAAAGAATCTGGAGGTACAGATCTTTTTTTCAACATTTCTTTAGACAAGGCAATTCAAGTAAGTGAAAAATATTCACTCCCCCTATATCCAAAATATATTTTTTATTGGAAGGAGCTATCAACTGAACTTTTTAACGAATTGATGAATTGGCTAAAAGAATCTATCTGGAGAACAGATATACAAAATGAATCTGAAAACACTCCAGGAAAATTAGTGCTGCCTTGGGAAAACCAAATAAGAGAAAAATATTCTAAGGCAAAAAGAGCGCTAGAGTTGGCAGGAATTGAACACCAAATAGTATTGGATAATATTGTCTTAGATAAAGACGCACTTCCACTTTTGGCAAATTTTGGCATACTCGATACAAAAAATCTAAAAGAAAAATTTGAAAATATTCTTGAAAAAAATGATAAAACACTCTCAAATCTAGAGAACATTAACAGCTTTTCAAAATATTTAATTAAAGACAAGTCTGGTTCTTTTATTGGAACAAGGATGGGAAGGCCAGAAAAAGCAAAATTAAGAAAATTAACTGGAAGCCCAAATGCGCTTTTTCCTATTTCCAACCAAGGAGGAAGATTTAGAAGTGTACAAGAAGCCGTATCTGTAGGATATATAAAATCTGACTGGCCACTTTTCAAATGCCTTTGTGGAAATGAAACAATTTTTTCAATTTGTGACGAGTGCGGACAAAAAACAAAGAAAATTTACTATTGTAGGGAATGTAAATCAAATAAAGATAAGCCATGCGAAGAACACGAAGAGAGCTGTTTTACATTTTCTCATAGAAAAATAGATTCAAAAAAATATTTTGATTACTCTAGAGATTTATTAGGGTATAAATCTTATGATGTTCCTCCATTAATCAAAGGTGTTAGGGGGACGAGCAGCGATGGACACGACTTTGAACATTTATCAAAGGGAATTCTAAGGGCAAAATTTAATTTAGCAGTGAATAAGGATGGGACTATCCGTTATGATGGAACTGAGATTCCATTAACCCATTTTAGGCCAATAGAAATTCGGACAAGTGTAGAAAAATTAAAAGAATTAGGATATCTTTATGATATTTATGGGAATGAATTGGGGGATGAAAACCAGTTAATAGAATTAAAACCTCATGACGTTGTACTTCCTTCTTGTCCAGTAACTCATGATGAAAAAGCAGACGACGTATTTTTTAATATAGCAAATTTTGTTGACGAAGAATTGTCAAAACTTTACAATCTTCCAAAATATTATAATTTGAAAACAAAAGGGGATTTAGTTGGCCAATTAGTAGTATGCATGGCACCACATAATTGTGCAGGAGTTATCGGAAGAGTTATTGGTTTCAACGATTTGCAAGGTTTGACTGCAAGCCCATATATGCATGCTGCAATGAGAAGAGATTGTGATGGTGACGAGGCGGCAGTAATGATGCTAATGGATGTGTTAATTAATTTCTCAAGAAAATTTCTTCCAAGCCACCGTGGAGGGACTCAAGATGCACCATTAGTATTAAATGCGAGAATTAGGGCGGGAGAAGTTGACGACCAGATTCTGACATTAGAAACGTGCGATCATTATCCACTAGAAGTTTACAAGTTAGCAGAGCAGGAAAAAGGTTCGGGAGAATGTGATATAGAGACTGTTCAAAAAAGGTTAGCAAATGGTATAAATCCTTTCATAAATACTGGATTTACGCACGATTCAACAAACTTTAATGTAGGGGTATTGAATGGGGCTTACAAAATTTTGCCGACAATGAAAGATAAGGTTGCCGGACAAATGGAATTGGTCACTAAAATAAGGGCAGTAGATACTGAAGATGTTGCAAGATTGATAATTGAGAGGCATTTTATCCGAGATATTAGGGGAAATCTAAGGAAATTTTCACACCAACAATTCAGGTGTGTAGCGTGTAATGAAAAATTTAGAAGACCACCATTACTTGGGGCATGCACAAAGTGCAATGGAAAGATAATTTTTACGATAAGTGAAGGTTCTATTAAAAAATACTTAGATCCTGCAATGGATTTAGCAACAAATTACAATATTTCTCCTTACACAAGGGAGGGAATGGAATTAACAAAAATGTATATTGAAAGTATTTTTGGAAAAGACTTAGAAAAGCAAGTAGAATTAAAACAATGGTTTTGAATTTAAAAAATAGCTGCTCTTTTAAACAATTTCATTCACTTTTTTAAGCTTTTCAAACCAAAAGATTTTTTTATCACAATTCCTTTCTCTATTTCGAACTGTTTTATGTCTCTTGAATGTTTTGTTCCCCTCATTTTCAAAATTTCAAGGTATCTTTTTCGCTCTTCTTTGATTCTCTGATAATAAACGAGTGTTAAACTATCTGCCTGAAGTTCTGCAGGAGACATAACACCAATATTTCCAATAGAAACATCTTTTTGAATGGTTAAAATTGAAGTTAAATTCCAATCTCGAAGAATATCAAAAAACGAAATCACTGCCTGTCTCTGGGCAGAAGAATCATCGAACAAAAACAGAAAACTACTCATGCTATCAACAACTATTCGCTTTATTTCCTTACGAAAGATAAGATTTTCAATCATACCTCCACCTTCATCTAACATTAATTTTATTTTTTCAGGTGAATATTCCAAATAAGTGAACTTTTCTTTCTTCTCTTCTCCTTCTAAATCCCACCCAAAACTTTTCATATTCTCAAAAAAGGTTTTTTTCGATTCTTCAAATCCAACATAGGCCACATTCTCTCCTTTTTTGATTCCCTCCATCAAAAATTCCATTCCAAAGATAGTTTTCCCACTTCCAGAACCTCCAACAACCAAATTAATTGAGTCCTGTAAAAATCCTCCTTGAATCATTTCATCAAAAGCATGAACTCCGGAAGAAACACGCCCTTTTTTTACATTCTTTTTACTATCTGGTTTAGTTTTTGACAAATCAATCTTGCTTTTAACAAGCTTTTTCAAAGTTTTCTTTGATTTTCTCTTAGTTTCAATAGCTGGGCTCTTTTTTGATAAATTATTTTTTGATAATTTTTTTATTTTCCCCTTTTTCTCTACCATAAGTATTCTTAGGAAGTAATGCTTTTAAGTTTTCCTAAATTTTCCTAGTTTATACAAAAATATTTAAAACAAATTCTCTTAAAACTATCATGCCACCAATCTCTGAAGAAAAAAAAGAAAAAATTTCCGAACAAATATTGCATTATTTATTTTCTATCTTTCCAAAACAAATTTTTACTTCAGAAATTTCAAAAGAATTGGCACGGGATGAAGAATTTATGAAACAATTACTTTTAGAGTTAGAAAAAAAAGGTTTAGTTCTCAAAATCATGAAAAATTCTCAAGGAATTAGTTATGTGAGGCGGCTAAGGTGGAGAATCTCAAATAAGGCCTACGATCTTTACAAAAATCATCAATAATCTTAATGCTATCTATTCCATAAGAATTAAAATTATAAATCCTCTTTCTTTCTTTAGCTTATGGATCCTATAAAATCTGCATTTTCTAAAATAAAGGAAGAAATCCTGAGTTTAAGGAGCGAAATATCTTCTCTCAAGCAAGATTTAGAGAATCTTCAGAAAACCTATAATCCTTCTATAAATCCTTCGCAAGAGGTCTCAAAAGACTTCAGACAGACAAACCAACAGACAGACAGACAAAAAAATATGCCTCTAGAGGGCCCATATCCTTCAAATAACTCATTTTCCATAGGAAATGGAGGGGTTCCAACAGACAGACAGACAAACCAACAGACAAACCAACAGACACAAAACAATGAGGAAAATCTCTTGACGAGGGGCTTTTTTGAGTTTAAACAAGCAAATGAACTCTTCAACTCTTTAGACGATCTCAAGAGAGAGACTGCTAATACGTTTAAACAGCTCACTACACAAGAACTGCTTGTTTTTACGACCCTATATCAATTCGAGAATCAAGGATTTACAAACATAACTTATCGCACAATTGCACAATCGCTTAAATTAAGCGAATCTTCTATAAGAGATTATATCACTAAACTAGTCAAAAAAGGGATTCCAATCGAAAAAACTAAGGAAAACAATAAAATAATCTTTCTTAGCATTGCACAAGACCTTAAAGAAGTGATTTCATTAGACACTATTTTGACCTTACAAGGTCTCTAAGGCAGATCTTTTCCCAAAAAGGTTATTTTACTTCTATTCATCTTCTTAATTGAGATTTATTCGGTTAAACGAATAAAAGGGGCTAGACTCTCACACTCACTTTTCAAGAAAGTAAGCCTATTAAAACTCTCTTTTTCTCCTCAACCCCAAATCTCAATTATTTGGGTTAGTTGTACGTCTTTTTTCCTTCAAAACATTCTCTTTTTCGAAAAAATTATTCTTTAACCCTCCTTTCTCTCACTTTTCTAAAAAATAAGGCTTATTTTTTAAGGATTTAACTCTCACTTTTCACTTTTTCACTCTTTTTTCCTGCTTGAACCTTTACTTTAAGGCTTTTGAGGATCATCGAGCGCTTTTCCTCAGGTATATAGAGCCTTTTCTTTCCAGTTATCTCTCGAGATTCCTCGATAAGATGCATATTTTTCTGTTTTATGGCGTTTATTTGCCCTCTAATCGTGCTTTTATCCTTTCCAAGCAGTGCTGCAAGGTCCTCATAACTTAGTTTCATCTCTGCGTTAATGAGTGCCCATACAATTGCCCTCTCCATTACTGTCAATGTTGTTAAAATCTCTGTTTGAACGCCTGTTTGAACGCCTGTTTGAACGCCTTCGGAAAGTGTTTGTTTTACTGCGCTTGTTTGCTGCTGCTTGGACATCGACTTGGACATCGTGGGTCCAAAGAATGAAATGAAGTCTTTTATCTCCAATAAATCAGATTGTATCGACAAAATCTGGCTCTTAATTTCTTCCATTTCTGTCTGGCCAATTTTTGTTTTATCGTCGAAGTGAGTTATCCAATCCCCAACTTTATTAAAATCTTTCTTTACATGGCTAAAAGAATCTTGCACTTCGATCTTCAACTCATCAACCCTTTTTTTATTATTAAAAAATCCGAACATTGTAGTTAAAAATATCACTAAAACTATATAAGTCTTTTGGCTTGTTTGGACAACAAACGGGCAAAAACAGCAAATCAAACAGCAAATCATTAAAAAAATAGTTGTTTGTCCAAGAAATTTCACTATTTTGGTTTTCTTAAACAACATCTAAACAACACATAAACACTTAGACTTCTCTTCGATAAAAAAATAATCTCACTAATAAAATACTTTTTAATAAAATTCTCTGTCCAAACAATAAAAAACCTTGAATTTTCACTGTCCAAACAACCAATAGAATACTCTTTGTCCAAACACTCACTAAAAAAGCAATCTCTAGCCTATAAAAATTAATCTTCTTGTAGAAATTTTCACTGTCTACTCTCCAAATTTCTCTAAAAACCTTTCAGATCTCCGATAAACTTTTTCAAAAATAATCTCCCTTATTTTAGCTATAAATGTCTCTAAAATCTTGGTTGAATCTCTTCAAAATCTGCTAAGAATTTCAAATATCTTTGAAAAAGATAACAATCTCTTCAAATTTTCTGTGTCTGCAAATCAGCTTTATCGAGATACATTCTCAATATTCTCTGAAGAATTTTTCTCAGAAATTAATTGGCTATTCACTAAGTTAACCTAAGTGCACAATTAATCTCTGTCAACAAAATAAATTCTAAAAATCCTCTAAAAAATTAACTTTGTAAGTTTAATTTCTTCAAGAAGTTCTGCTTCTCAAACTTTTTCAAACCTTAATTTCTCCAATTTCTTTCATTAATCGGTTCTGCCAAGCCATTAAGTTAAACAAAACAAATTAGATTTCTAACCTTTACCCTTTTCAATCTTAAACATCCTGGAATCTCCTAAAGATAAATTTTCAAAAACTCTTTTTAGCTCAATCTACTCTTCATTTTAATTAAGTTCGCACAATCCTAAAAAAGACGCAAAAATGGTAAAAGTTCGCATAATATACATTGTATGACGTTCTTAGTTGAATAAACGAACGAAAAAGGGCCGTTTGCACAAAATTTTTATATGCGAACGTCTTTTTTTTGGAATGATTAAAACGTGTGTGAACTGTGAAAAAGAAAAAGAGCACCATGCAAAAGGGCTCTGTTATGGTTGCTACAAGAAGCTAAAATGGCAGCCAAAGTTAGCTTCATGCAAACGATGCAAGCGAAAACTTGTTATTCACGCGAAAAAATTATGCGCTGGCTGCTACAATCATCTCTTTCATGCTGACAAAAGCAAACAACACTATCACCGAAAATCAAACAACGTCGACCTCAAAACCTATAGAAAAGTAACTCAAACTTGTGTTGTGTGCGGTTTTGACAAAATTGTAGATCTTCACCACATAGATTCAAACAAAGAGAACAATTCTCCAAAAAATCTGGTAGGACTTTGCCCAAATCATCATCGAATGATCAATAATGCTAAATTTCGCCAAGAAATCTTCAAAACACTAAAAGAAAAGGGCTTTGATCTTCCTCTCGAGCAAATCATGAAATCTTAAAATTGGCCTTCTGTCCAAATCTCTAGAGATTTTTTAAGCCAATCTAAGCCATTTTGGTACCATTTTTTGATAATTTATGGCATCATTACACTATTTTTGTAAAAAACCCTTTGAAATTTCGCTAAAAATGCGAAAACGCCATTTTTTGTTTCCATTTTTATCTTCATCAAAATCTCTTGATTTTCTAAAAAATTTAAGTGAAAAAGTGAGAGTTAGGAAAAGCTATTTTTGACGAAAAGTGAGCCCATTCTAAGATTCGGGAAAGTGCAAATACAATTAAAGATCTTTTTCAGCATAACCTCTTGAAAAGTGAGCACAATTCCCCTAACAAATCTCTTTTCAAACCCAATTTCAAAGACTAAACTATTTTTTCGGTAAACCGAATAACTTTTTAAATAAAACTTCTTTCCAAGATTTATACAGAAGTCATATAAAGTCTCCTGCATCTTAGTTCGCACAATCAAAAGGGTAGGAAATGGAAAATGAAGAATTTCTAAAGAAAGTTGAAACAGAATTGAAAATCTCCAAAAATTCAAACTACACTGTTAGAAATTATCTATCTTCAAATAAGGCTCTCTTGGAATTTTCTCAAAAAGATCCAGAATCAATAACTTCCGAAGACGTTAAATTATTTTTGGCAGAAAAACTTTCAGAAAACGCTTCTGCATCAATCATTCTTTTTTTGGCAGCAGTAAAGTATGCATATCTCCTTAATTTCGGAAGAGATATAACGCGAACAATCAAACGCCCAAAAAAAGAAAAAAGATTGCCTAATGTTTTATCAAAAGAAGAAGTAAAAAAATTATTTGATGAATTAAAAAATTCAAAATCTCGTCTTATGGCAAGTCTGATGTATGCATGTGGGTTTCGAGTTTCAGAATTAGTGAATTTAAAACTCGAAGATTTAAATTTTCAAGAAAAAATTGGTCATGTTCGTCAAGCGAAAGGAAAAAAAGACCGAATATTCAATATCCCAGAATTTCTAATAGAAGATTTAGAAGGACAATCAAATATACAAAAAAATCAAAATGAAATTTATTTATTCGTCGGAAGATCAGGGAAACTTTCCACTAGAAATTTGCAAAAAATAATTTCCTCTGCTTCAAAACGGGCCGGATTGAATAATGTTCATTGCCACACGCTACGGCACAGTTTTGCGACACACCTTTTAGAAAGTGAAGTCGATATAAGAAAAATCCAAGAGTTACTCGGTCATGCAGATCTTTCAACAACGCAAATTTATACCCAAGTTTCAACAGAAGAAATCAAAAAAATAAAATCTCCTATTGAAGATTTTTAACTCGGATTAAATTCTCAAATGTAGCGCTTCTGCAAAAATTGATGAACCGGCTTTATTAAAAAAATCAAAAAAGCAAGTATCAAAACCCAAGAGTTAACACGACTTAACCAATCTTGCACTGCAGGAGAAATTTTCAATATTAAAAGGATTATTGAAGCAAATGCAATTTGCAAAGATAAAATTCCTCCACCGTGAATAAACCTGCTCGGCTTTCCATCCTTTCGGTGTTTCTTCACCAAATTTTTCTGATCCTTTTTTTTCACCATCTTATATAATTAACTAACATTTAGTTTAAATAATTTACTTATTCTTCTCTATAAACTGCCAAACTTCAAACGCTTCTCTTCCCCCAATTTCTATAAGGATTTCGGTTTCATAATCTTCGCAATATTCAAGCCCCTCAATATTAAAATCTTCAGACTCTAAATCAAGTCCACGAATATTTCGGACCTTACAAGAATCCTCGCACAAAACTGCCTCAAAAATTATTTCATTAAATGTGCCTTTCAAGAAAGGGGGATAATCTCCTTCAAGAATCTCTTTTTCCGGATTCCCAATTTTATCTAAACAATCTTGGGCAACTTCGCAACTAAGAACATTTTCAAATTCACTAAACCTTTCGTCAAAATCCGTAAAATTACTTTCTATCTCGCCTCCAACACAAACTCTAATTGTCTTAAATGTATAATAATTATAGAAATAGTATGAAAGCCCTCCTGCAATCAAAATAAGAATTAGAAAAATTACCCCAAGAATTGCAAAAATATTTCCACGCTTTCCCATGCATTAAAAACAACGAACTAATTTATAAGTTCTCCTAATCTAATGAAGATATGGTGTGCAAAAAATGTGACTATATATCTAATGAAGAATCAAAAGTTTTTGGAACAACTCTTTGTTCAATCTGCAAACATTTCGCCCCAGAAAAAATTAACGACTTCCAAAATTATCTTCTTGAAAAAATTGATTGGAAGTCTCTAGACACTTTTAGAAAATATGATCAAAAACCTGGACAAAAACAAAAACAAGGAATGCGAAAACAAGCACAAATCGGAAAAATCGTAACTCGTCCACCACTCGGATATAAAATCTCTAACAAAAATCTTATTCAAGACGAAAACGCTTCAAAGGTTCACAATCTTTTTTCAACTTTTTTAAAAGAAGATGAATCCCTAAATCAACTTTCAAAGAAATTCCAAATTTCAATAAATGGAATTAAAAAAATCTTAACAAACAGAACTTATCTTGGAGAAATCAAATTCGATAATTTAATTTACAAATCAAATCACAAAAATATAATCTCTCAAGAAACTTTCTATGCCGTTCAAAGAAAATTAAAAACTTATTTGCGACCCAGGAATTAAATCTTTCCTAAAACAATTAGGAACATTTAAATTAGTGGGAGATTTGGTTCTGCAATGGAGGAAATGATTAAAGATCTAATAATTCATAACGGGAATAAAAACGATTTTCTAAATAAGAATAATAATATTTGGTTGGGAGTTAGTACTAGCCTAAAGCCTTATAGTGAAAAATTATCTAAAGATTACCTAAAACTCATCGTAAAATATTCTCGGGAAAGTGCATTAATTTTTATCGCAGATGAAATTGCCGCAATAAATTATAATGTTTTAGAAAAATATGGAAAAGAAACATCCCTTAAGAAATCTCTTCAAAAAGGAGATATTTTTTTAAGAAGGTATAAAAAGTTAATAAAAACTCTTCCAAAAGAAGAACAATCAAAAATAAAACTTATTCGATGGAAAGATGTGTGGGCTAAACGGCAGGAAGAATCTTATAAAATTCTAAAAGAAGAATATCTAACTAATCCGAAATTCAAAAAAGAAATCGAAGCCCCAATAATCCTTTATTTAAAAAATTCAAAAAGGACAATTAAAGAATCTCGTGTTATAAAAATGTCCGAATATATTTTAAAAGAACTCCCCTTTTTATTGGAAGGTGTTGAATTTCAAAACAAAAAATACAATTTGATGTTATATCCCGCTTATGGAAAAACAAGTCTTAGTAAATTAGTTTCAAATATACAAAAAGGAAATGAGTTTCAAAAAATAAAAAAGAAATTAAAGCTTAAGGGAGCGCACATTCTCGCAGACTCTCAGATTATTGAATAATCCCCTCCACCAACAACAAAATTAAACATTATATAATTATTCTTTTTAACAAACGATAAAATAAAAAATAACTCTCTATCTAAAACTAGTCTGTCTCATACTTCGAGCCTTAGAATCTCCTGGCTTACAAGTCTCTTTTCGTCGAGTATCTGCAACAACCATATGTCTATCATAAGAAAGGAATGCAGATTCTAAATCTTTATTCTTCGTAAATTTCAAAATAGCTCGAGCAACTGCAAGACGTCCAGCTTCAACTTGGCAAGCAATTCCCCCTCCCTTAACATTGACTGAAATATCAAATTTCAAATCGCCCAAAATGTTGTGTGAAATAATTAATGGCTCACTTATTTCTAACTGTTGTAAATCTGACAAAAATGCAATTGGCTTTTTATTAAATGTAACTTTCCCTTTTCCATCCTCAATAGTTGCTTTTGCAATCGCAGTCTTTCGTTTTCCAGTAACTACTAGTTTGTTCATTTAAGCATCCTCACAATTTGAGTCATTGTCGAATATTTTCTAGGTCTTCGATGTTCAAAAGTTTTAACTTCTTTTCCTTCTAATGAAACACTTTCATTTCCAATGTGACATTTTAATCGCTTGAAAGCTTCTCGTCCCTTGGACCTATCTCGTGGAAGCATTCCTCGAATAATTCTTTTCAAAAGTCTATCTTCTACTCGACTATATTTCGGACCCTTCAAAGATCCTCCACTTCCCATATCTCGCTTTTCCTTAATCTTCTTAGCAAAAACTTTTCCATCTCCAGAAATAATCACCTTATCAGAATTAATAACATCTACAGATTTTCCTTTCAATAACTCTTTAGCAACAAAAGAAGACATTCTACCAAGAATTGCATTCTCCCCATTAACAATTACTTTTTCCATCTTATCTCAAAATATTAAAACCGTTTAATTCAGGATTCTTTTTCATTTCATCAATAATTGTCACAAAATTTGCTTTTGCATCATTAATTTTTTCTAATGCTTTTTCAGAAACAGACCATGCAACAATTTTTTTTGAATCTGTCAAATCTCCGGCACTCAAAATTTTTCCAGCAACTAAAATATCTCCTTCAACCATATCAACTTCTTTCAAATTAACTGCAGGCCATTTTCGCTTCGGTCGTGCAAGTTCTTTAGCAACTTCAGGATTTGTTTTTTTGAGCGCAACAATAGTATTAACTAAGTTTGAGTCTTTCTTCTGTCTCATTCGTTTCTCGATTTTCGTTTTACTTATTTTTATTTCCATTTTGTTTTTGTTCTCTGCCGAATGGGCGGAGAAGGATTCGAACCCTCGTAGGCAAAAGCCAATACGCCCTTAACGTACCCCGTTTGACCGCTCCGGCATCCGCCCTTAACGTAAATATTTATTTCAAAACTTTCGTAACTTCTGAAATATTTGATTTCAAAGCTTTACAAGCTTCAGTGAAGATTTCCTTAGCTTCAATTTGTCCCCAAGATTCTATTGAAAAAACAATGGAATCGCTAAATGAAATGTCGACACCAGGATAATCATTAAAATCTTCCGAGTCTAAAGTACATTCATGAGCATTTTTAACTTGTAATTTTCCGCTTTCAAATGAAAAAACCAAAGGATATAATTCTGCAAGTTCGCTTTGTTTTTCTCCCTCTCCTTTGATTGCAATTTTTGGTACGTGTCGATAAAAAATGACTCCCGGATTATATCGTGAATGGTCTTTTCCAAAACCAACATTTGCTCGAGCAACTAATTTAAGCGTCTGCCCATTTTCAAGCAAAACAAGAGGCATATCTGGATAAACGATATCTCCATCAATATCTCCAGAAAGAACATTCCGCTTATCTTCTTCCTTGCTTTTAACCTGTAATTTCAATTCAATATTTTGTCCAGATTTAAGCTTCTGATTCTTCAATGGAATTAATCCTAATCGATGAGCGATAATCTCATCATATAAAACAGAATCATTTTTGTAAATGTCAGCTTCGTAAATTGCAAGAATTGGAATCTCAGAAACACTTCTTCGAATAGCATTAGCCAAACTAATGTTCATGTCTGAGGTAAATTGTACTTCTTCCGCAGTTTTTGAAATTAGTTCCATATTATTTTATCGATTTTTTGTTTATAAATTTAGCCATTTTGTTATACTCTTCGACCTCTTCGACCATGTGGTTTCTTTGGGCCGCCACGAGGAATGCAAGTTGTCTCTGCAATACTCAAAATCTTATATCCTTCTTTAGTTAGTGTTCTTACGATCGCATGAGCTCCGGGACCAATCCCTGTAGCACCAGTTTGCCCTTTCATACGAACATAAAGTGTCTTAATCCGGTAATCTCTACAAAGGTCTTGAACTTTCTTAGCGATAAACATTGCAATCGTTGGGTTCGCCCTCATTCGATCATGCTTTGTAATCTGACCTCCAGAAATTTTTCCAATAGTATTCCCTGCCAAGTCTGTAACATTCGCAATAGTATTATTGAATGTCGCATAAATATTCAAAATTCCGGTGTTGTCTTCGTCTTTTGCCATTATTTGTTTTCCTCCACGTTTTCTTCTTCGATTTTTTCCTCGCTAACTTCTTCAACCTTTGCAGCTACCTTTTTCTTTTTAACTTTAATTGCAAGAGAGCCTTCCAAATCTTTAGTCACAATAAATGAGGGGGTATTAACAACTTTTCCATCAACTAAAACATTTTTATGAACGATTAATTGTCGAGCTTGTTTTGCAGTATTCGCAAGTCCCTTTTTGAAAAGAACTGTTTCTAATCTTCTGTCAAGCAAATTTTCTTCTGTTAATGCAAGAACATCAGAAATATCTACGACGTTAATTCCCATTTTATTCAATTTTTCAAAAAATGTTCGTTGTTCTGAATCGTCCGCTCCAATAAGTTGCTTTGCTCTTCGTCGAAACTTTGAAACAGTAGATTTAGCTTTCCAAATTTCTCTCTTATTCTTAAGGCCATATCGCTTAACTAAAATATTCTCTTCATCCATTCTAGTTCGGTCAAATAATTTTTTAGGCCGGCTGAATAATTTTCGTTTTCGTTTTATATCTCCCATTATTTCTTCTTAACCCCCGTTGCTCCAGATTTTTTTCTATTCTTTCTAAAGTTTGCTTTAGTTCTTTGTCCACGAACTGGAAGTCCATGAGAATGCCGAACACCCTTATACGATTTAATTTTCTTCATTCGTTTCAAATCAAATTCTCGTCGAAGTTTAAGATCAGCACCAGAAACATGCTTGTCTTCTCCATCATCAAAATCTTTTTGCCGGTTCTTCATAAAAGCAGGAATCTGAGGATCTTTAATAAAATCTTCAATTTTTTTAATTTCTTCTGCACTCATATCTTGAATTCTCTTTTTCTTATCTAGTTTCAAAATTTTACAAACACCATTTGCAAATGCCCAAGAGATTCCATTAATTTTTGTAAGCCCTGAAAATAAAACTGCATCTCCACGAATATCCTTTCCAAGGATTCTAACTAATGTAACATCGTCGTGTTTTTTCTCATAGTGTTTTTTTGTTTCTTCCATTTTAAGTGAATAAATTATTTCGTTGCATACTCATTATTTCTTCGATAATTCTCTTGGTGACTGTCTTGGCAGGATCCGGCATATTAGCGACCCGCTCTTTAACATCTTCAAGAGATTCAAACGGTTTTTCTTCTCGAGCATCAAGAATTGCCTGGGTATGTTTTTTTCCAAATCCAGGAAGTAATTCGAATTGGTGAAGTCGGGTATTTATAGCTTGTGCTTCATTAAAAAATTGTACATATTTTTCTGGCTGTTCGATAACCTTTTTCTCAACAAAAGATTCTAATTCCTGCTTTGAAGTTTCGGTTAACTTTTCTCCGGGGCATCGACCAAGAATATACTGGACTTCTTCTCGTTTACCTTCGCCAATATAAACTTCGGTTCCAACTTCAAATTTAAATCCTCGTCGAGGAACTAATTGAAGTAATGTAAAATGCTCTTTTCCAACTGCTTGAGCTAACGGCATCATCTTTTTTTCTAAAGGATAGCCATACGGCAAAAAGTCCAAAATCACTGCAATTTCTTCTTTAGACATAATATGAAATTAGTTATTTTTGATGACGTCTAAAATTTTATCAACTTCTTCTTGTTCAAAACTCGCATCATTAACTACCTTATTTAATTCGGTTGCATCACCTGGCATAAAGTCAATAATCTTAACAATATGGTAATCTTTTAATCGAATAAGGTCCAAAGCCTCCAAACCTTCCTTTATCTTCATCGCTCTTTCAAGAGGGATGACTTCAAAATTTTTAATAAAAGATTTTATCGACTCTGACTTTTCAGAATCTCCAACTAAGTCAACAACCTCTGCCATACTTATCGGACGTTTTTCATCAACTACCATATTATAATTTTTTCAAATGAACGGGGTGAACCACAAAAGTCTTGGTTTTATTCCCTTCTTTTAATTTAACAACTTTATATTTTCCTCGACTTCCCGCAACAACTCCGCTTCGTCCTTGAATCCTTGCCGGAAATGAATTCACAACTCCTTTTTCTTCAACGATTGCAACAGAAGCACCGTCGTCGATATTCTTAAAGTATTCACTAAGTTTTATTTTTCCCTTATCTCGAATATTTTTTCCTTTTCCCATATTAATCAAACTACGCAAGAATTCTTACGCTGTTACCAACTCGGACAGTGACTATCCTAAATATTTTAGAAAAAGTTGCTTTAAAAAGTTTTGTAAGAACCTTCCACATAGGATATGTTTGGTTTTTACCTAAATAAAAGAATTCGCCTCTCCATAAAACTCTTCCTCTTCAACGTGTGGCACAACTTCTCCAACTGTCGAAGGCCCAAAAGAAGGCTTTTCGCGGAAAACTCCATCAACTTGCTCAATAACTGGTTCTGATTCTCCAACTCGTCCAATTTCTAAATTTCCCTTATCTCTCTCTGTCTCCATCGATGAAACAATTGCTCCTGCCATTTTTTCGCCCCAGACCTTATACATGCAGGATTTACACATATCAACAACTGCAGCAGAGTCAACATCAACAGAACAATAAATGCATTTTTTCACCATCTTCAAAACTTCTAAACTCGTTTCTTTTTAAACTTTTATAGGATTTAGAGAAGACTTAGATAATTTTATAAATAAACTCTTCTAATTTAAAGTATGAAAAACTCGGTGATATTATTTTTTGCAATAATCTTATTTGCAACAACAATAAGTGCAGAAGCGTGTGACTTGCAGACGACACTTCTTAACCAAGATCCTTATCCTGCAGTCCCGGGGGATTATGTCAAACTAGTTTTTCAGGTAGTGGGATTTGAAAATCCTGAATGCAGAGATATGACTTTTGAATTATTAGCAGATTATCCAATTGCATTTAATCCGGGAGAAACAGGACTTCAAAGTTTTAGCCATACAGCATTTATACAAGACTATGAATCAAATATTCTAATTCCTTATGAGGTCCGAGTAGATGGAGATGCACTTGATGGAGAGAATCCAATTGAAGTAAGAATCAATGAACAAAACAGAAACTATTTGGAAACTTTTAATTTAGAGGTAAAAGATGTAAAGGCAGATTTTGAAATATATGTGAGAGATTATAAATATGGCACTCAAATATTAACCTTAGAAATCTTAAACATAGAAAAGGTAAATATCGAGGCACTAACTGTAACAATTCCTGAACAAGAAAATATTGTTGTTAAGGGTCCGTTCAATGTTATCGTCGGAGATTTAGATTCAAATGAATATACTACTGCAGATTTCGAAGCAGTACTTATCGATGGGATGATTGAAGTAATGTTAACATATACAGATTCAATAAATGAACGAAGAACTGTAAATAAGCAGGTAAACTTTGATTCCGATTATTTTACTAATCGGGCTGCTGATAAAAAAGAAACTTCAATTTGGAATTATGTAATTCTTGGATTGGTCGTCTTATGGATAGTTTATTGGCTAATCAAAAGAAAGAGAAAGAAGGCTAAAAAATAATTCTCAAATCTAGTTTCCGATATTTACCTCTCGATATTTATTCATATCTTAATGCATCTACCGCGTTTATCTTCGATGCCCGATAGGCCGGAACCATTCCTGAAATCGCTCCAGTAAATGTTGCAAAGATAACTATCCAAATAAAAAGTGGTATTGGAGTATATGCTTGCAAAAAGCCCCACCCAAGATTTTCTAAAATCGCATTTGCAGCAGCGGTTACACCAAACCCTACAAGTACCCCAAAAATCCCTGCGAGAAATCCGAGGAATGCAGATTCAAATAAAAAGATTTTCAAAATTTCTGAGTTCCTAGCTCCAATCGATTTCAAAACACCAATTTCTTTATATCTTTCAAGAACAGAAGTAATCATAGTATTCGCAGTATTAACTGCTGAAACGACGACGGAAATCAGAGCAATTAAAATAACAAATCCAATAATCACATTAAGCGCTCCAGAAAAAGATTCAATCAAATCTTCAAACGATTGAACGTAGAAATCTTCTTTTCCCTCTTCTTGCCCTCGATTTTTTCGAACAGCTTTTTCAACATCTTCGACAACTCGGTCCAATTTATCAATTTCGACACGAGCCATAATCCAAGAGTGAGTATCTATTGTCTTCGGATAAAGTTCTTCCATATATTTGTTAGTTATGTAAACTTGGGCATCATCAGGAGGACTTCCAACAGCTTCTAAAAATCCTACAATTCGGACCTTTTCTCCTTGAATCTCTATGCTGTCCCCAAGTTTAACAGGCTTAGTAAAAATCGTATTCGGGACACGATAATTATATCCAAGGAGTGCTTTCCCTGTTTCTCCAGTAGATAAAAATCTTCCTTCTTCAAGACCAATATCTGAGATTTCAAAGAGCATCATATTTTTGGGATCATAACCAACAACATAATTAAACCGTTTCTCGTCTTGCTTTTGAACTTCAGCAACCTTGAATGAAACTCCAATAGCTTCGTAAACTCCTCCGACCCGACTAACTGCTCGAAGGTCACTCTCAGTCAATGTAAATGTGTCATCAAGACCTGGAGCGCCAACACCCTTAGTTTGAATAATTATCTTATCTGCACTACTCCCTGTCGTCAATTCATTTACATAATTAAAAAGTCCGAGTCCAAATCCAATAAAAATAAAAATCGTAGCAATGCCTACAAAAATCGAAAGAATTGTCAAAAAACTTCTGGCTTTTCGAGCCTTCAAATTTCTAATCGAATAATTAATGCTCTCTCCGCCAATAACCATCTTAACCTCTCAACGCCTCCACCGGATTTTCTTTTGCAGCGTTCATTGCTGGAACAATCCCAGAAACAGCACCGATAACAAAACTTCCGACAAGAGAACCAAAAATAAGCCAAAGACTAATTTCTGGGATAGTCTCAGAACCAATAAAACTATTTATCCCTTGGGTTCCAAGGAATCCTACTAATGTTCCAACAACAACACCTATAATTCCTCCAACAAGGCCAAGAAGACCAGACTCAATAAAAAACTGCATAAACACATCCGAATTTCTCGCACCAATAGCTTTCATAATTCCAATTTCTTTTTTTCTTTCAAGAACAGATGCCGTCATAGTATTCACAATTCCAAGTGCCCCAACAAGAATTGAAAGCGAAGCAATGATTACAATGAATGCTTGAACACCACTAATAATTCCATTTACAGTTTCAAGAGCAGCCTCGGGAGTAGAAACTTCAAAATCTTCTTCACCGAGTTTAACATCTCTTGTCTTTCGAAGAACCTTTTCAATATCTGCTTTTGTTTTTTCCATCAAATCTTTATTTTTTACCTGGACAACAATCACATCAACATCATCTCCATAACCCATCAAATCCTCGAGGGGTTTTTCATTAACATGAACAATATTATCAAAAATAAAACTCCCTTTCTTTTTCGTAATTCCTACAACCTCAAATGTTTTCTCTTGAAGAAGAATTTTATCCCCTACCTTAACTTTCTTTTCAAGACCAACCTTGTCTTCCAGAAAATTAGATCCCAAAACAACTTTGTTAACATCTCCATCTTTTAAGAGCCTTCCAAATTCGGCTTCTACATCTAATGTTTCATAAGCAAACTTTCTATCCTCTCCATCCGGGATATTCATCATAAGTCCAAAAATTAAATGATCATTAAATTCTAAACTTCCTGAAGGAATATTCCTTCGAAGAACTCGCTCAACGGAGGCAAGTTTTTCAATTGCTTCCATATCGTCTACATCTAATGGATTTGCAGCACCGCTTCCGGGAGGACCAAATGCCGTGACTCCGCCGGCTTGGACAGTTATAACTTCTGTAGTGCTCACACCAAATTGCGAATTCACTGCAAGCTTCAACCCACTACCTAGGGAGATAAGCGAAACGACGGCAGCAATACCAATAAAAATTCCTAGAAGCGTAAGCCAAGACCTAACCCCTCGATGTTTCAAATTTCCAAAAGCTAAATCAAAATAATCTTTCATGGTTTCCCCTAAACTCTCACAAACCTCTTGCCTTGCTTGCGAGTAACTTTTTCAACTTCTCCGTCTCTAAGCCAATAAATAATGTCTGCATATTCTTCGGCAAGTTCGGGCTCATGAGTGACCATGATCACTGTTTTTCCCTCTTTACTAAGCTTTTGTAAAAATTCCATGACCATTTCCCCAGTTTTAGTATCTAAGTTTCCTGTGGGTTCATCCGCTAAAATAACTTCTGGATCATTTGCAAGACTTCTAGCAATAGCAACTCGCTGCATTTGTCCCCCTGACAATTGGTTTGGGTAGTGATCCATCCGATCTCTAAGGTCCACAAGTTTCAAAAGCTCTTCAGCTTTAGCTTCTCGATCCTCGATATCCGTTCCCTGAAACATCATTGGAAGGCTCACATTTTCTTTAGCCGTCAGGTTCGGAATTAAATTAAATGATTGAAAAATAAATCCGATCTTCTTCCCACGAATTTGAGCAAGATCAGATTCGCTAAGCTCACTAATGTCTGTTCCATCTAGATAAATAGTTCCTTTCGTTGGAACATCAAGACTCCCAACAAGATTCATCGCAGTAGATTTTCCACTTCCGCTAGGCCCCATGATCGCAACAAATTCTCCCTCATAAATTTTAAGTTCAATATCATTGAGCGCCTTAACAATCGTGTCTCCCATATGGTAGTGCTTCGAGACAGTCTTCAGACGTATCAACTCTTTTTTCACATTCTTTTTCATACCCAAAAAAAGGAGATTATCTATATAAATGTAATTCTAATCAGGCCAAATTAATCTTACTGGCAAGCAACTCCGAATAATAAACTTTAAATAGCTACATTTCAAAATTTTAATATGATTATTCCAATTAGATGTTTTAGTTGCGGAAAACCAATTGCACATTTGTATCAAAAATACAAAACCTTAGTGGAATCAGGAAAAACGCCAAAGGATTCTCTCAACGATCTAGGAATAAAAAGATACTGCTGCCGAGCACAAATTCTTGGACAAACAGATACACTTGAATTAATCAATAAGTTTAAGAAGTTTTAATTCTATTCTAAATCTTCAAAAATACCTTCTAATTTTCTAGATAAATTTTCTTTCAGTTTTTTATAGTAATATTTTTCGTGCTGGAGCAATTAGGGAGTTTCACTCAAAACTAACACCGGGTAGTTTAAAATTATTGACACAGAGAATTTTTCAATTTTTTCATTCGAACTCATTAAAATAATAATTAATTAAACTTTAAAAAATCAATTAAGATTTTAATAAATAATATCCTCTCATCTCAAACCGTTTCACCACCTTTTTTCAACAACGTTTTTTCACTCTTTATTGCCAATTATTGCGTTCTGACCATTTCTTATTCCGATTGCCATTCCTTCGGCAGTTCCCTTAGAAATCCCTAAGAGGTAAGGGATCTCGAATCTAGAGTCATATCCTCTTTCAAACAATTCATCTTCAATTTCCCGCTTTCTTTCATCAGGAGCTCTCGATAGTAAGTCGTTTGCAAAAGAGCTATCTAAATATCTTGGTTCGCCATCGCAGACCCTAAATATTCTTCGAGGGTTTAAAACTTCAGATTCATACCTTGTCAACGCCTTATCTAGGTTTAATTCTCTTCTAAAGTCTGCTAAAATTTTATCTACGGTTCCATCATCTTCCAAGTGGTAGTCTTCATCACACATCTAAAATCAATTATTTAGTGCCTTATAATTATTTATATAAATTTTCACCAATAATAAATATTTCATAAAAAATTAAGGTAGACAGCTCCGTGTGTTCCCATCACAGACAGTACAGACACGAACGCGACAAGCTTAACTTCTGAGTTCGGAAAGGGATCAGGTGTGACCAAGTCGCTATGGCCGTCTAATCTTTTGAGAAATTTTACTTATTTAAAGTTAACTATTAATCAAAACGCTCACGACAGGATTTGAACCTGCGACTTCTTCCTTAGGAGGGAAGCACTCTAATCCAGGCTGAGTTACGCGAGCATGAGGGAAGGAGGATTCGAACCCCCGTAAGCATAAAGCTAACAGATCTTGAGTCTGCCCCGTTTGACCACTCCGGCATTCCCTCATATTTACATAATCTAATTCCCACTTTTAAGTTTAATGAATTTAAAATTTCTAAAACAATAAACTTTAAAACTCTCTCTAAAATAGAATATTTATGCGTGGGTAGTTTAGTGGCAGAATAACTGGCTTCCAACCAGTTGACCGGGGTTCGAGTCCCCGCCTGCGCATTTTATTCTTACACTCCCATTTCCAAATATTTAAATATAACCACCTCCCTAAGATGACCTGAGCTCAAAAGGGGGTAAAATTAATTAATGGAATCAAAACAAATCTGGATGACTATTGTAATTGCAGTAATCGTCTCAGTTGTTGTTTCTTTAATCGTTGTAATGAATGCTACAGATCCTCAACTTGCACCAAGAAAGGTGAATGGAAGTTTTTTTGGAAATGCCACCCAACTTCTTCCTGATTTAGTCATCACTAGAATAAATGATACTAGTTCAGGGGGTGTAGCTAGTGGAGGGTGTAGTGGCAGTAATAGTACTAATAATACTTATTGCCAATCTTCAATTTATGTAACTGTATATAATATGGGGACTACACAAGTTTCTGCTGGTCAAAGCGTTGTTCACTTAACAGTTCCCGATGGGAATAACACCTATGTAAATCTTGCAAATATTTCTGCATTAGCTCCTGGACAATCTATGGAGGTATCTCTAGGTAGTGGATCTCACTTATCTGGCTTAAGTTACACTGCATGGGTAACTGCAGATTTCTATAATCAAGTAAACGAACGAAACGAAAACAATAATGTTGCATGGTATAGCTTCGCACTATAGTTTTCAAAACAATTTTTTATTTTTATTTTTTTCTCCCTTTATCATAAAACAAATCCACAAACCTTTAAAACAAACAATTCTCTAAAATTACATGAAAAACTTTGAACAGTGGTACGATAAAAAATACAAAAAACTATTATTCATTCCAGCAATAGTTCTAACACTTTCAATTCTCTATCTCGCATTTTTCTATGTTCAAACCGGAGACATTATCTACAAGGACGTGTCCCTTACAGGAGGAACTTCAATTACTCTAATAACTGATATTTCTGCAGAAGAAATGCAAAATGCTCTACTTAACGAAATTTTAGATTTTGAAGTTAAGACAATTTCAGATAATTCTGGAAATCAATTAGAACTCGTAATCATCGTGGGAGAAGAACATTCAGAAGATATAGTCAGCATCCTAGAAACAATTCTTGGAGAAGAATTAACTCAAGAAAATTCCTCAACAGAAACAACCTCCTCAAGTCTTTCAGCAGATTTCTATAAACAATTAATCGTCGCAGTAATCCTAGCATTCTTCTGGATGGCAGCTGTCGTCTTTTTAATTTTCACAAAAAAGAAAGGAATCAAACTAAGAATTGTTCTCCTAAATTTCCTTTTCGGATTTTTCATGGGAAACTACTTTTTATCTATCAATAAATTTCTTGCAGGAATCATCTTTGTAGGATTCTCGGTTTATTTTGTTCAAACCTATATCAAATATTCAGTTCCAGCATTCGCAGTAATGCTCGCAGCATTCGCAAATATTGTAATGACTTTGGCAGTAGTTGATCTCATTGGAATAAAATTATCGACAGCAGGAATCGTAGCGTTCCTTATGCTTATTGGTTATTCAGTCGACACAGATATTTTACTAACAACAAGACTTCTCAAGAAAAAAGAAAGCATAAACGCAGCATTACTTGGAGCATTCAAAACGGGAACGACGATGACAATCACTTCGATAATCGCAATCACAACTGCATTAATCGTCGTCTTTTCATTCAATTCTGTCCTAAACCAAATTTTCACAATTCTTTTAATCGGTCTTGGATTTGATTTATTCAATACTTGGGTTGGAAATGCATCAATAATTAAATGGTATATGGAAAACTTAGAATGAAAATCACTTTCAGGATCTGGCTCCTAATAATCTTCATAGTTCTCTCGGCAATCTCAATTTTTGGGATTCCTCCAATTGCATTTGAAAAAGGTTTACTCGTAGACACTGTAGAACAAAATTCAGACATTTTCGATCAAGGACTTCGTAGCGGAATGAAAATAATTTCTATAAATGATGTTCCTGTAAACACCTTAGCAGATTACGCAACCGCATTAGGACCAGTATCAAATCTAGAAGAAAATCAGACAATAAAAGTAACTATCGTCACAGAGACTTTAGAAATAATTAATTTGTTTGACAAATCTTTAATCGACGACATTTCAGTAAAAGAGCTTGCAAGGAGTAGAATCAAAACAGGACTTGATCTCCAAGGGGGTTCTCGTGCCCTCATAAAAGCTGACGTTCCATTAACAATTGAACAATTAAATGATTTAATCGCAGTTTCAGAACAAAGATTGAATGTATATGGATTGTCTGACGTGAAATTTTTCAAAGTAATTACATCTGAACAAGAAAATGTAATGGGAATTGAAATCGCAGGTTCATCTCCCGAAGATTTAGAAGAACTTATTGCAAAACAAGGACACTTTGAAGCAAAGATAGGAAATGAAACAGTATTTGTCGGAGGAGATAAAGATATTACTCATGTGGGAAGAACTGGAACTGATGCTTACATAAGCGAATGTTATCCTGTTCAAGAGGGAGAAGCATGTAACTTCCAATTTGTAATTTTCTTGTCTGAAGAGGCTGCACAAAGGCACGCAGACATAACTGACGAATTAACTTTTGAAGGAGCTTATCTCAGCGAACAATTAGACTTTTATATCGACGGACAACTAACCTCTTCTCTTAACATTGGTGCAGACCTAAAAGGCTCAGTCGCAACGCAAATTCAAATCTCTGGTTCAGGAACTGGGCTTACAACACAAGAAGCAATAGAAAATGCGGAACAAGAAATGAAACAACTCCAAACAATTTTAATTACTGGTTCCCTTCCATTCCAATTAGAAATTATAAAAATTGATAAAATCTCGCCAAACCTTGGAGAAGAATTCACAAGACAAATTTTAATCGCAGGACTTTTCGCAATCCTTGCAGTTTCAATCGTTATCTTTATCCGTTATAGAAAAGTAAAAATTTCATTAGCCTTAGTTACAGTTTCCCTCTCTGAAGTTTTAATTATCTTGGGGGCGGCTTCACTTATCGGATGGAATTTAGATTTACCTTCGATCGCCGGAATCATAGCGGCAATTGGAACTGGAATAGATTCCCAAATTATTATTCTTGACGAAGCGCTAGATAAAAGAGAGTCAATAGCTCAAAGAATCAAGAAGGCATTATTCATCATCGTAACGGCATTCACGACGACATTTGTAGCCTTAATTCCATTAACTGGACTTCTGGGCTTTATGGGGATCGGAGCAGCGTCCGCAGGTTTACTAAAAGGGTTTGCAGTAACGACTTTAATTGGAATCACGACAGGAGTTTTAATTTCTCGGCCAGCATTTGCTGACATCGCAAAACAGTTGGAATAAAATGAAATTTAAAGCTCATTTAATTTTAGGATTTTTATTTTTTTATATCTCTGTTAAATTATTTAATATTTCTCTAATCAATAGCGCGATAATTTTTTTATCTTCCATCTTAATTGACGTAGATCATTACTTTTGGTATGTTGGGGCAACTAAGGATTGGAATCCATTTCACGCAATTAGTTGGTATAAGTCCTGGGTTCCAAAATGGAAAAGCCTAAATCCTCAAGAAAAAGATAAATTCAAAAGAAAAATATTAATTTTTCATAGCCTAAGTTTTTGGATATTAATTTATACACTTTCTTTCATCAATCCAATTTTCATATTCGTATTTATTGGAATTATGATCCACATTTGTGAAGATTATATTCACTTTATTTACAACAAAGAAAAATTCTATCCTAAATTCTCATGGATATATACTTTCAAAAGAAATAAAAACAAGAAAAATTTAACTGATTAATTAGAAAATGGAATCAAGCTTTTTCATTTCTTAATTTCCAGGATAAATTTTATTTCATGTGCCGGAAAAATGCTTGAAAGATAATTTTCCCAATAACTTAATCCAAAAATCCTTACAAAAAAGAATCGTCTAGGGATAACTACTTTTTTATAAATCAAATCAAATTTTCCTACTAGATATTTCTCCCACCCTTCGCAATTATCGCAAAAGTAATCAAACGTTCCTCTTCCGAACTGCCCATAATGTGTCGGGTGTGTGGATGTTGAAACATTAGAAAAATGTGGGACGAAGATATAAATTTTAGATTTATTTTTACAAATTCTCCAAAGCTCTTCCATAAATTTAATCAGCAAATCTTTCCTAATATGCTCTACAATATGCGAGGCAAATATTCCGTCGAACTCATGGTCCTTGAAAGGGTATGGAAATTCATTCAAGTTATGATTTACGTCAGAATTTTTTAAATCTACATAAATTTTCTTAGAATTTTTAAAGTAGTCATTTGCTTTATGTTGGTGTTCTTCTCCCTTCCTAACTCCCAAGACTAAAACTTTCTTCATTAATTATCTTTATTTTAACCCTTTATATTCTTAATGGGAAAATTATACCAACAATTAAAAACAAAAAACCCTCTTAGAATAGATGGCTACTAACTTGAATGAATTAAAGGAAGATCTAAATAACGTTTTTTTAAGATTTAGAAAAAAAGATTTCTCGGGAAATCAGGGTGCATTAATAAAAAATTCTACCTGGAATTTAATTTCCATCTTTGGAGGAAAAGTGGGTTCATTCATATTTACTATTGTCTTGGCAAGAATGTTGATGCCAGAATTATTTGGGCTTTATTCTTTAGCTTTATCTACAATACTCTTTTTTACAATCTTCTCTGAATTAGGAATTGGAACCTCAATGCTAACCTATGTTTCAAAATCATTAGGGAAAAATGACCCGAAAAAAGCCAAGTCCTATTATAATTATCTTTTAAAATATAAGTTATATCTTGTTTTATTCTCGGTATTACTTCTAGCAATTTTATCTAATTTTATTGCAAATTCCTATTACGACAAGCCAATTTTTTATGCACTTCTAAGCGGGATTATATTTCTTCCAGCAATTTCTCTACAATCTTATTTGTCATCGGCATTTCATGCAGAGAATAATTACAAATATACTGCATATAAGGAAATTTTATTTCAAGTCATAAGACTTATCTTAATACCTCTTTCTATTTTATATGTTTTAAGGTTTTCAGTAAGCATAATTATCTTATGGATAATTCTTTTAACAGCAATTTCTCACTTAATTGTATTGTTTTTCTTAAAAATTTCTTCAAATAGGGAAATAAAATTCCTGAGAGAGAAATATCCGAGAGAATTAAACTCTGCCGAAAAAAATGATTTAAGAAAATTTATTCTTCCACTCTCCTTATTGGCCTTTTCCGGATTATTCTTTGGATATATAGACACAATTATGCTTGGACATTATGTAGAAGGTACTTATCTCGGATATTATGGTGCTGCCTTTAGCTTACTAGGGTCTGCCGCAGCAATTCTCGGATTTTTCCCTGGAGCTCTTTTACCAATTTTTTCAAGGATGGGCGGAAAATCGCTTAAAAAAACTTTTAGAAAAACGAGAAACTGGTTAATCTTAATTTCAATATCTGCTTCTGTCTTCACATTTGTTACATCAAAATATATCTTAATGATTTATGGAGCAGAGTATTTTCCTGCAGTGAATATTCTAAGAATACTTTCGATACTTCTGATTATTTTACCTCTGGCAAATATCTATGACACTTACTTAATCTCTAGAAAAAGAACGAAGGTAATTGCAGCTCTATTAATATTCTCGACAACAATAAATATCTTTCTCAATTGGTTTTTCATAACGAGAGGATTAAAAATCGGAATGATGGAGGCAATTCTCGGAGCTGCGATAGCCACAATAATAAGTAGAGTGATTTATCTAATCGGAATTATGTTCGCCAAAAAAAGAGTCTCTGGAAATTTTTAATTATAATTTTGGATTAAAAACCCATTCATAGTCGTGCTCGGAATTATAATCTCTAAATTTAACTAACTTAAGATTATATTTTTTTAATAATTTGAGCGTATCTTCATTAAAACACCACCACCCACAAACAATTTCTTTAGGAGTTACCTCAAGTTCATTTTTCATCCAGTCAATAGAATTTTTAATTAATTTTTCCTGTTCAACAAGACTCATATTCATAATAATGCTAAAGTGTATATGGAGTTCAAGTTTCTCTCCATGATTTTTCATCCAAAGATATCGCTCTTTCATCTTCGCAGATAATTCTTCTTTAGAAAGTTTAACATTAAATGAAGATTTAAAATACTCATAATTTTCCGGAGTCATAATATTCCAGATGTGAATCTTGCCTTCTTTAGATTTTTGTTTTATAATTTCCCATACTTCATCAACCATAACGGCCTCAGTATGAATACAAAGTGGCTTCATCTTTCTCTCGAAAATCGCCTTCCAATAATGTAGTGCATTTACAAATCCCATAATCTCTAATTTTTATTTTTCTTCTTGTTTAATGTATCGCCCTTAATGGAGTGGAATAGAAAATAAAATATGACAAAAAATGTTTTTAGATAAACAAAAATAGTCGTCATAAGAGATAACAATGGTTTCTTGTTTCTCCAAGTAGTAGAAATGTATGTCGTTCCAAGTGTTAAAAGTAAAAATGCACTCAAAAGTCGAGGTTCATAGAGGAAAAATAGGGGAAACGCTAAGAACAATCCTTTCAAAAGCCAAATGAGTTTTTTATTTCTTCGAGCAGAAGAATTTTTAATAGTGTTAATTCCCCGTCCAAGCCAGTTACACTGCCTTACAAATCCTCCAAAATCGCTTGGCAACTCAAAATATTGGATAGCATTCTTAACAAGAACTGAGTTGAATCCGGCTAAATAAAACTTATCTGCAAATGCCTCATCTTCAAAATAAAACGTATCTTCCCCATAGCCTCCAATTTTTTCATATGCCTTTTTACTAATTGAGAAAAACATTTTTCCAGCATCATTACAATTTTTTTTAGAATATATCGAACCATCTTGTAATCCTAATTTGAAAGGTTTTCCAATCATCCCTGAAAGAACTTTGCTCACAAAAGTCGTCTTTAAAGGAAAACAAATTACGATATACGCATCTGCCTTATCACGTTTTTTATTAATCTCCTTAAGAAATGAAGTATTCATCACCGTATCAGCATCGAAGAAAACTAATGTCTCTCCATTTGCTTTCTCAGCACCACGGTTCCGTGCAAAAGCAGCACTGTGGCCTTCTTTAAAATTAACAAGGATAATATTCCTATGTTTTTTCATATAAGATTCGACGATTTCGGCAGTTTTATCTGTCGAGCCATCATTTACTACAACAATTTCCAAATCTTCATAGTTCGTTTTCAAAACACTATCCATTGCCCTGCCAATTTCATTTTCTTCATTTCTCGCAGGAATAATAACGGATATTTTTTTACTTTCCATTATCTATCTCTCCAACCAAGTCTTTAAATTCTTTTCTAAAAATTCCTAGGCAGTTATTTTCATTAAAAAATCTAGCCTCACCTTGAAACATTTTCCCCAATTTTCTCTTTTCTTTAACATCTTTCGCAAAATATTCCAAGATTTTTTTTATGACTTTTTCTTTATCTTCGATATCAATGACAAAATTCTCATCAACTTTTTTCACCACCTCTCCTACTCCAGTAAACTTTGAAACAATGCAAGGAATTCCTGCAGCCATAGATTCTAATGTAGAAACTCCAAATGCTTCACCTCTTCCAAAATGGCAATACAATGAACATTTACTCATAGTTTTTTTTATTCCCCTTACATCTTGTTTGCCTAAAAAAACAACATTGGGCTGCTTCTCGCGACGTTCAATAAATTTCTCCAAATCTCCGCCAATGATGAAAAGTTTAGTCTTGGGATTTTCCTTAAGGATTCTCGGAAAAATATCTAAGAGGTAATCAATTCCCTTAACATAATAATCAGGTCCATTTCCTACAAAAAGGAGATTATCTTCCTTAAGAGGGGTAGAAACATCAAAAAAAGTATTATCTTTCATAAAGGGATAGAAAATTTTAGAATTTATATTCTCTGCAAAGCCTTTGAAAAGCAATTTTTGAAAATCTCCTTCAACCATGGCCCCATCTAACTTTTTTATAAAATATCTTTTAAACATTCTTTTAAAACAATTCAATTTCTTTATTTTGTTAGCATTAAAATCAAATTGTTTATCATATTTCAAATAAAAAAGTCTTGGATCTGCAAAAATGTTAATCACCCTAGCTTTCTTGTCTAAAAATCCTAATGTCCTCGCAAGAAGAACATAATTAAATAATCCTTCAGTAAGATAAATGTCATATCCTTTTGGAATTTTCTTTAGTTCAGCTAGGATATTTTTTAAACTTGATTGGTCATATCCATAAAAATCTGCATCAACAGAATCTCCAAATTTTTTGTGGATATAGTTTGGAGTTTCATTTCCTACAAATAAAATCTTCATAAAATAATTAAAAGAAGCACTTTTTATTAAGTTAACTAAAATTACTTTTTCTTAAATAATGTAAAAAGAATGAGATTATAAAATTCAAAGAAATTTTTAATATACATAATTGGGACAATAAAAATCGAATAAAATGGGCTTTTACTTGCCCTAACTGAATAAAGATAGGTGATAATGTATGCTGTGCCAAGAAGATATAGTCCAAGAATTAGGTTAAAAAATAACATTATGAATGGAATCACAATAAAACCGATTTTCAAAAAATTATAAAGTGCTTTTTTCATTCGATCTTTCTTATTTTCAATAGTGCTTATTCCCTTTCCAGACCATTTATATTGTCGATAAAAATCCTTAAGCGTGTCTGGCTGCGCAGAATAAAAAATGATGTCTGGATTCCAAATTGCCTTATATCCTTTTTCAAAAAATCGCTCAGTAAGTTCAGTATCTTCATAATAAAATATTTTCTCATTAAATTTGCCCAATTCAAGAAATGCCTTTTTTCGTATAACAAAAACATTGAAACTAACATTTTTTTCAACAATAGCTCCTTTTTTCATTTTAGCAAGCAAGGGCGAGCGATAAGCTAGAAGACAAAGAAGTTTTGACAAAAAATTAGTGCTAGTATTTTGTTTATCATTTCCAATTCCATCGATTTCATGATTCTTAAAATCTTGATTAATCTCTTTAAGAAAATTATTACTAAAAGGGGTATCTGCATCAAGAAAAACTAAAATCTCTCCCTTTGCTTTCTCAGCACCACGGTTCCGCGCAAAAGCAGCACTATGGCCTTCCTTAAAATTAACCAGGGTAATGTTCTCATGTTTTTTCATATAATCTTCGACGATTTCAGCAGTTTTATCTGTCGAGCCATCATTTACTACAACAATTTCAACATTTTCATATTTATTCTTAAAAACACTATCAATTGCATTCCTAATTTCACTTTCTTCATTTCTTGCAGGGATTATTACCGAAATTTTTTCATGTTCCATTTTTCATGTTCCTAAGAATATCAAAATAGTAAACAAAAAAGCTTTTAAATTTACCTAAACTTTTTCTATCAAGCATATGAAAAAAAAAATTACATTAGAGAAGATAGTAAATCTTCTTATTTATAGGGCAAATTGTACTGCAAGATTTTTCTTCTTCAAGATGTTCCCTTACAAAAAATTAAACCTTTCAAACTTTCTAAGGTCAATCAGTAATTTAGAATATCTTGTAATAAAAACCGAGGTTCCATATATGCCAAAAACATTCCCAAAAGAATATCCTGCAGGGATGGACTTAGACATCATAACAACTCCAAAAGATTTCAACCAATTAATTAATAAAACGCTTGAATTTGCAAAAAAATCTCCCCATTTTAAATTAAAAATCCTAAGAAACAATAAAAATATTCTCATTTGTTTTATGTTTTTAGGTCACATGCATTATCAAATAGATATAACTTCTTCAATTGATCTGCTCGGGAAGGAATTTATCAAATCTTCTATTAGCGAAAGAAAATCTTTTAAGGGAACTTACATTCCTTCAGAAAAGCACGAACTTATTTATCGGATCTATGAGCTAAATAAAGGTAAAACAAAAAAACACCATAAAGATTATATTCTCTCTCATATAAAAAATTTAGATTTAAAATTAATAAAAAGTAATGAGTTAAAAGAATTTATCAAACAAATATAACATGGAAACTAAAAAAACAACTATTGGTAAATTAAGGGGTTTAGCAAATCACCTTCCAAAACCAATTGAAGATGGCTTATTGCAGTCTTATCGAAGCCTTAACAACATAAAAAGTAGGGTTTGGTGGAAAGTTTATTTGGCAATTTCAAATAAAAAAGAAAATTTAATCTGGACAAAAGCAATAAAGGAAAATTCTCCTATCATGAAAAATACGAAAGACTTTATTGCAAGACAGTTCAATAATCGAGATGAGAATCTTAATAGATATGATATTATTGTAAGATATTTAGCAATTGATAAACACTATAATGGTTCTAGTGAAAAAATAAAACATGACTTATATGAAAAAATGCAACTTAAACGAGATAAAGAATACATCTCAAAAGATAGAATTCTTTCTTTAGTAAGGAGTATAAAAGAAAAGGGATATGATGAAAAAAGTTCAATTCTCGTGAATAGACTTCAACAATTAGTTGATGGATCTCACCGAAGTGCAAGTGCACTATATCTTGATCAAAAACAAATTCCAATAATCGTGCATGGATATAATGAAAAGGTTGAGTTCGGAATCGATTGGTTCAAAAAAAATGATTTTACCTCTGAAGAAATTCAATATCTTAAAAAAATGAAAGACGAAATATTTATAGAAAAGGGAATTTTATTTCCATTAATTCTTTGGCCAACCATTCAAAATCATTTTAATGAAATTGAAAAGAAACTAATGAAAAAATATCGGGTTGCAAAAACACAAAACATTTTACTTGAAGATCTTTCAAAATTTACAAAAGAACTATACACTCTCGACGATATTCCTATGTGGCAGATAAATCAAAAAATAAAAGGCATGGAAGGTAAAGCGCCTAATATAAAAATTTTATATATAGAAATTCCAAAACCAAAATTTAGAAAAAACGAAAATGGGAAAAAAGTTTCAACAACTCTTGAGGGTTTGAAAAGTAGCTTTAGAAAAACTTACTCTAAGAAGGCAAATATAAAAGATTTTTATATAATGCATTCTCCAGATAATTTTGAAGATAATCAAGAAGCAGTAAAAATAATAAAAAAACACGCGACAAAAAAAAATGAATAAATATGATGAAGTAAGATTTAAGGTAATGAGAGAACTTTTAGGAAATGCAGAAGATAAAATTCTTTTAGATATTGGTGCTGGAGTGGTCAGACTCTCAAAAGGAATCAAAACAAAAAAGACAATTTTGGTCGACGGAGAAGCGAAAAGAAATCCTGATATTGTTTGCGATTTAAATCATGAAAAATTTCCATTAGAAAACGAGTCTGTCGACATTATAATCGCAGGAGAATTAATCGAACATCTTTTCAATCCATTTAAATTTTTCAAAGAGTGCAATCGCGTTCTTTCAAAAAACGGGTTTTTGATTTTATCAACTCCAAATATTTGTTCTTTGAAAAATCGGTTTAAAGTTTTATTTGGAAAACTTCCTACAAATTGTGCAGAACCAGCACTTTATGTTTATGAAGGTTCCTATGATCTCCAAAATCATGTGGGAGATTTTAATTTTCCTCATCTAAAAAAAATGCTTGAAATGACTGGGCTTAAAATAAGCGATGCAAGGTGTGATGGAATTTTCATAAAAGACAAGTTAATAATTCCTGGCTCGCTAATTCCTCCGAGTCTTGGAGAAAAATTAATAGTTAAATGTGTAAGAGAAAGATAAGCTTATTCTAAAAAATATCTCAACCCTTCCATAGAGCCTTCGAAGAATGGTTTTTCAGAAACGTATCCTTGAGATCCTCTCGCTAAAATTTCTTCCTTAAGTCTTCTATCACTATTCGCAGGACAAATCCAAAACCCTTCTTCAACAACCCGCATCATCGGACCATCAGAATGAAATGAGTCTCCTGCAATTAAAACTTCGTCTGGAGAAATTTCTAATTTAGAGAGGATATGTGAAAGTCCCTCGCTTTTAGTAACTGCAGGCATAATATCTATTGCCATGCCACATTTTTTCAAAACTAATTTTCCTTGAGAAATATCATCTAAAATATTTTCTGGAAGAAAAGTTGCAATTTCTGAATATAATTCCTCTGCAAATTCTAATCCTTTCTCACTCTCAAACTCATAAGTAAGTATGTGTAGATTTTCCCTCATTCTCTTAATGCTCTCTCCAGGAAATTTTTTCAAAAGTAATTCGTCAAATTCCTCCGATTTTTCTATAAATTCTTCAAGTCGATTTTTCGCTCCAATCAAATTCCCAAATTGAGTTTCACAATCGATAGTAGAATAAGATTCTTCGGTTTTCGGATCAAAAATGACAGTTCCGTGTTCGCATGCAGAAATACAATCCATGTGGGATAAAAGTTCTCGAGTAATCTCCAACGACCTCCCAGTAACTGCAATACACTGTACTTCAGAATCTTTCATAAACTGTCTCCATTTTTCTAAATTTTCTCGCTCACCTTGCAACATATCTCCACTAGGGTCTTTAGAAAAAATCTCTCCCTTACTCAAAACTCCATCCAAGTCAAATACTGCATATTTTATTTTACCCATTTTCTAAGAAATTAATTTAATCTAAAAGAGTGTCTACTCTTCGAAGATCCTTTATAATTGGTTTTTCAAGTTCATGAACTTTTTTATCATAACTTCCCAGCATTGTCGGAATTCTTTTTGCTGCTCTCGTCATTGTTCTTAATTGAGGGATTTCTATGCTCGCTGCATGGTCCCAACCAAACATATATCTTCCAAGCGTGATATGTTTTTCAACAATACATGCACCTGAAGCAACTGCAACCATCACAGGCCATACACCTGGAGCATGACAGCTAAATCCAATTGGACAATTAAAATATTTATTGAAAGTTTTTATAACATTTATGTCAAGTTCTTCATCTTTGGAGGGGTAAGTAGATGTACAGTGCATTAAAATAACATTTTCTTCACCCAAAATTTCCATTGCTGCAACGATTTGTTCCATGGTACACATTCCAGTAGCAACCATGACTGGTTTTCCAGTTTCTTTTATTTTATATAATAAATTTTTATCAGTTAAACTAGCGGAGGCAATTTTATAGCACGGGGTATTATATCTTTCTAAAAAATCAACACTTGCTTCATCCCAAGGAGATGCAAACCACATGATCTCTTTTTCCTTACAATAATTATCAATTTCTCGGTATTCTGCATCGCCAAATTCTAATCTTTCTCTTTCGTCTCGATTGGTATTCCCCCAAGGAGTATTTCTTGGGCCATTCATGAATTCATCAGTAAAAACTACATCCAATGTCCTTTTTTGAAATTTAACTGCATCACAACCAATTTCTGCTGCTGCATCAATCATTTTTTTTACAATCTCCATATCACCATTATGGTTAATTCCAATTTCTGCCGTTACAAAAACTGGTTGCCCAGGCCCTACAAGTTTATCACTGATTCGGACCAACTTTGGATTATTAAACTCAAGATTTCGTTGCTCAAACATATTCCATGCAGACTGCAATGCTTTGGGAGCGCTACTATACATTCCTCCGCTTTTCTCCACAAATTCCGAAACTTTATTTGAAAGTCCTTCGGAAAGGGTTATTGATGTAAATCCTTCTTTTGGCATACTGTACTAGTACCGTAAACCCTATTTAAATCTTTCTTACTATTAAAAAGTTACATATAATGTACGGTACGATTTATTAGTTTTCTTCAATAATTTTTCTTTCCACTCTTTTCCAATCTCTCTCATCATCTACTTCCATAGAATCCTCTTCACTCATTTCAAAAATTCCTATTTTCCCGCCATACCGATTTTTATACTCTCCTAAAATTGAATCTTTCAAAACATAAAGTGCGCCATTATCACAATACCAGGGCTCCATTTCTTGTCGTCTCTTTCGAACTTCTCTTAAAGGTACATATTCTCCATTTTCATTTACCTTACCAAAATATCTAAATGTTTTGAATACCCCGACTATAGAATCATAATTTTCTTCATTGATTTTGTCAATCGCTGAAGAGATTTCTCCAGGTTTTATGAATGGGGAAGTCACTTGCAAAAAAACAATTAATTCAACCTGGTGAGACGACTCCTTGGCTTTATCGACCGCAAACCTAAGATAAGATTCTGTTGAAAGATCATAAGGGTACTTTCCATTTTCTTCAGTTTCCCAGATAACTTCTGCGCCATATTTCTCTGCAATGTCCGCAATGTCTTGAGAATCTGTTGAAACAAATACTTTTTCAACTTTTCCAGATTTTTGCGCAGCTTCAATAGTGTAAGCAATAAGGGGTTTTCCTCCAAGTAATTTGATATTTTTTCCAGGAAGGCCTTCAGAAGTTCCTTTTGCCGCAAGGAATGCAAAGGTATTTTCTTTTTGTATCATAATAATAATTTATCGATAACCCTTATAATTCTTTCTCTCGCATTCCCATCAAGTTTGTAATTATAATTTTCTATAAATTTCTCTCGCGCAACTTTAAATTTTTCCTCTTCTAATATTTCATTCAGGCGCGGTAAAAATTCTTCCGCATTTAAAATTCTATGACCTACGCCCGCCTTAGAGTAATCAACATATTCATTCGAATCAAGATTTATTGAAAGAACTGGACGATTAAGAAGCACTGCTTCAACAGCTAATGTAGAAAATGCTGTGATATAAACATCTGAAGATAAAATAACTTTGTGAATATCTTCTGTAGTAGAAAATTTAATCTCTAATCCTTCGGGAATTGTAGGTAAAAATTTTTCATCAAAATCGGGCCGATGAGTAATCACAAATTCATAATTTTCCTTATCTTTTATTTTATTTACTTCTTCAATAAAACATTTGGCTGCAGAAACCGTTACATTTTCTCCCTTAGTCGGCATTTGAAGAGAAAAGATTAAGCGTTTCTTAGTTTTGTCCCATCCAAGATCCTCACATGCAAGAGATTTTGAAAGATTCATTTCAGATAATTTATCAAATCTTGGCTGGCCAGTCACAATTATCTTTTCAACCTCAGCTCCCATTTCCTCCAAATATTTTTTGTCAGCGTAGCCATTAACAACCATTTTATCTGCAGAGATCACTCCCAGGGGATTTCCGACCAACTGCCCATGTTGCATTACCAGCGATTTAATATTCTTCTCTCGCGCAAGTTTACAGGCAATTTGCCCAAGAGGATTAACATCATCAGAAACTATTATCAATTTACATTTCTTTAAACTATATAATTTTTCAACTAACAACTCCATTCGAATAACTTCTAAGAATCTCCTCCGAGTTTTCATATGATATTTTAAAACATCATATATAAATTCATAATTTTCTCCAAGAATTTTTTTTATTTTCTCATCACTTTCAAAATCTTTCCATTTTCCATCAAGAAATTTATCCGCCGCCAGTAATTTTTCTGCCATTTCTATATCCATTAAACTATCTAATCCCAAATATGGGAGAGAGAGTTTTTCTAAGGTTTTTTTCGTAATCTCTTTTGAAGGACTGTCAAATTGGATTATCTCATGATTAAATTTTTTTAATAGTGGAATTATTGTATGGACATGATTAATATCATAGGTCAATGCAAAAATGTCTGAATCTTTTAATTCTTTTTGAACTACAGTTTCTCGTTTTTTATGAATCCTTGAAATTTGCATCCGAATAATATTGCTCTTTATTGTAAAAAGAAAGTTTTTTCTTGAAGGATTTTTTAGAAAAACATTATAAATTCCTCCAAAACAAATATCCCATAAATTAAATCCGTCATAAGTAACATAAGGTTCCAACAATTTCCCAATTTTTCTTACTTCTTCAGATTCCATCTTTCTCAACCCCAATATAGATCTCTTCAACCATCTCAACAATTTTTTCCCACGAATAATTTTCTGAAAATTCTTTTCCAGATTTAATTAGTTTAGTTCTCAATTTTTCGTCGCCAAATAATTTCATGATATTATCTCGTAATGCCCCAACGTTCTTAAATTCACTCATCAAGCCATTTTTTCCATCTTTTATCAAATAAGGAATCGCTCCCCGATCACTTGAAATAACTGGGAGATTTGCAGCCATAGCCTCGATAATAACAATTCCAAATCCTTCCCATTCTGAAAACAAAACAAACGCATCAGAAGATTGGTAGGCTGCAACAACTTCTTCATCACTAAGACCTCCGGCAAAAATAACTTTTTCTCCAATTCCCCTTTCTTTTATTTTTTCCTCTAAAACTTTTTTATATCCACCATCTCTTCCAACAATCAACAAAGTAGTATCAATATTTTTAATTGCATCAACAACATACTGCAGGCCTTTACTCTCATGGATTCTTCCAACATAAAGCAAAACATTCTTTCCTAATTTAAATTTAGTTTTAAATTTTCTAATCACTTCTTCATCTCGATTAGAAAATTTTTCAATATCTACACCATTCGGTAAAACTAAAATTTTCTCCTTAGACACTCCAAGTTTTTCATAATCCAAAAAATCCAATTCGGTGAGCGCAGTACAGATGTCGGCCTTTCTAACAACTCGCCCAATTGTCAAATCGTGAATTTTTTTAAAAATCATATTTTTTTTAGTATGTATGAATCCGTGGGCAGTGAAGACAACAGGAATTTTTTTAAAAAGAAATTTAACTGCAAATTCTGGAAGGTAGCGATTATATCCATGGCAATGAACAACATCAAATTTTGAATAATTTTTCCGCAACCATTTCATGGCTTCGGGAGAATAGCCATAGCCAGCAAGCCACAAATCATTTTTCATTCGAACAATTTCTATTCCGTCAAACTTTTCTCCACTTCCAACTTTCTCTTCACATAGGTAATCTGTGGTAAGCACAGTAACTTCATGGCCTTTTTTTACAAGACCCTTTGATATTTCTAAAACTACCTTTTCTTGCCCCCCAATAACTGGATGAAATGAGTTTGTTATTTGTAAAATTTTCATTGAAAATCAATAATCCTCTGAGATTTAAATTTGTTTTTTTGAAGTTCTTTAATCATTTTTTCAAGAAGGCTTATTTTAAATCGTCCCTCAAATAACCCATGAAGATAAAATGAAACAAAATCTTTCTCTTTAATTTCTTTTCTAAAAATTTCTATAATCTCTTCATCTGATTTACCTTCTCCTACCCAATATTCTATGAATGGCATTCTATTTTCTCCGCAAAGAGTAATCGGAACATTTTCCAATCCACCGTAATTTTTTCTTTCGTTAAAATCGCTAATGTGAGTAATATTCCTTTTTGCAAGTTCTTCAATAACTTCTTCATTTACGTTAAATCCAGGAGAAGTAAAGCTTCTTGCTTCACGACCAAATAATTTATGATATTTTTTAGCCATCTTATTAATTTCAGAACCAATATTCAAGCTTTCAAGATTTCGAGTCCAAACCCGATGTTTATATCCATGAAGCCCAAGTTCATGCCCTTCTTCAAGAATCTTGTTCAAAATTTTTCCATTTTTCTTAGCAAAATCTCTTGGAAAGAGAACCATTCTAACTTTCTCCCAAAAAGACCAAATTTTAAGTTTTCTTTGTGCAGAACTCTTCATTTTTCCCCGATTTTTCAATATTTCGAAAACCGTTGATTCTCCACCCATAGTTAAATAAAAACTTGCCCGAATATTCAATTTTTTAAAAAGTTTTAAGAGTGAAGGCAAACCAGCAACTATTCCTTTATCAGATTCCAAATCGATTCGTACCGCAAAAGATTTCATAGAATTTTCAGACTAATAAGATTTTTAAAGGTAATTCTTTATTGGCTCATATGGAAAAAATAAAAACCACCAAGAAAATTTTTAATCTTGGGTGTGGGGAATCGGGAAATAGTAAGAAAGAATTTACAATAGATATAATGCCAAATTTTAAGCCAGACTTAGTTTGGGACTTAAGAAAAACCCCTTGGCCAATAGAGGATAATCAATTTGAGCTCGTAAGGGCAGAAAATATTATCGAACATTTTCCAGATACATGTGCAATGATGGAAGAAATCTGGAGAATTTCAAAACCTGGAGCAACCATCAAAATCATCGTTCCACATTATACAGGATATCTAAGTTGGAGTTGCCCAGAGCATTACAAAACATTCTCTTCGGGAACATTCAAATATTTCGATAAACAATTTGACACAGTTTCAACAAAATTAAACTATTTTGCATGCAAACGGCATAAAATAATCAGTCCTTTCATAAATTTCTTCCTAAATTTGCATTTTGGAGTATCTGACAGATTCGGTTCATTAGTCGGAGGAATTGCAGAGGTAGAAACCGTTCTAAAAGTTAAAAAAGATAAAAACTTGGATAGAGACAATCTTAGAGTAAATCGGCCTGCAGAAAAATAACTTTCTTAATTTCCAAGTTCTGAACAAATCTTAGGTCCAATGAGTTTGATAATTGGATTGGGAAGTAAAGACCAAATTTTTCTAAATTTCTTCAGTTTTTCCTTTTTTGAAGATTCCGATTCTTCGCTTGGATATGTAAATAAATACTTCTGGTGAGATTCGCCAAGCCACTTTTGCTTAAATTTTAACAATCCTTCAGAACGTTTATCTTGAGGATTTAGATCAATCTGGCCAGAATCAATAAATGAAATTTTTTCCCTATATGCTTCTTTCACATTCGCCCAGTATAATAAATCGTTCGGTCTAAAGTTCCTATATTTTTGGTCAGAGACATTAAACCAAAGATACGCAACTTCTTCAGATTTAACTAGAACTGTGCTTGCAATAAGTTTATTGTCTTTATAACAATTCAATCCATAAAATTTATCTTTTAGTTCATGTGCAAGATTTAAGAAAAATTTTCTTGAATGTGGTGGAGTTCCAAACCGTTTCATTTCATCAAAGTACAGTGTGTAAAACTTCTTCAATTCAGAATCATTATTTATTGGAACAATTTTGAGGCTAGACTTTTCAGCTTTTCGAATATCATTTCTAGTATGCTTATGGAATTTTTTCCACTTAGTCTCTGGGTTTTCAATCAAGATATAAAATTGTTGTTTTGCCTTCCTTACTCCAAATCCCAAGGATTCTAATTCTCGATAAAACCCTTGAAAATTCTTCTCAATATCATTTAATTTGATTTCAATTCGCGTATCTTTGAAACTTTCGACAATTTTTTTTAAAAGAATTTTAAAAGAATTTTTTGAACTGCCAAATATTCCTCCAACATCCATAAAAGGCAACGAAATTATTTTGTTTCCAAAAATTTTACTCCTTACGCGTATTAATGGAATGTAATTTCCATTCTCATCATAGGATACATTTTTACAATTAGAATAAGAATTTGTTATCGCATCGAGAGTAGACACATTTCCTTGAATAGATTTTATTTTAATGCCTCCGAATAGATTCTTTCCAACTTTTTATTTCGCTCTTTAATAGAAAATCTTCCATCGCGAATCATAGTTATTCCTTCTTCAGACATAACTTTCCTTAACTTGTCATTGACTATTAATTCATCAACCTTTTCTTCAATTTTTCCAATAGTCTCTTCATCCATTACCTCTGCTTTAAAATTAGAAAAATTTTCTACATCAATAACAAAGCCTGTCTTTTCAGTAACTATTTCTTTTCTTCCAATATTGTCTACTGTAACTATTGGGATTCCAAAACTCATAGCCTCCAAAAAACCAAAGCCAAAACTATCTGAATAGCCTGGATAAACAAAAATATCTGAAGTAGAATATATTTCAAAAAGTTCTTCTTGAGGAATTAATTCACAAAATTTAATTTTTTTATTTTCGGAATATTTTGCAAGAATTTCTTCTGGAACAAAACTATTAAAGACGGCATAAACATTTTCATGTTTTTTTGTTAGTCTATCTATGACTTCCAATGCATGGAGCCCTCCTTTCGCATAAAAATATCTTCCAGAAAAAACCAAATTTAGATTCTTATGTTCTTTTCGTTTAACTGTTGGAAGGGGAATTGCAGGATAAACTACTTCCATTTTTTCACTAACTTCTGGGAAATCCTTTAGAATTTTTTCTTTAGTCCACTCCATCCAAGGCAGTATCTTTTTACAATTCTTAGCTCTTAAAAATTTCCCTGCAATCTTTTTCCGCAATTTATTGTCTCTTGCACCTCCCCACATTTGAGATTCAAACTCAATATCAGTCACCCAGGGAAATTTTTTATTTAAACTCAAACAATGCGCGCAGTGGATGAGATCAAACGTTTTTTTTGATTTTGTAAAATAAGCATTAGGAATTGGAAGAAACAAATTATTCAAAAAATATTTTATTATTCTCTTAAGGTTATCAGAAAACTTAAATTTCTTCTTATTGACTATAACTCCTTTCTGTTTTTCAACATTAACAAATTCAATTTCTGAAGGCAAATCCTTTATCAAATTTTTATAGTAGGGAGAATCAGAATAACTAAATGGGTACTGCAAATAAATTTTCATTTCTCTAAAACCTCGACAATTTTTTTACTAAGGCCTCGTTTCCCATAAGGATTCTCGTATGCTGGAATTTTAAACTCTCCAGATTCAATTTTCTTAATTATCTTCTGAGCTTTTTTAACATCGACGCCAGTAAGGAAATTAATTCCGCTCGATAAACCCTCTTGCCTTTCAGTTCTATCTCTCATAATGATGCATGGTTTTTTGAATATTAAACTTTCTTCCTGGATACTTCCGCCATCCATAATTAAATATTTGGAGTTAGCGAGCAAAAACATAAATGTGTGGTAATCTGTAAGTGGAACAATCTCGATATTTTTTATATTTCTCGCCCTCTCAAGTAAGCCGTGTTTCTTAAGCCAATATTCTGTATTATCGTGCAATGGCCATATTCCCTTGATTGTTGTGCTCTCCAAGATTTCAATAATTTTTTCCATTCGTTTCTTACTCTTGATATTCTCATGTCTGTGAGAGTTAATCAAAACATAATCCCCTTGAGGTTTTTTAATCGAAAAATCTTTTTGTGCAAGCCCATATATCTCTAATGCGGAATCGACGATAGTATTGCCGGTATTAATTATTCTCTTCTTAGAATTTTTATTTTTAAGATTTTCAACAGCCTTAGAAGAAACTGCGAACAAGGTATCTGAGAATCTGTCGCAAATTTGTCGAGAAATTTCTTCCGGAAATGGATCAAAAAGAGAACCACTTCGAAGTCCGGCTTCCAAGTGAACATTATTCCAACTTTTCATTGGATTCAAAAGTGGGCTAGATCCAATTGCAGCTGCAGCAGTACTCATTGTGTCTCCATGATAGATCACATATTTTGGACGAAGTTTGCGGACAAGACGCCTAACTTTGAAAACCATGGATAAAGACCAGAGCATAGACATCTTATTGACTTTGGACCAAAATTTCGTACTAATTTTTGGCTCTTTGCTAAGAAGATAATCTGGTTCTTTTACATTAAATTTTCTACAAGATTCTCTAACTGGATGTTGCCCTGTATGCACGAACCAATAGTCCAAATTCTTTTTTTGAAGTTCCCACATCACCGGCAAGCATTTTATTAGCTCTGCCTTTGTTCCGATAACGATCATAATCTTAGAATGTTTACTCATTTTTATTCCTTAAATTTTAAATCATCAAGTTCTGCCCAACCGCCATTCGTCGCCAAAAACTCCTCATTTGTCAAAGTTCCTTCAGGATAACTAACTTTCCAAATCTTAATTGGGGCACGTAAACCTTGATAGAACAGGATATCTTCCGAATCAAATCCTTGACTCTTCAGGCTTTGAACAACTTGATCTTGTTCACTATGGACTAATTCCAAATCTCCATAATTCTCAAACACATCGTCCAACAAATAAAGTTGCGCATAAAGGCTCTTAGAAACCTTCGGAGATAAATAAATTGCTGTCCCTAATGGGTCAATAGAATTTTCATTAAGTTTTGGAACGCCCCGAACAACTGCATCAAGCCCGGCTCCAAAATCCAATAATTGACCTTCGACATACCCATAACGAATCGGGATATCATACCGAACATTATTATAAAAATAAACTCCTATTGGACTTTCAAAATTAACATCTTCTCCCTCATCCCCAATTTCCCACAAAATTCCTGCAATCGCCGCTTTTTGAGCGGGCAAAAAGATGTCATTTCCCTCAAGATTATACTCGATATCCTCATCGACGAAGGTTCCACCTTCATAGACTCTAATAATCCCTCCAGCAACTTCTGTGGTTTGACCCTCATTTAATTGCATAAGTGGAATTGAAGAAAACCTATCTTGTCCGCTCTCGTCACTTCCAATACTACTATATGCAGAGTATTTTCCAAAATCTGTTGGATCAATCAAAAGATAAGAAATCTCGTGCGTTTTCATTAAACTATACGCTGTTTCTGGATAAGGTGTTGTGAGAAGATATCTTCCAATCAAATGGTCCCAATGCCCGATAGCATGTCCGCCATCAGTGGTTGCAGGCCTATCTCCAAGCGTTTCAACCCAATATCCATAATCCCACCAATGAATAAATCTACTCTCCTCTTCAGTATTGTCTCGGACCCAACTCATCGCACCTTGCCATTGGTAATGTGCTGATGGTCCAGTATATTTTGCCTGCTCACTAATACTTTTTTCAAAACCATAAACACTAACACTTGCTCCAACAATCGAAAGAATCAATAAAACTGCTAAAATTGGTCTTAAAATCTCCTCTCGAGTATTTCGAAAATAATTCCATGTTTTAACGATAAAAAATCCTGCCATAAAACAAACTAAGGGGGTTATCGCAAAAAATAGTCTCTGAGCTGCCCTTCCAGAAAGCAATGTGAAAAACATCCAAGAAATAATAAATGCCAGTTCAGCTTTTAATTTTATTTTTTCTCTAAAGTAAAGCCATGCAAAAAATCCAAGCGAACCAAGCATTCCGACGATATATACAGTCTGACTTATGATATTGGTTCCATTCATAATAGAATCTGAAGAAATTCGGCTAAATAAAACGCTTGAAATCATAATTGTCCAAAAAGATATCACAAGTATTTTCACTTTCATTTCCTTAACTCTTCGAGAAAGCTCATATCCCAGATAAAGCATTCCTACAACAAACATCCAAAAGACCATTGTTCCGCTTTGAGAAATCCAATCAACTAAATAGGGTTGAGCATTCTCTGCGACCGTAGCATTAACTCGTCCAGTTCCCCAAGGATGAAAAATATTTGTCCAGGCTCCTTGAATCATCGACCAAATATTCTTTCCAAGAAGGCTAAGTCCGACAATTCCTAACAAAACTAAAGTTCCAAAAACATATCCAATTCTATATTCTTTCTTAAATTTAGGGATACGGTTTCCAAATTTCATGAACAATGAATCTAAAATTATAAACCCTGCAACAAACAAACTGATAAGTCCATTGGTACTAAGCATAAACCTTCCGAGGACATAACCAATTTCAAAATCAAAAAATAGGCTAAATAGTGGGGTGAAAAAAATCCAAACAATATAAAATAAAATTCCTTTCTTTACAAATCTCAGATCTTCTCGAGTTTTAACGAGCCACAATATAAGAAATGTGAGTGGAAAAATCATGAATAAGAATACTGCAACCCCACCCCAACTAGCAATTGTAATCATAGTAAAAAATGCTGCAAGAAGGGATAAGAAAGTAACCATTTTCAAAGATTTACCTTTTTCCAAATATTTGATTCCAATTACATAAATCAACATTGCAGCAAAATACGCAACTATCCCAATAGCTTCGTGGTCGCTAAATCCAGCCATTGTTCGATAAAGGTATGCTGGAATAAGGGCTAAAAAAGAACTACTAATCAGGGCATTAAGTTTAGAGTTAGTAAGGGCATACACTAAAAAGAAGAACAAAATAATGCTAATAAAATAAAATGCTACCGGAGAAAAAACATCTACTTCAGCAATAGTATACTCTCCAAACATATTCCCTATATTGTACATGTAAACAATCACTTTTGGTAAAATTTCTCCACTAAATTCTCCGGGAGAGCTTGGATATCTCATCATATCAAGTTCGGGAAGACTTCCCTCCTCAAGAATAGTTTCTGCAAGTCTTAAAAAATAAAATGGGTCAAGCGCTAAGGGAATTTTTTCGCCGGTTGTTTGATCAGTAAGCAAATCCCAGTTAGAAAGACGAATAGATGAGCCAAGAATCACTACGAAAAGCAAAATCAAAGCTGTAGCGACAAACTGAAATTTTTTATTTTTTGCAATTTCTTCTCCCTTAAGAATAATATTTTTTGTTTCAAATTTCATAAGAATTTATGCCCTCGTTCGTTTAAAAAACCTCTCCCAATAAAAAGAATGCTATCAAAATAAAAATTATCTGAAATGCATGGATCAAGTAAGTTACTTTTTTCTCCGTCGCTCCAATAGAGTTTCCTCTTGGTTTTGCACTAAATCCATTCAAGATATAAATTGCCAAATGCTCAAGCCCATAAATTTTATCATATGGCATGTGAAGACTTCCATTTTTTTGAGGGGTTCCAAATGACTGCTTAATGAGCCCTCCGCGAACTTTCAAGATAACCTCTAAAATATATGGAATGAAAATAATTATCGCAACTTTTTCAAAATTTCCAAGAATTGCCATGCCAGCAATAAGGGCCCCAATAGAATAGGTCATCATATCTCCTGGGAAAACTTTTGCAGGAACTTTATTATAATAGTAAAAAACAAGAAGTGATGCAACCATACAAAGTCCAACAACGGCAAGCCATGCAGATCCAGTAATATATGAAACAAAGGATAAAAAAGACAAAATTAAAATTCCTTGACCTGCTTCAAGTCCATTATAGCCTGCTAAAAAATTATAAGTTGTACTAGCACCTGCAATTCCAACAGGAATTAAGATTAGGGGATATAAGATGCCAAGATTAGTAACTCCAATAAAAGGTAAACTAATGCTATGAGTACCGGCACTAATAACTACTAATGGGATTGAAGCAATAAATGCCATAAATGTTCGAAATCTTCGAGAAAGTCCGCCATTTTTCCACCCGAACAAATCATCCACAAGACCGACAATTCCTAAAATAAGAATAACTCCAATTAATGAAAAGATTTCAAGCGCATGAATCGTCCCACCAAACAAAAAAGTTTTAAGAGCAACATAAACAAGAACTGATAAGATAAATGCCATTATCACGACGACACCGCCACTACTTGCAACATTTTTCGGCCGATTAAACTTATTCATATCTTCCCAAACAAGGCCATCAAGACGACATTTGGCAATCCATTCGGGCATTGCGAGTGCAGTAACTAGAAAACTCGTCGCAATTGCAATCAAAAGTAAATATTCCATAGAAAATCGACGAAATCTCTCCTTAAAAGATTTATTATAGTCTAATTAACTCTCTAAAATAACAATGGAGTAACATAAACTTCCATCAAAGCAGCAATGAAAAGAATTCCAATAGCAATAATTATCAAAAGTAGCGAATCTTGTAAAATTCTCCATTTACTCTCGCCATGCAAATCTTTTCGAATAACTGCAACTGATAAAATCCCTCCGGCTAAGGCTCCAACAAAATAAGCGCTAATTTCTGGAAGGCCATGGAACATATATCGTGTAAGTGCAAGTGGGAGCGCAGCAACAGATTTTTTTGCAAAAATTCCCATCGCAGCTGCAATCACTGTCGCGTTCCAAACCAAAATAAACATTGCTCCAGCACCAAATGCTAGCGAAAGTAAAATTGTAAAAATAAGCACAAAAATATTATTTGCAAAAATACTTTTAACAGCTTCTCCTCCAGTAACAACGGCAGTTGCAACGGGAACTCCATGACTATCTAAACAATATTCATAATTCGAAGGACTATTAATTGCACAAAATGTTTTAATCTGAAAATTAAAATTTTGTGCAGATTGATCCGGGAGTACAGAATACCAAAAAGAAAATGCGACAATAAATCCAATAAATAGCCACATTAGTGCGTGAATTGCTTTAGAGTGCTCTTTAATCAGCCTACCGGTATTATCAATTTCAATGTCTTTTCCTTCCTCAAGTTTAATAATATAATACATGAAAGGAAGACAAGTAATCACTGTAAATATCACAACTAAAAGTCCACTTCCTTCTTTTAAGACAGTGTCCTTTCCAAAAACAAATGAAACTAAGAGTAACGAAACTGATGCCCAAAAAGCACCGACAAAAAACATTTCCCACGGACGCCTCTCAGCCCGCTTCGGTTTCATAATAAGTTCAATCATCTTCAATAAATTCCTCTTAATACTCTCAAGGAAATTATCTATATAAAGTTATTGAGAAATAAATAATTTTGAAGTGTCAGCGAAGGGCAAACTTAGAATATTTTGAGCTGCCCAATAAATATTCTTCGAACTCTTCCATATTTTTCCACAATAGTTTAAATGAATCTCCGGCACCATATTTTTCACAATTTTCACTAGAGTAGTCTCGGCAAATTTGCGGACGCGTTTTATAAATTCCACAAAGGTTTCCATTTAACTTTTCGCAAGGAGTATTGAATTGAATGTTCCAAGAGTTATCATGGTCGATAAAAATCCAAACATCCTTATGAACTAAAAACCATTTAATCTGGTCAAAATCTTTTTGGTCCTCGGGCTTATCAATTTCCATTGCCACATAACGACAACATTTGCTACAGCCTTGACAAGGATTATCTGCTTCCATCGATAAAATGGGTAAAAAGCGTTTTTAAATTTTTGTGAAAAATTAAGCCATCTTGAAAACTTTTCTAAAAACCATGCTAGAGGCGATACTAAAAGCAAAATAATATGTAAGCCATCCGCCCCAACCTTCGCCAAGAAGAGGAATATACATTTGACGAATCCAATAAAACAAGGCAAAAAATGGAATGATCGTAACAAACATTGGGCGCATCGACGATTTAAACATGACTCCGGTAAGTTTCATTAACTCAAGGTTAAGTTCTTTGAGTAAATTCTCATCCTTACAACCCTTCAACTCTTTTTGAATTTCTTTTTGTCGAATCTTCAATTGTTTAAGATGTTCCTGGTTTGTCATCCACTTATGGATAAGTGTCGATACAAAAGTCACAACAATTGTAATCATCAAAAGAGAAACTTTAGGATTAGCATTAATAAATTCGGTCACCATATTCAATTAATTATATTATTCATTTTAAATGTATCTTTTCTATTGTCCAAAGAATCCTCGAAGAGCAGGGTTCATATCCACAGCGTGTTGTTGAGCAATATTTTGGTATAATTGGTATAAAATCATAATCACTAAAAGGATTGCAGTTCCACCAACAAGAGCTCCAAGCAAGTTCGCAACCGACGCTAAAATACCAATCGCTGCACCACCCATAATCGTCAAAGGTCCGACATATCGCTTCAAAATTGATTCTAAGACTCGCTCATCTTTTCTAAATCCTGGCATGCTCATTCCAGAATTAACAATTTTATTTGCTTGGCTTCGTGCATCTTGTCCAGATGTTTGAACCCAAAAGAATGAAAACAAAACCGAGAATACAGTATAGAATAAAACATGGAAAAATGCTTGGCCTGCGTAAACCCACCTAAAGCTTCCAGTAATAATCGTTTCTAAAATTGGAGTAGAATTAATCCAATACGCAATTCCTGAAATTGGCTGTCCGCTTGAAAAAGCTCCTAAAAATGTTCCATGTCCAAGCCAGTTTTCAAGTAATGAACCAAATAATTGCAAGTTAGCGACAAGAGCAGAAACTAAAATAACTGGAATAACTCCTGCATAGAAAAATTGTAATGGCCATTTAACTGAATGTCCTCGGATCCTATCATACGCTAATGGAATTTCGACTTTCAAACTTTGTGCGAATACAACAATCAAGAATAAAATAATCGTAGTAATAATTGGAAAGATTGCCTTCATAGCTCCAGTTCCATCACCAATCATAATAGAGGCAACAAGTGCAAGAACTTTCCCACTTGCCTCAAATGTTCCTTGTGTTCCAATAAACTGGAATAGTTGTGCAAAAAGTCTCCATCCAATTCCACCGGCGATGAAAAGCGAAACTCCACTACCAAATCCCCATTTTTGGATAACTTCATCCATAAATATAATTAAAAAACCACCAATACATAATTGAAAGATCACAAGACCTGTAAATCCTGGCTCTGCCGCAATTCCCTTCATTAAAACATATACCATTGCTTCAAAAATCACAAAAGCAAATGCAAGAAGTTTTTGCATTCCTTGAAAAAATTTCTTTCCTTCTGCTGAATTTGTGTCAATGTTCAAAATCTGTGCCCCTGTCAAAAGTTGCAGAATAATAGAAGACATAACAATTGGACCAATACCTAATGTAATAATCGAACCAAAACTAGTCCCCAGTAAAATAGCTAAATATTCAAACCGAGAAAGACTTCCTTCACTAATTCCAAATAAAGAGATGTTTGATAAAATAAAATAGAAAACCAAAATTGCAAGAGTCCACTTTAATTTAACATTGAAACTAATCTTCTTTTCAGTAGGTCCTCGAACTTCAGGAAGGTTATGCAATAAATCTCTAAATCCCATACCTATATTTCATAAATTTTGTTTATAAAGTTTTGTGAGGGGGCAATAAATAAAAATATTTTTATTAAAAATAATCCATGAAGATTATTTCAATGGTCTTAGGACTTTTCTTTTTCGATTATTTTTGCTAAAAACTTCTGATAAAATAACAAGGATAATGAGAAGTATAACTATTATAATTCCAAGAAGAAGTGCTAAATTCCTATTTCCCTTTGGTTGTTCAGTTTCAATAACTGGAATCGCAGCAGTAACTTCTGAAGAGTCTTTTATGATGACCGGAAACTCAACGTCATAGTTTACTCCAATTGAAAGTGTATCTCCAGATTCTTCAGAAATCGAATTAATCGAAAATCTCACTAGGTATTCAGTTTCAAGAACTGCAGATTCCGGAATAACAATTTTTAATTTAACATTAGCATCCGAACTTCCAAAAGGAACTTCATATATTTCCCCACTAATAATCTCTGCAATCTCTCCACTTTCTTCTAGGATAACTAATACTTCTACATCTCCTTCCTCGCAGAGTTCTGAAAGCGAAGGACAATTCTGCAAATTAAATAATACTTCTCTTTCTTGACCTGCATGCATAAGAAGAGGTTTACTCTTGTGAAACGGCGTGCTTATCCCAAGAGAAGATGCTAAAGTTCCACCAACTAAGATTAAGATAAGAAAAACTAAAACTGTTTTTATATTCCGACTATCCATGAGTTTCCCGTTACGCCTCCGCTCGCTATATAAGTTTGTGCACTAATCTCTGGAACAAGAGGGATACAAAATGCAATTCCTCCCTCGTCACTTCCAACAGTTACACCATCGTAACGTGGAAGAACAATCGTTGTTCCAACAGAGGTATCATTAATCAATGCAGTCCCAGTAGAACAAACATCAACAAAATTGCCTATATCGTCTGCATTAAAGTCTGCAGCAGAAATCAATTCTAAAGGATTTACTTGGCCAATAAGGTCAAGTCCAGTAATAGACACGGCCCCGTCCTGAGCAGTTTCAAAATTACCGTGATTAGTAATTATCACATTATTCAAAGTTACATTTTCTTGTCCAGGATCAACTGAACCAAAATTAATCGTTGCAGGAGAAAGGGTAATATCTTTCAACAAATTCGGCGTGGTTGTCTGAGTTGAATCGGAGGCAACCAGCCCACTTAAATCTTGGACACTTACCATCACAGTCCATAAATCATCAGTATCATAGTATTCCATATCCACATTACAATTAAATGTTCTTCTTTTCCCAATTGATGAAACTATATCACATGAAGCATCAATTCTCTCTTGTTCTCCTGCTCGCGTAATGGTTGCATTTCCCAAAACCATATCCTTACCACCATTTCTATCTCGTCCAGTAAAATTAAACGTCACTGTCGAAGTAGTTCCTGCAAGCAAGACAACATTGGCCGGGACATTATCTACAGACTCAATAACTGGAGGCAGATTTCGAACATGAATATTAACGTCTTGATATCCTCCAGGAGCTAAAAATAATCCAGGTTCTTGAAAATAAAAGAAAAGTTGCAAACCTAATACTACAAACAATAAGACTAGTAAAATCTTCTTTCCCTTTTTCATAATTCAAGAAAGTATTTACATTATATAAATATTTCTTTAATCAAATAAACTTTTAAAGATTAAATTCCATAAAACCTCATGAAAGAGCCGATCAATAAATATTATGTCATTGGGGGTGTAGTATTTTCATTAGCAATTTTAGTTGTCTTAATAGTTTTTATTGTAGGTTCAGATCAAGCTCAGGAAAGTCCATTAAGATTCAATCATACAACCGGCAATCTTCCAAAAAATGCAACTAAGATTCCTCCTGTAATTTTGCCCGGAAATCCAATAATTTCGTATCAATATGTAGTCAATCCAACAACTTACAATCGTAGTTTAAAGTTTATTTATTGTCAAGATGGTGGTTGCGTTAATCAAAATAATCCAATAACTTTAGAAGACGCAACAACACTTTCGACAAAAAATTCCATTGCACTTGGTTCAGACGGCTTCCCAGTTATTGCAGCTTATCATCTTCCTTCTGGGACCTCATTTGACGCAAAAGTAAATTTCATACATTGCACCTCTCCGGACTGTTCAACTCGTGATCCTAACGTTGCCCTCGGGGGTTATGTTGCAGCCTCTTCGAATATTGAAGTGGCTATCGGTTCAGACGGCTTCCCGGCAATTATTTATTCTTCAAGCAACGCAAATCCCCAAGGAAGGGGTCTAAGATATATTCATTGTAACTCTCTAGACTGTAGCTCATTTAATCCTCCTGTTTTGTTAGATGGAACTTATACTTTCACAGGGAATGAGAATAGTTTGGCTATCGGTTCAGACGGTCTTCCAGTAATTGTTTTCCAACATGCATATGATATTTACTGGAACTCGACATTAGATTTTATCCATTGTAACAATGTGAATTGTTCTTCGACCTCTCCATACAAAATTTTGGATGCTGGTGGAAACGGCACTTCAGAAAAATGGGTGCCTGGAAAAAATCCACATATCTCTATTGGTTCAGACGGCTTCCCAATAATAAACTATCATTCTGAACATTATATTAACAGCAACAATCGGACAAATTATTTGAGGACTATTCATTGTAATGACATTCTCTGTAATTCTGTTGGTCAGATAATTGATTTAGATTCTGAAACAGGATACTTGTATGAACGAACATCTTCGATGGATATTCGTCCAAACGGATTCCCCGTAATTTCATACGCTCTTGGAAATGATTCTGGTGTCAAGTATATTCACTGTAATTCAATAGACTGCAGTTCTTTTAATCCTCCTGTAATCGTAACTCCTTTGGGAAATAGTGTGATGCAAAGTTCAATAAAAATTGGTTTAGATGGAAAACCATTAATGACATATATGGATTATACTCTCGGAAATTTAATGATGGTTCATTGTAAAAATGTATTTTGCAGTTCTACTGATGCACCAGTTATCCTCGACAATAGCGGAAGTCACTGGGGATATAACTCTTTAGCAATTAGTTAATATTACATAAAAATTACATAATAATTTGAAAAATAGTTTATGCTTTAATAGATTAAATAAATTTTAAAAATAATTACTCTTTAGCTTCTTCAGCTTTCTTTTCCTTAACGACATATTGCTTAACAGATTTTTTCTCTCCGGCCAAAATAATTTTACCGCCGGCCTTTTCCATTTTAGCAATTGCAGTTTTACTCGCACTCATTGCAGTAATTTCTGCCTTGAATCCTTCACCGACTCCAAGAATTTTATATTTTTTCAATTCAATTTTTACATTATCTTTCGTAAACAAATTCTCTTTAATCATTGACAAATTCATAGTATTAACTCTCTTTCTCTCAGTTCCTTTAGAAGTAATTCCTTGTTTACCAAAATATCTATTTTTCTTATCTCCTTTTTTCACCGGAACTTTCTTATGATCTCCTCGCTTTCCAGTTCCAGCCATTCCAAAACCACCTTTATTTCCATGACCTTTATGTTTCTGTCTAAATCCCCAACCTGCCGTCTTGCTTCCTCTTAATCGAGAAGTCTTTGGTCTCTTGTGTGTTTTCATTACAACATCCTCTCTGCTAATTTAACAATTTCTTTATTATTCCCCAAAATTCCTTTTGGAGCTGCAACTTTAGAACTTTTCTTAAATCCGCCTCGTGGAGGATGTAAGAAATAAATTCCTTCTTTTGCAGGTCGTTTATTATTAAGTTCAGATACAAACGATTCATCGACGCTACCATAAACAACTTTGTGCGCAACAGATTTAACCATTCCAAAAACTACTGTGTCTTCTGAATCAATAATCCTTGCAGTAAATTTTCTATTAAGTTTTAATCGCTTCATAGTTTCATTATCTTTAATCTTATTTTTCACTTGTCCAGCAATACGAATAACCAATATTTGTGCCATTATAATCTAAGTTCTCCTATTTTTTCTAATGCTTTCATACAGGCTTTTGCCGTATTGAAAGTTGTATTTACTTTTCCAGAACATTTACTATAAACATCTTTGATCCCAACAAGACGAAGAATTTTTTTCATTTCATCACTAACGACAAGACCTGTTCCTTGTGGTGCGGGCATAAGTTTGATTCTTACAGAAGAACATTTTCCTTCGACAGTCAATGGAACACTATGGTCTCCATCACATGAACAATCATAACTTCCACAACCTAATTCAATCTTAACTAAATTAAGTTTCGCTTTTCGAATTGCCTTTTCTTTTGCAGGCAAGGTTTCACTTGCTCGCCCATATCCGACACCAATATGACCATTAGAGTCTCCAACAACTGCCATAACTCCAAAAGTCATAACATTCCCTTCCTTAGTTGCTTTTTGTGTTTGTCGAAATGCTCGTCGCTTTCCACCACCAAATTTACCTTTAGATTGTCCGATAAATAACATATCTGTTTTCAAACCAGGAATTAATAGGTCTACAATTTGAGGTTCCATGATTTTTTCACATCTCTCAAAAATTTCATCAATATTTTTTACTTTTCCTGCTCGAACGTCTCGTCCAAGTTGCGTTTTTGGAATCCATGCATCAAGTTTTTCTCGAGCTTCTCGAGCAAATCGGTCTTCTCGACTCTCTCGCTTATATTCTCCTCTACCTTCTTCTTTCTTAAATTGTGTATCTGCAGCCTTTGAAACTTTTTCATCTTCTGCTTTTTCCTTAGCTTCAACAACTTCAGACATTTCCTTTAACTGCTTTTCATCTGTTGGTTCTGTAGAAACTTCTTCAGCTTTTACTTCTTCGACATTCTCAGTTACTTCTTCCATTTTAATTTCCTTATCTTCAGTATTTTCCATATTATAATTTTGCTAAAACTCCTGCAATCATTTGTTTTAATTCTGGCTTTAAATGCTCTCCTGCAAGTCTGTCTTCACTTGGAAAAACAGAATCTTTTGCATTAATTTCAAGGCCACCATCAATTAATCCTTTAACGGCGCTAAAAACTCTACATCCTTTGCTTGTTCGAGCCATTCCAAGATCAATGATATATTTTCCCTTACCAAGTTCTTTTGCGAGTAAACGTCCTGTCAAATATCCTGCAGGAATGGATTTTAAACTTCCTCCAGATTTCGCATCCCAACTATTCTTAATCAAATCTTTTGAAGTTACTGATTTCAAAACAAAGTCTTGTGCTTCTCTAGATTCAACTGCCGATGCGATAAAATATTTGTTAGTTGTACGAATAACTATTCTTTTCTCTCCAGATTTCAAAAGATTCAAACGCAACTTATAATCAGTCTTGTTCTCTCGTCTTCTTCGCTTAATTGTTCTTTTACTCATTACCATTTTATATTGTGTCTAAACTCTCCTTTAAATGTCTTTTACTTTTGAATCTTCGAGAACGAATCATCTTTCGAATTTCCTTTTTCTTCTCAGTATCGATTGCCCCAATTCGAACCAATCCTCGAACAAATGTTCTAAGTTTTCTTGTAATAATGACATATTCTTGTTTTCGGTTATTTACTCGTTTTTTAACTTTTCCAGTTCTTCTTCTATGTTTTCTCTTAACAATTTTTTTCCGACCATTAACTTCTTCAATTTGAATCGCGCCACTTTTGTGCAAATCCAAAATATCTTGGCGAGTAATAGCTTCCTTAACTTCAGTTAAGTGACCTTCAATAAATCTGATTCTATTCTTTCCGACCTTCAAAACCTTCGCTGCAAGTTCTTTTTTCTTTGCTAGTTGCATGTTAGTTCTTAGCCTCCGTTGAAGGTTCCAAATATTTATTTATAATTTCAAATTTCATTTCATTTGCTTTTGCAATAAGCTCTGCTCGTTTCTTTTTCCCAACACTCCCAATCAAAACTCCCATTCCTTTTTCAACATTCATAAGTTCTTTGATATTCTCAACTCGAACAATATTCATTCCTGCAACTTGTCCTCTGATTGCAGCGTCACTACTCCAACCAACTTTTGGTCGTCGAGAATGCCCTTTTCTATTTAATCTAAGTTTATTGTGACGTCCCTTAGCTCCCTTCCATTTACGATTTTTCTTAACAGTTCTTCCAAGTCGAATCTTTTTATGCCAATCGTTTCTCAAAAATTTAGGTTTATTTCGCTTCAAAGTTGTAGTTTTCTTTTTAGTTTCCATCTTTAAATTTTTCTCCCTGGCTTTTCAGTAATATAAATTCCGTCTTGGAAAATTCGACGATCTCGCCCAGTTAATCGAGTTGCTTTTTCTAAATTCGCTGCAGTTTGCCCAGCAGATTCAACATTGTGAGAGGTAACTGTAATAACACTTCCCTTAATATCTACTTTAGAATCTTTACAAATCTTTGAAATTCTCTTCGTTGTTTCTCCCAAAAAAGATTTAATAATTATTTTATCGCCTTCTGCTTTAACATTCATTGGAAAGTGAACGTTAGCAATTTCTAATATATAGGTAAAATCTTCGTTAAGTCCTTTAATCATATTTGTAACATGTGCAGAGATTGTTCCCATCATCTTTGCTTCTCTTCGAGTTGCATTATTTGAAACAATCTTAAAATTTGAACCCTCAACACTAGCCAAAATTTTGTGCATATTAAATTTTCGAGTAACTTCCTTTCCATTACCTTTTACAGTAACTTCATTTTCATTTACAGTAATACTAACGCCTTCTGGAATTTCAACAACTCGTTCTAAATTTTTATTCATTTTAATAGAAATAAGCAATAATGCTTCCTCCAAGATTTTGTTTAACTGATTCTTTTGAATCCATAAGTCCCTTATTTGTTGAGATAACTAATGTTCCAAATTTTCTTGATGGTAAAAATCGTCGAAGGTATCTGTCAATTCCAGCAACATCAACATTATATCTTGGCTTTACTGCTCGGCACAAATTTATTTTCTTAATTGTCACAGTTACAGTTTTCTCTTCCTCATTAACTACATAATCAATATGTCCTCGCTCCTTCATCATTTCAAACAAGTTAAGTAAAACTTTAGAGTACCGTCTAATCAAGACTTCTCGTTTTTCAACTCGTCTAATGTTCATGATTTGATTCAATCCGTCTGCTACTATATCTTGTCCCATATTAACTGTATTTTTTGAAGCCGAGTTCAACTGCTAATTCTCTAAAGCAGTGTCGGCATAAATTTAAATTATATGATGAAATGTGAGATCCGTGTCGACCACATACTTCGCATTTTTGAGCTGCAACTCCAAAAGCTCTTGCTTTAGGCTTGTTGTGTTTTAAAAACTTTTTTAAAATCGCTGGTTTATTCCGAAGTTGTTTAGTTATCTTTCTCCAATCACTCGCTGTCATCTTCTAGTTCTCCATGTTTAATTTTTCTCAATATTTCTGTTTTAAATTCAGCTTGTAAATATTTTTCAATTTCTTCTCGTGTTACTGTTAATCGTCGTGCTTTTCCACGTTTTACTTTCTTCTTCTCAACAGATTTTCCTGCTCGAGTAAATACAACTGTAACTTCGAATCCCATAATTCCAACTTCCCGAATATATTCGACTCCAGGAATTTCGATATATTCGTGGATTCCAAATGAAAAACAATTATTTTGAATTTGTTTTTCTTTCAAAGTATTATCAATCGCAGGAAGCAATTTCTTAATCATATCAAGAGCATCATTTCCCCTAAGAGTTACTTTAGTTCCTACTTCAAGTCCTGGTCGAACATTCCACGTTGGAATTCTCTTCGTCGCTTTTACGATTACTGGCTTTTTTCCACTTAATGTTTTAAGCAAAATAACTCCCTTTTCAAGTTTATCTGCAACCCCACCAATATTCAAAATAACTTTTTCAAGTTTAATGTCTCTCATAACATTTTTTCCATTTTGTTTTGTTTCCATTTTTTGTTCCATTGTATTATGCAATCACCAAGATCGTCTTGTAAGGAAGACTTACTTCAGATTTCTCCAATTTAACAATATAATTTTTTCCTCGAGTAAGTTCTTCAAAACCAACTAACTTTCCTTTCTCACCTGCGTGCTTTCCAAGTATAACTTCAATTTTTGCATCTTTTTTCAAAGGTAGAACTGAATCAACTTTTCCAGTCTTTGTATTCAAAATAACTGAGTCTCCAACAGAAAATGCTTTGGTAAAAAGAATGTTTTGTCCATCATCTAAATTCATTTGAACTTTCCCTTTGCCGATAATCGTCTTTCCAGTAATCTTAACAATCTTTGTTTCAGCTTCCTTTGCACTAATTTCTTGCAAGCTATATTTTTTATTAACAATTTCTAATCGGTAATTGAGATTTGCTTTTTCCAAGTTAATACTATCAAATACTTGAAGGGGGAAATTCTCATCAGCTCTAATTTGATTATTAACTTTAACAAGACCATTAAGTGTCATGTATCGAACTTCTTTTCTTGTTCGTGCAAGTTTCAAAATATCTCGAAGAACAAAAAGTAATGAAATTCCTTTTGAAGTTGCATGGCTAGGAACAGCTACATACTGTTTTCCCTGGGGCTTTCGCGGAATTGGCCAAGCTCTCGGCATTGTATATTTTTTAATATGCATTTTATTTTTTCTCCATTTTATTTTCTTTAGTTTCCTTTTTCACTTCTGCTTTTTCTTTCTTAGGCTCTTCTACTTTCACCGGTTTCTTTTTTAAATTCTTCATTCGTCGAGAATCGTCTTCATATAAACCAACAATTTTTACATTAGATGGATTAAACCAAGTTTCTAATTTTTCTCCGCCTTTCTTAGCTCTCTGTAAGCCATCAATTTGAATTCGTGTATGTGTAACATCTACAACTCCTACCTTTCCAAGTTTCTTTGCAAATTTTCCCCGCATAACCTTTACTTCGTCACCTTTTCTAACTTCAATACTTCTTCGACCATATTTTTCTCGAAGAGGTTTGTCGAGTGGGGCAGCCATAAACTTTCGTTTAATATGGTTTGGAGCATTCGCCCTAAACTTCACTTGCTTTCGAGGTTGTACGCTCGAATTCCACGATTTATTAAATTTTGATTTCATATTAATATACTGTACTTGCGATTTTCGCAACCTCCTTCCATCGTTCTTGAACTTCTCGTGCAACGGCACCTTTAATTTGAGTTCCTTTCGGATTTCCCTTTTCATCTTTTAGTAATGCTACTGCGTTGTCTGAAAAACAAACTCTCTCTCCAGTATTCCTTCTCCACGGCTTTCTTTGACGGACCAAAATAGCATCGAAAACTTCACCTTTCATCTTCGGATCTCCCTTCCTAACAGAAACTTTAACCCAATCAGCGATTTTCGCATATCCTTGACGACCTTTTTTTGTTTTACCATGTTTAATAGAAACAATTCTGCAAATTCGAGCTCCACTATTGTCACAAGCTTCCAAAAGACTTCCAATATTAAGACTTCGTGTAGGTCTTCCACTTACTGCTTTCATTGTTTAGCCCCCTTAACTTCTGCAGTTTTTACAATCTTAGAAACCATGAAATGAATAGTCTTGCTAATCGGCCTTGTTTCTGCAATTTGAATTCTATCTCCAATAGCAACAGAATCCGCCATGCAATCTGGAAGTCGTGCATGAAGTTTTGTTCTTCGTTTTTCATATCGTTCATATTTTGCAAGTTTCATCATTCTTTCAAATTGAATAGTTACTCGTCCCGGAAGTTTTCTAATAACTTCTCCTTCAAATGTTCGTCCACGTAATTTCGCCTTATCGCTTCCATGAATAAAACAATGTTTATCCTTACATTCTGTCTTTGTTGTTGTTTGTTTTTTTACCATATTATTCGTTTATGTGTTCTCCGCTGAATCCTAGTGAAACCAAAATCGCCTTGATGTGGCCTCTGTGATTTCCTTGAAGTTCAACAGTTTTATTTTTGAAGGTTCCTCCGCAAGCTCGTTTTGCTTTGAGTTGCTTAGCAATATCTTTGATATCGACACCGTCGTCAAATCCACTAATGATTGTAGATACTTTTCCAAATCGCCTTTTTTCCGTCGTGACGTCTATTACCTGAGAAGTTTTCGCAATTTCTCCACAGACACACGCCGGCGTGGGAAGGCCACATTTTGGACAAATATCCACTTTATTTTTGTTCTCCGGATTTAGTTTTTTGTTTCATTGTTAAAAGTCGCGCGATTTCCTTTTTAATGTTTTTTCTTTTCTGAGTATGCTTTAATAATTCAATTTTAAGCTCAATTATTTTTTTATCAGTATTTTTATCTGTAGCTACAGCTTTCTTTTCAACTTTCTTAGCGCTTTTTTTCTCTTTCAAATCTTGTGTTTTTATTTTTTCTACCATATTATTCTTTCTTCACCACTTTTTTAGCAACTTTCTTTCGAGTTTTCTTTTTCTTCACAACTTCCTTTGCTTCTTCAAATGATGCATTTTTCTTAACAGCTTCCATAAATTCATCGTCGATAGTTATCTGGTCATGAACTTTTACATGTGGTGCTAAAATTGCAACTTTAATTCCTACAACTCCTTGCTTTGTTTGAGCAACAGATTCTGCCCGGTCCACTACATTTGACGAATCTCCTGTTTTCTTCAAATAACCAAATGCAAATCTCCAACTTCGTGCTCGATCACTTGGCAACTTTCCACTAACTCGTAGTTCTGCTCCAAGGGCACCAGCATTCTTAATTCTTCCAAGAGAACGATAACTAGAAGCCTTATATTTCATAGCCCCAAATCTTTCAAGAGTTAACGCAATGTCATCTGCAACTAATTGAGCATCAAATTCTGGGCGTGTAATTTCTTCAATATCTACATGAGGATTTTCCATCTTAAATTTCTTTTTCAAAACTTCTGTAAGCTCAGCTATTTTTTCTCCTTTCTTTCCAATAATCCACCCAGGTTTATGGGTAGCGACGATAATTTTCTCTCCAACAGGAGTATATTCAATTTTAATTTTTGAAATTTTTCCTTTTCCAAACATTCGCTTTACAAACTGTTTAATGTTATATTCATCTTTTCTAACGCCAACAAATACTTTTTCTTCCATTATTTTTTCGCTCCTAGCTTGGTCTTTCCACGTTTAGTTTTTTTCTTACCTAAAAGAAATTCTTTCCTACTTCTAACCTCTAAATAAATATGTGTCCTTTTAGCCTTTCGCCCACCTCGCCTTTGTGGAGCAGAAGCCTGATTACTTTTTGCAATAACAATAACTGGATCTTCAATTTCATTAACGATAGCATTTGCACCAACCTGCTTTACGACTTCAATAATTGCAATGCATGCATTACGTGGATATTTTCCTCCACTCATTCCCTTTCCTTTTTTATGTCCTACTTCAAGCCCAGACATTGGAATTGCCCGCTTCATCGAAACAACGTCTTCAAGACGCTTAACTGCATTCTCTGGACTCTTTCCCATAAGAACCTTGCAAATAAAAATCGAATATTTTGGGGAAATCTTCAACGAATACCCGTTAGCAATCGCGAAATCTTTAGTAACCTTTTTCTCAACTTTCTTTTTAGTAGAAGATTCTTTCTTTGTATCTTCTAAGTCTTTACTAACTTCTTTAGAAACTTCTGTTTTAGCCTCGCTAGTTTCAATTTTCCCCTCAGTTTTTTTCTCAGATTCTTTAGTCTCAATTTTCCCTTCAGTTTTCTTTATTTCGTCTACCATTATTTCTTAGTCCTCTTCGTCGCCCCAAATCCGACAGAAGTATGTTTAGCTATCTTCCTAGTTTGGGCAAATTCTCCAAGTCTATGACCAAGCATTTGTTCAGTAATTACAACTTTCAAAAATTCTTTTCCATTATATACATTAATCGTCATTCCAAGAAGTGCAGGAACAATTACAAGTGCTCGGTGATGAGTTTTAATAGATTTGTTCTTTGCAACTTTTACATTACATCTCTTCACGAATTGTTCAATAACATCATAATTTCGAAGAATCGCTCGACGTGGACGAGATTTAACCAATTTAGCAAACTCTCGAGTATCATAATTTTTCAATTCATCAATGTTAATTCCTCGATAAAATTTCTCTTTACTTTTCTTTACTAATCCTTCTGCCATTTTATTGTTATTTAGATTAATGGTGCTCTTTGAGCGACATTATCTTTTCTTCCTCCCTGTTCTGCTAGGCCTTAAATGACCGACCTTTTTACCAGGTGACGCATTTCGTTTAGCAATTTTACTTTTAATATTTTTACTTCGACCACTTCCAAATGGGTGGTCAATAGCATTCATTTTAACTGCTGAAACAATTGGCCATAATTTCGATTTCGATTTCATCATAAAAAATTTCTTCCCGGCTTTCAAAATTGGTTTATCCATCCTTCCAGTTCCTGCAGCTCTTCCAATTGTAGCACGACAATCAACTGCGAACTTTTTCTCTTTTTTAGATGGCATCATAACTTTAACCATTCCTTTTTCCTGACCAACAATTGTCGCAAAATTTCCACCTGTTCGAACAAACTTTCCACCATCTTTTGGATTATGTTCAACATTAAAAATCTCAGTTCCATTTTTCAAATCTCCAATTTTGGAAACATCTCCAGATTTCTTTCCTCCAAAAGATATCTTTTGTCCAACATAAAGAAGATTTGCAGCAAAGTTATTGAAAATTTTCCCTTCTTTATTCATTAATTTTGCAATCGGAACAGAGTGTCCAACTGAAGAAATTAATCTGATAACTTCCCATTCTCCTTCAAGGTTTGAAGCATATCCTGGCCGAACTAATGATGCCTTTTTTCGAACCTTGTAAGTATGGCTTCCCTTTCCTCGTCGCTGTTGTATAATTCTCTTTCCCATTACATTAATCCTAATTTGGTTGCAACATCTGCTGCAACAAATTCTGGTTTTAATTTAACATATGCTACCTTTTTATTTTTGAGTGTGTGTGTCCTAACCTTTGCAACTTCAACATCAAATAAAAGTTCAACTTCTGCCTTCACTTGAGATTTCTTAATTGCTCTATCAACGACAAAAACTAAAATATTTTCAGCTTCAATTTGCCTAACAATCTTTTCACTTGACTTTATCTTCTCCAAAATTACTTCTCCAGCCATTTTATTTAAATCGTACCTCAATATCTTTAATTGCTTGTTCAGTATAACATGTAATTCGTCCAGGCTCTCCATTTGGAGATAAATCTTTGATTGCAATATCTTTAACTGATACAACTTCAATTCCACTTCGCTTCATTTTTTCATCGTTTCCGATAACAAACAATAGTCCGGCATTGGATCGATATTTTCGTCCACGCATTTTTCCAATTCCTGCTCGAATAGTCTTTTTCTTAAGAACTCGAGACCATGAATCGCCAAAAACTAATTTTAATGTAGCCAAAAATTCTTTCGTCTTTGATTCTAAAATGCTTGAATCGAATACAAATCCTGAAGATAACTTTACACTATGTTTTTTCTCTAAAGAAATTGAATCCATAGTTCCAGCAAGAGCAGAATTAAATGCAATCAATAATTCTTTCTTATTAATTTTTTTAAATAAATTTTTCTCAGATCTCGGTGCATGAGGTCGTCGTCCACCACGAGTATTTGAAACAGTAGCCCCAATCCAATTAAAACTTGAACCGTGTCGAGACATAACTTTTCGAGGGACTCTAGATATTCCTTTACCGTATGAAGCCTTCCAATCATGTCGCTTTTTCTTAATAATCCCGGAAGCAGAATATTGAGCTCCAGCACCCTCTTTAGCACCGTACGCTTGCATATGAACTCCTTTTTGAGCCTCATAAACACGAGCTAAAATATCTGCACGAATCATAGAAGAAAAATTCTTAGGTAATTTCATAGAACCTTTTTCTTTTCCAGTTTTATCAAGTATTTTTTGTTCCATATTATCTTAATTCAACTACCTCTAAAGATTTTTTAGATAAACGTTTACTGGGCATAATCGGTGCACTCAAAACAATTCCTCGTTTCTTTGGTCCAGGAACTGAACCTTTCAATATAATATAATCTGTTTTTATGAGGCCATAGTGTTCAAATCCGCCTTTTTTGTTAATGTCTTTTTCACTAATCTTTCCAGATTCTAAAACTAAATTATTGTAACAAATTCTATTGTGGAATCCAGTTTGACCTGCTTGTGGAGCTCGAAATGTAACTCGTGCAGGATGCCAGGGAGCTAAACTTCCGGGTCTTCGTCGTCCTTTTTCAGATTTATGATCCTTTAATGCAATTCCAAATCGTTTAACTGGTCCGTGTGTTCCAAAGCCCCTAGTAACTCCTCGGGTATCTACAAGTCCTGAAGAGAAAACATCAGTAACTGAGATCATTTTTCCAACATTCTCTTTAACAAAATTAAGTTTTTCAGTTACATCTCCCGAAATTCCGACTTCAAGTAAATCTGCCTTTTTCTTACCAATACCTGTATCCTTTACGCCAGAAAACATAATCACTCTAACATCATCATATTCCAAAACAGAATCCAGATTCGCCTCAACTTTTTTCTTAGAAAGTTTTACATTTCGCTTCAATTCTTTATCATCTGCAACAACAAATTCTTTTGAGACTTTCCCGTCTTTATAGAATCTAATAGAATAAATCTTCATAGGTGGACATTCCAAAACTGTTGCCGGAACAGCAATTCGTTTTCCTTTTGTAAGAGAGGCCTCCGTATCATCTTTAGCCCAAACAGAAATCATTCCAGCTTTATATCCAACAAATCCCATAAACCCAGTTCCTTCTTTAGAAATAGGCTTCCAGTTAACACTAGGGATAACTTTTTTTGCTCTTACTCGAGGGTAGAATTGTAAACTACCCTTTCGCATTCTATTGTTGTCTGTCATTTTTATGTTTCCTGATAGCTCTAACTATCCGATAATATACTTGATAGCACTCAAGCGCTTATCGTGGCCAACCAACCACAAAATTCTCCTCATCCAAACATTTAAGTTTTGGATGGAACCTTAGTTGACTTGAGAAATTTGGGTATATAAAGATTGCGGGAGAAAGATCTTCAAGAATTTCTATAAAAAAATCTCAATCCCATAATCTTTTAAATCATTTTTCCGTAATTCAATTATGGCAATAAAAACTCCCGATATTCTCCCTGGAGAAAAAGGTTATGTTTCTAAGAAAACAAAAACTGCGACAAGAAAAGAAACTGAAAAAAGTGTGAAAAAAGCAAAAAGAAAACAAGAAATGGCTATTGGAAAAATTAAACCAGGGAATTCTGGATATCGCATTGGAAGGCCAATTACGACACATAAAAAAGAAATCAAATATCCCGTTTGGAGATATAGCAAAAAAATTGGCGAAATAATCGTTACAAATAAAGATTTATCTGAAGAAAAAATTGAAATGAAATTTAATCGTCTAGGAGGAATTGGAAATCACAAACATTTAATTCAAGACGCAGATTTTCAACTACAGTGGGCGATTAGAGAACAAGAACTTTTGATCACACAGGCAGAATGTCATCTTTGCAAAAAGAAAATCTCTCGCGCGGCAAAACCAAATCTCTACCATATAAAAATGTGGAAGAAGAGAATCCAACTTTTAGAAGAGGCTGCCAAAGTTCCAGAATTAGTAATTAAAGGAAAATTAACAATCGAAAAAGGATGGGAAAAATTCTCAGAAATTCTTGAAGGTGGAAATCGTTACTATATGTCTTTAGAAGACACTGCGCTAGTATGTTCAAGTTGCGCTAAATCAAAAAATCTCGATGAATAATTTATGGAAGAAAAATCTTGGGTTGTCTATCTCTTAGAATGTTCTGACGGTTCGTGGTACACTGGAATAACAAATGACATTGACAAGAGAATGAAGATTCAATCAAGTGGAAAGGGAAGCAAATATGTCGCACGAAAAGGTTTCAAAAAATTACTAGCAACAGAAAAATGTCTCGACAAATCGGACGCACTAAAAAAAGAGTATAAAATCAAACAACTTCCAAAATTCGAAAAATTAAACTGGTTTAATTAAATCTAAGCTACAAAATCTGCCTGACTAGTTTTTTCAATTCCGTCAGCAACCACTTTTCGAATAACAATTCCTTTCTTTTTGCTCAAAGTCCTAATTTCAGCAGCTTTAAGACTCTCAACATTTGCAGGATAAATAACATCTTTAATATCGATTGTGTGATTCACATAAACTTCCTTAAAATCTCCAACACCAAAAAATAACTCCTCAACAATTTCTTTATCTGTTGTTTTCAATGTACAAAAATCAGCTCTTGCATCTTCTCCACCCTTTCCAGGTTTACCGCTCTTGGGAGCTTTTGCTTTAACTTTTAGATTAAAATCTTCTCCAACAAAACTAAGTGCAAAAAACGCTCGAGGATATTTTTCCATCAAATCTAAAATATTTGAGGCATTCGTCGTCGTATTAATAGTCAATTTTCGAATACCTTGGAAATTCCCTGCCTTTACAATCTCAAAATTAACTTCATCTTTAAGATCAAATGTCGAAACAATAATTCCCTTAAGAGCTATTTCTCCATCAACTTTTTTCAAAAATTTCGAAACTAAAAAATTAACATATTCTGGTCCGGTTTTTATTCCCCATTTTTTTGGTTGCTTTTTCCCCTCAAGCAAAAATTTATCATGGTAGGCTCCTCGCCCAAATTTCAAAAAATCAGCATGAACATGCTCATCTACTGCTCCATCAAAAACTTTTTTAATTGTCATGGAAAAAATTATCTTCAAATCTTTATAAATCTTTTCGACGTTTTCACTGAAGGTTTATATATTCTAAAATCATAAGATTACATGGCTAATAGCGATACTGTAAAAAAGTGGGTGGCAACAGGTTTTATCTTGGGAATCTTTGTATTATCTTACTTGGTGCTCAAAGACATTTTAATCCCAATCGCATTCGGACTTTTATTTTCTTACATCTTTAGCCCAACATATAAATTAATCAATCGGAGAATTCCAAATAAAACCGTTTCAGCATTTATTCTTGTTCTGGGAATCTTAATTGTAGTCAGCATTCCAATCATCTATTTCATTCCAGAACTTGTTAAACAGACTTTCAATATTTATTCACTTCTTCAAAATTTTGATTTTGTAAGGGCCTTTAGCAATTATGCTGAAAGTGATATTGCACAAGCACTCGCAATTAATCTAGATAATCTCCTAGGCAAATTTTTCTCAACACTTATCTCTCAACTTTCAAATTTTTTAGTAAATTTGCCGTCAATAATTTTACAACTAGCCGTATTTTTATTCACCTTCTTTTTTGCAGTAAAGGATTCTGCAAAATTAAATAGTTATATCTCTTCCTTATCTCCGTTCTCGGCACAAACAGAAAAAAAGTTCCTAAAAGAATTCAGAGGAATAACAAATGCAATTATTTTTGGCCAGGTTTTAATTGGAATAGTGCAAGGACTTGCCGTCGGTGCAGGAATGTATTTCCTCGGAATAGATAATCTCCTTGTTTTAACTTTTGTTGCATGTGTTTTCTCAATCATCCCAATTCTCGGTTCGTGGGCAGTATGGCTCCCAGTAGGAGTTATTCATGTTGTTAAGGGAAATCCTGTTCCGGGATTCATTTTCCTACTCTATGGAGGATTTTTCGTCTCATCAATTGATAATGTGATAAGGCCGTATCTTCTATCCAAGAGATCTAATCTTCCTGTCGCGCTAAGCATTATTGGAACTATCGGAGGACTTTATTTCTTCGGAATCGCAGGACTAATTCTTGGACCACTAATCCTTGCATACCTTCTAATCATCATAGAATTTTATCGGGAAGGAAAATTGGATGAGTTATTCAAGAAACCAAAAAACTAATAATAATCTCAAAAATATATTAGGGCAAAAAATAATTTTCTAAAAATATCTTCCTAAATAATTGTAGCACTAATAATTTTCACTTCTTCTAGAGGTTTATCTTGTGCTCCAGTGGCAACACTTCCAATGGCATCGAGAACGTCAAGACCTTCAACTACTTCTCCAAAGACTGGATGTTTTGAACTCGAAGGTTCTTTATCATAATCTAAAAAAGTATTGTCAACTAAATTAACAAAAAATTGACTTCCTCCACTATTTGGTCCAGAGTTAGCCATTGAAAGAGTTCCTCTAACATTAGAGTGTCCAGCAACAAATTCATCCTCAATAGAATATCCAGGACCACCACTTCCAGTTCCGGTTGGATCTCCTCCCTGAATCATAAAATTAGGAATAACTCTATGAAAAATGATCCCATCATAATAACCTTCACTTACAAGTTTCTCAAAGTTTCCAGCAGTAACAGGCATATCCGAGTATAATTCTATGATCATGTCTCCCTTACTAGTTTCAAATTTCACTTTTGTATTTTCTTGTCCCATATTTTCAAACGTGTCCATTACGACCCACGTAAACAAACCGAGCAAAACTACTATTATAAAGATTGCGACCGGTTTTTGTTTAAGAATTTTTTTCATAAAATAATGTAACTAATCAAATTTAAAAACCTTATTCTCTCAAAAATAATATGCCCACATCGCATAATGGTAGTGCACCGGTCTTGAACACCGGGCCCTTGTGGCATCCCGGTTCGATTCCGGGTGTGGGCGTAGGTTTTTAAATTTGGTTAAACTAACTCTATAATGAGAAAAGAGTTGAAATTAATTGTAAGTTTAACATATTTTTTCATTGTAGGAATTCTTATCTACAACGTTTCGATAGGGAATATGGAATTTTTAGGTTATGCAATTTTTGTAGGACTTTTATATTTCATATTGATAAAAGCTGACGATTACTATAAATTTCCTCCTTATTCGATTTGGTTATTTTCTATTTGGATCATGACTCATTTTTTGGGCGGAGCAGTCCATATTAATGGGACTCGGCTCTACGACATAATTTTAATTCCAATTCTTGGAGCTCCATATCACATTCTAAAATACGATCAACTAATTCATGCGTACACATATTTTGCAATTTCAATTTTAGTATATTTCATGATGAAAAAACATTTTAGAAATGGAGATAACAAATCTTTAATCGTTTTTTCAGTTTTAGCAGCAATTGGAATCGGACTTCTCAACGAAGTAATTGAATTTGGAATGGTCATCTTTGCAGATGCAGCAGATGCCGTCGGAGGATATTATAACACTGCGCTAGATTTGGTTTTTAATTTAGTTGGCGCAATCATTGGGGTTTGGTTTGTTAGCGGGAAGTAAGGGTAATTTTATAAACTGGGTTTAATATAATCCTATATGAAAAAGAGTATTGCATTATTATTTGTTTTTTTATTCTCTATGAGTTTTGCTTTTGCAACGAATGAGGAAGTTAGCCAGTGCATGTCTGATGGGGGAAGATTTTGTTTTTCCGACCAGACCTGCGAAGGAGATTTTTATCTTTCAGATTCAGGTCTTGGAAACTGTTGTAGTGGAGAATGTATAGGCTCAGGGAATAATTTTGGAGAAGGACAACCAATAAATGGGCAAGAACTTGAGGGAGGGATGCTTCTTGGACTAATGGCAATGATTCTCCCATTTCTTTTAATTTTTGGTTTGATATTTCTTGGATTTTATATCTATGCTTCTCTTGCATACATGAAAATTGCAGATAAAACTCAAACTCCTAATGGTTGGTTAGCTTGGATTCCTATTGCAAATCTTTATTTAATTTCAAGGATGGCAAAAAGTCACTGGTGGCCACTTCTTTTATTATTGACTTATCCGATAATGTTAATTTCTCCAGCATTGGCATTTATTCCAATGATTGCTATGTTTATCCTTATGGTCTTTGTAATAATTTGGACTTGGAAAATGTTTCAAGCAGTCGGAATGAGGGGGTGGTGGTCTATCACTCCTTTGATACCATTCATTGGAAGCATAATTTTCTTAGTCGGTCTTGGAATAGCCGCATGGGGAAAGAAAGGTCCTGTAGGCCAAGTTCAACCTCAAATAACTCCTCAAGCAGTCCAAGAAATTCCTATCGAGTAGAAAAATAAAATTCAATATTAAGATATAATTTCTCAACTTTCTAAAAAATATAAACTAATCAATCACTTAGAAATGCATCTAACAAAAGACTCCATCATTAATTTGTCAACCGCCAACAACTTCGCAAAAAAGCAAAGCTATAAACGGCTTCAAACTCTTGACAACAAGTTCTACTAAGTAGGCCTCGTCATCTAACAAATTTACATTAGGCAAATTTATCCGAATAATGAAGCCAAACCTGCAGCTGATTCAGCCTTTGGTTCTTCTTTCTTCTTTTCTTCTACAGGCGCTTCAGCAGCTCCAGAGTCTCCGCTTGCAGCAGGGGCCGCAGCAACAGACGCATTTGCTAACTTCTCGTCGATGTCGACTCCGTTAAGAGACGCAACAAGCACCTTCACTTTTGACTCATCAACGTCTTTTCCAGTAGCAGAGATAACTTTTTTCAAGTTGTCTTCGCTAACTTCAGATCCGACTTTGTGGAGCAATAGTGCAGCATATACATATTCCATTTTATTATTTGTTCTTACCAAAAAATTTATTTAAGTAAGTATGTGAATTTTCCATTTAACCAAAAAGACTAGAAAGTCCTGCAGCAGACTCTTCCTTCTTCTCCGGTTTAGTTTCTTCTTTAACTTCTTCTTTTGCTTCAACAACCACTTCTGCGACAGGCTCTGGTTCTCCAGTAACTACTCGAGTAATCACGCCTTCGTAAGCTTTAGCTTTTCCCAAAATATAATCTAGTGTTTCTGGAACAACATATCCTATTTCCACGGAGAATGGAATTGCTCGTCCAAATGCATTTTCTAATTCTTCAACGGCAAGGTCAACATCAATCTTAATATCTGCGTAAACTTTTCCATCCATGAATGCAGCGACGGGTTCAAGTCCAATTTCAAACGGAATAATGTCTAATTTTGCCATAATTGAAGCAAGAGCTTCAGTAATCACTGCGCCTTCTTTTGCAATAACCTTATCCATTCCAACAGAAATTTTTCCATTTTCTACTTTAGGGATTAAACCAACTGCACTTAATGCAGAAATATCTGGACCTGGAATTAATTCTGTAGGTCCTGCCTTAACTTCAATATCCATTGGAGCAATTTGTCCAGCTTTTGCTTTTGCAGGACTTTTCTCATTTGCCAAAACTCCTGAAATTTCAAAAGCATCAGAATCTGAGAATAAAATTGCCGTAGAATCCTCGACAAAAGGAACTAAATCATGAAGTTCTTTAATTCCAGAATGATCAAGGGCAAAATTCACTAGACTTTTCTTAACAACTTGAATTTGAGCTCTATCTCGAAGTTTCTTTTTTATTTCTTGAAACTGCGCAGATGGAAGACCTTTAATTGAAACAATCATAACTGTCTTTTTTTTCATTTGCTCAGCTAAATATTTAACTTTCTCTTTTTTCGCTTCACTAACGTGTGTCTCTGTTGAATTTTCCATAATCTCAATAAGTTACCGCAAAGGGCTTTGTCATAGTAAATTTAATTAAAACTTGTTTAATATTATCTTTTCCTCGGGGAAGTTTTTTCTCAAGGCCTCGAAGAACCTCTAAAATATTCTCTGCTAAATCTGAGTCACTCATGTCTTCACTACCTATTGGAAGTTTGATCGCCATTTCCTTATTTCTAACTCGAATAACTTTTTGCACTTTATCTCTCATTGCTAAAAGTGCTTCTTCGCTAAAAACTGGAATAATCCCTGCCTGAGGACTTGGCATTCTTCCAATCGGTCCAAAGACTCGTCCAAATTTTGTTGCAATCTTTCCCATTAGTGGAGCAACTGCAATAAATGCATCGTATTGTTTCGCCAATTTCTTAATATCTTTAGTTTCTTTATATTTAACAAAATCTTCTTCAGTAATCGTATCAATTGAAGGTGAACGTTTAGGTAAAAATGCTGCAATCTTCTTTTCTCGAGGGTGAGGAACCGTAACAAATGTATTCAAGGCCTCTTTTCGAACATCAAAATTTTTCAAGTTAACCACTAAGTCAACGGTTTGTACAAACTTTCGCTTCTTTTCATTACGAAGTTCTTCAAGTGCTTTTGTTATTTTCATAGGTTCCATATTTTATATCGCTTAGAAGTAACTCGAAATTTGTTTCAAGTTCGGCTAAGCCTTCTACAATTAGTAGTATATCTTCTCAGAATTTTTAGTTTATAAAAGTTGGGGTTGTCAAAATATCAATTAAGGGAGTAAACAACATAAATCCTTAAATAAGAATTTCAATTATCACAAACATGGAATTAAATCAAAACGAAGTTTTGGAATTATTTTTTCTACTTCGGGGGAATTTCTTTTTTCAAAAAAGAAAGAGTCTATGGAATTAGTAGCATTACTCTCAACAGGAAAAGGAAGCTGGGGACAAGTCGCAGGTCTCATGAAAAAAGGAGAATGGGAAAAAATAATTATTGTAGGGACTTCTTTCGCAAAAGATTTTACTGTCGCAGGAATTCCTTTTGATTTTGTCGAATTTGATTCAGATAAATCGCTTGTCCAACTTAAAAAAGATTTAGAAAAAAAGCTTAAGGGAAGGTTTGATGGTCTTGAAGTAGCACTTTCAATCGCATCTGGAAATGGAAAAGAACATATGGCCTTACAATCTGCCCTTCTTTCAATTCCTGTTGGTGTCAGATTCACTGCATTAACAAATGATGGCGTTGTGATGCTATAAATAATTCTTCAAAAATTTCTAAAATACTCTAATGCCCCAAAAGACCATCATCAAAACAAAAATTAGAATAATTGATTTCGTCATCCATTTAAACAATCTCTTTGCAGCCCTTTCTCTTCCAAAAATTCCCCAAACGGCAAGATAGAAGAATCGGCCACCATCAAGCATTCCAAGAGGAAGCATATTAAATAATGCGACAAGCAAATTAATAATCATTACCCACCATAAGAAGTGATAGATAAACCATACAAAGTCTCCATCCCACGACGGTTTATAATATGTCGAAGGATCTTTAAATTTAGCAAAAGTGTATAAAAACTTTTGAACTAAACCTTTTGGATTAGGAGTATTATGCCCCACGCCAAGATATGCTCTGCCAGAACCATCGGGGTGACTTGCAAGAGTTAGTGAATATTCTTCAGTTACCCAATCATCAATTTCTGTCACAAAAGTAACTTCATCTCCAGGATTTTTATTTTGTAAAAATTCGGTCAAGTCTTCATGTTGTCTTATTTTCATATTCTCTGCCATGATAATCGCACCTTTCATCCTAGCAAGAACTGCAGGAGCTTCGGGATAGACTATCATTTGAGTAAGATTAATCATATCTCTTTGGACGGAGAGTCCTTCATCAATATAATAGGTTCCATTCAAAGTCATAACTTTTGTAAAATTATTCTCAACTTCTTCAAAGCCTGTTATGTCCTCTAGGGGAATGGACGTGACACCGTAACTCGTAAAAATATATCCTGATGCCGTAAATGAAGAAAAGAAAAATCCAACATAAAGTAGCCAAAAGATAAATGCGAATAATGCGTTTGCAAAAACACCTGCGGCCAATATGACCATCTGATTACTCTTCGATTTTTCTTCAAAACTTTTATCTTCTTGTTCGACAAAAGCTCCAAGGATTGGTCCAAGGAAAACAAGACCTGTAGATTTTATTTTTACACCATATAACTTCATAAAAATTCCGTGGCTAAATTCGTGAACAAATGCGACAATTGCAAGTGCAACAATAAAATAGATAAAATAAAATGGGGGGAAAATACTGCTCATTCCAAATATCTTCGGGAAATAAGGAATAAGTGGGGCAATCGGAGGAGCTTTGATAACTTTGGTTATTTCTGGTCGAGAAATATAGAGCCATAAAGTTTGGCCAAGCATCCACGTCATCACACCCATTAAAACAAATCCGAGACTAATAATTGCATATTTGAGTGAATGTAATTGTTTCTTAAATTTTTCTCCAAACCAATTAATCGCCTTTACACCGACTTGCGTTCGATACATAAAAATAATTCCTTCTCGAGTCAAGTTTTTCTTTTTCGTTCGTTTAAGAAAAATCCAAACAAAGAGTGAAAATAGAATTAACAAACTAATATCAAAAACCTCTATAAGGTTAAAGTTAAGTCCAAAAATATTCACCATAAATACAAAAGTTATCCTCGCTTTATAAATTATACATTTTAATTAAAATTATTTACTTTTTCCGAACAGGTCGAAAATCTTTACTCTTGCATTTCCGGCAACTTGCCTGACCCTTAATAATTTTCTGCGGATCAAGTTTCATCTTATGCTTACAAACTTTACATACAAATGCATTTTTGTAAAGTCTATTTTGCGCCGCGGGAATTTTTGTTGCCATCTTATTACATAACCTTCTTAATTATTTTTTCATCTTCGATATCCCAATATTCTACAGTTCCGCCTTCGACAACCGAATTTTTCATTTCTTCAGAAATTGGTAAATCAATATTTTCAAAATTCTCATTATCCATTAAACTAGCGATATCTCCAGAAATAGATAGGACTTGTGCCTGTCTTTTATCAATCATTGGAACTTCAAATTTGTCATGTCCAGGAACTACTCCGACTTTCTTTTTTCCAGTCATAGCAGAAACAGCCTCGAATCTAACTTTCGCATGGCCGTGTTTTCCAGTCTTAGAAACATCCATTTTTTTTACTTGATGAGCAACATTATCTAAAAGAACATATGTCCCCAGACGCATTTCCGTTGCCTCAATAACTTTTTGTACCATAATAGTCAGAAAAAAAATCTATTTATAAAACTTGCTGTTAAATTTTTTCAACAAACACTAACCTTAAAAACCATTATCCTTTCCTAAAATTATGACAACGAAAAAAAATGACTTCATTGAAGTTGAATTCACTGCAAAATTATCTGACGATAATGAAATTTTTGATACAAATATCCAGAGCGTTGCAAAAAAAGCAGAACTTAACACAGAAAATATCAAACCATTTATTTTATCTATTGGGAATAAGATGTTGCCTTCTGGTTTCGACGAGGATTTAATCGGAAAAGAAGTTGAAAAAGATTATTCTATAAATTTAGTCCCAGAAAATGCCTTTGGTAAGAGGGATCCAAAAATGGTGCGAATGATTCCAACAAAATTATTTCATGAACAAAATATTGATCCAATAAGAGGGACACAATTATCTCTTGACGGACAATTAGTAAGAGTTTTATCTTCTTCAGGTGGACGAACATTAATCGACTTCAACAATCCCTTAGCCGGAAAAAACGTAACATATGATTACAAAATAACAAGAACTGTAACTGATGAAAAAGAAAAAACAGATGCGCTCCAAGAATTTTTATTCAAACAAGTTTTCAAGAGTGAAATCTCAAATGAAAAAGTAATCTTTAGCGTTCCAAAAAATCACGCTCCGCTCGTAAAAATGTTTATTCCAAAATTTGAAGAAATTTTAGACAAAAAAATCGAAGTTGTAGAAATTGAAGAATCCAAAAAGGAATAATCTAACCCTGCACTCAATAGCATAAATTCTTAAAAACTAATCTTACATCTGCTAAATAATGGAAGATGTTTTAGAAAAAGGGGCGTACGAAGATTCTATTCCAAGCCCAGTTATGTCAAGTCAGGCTAATGCGGAAATCGATAGGGAGCTAGAAGCAATCTTAAAACGACAATCTGCAAGAATAAAAGTAATTGGTGTCGGTGGAGGTGGTGGAAACACTACCTCTCGTATGAGGGAAATTGGAATCAAGGGTGGAGAAATTATTGCAATAAATACTGATGCACAAGATTTACTTTATGCAAATGCGGATCAAAAAATCTTAATTGGGCGAGAATTGTCAAAAGGTCTAGGTGCCGGTTCAAATCCGAGAGTCGGAGCAGAAGCAGCAAAAGAACAAGCCCAAGAAATCAAGAAGAAGTTAGGAAATTCCGATTTAGTTTTTGTCACATGCGGTCTTGGAGGAGGAACTGGGACTGGAGCAGCACCCGTAGTCGCAGAAATTGCAAAAAAACAAGGCGCATTAGTAATTGGTGTCGTAACACTTCCATTCACCGTAGAAGGTGCAAAACGAATTGAGAACGCAATGGAGGGTCTTGAAAGAATGGAAGGAATCGTAGACACGTTAATTGTAATTCCTAATGATAAACTCTTAAATTTGGCTCCAGATTTACCGCTTCCAACAGCATTTAAAGTTGCAGACGAAATCTTGACAAACGCAGTAAAAGGAATAACCGAACTTGTTACTAGTTCGGGATTAGTAAATCTTGATTTTGCAGATATCAAAGCAGTAATGATAAATGGTGGTGTCTCTCTTATTGGAATGGGAGAATCAGATTCAAATGATCGAGCAAACGAAGCGGTAGAAAAAGCACTCAATAATCCTCTTCTCGACGTAGATATCAAAAATGCTGGAGGTGCCCTGGTAAATGTACTCGGAGGAACGGACCTTTCTCTTGATGAATATAAGCAAGTCGTACAAAGAATTGGAGAGCAATTACGTCCTGACGCGAAATTAATTTCAGGTGCCCAAATTTCAAAAGATTTAGAAAAATCAATCAAAGTAATGGTAATAATCACTGGCGTGAAATCTCCTCAAATCTCTGGAGAAAAATTCTCGCCAGAAACAGCAAAACGAAAAAGCATCGAAGGAGAACTCGGAATCGAATTCTTTGAGTCAAGTGCTTAATTTTAAAAACTATTAAATCTCTATTCAAATATGGCAAAGAAAATAATTAGGTCAATAAAATCAAAATATACTCAATACTCTCGAGTTTGGAGACTTTTGAAAAAGCCAAGCATGACAGAATTCAAAACAATTTCGAAGGTAACTGCCGTCGGACTTTTAGTCATCGGAGCACTAGGATTCGTAATCTCAATCGCAATGACACTTGCATTTTAGATTACCAAAATCTTTTTAAAGCAAATATTTCTATCAATACTATCTAATTCTTAGATTTTTAAGATTTAGCTGGAGCAAAATATGTCATTTGGATTTGAAGATGAATTTGATTACCTCAATGAAGAGGAAAATGATAGCGACGCAAAAGATTCTTTTGCACCTAAAATTAAAGGTTCTTCTAAAAAATCATTACTTCCTGAAGAAGACGCAGACACAGAACCTGCAAAAGATTTAGCTAAAGATGAAGAAAATTTAGAAGAAGAAACTGATGTTGAAGAAAAAAAGGAAGAACCAAAAGACACTAGAAAATTCGAATCATTAATCTTTGTGGTAAAAGTAACGACAAATAAGGAAGATAAGGCTCTGGAGATGATTGCCGACAAAGTAAAGAAAAAAGAAATCGGAATTTATGCACTTGCACTTCCACACGGTCTTCGAGGATATGTATTTTTAGAAGCACCTGATCGAGAACACGCAGAAGAAGCAGTTTTTAATTTACCCTATGTAAAAGGAATCATCGGAAAAACCGTTGCATATGCAGAAATAAAACAAATGCTTGAGCCAGTTGCCTCAGAAATCAAAATCGAGAAATCAGATATTATTGAAATTATTTCAGAACCTTTCAAAAACGAAAAAGCAAAAGTTGTTCGAATCGATAAAGCAAAAGGCGAATGTGTGGTTTCACTTCTTGGAGCGGCAGTTCCAATTCCAGTGACTGTAAAACTAGATAACATCCGAGTAATCAGGAGGGAAGAATTAGAAGACGAATAGTTACCAACAGGTAATCTTTTAAACAACTTCTTTAATAATTTATCATGACATTAATCAAACTTTTAGTTGAAGGCGGAAAAATGAGTCCCGGTCCAGCAGTTGCACAACAATTAGGTCCAATGGGAATTAATATGGGCGAAGTAATTTCTAATGTAAATGAAAAGACAAAAGAGTTTGCCGGAGTAACCGTCCCAGTTCATTTAAATGTGGATCCAAAAACAAAAGAAGTAAAAATCAAAGTTTTATCTCCTCCAACTTCAGAATTAATCAAAAAAGAATTAGGAATCTCAAAAGCCTCAGGTGCACGACTCAAACAAAGGGTTGGGAATTTCGCAATTGAACAAGTAATTTCTGTAGCAAAAGCAAAGCACGATAGTATGTTGTCAAATGATTTTTTAGCTTCAGTAAAGTCTGTTGTTGGGACTTGTCAAGCACTTGGAGTTTTAATAGAAAACAAAGAATCAAAGGAAGTTATGACAGAAATTCTTGAAGGAAAATATGATTCTCAAATTAATAGTCAAAAAACCAAGGTAGAAGATGAAAAACGAAAAGATTTAGATGCATACTTTAGCGAAATCGCAGAGAAACAAGAAGCAGTTCACAAGGCTGAGGAAGCAGAAAAAGCAGCCGAAGAAGAAAAGAAAGCTGCAGCGGCAGATAAACCTGAAGAAGCAAAAACAGAAGAAAAGAAATAGATTTATTAACTATTTTTTCACCATAAACTCAAGGGACCATGGTCTAGCCTGGTATGATTCGAGGTTTGGGACTTCGCGACCCCAGTTCAAATCTGGGTGGTCCCATATAATAAATATATTCAATAAACACAAAAAATGGCAGTAAAGAAGAAAAAAATCGGAGCAGCAGGTCGGTTTGGCGCAGGCTATGGAAAAATTAAGAATAAACTTATTGCAGTTGAAAAAAAGCAACGAGTAAAACAAGATTGTCCATTCTGCAAAGGGCGAGCCAAGCGAGCACAAAAAGCTATTTGGGAATGTAAAAAATGTGAGAAAAGATTCGCTGGCGGAGTATTCCACCTAGAATAATTTCAATCAAAAGAATTAAAAACCCTAAAACACAAAAATTAAAATGTCAGCATACAAATGTTTCCATTGCGGAAGTAAAATCAAATCAGAAGACCTCAATAAAAGGTTTGTATGTCCAGATTGTGGTTCAAGAATTTTTTTCAAACCACGAACTAAAATGAAAACAGTAACCTCAGATTAATATGGAAAATAACGAAGAACAAAATAATAATGAAGAAAAGCACGAATGTTGCGGCTCAGGAAATTGTGGAAGCGGTCACGACCACTCTGATCAAAGTCATGAAGGACACGATCATTCTGCACACGATCACAGCCATGAAGGACACGACCACGCACCAGTAGATCCTCAAAATCCTTTCGCAAATTTAAGTGAAGATATTCAAAGAAAAATCCAAGAACTTCAAATGATGGAGCAATCTTTCCAACAATTAATGATGCAAAAAAACACATTTAGCATGGAAATCAATGAAACAGAACATATTCTTGCAGAAGTAGAAAAAACATCTGGAGAAGTTTCAAGAATTATCGGAAATCAAGTTGTAATCAAATCTACTAAAGAAGACATCTTAGAAGATATGAAAAAGAAAAAAGAACTCCTAGAAACAAGAATGAAAACAATCGACGAACAAGAAAAAGAGTTTACTGAAAAGATGGAATCTGTTCGTGAAGAAGTAATGAAAGAAATCCAAGCATAATCTTTCCTAATCCTTTAAAATTCTCGTAATAAATTTTCTCCTCGATAAATAACTTTTTTTATGCATGCTATTCTCCATTTAATTAAAATAAATGATAGACTACATAAATATTTAAATACGCAAAGTCTCAATCCACTATATGGTATTTGATAGATTCAAAAAGATGATGGGCTCAACAGAAGAGGTCGAACAAGATTTCATCGAAATCGATTTAGAACAAGAAAAATCTGATTCAAAGGTCTACATCAAAACATTCACACTTAAGGTCTACGAAGACATAAACCCAATTCTAAACTGTTTAAGAGAAGGATATTCTATCGCAGTAATTGATATTAAACCTCTAAAATCAAAAGATACAATAGAATTACGACGAGCAATTTCAAAAATCAAGAAAACAGTTGAAGCACTTGAAGGAAAAATCGCAGGATTCGGAGAAAATACTGTTATCGCGACACCTTCAAAAGTATTCGATATTCGAAGAGGCGCAGTAGAACAAGTAGAAAAACCGAAGAATGATGATTTGGAAAGGTTTTAGTCTAATATAATTATTTTTCTCTTAAGTTATAGTTTTATTCAAAATTCACTCTCTAATATATAAGACTAAATCTTGGCCATTGCAAAAACAGTCTTCAAGGCTACAATGATCGTTGCAGGAACAAACATCACAAGTAAAGAAACTAAAACATTTCGAAGAACGCCAACAACATAGTTATTTTTAGCAATAAATATCAGTGGATCATCTCCAAGAGCCCCAACAATCACTAAAGAAATACTAGCAAAAAGGAATGTCTGAGAATTTTTATCATTAATATTAGCAAAACCTACAACAAGTCCGATCACAACAAGCGCAGAATAAAAGATTCCTCCTGCTTGTTCAAGTGAATTATTAAAAACGCCAAAAATGATTGCTAGAACTACACCAAACAAAAATGCATATGCACCAATTAAATTTTCTCGTGATTTTACCATGAACAATCAAACATTCCAAAATATATAAATATATTGTTAACTCAGTTTCCATATATTTGCGCAAAATAAGTATTCGTCAGCGTCGATGAAACATCAAAAACTAGGGATAAATTCCCTCATTTCAAACAAAGGTTATTTTCAAACTACCAAAAACTTTATAAAGTGTAGTAATTACAAAATTACAACATGGAAACAAAAAACACAATTTTGAGTTTTGCAATTTTTACAGTTTTACTTTTAAGCATTGGATTTATTGCAGCAACTGTTGAAAATGTTACTATGTCGGTTACTCAAGATTTACCAAGCGAAGTAGTTAATGGTGAAGATTATGATGTGATCGTATTTGTTGAAAATAATAATGGTTCAGAGATTGAACTAAAGTGGTTAGATGACTCTACAAATGATGCTAAGGCTTCATGGACAATTCTCCCAACTAATGGAAGTACAATTCTTACTGGAGCAAATGATTCTTTTACTGCAACACTTACAATTAATTCAGTTTTTACTGGTTCTCTTGATAAAATACTAATGGCAGAAGTATATGATGCAGGTACATTAATTGGAGAAATCGAAGTAAGCTTTACAGCAAACTATGAAGTAACTGAAGAAACATTCTGTTCAGCTGAAGAAGTAGGAAGTCTAAGAATTGAGGATTTTAATATTAATAATAATGGTGAAGGTGATGATGAAGAATGGGAACCTTTGGACGAAATCGAAATCGAAGTAGAAATCGAAAATACTCATAGCACAGAAGATGTTAGAGATGTTCTTGTTCAAATTATGATTTTAGATAGTGATGGAAATGACATTACCAATGATTTTGACATCGATGATGAAGAAATTGATTTAGGAAGAATCCGAGATGACGATTCTGAAATCGCAACATTTGTAATTGACGAAATTCCAGCAGATATTGAAGATGGAACTTACCGAATTTATATTAAAGCATTCTCAGAAAATCATGAAGACAGCGAATGTGTTTCTTTATCAAATGATTTTGATAACGGCGCAAATATCGATAATTATCATGAAGTAGAAATTTCTCGAGAAGAAGATGAAGGAGTTATTGTAAAGAGTTCTGATCTAGAGGACATAATCACTACAACTTGTGGAGCACAAGTAAGTTTAAACTTTCCCGTATACAATATAGGAATTGATAAAGAAGAAAATGTTTTAGTAAGTATTTACAATCATGATTTAAACATTTTAGAATCTGTTTCAATTGGAAGTATTAAAGAAGGAAAGAAAAAGACTGCAACGTTAATTTTTGAAATTCCAGAAAAAGCAACAAAGAACAACTACAAATTAAGTGTAGTTAACTATTACTTATACGATGATGATAAAGATAGCGAAGAATTAAACTATCTTCACTATGATGCAAACTCTGAAGATGACTTAGATAGAAATATGGATTTCACTCTTCAAGTAATCGGATGCTCAGCACTTGAACCAAGCGTTAATGCAGTTCTTGATTCAGAAGCTTTGGTTGGAGAAGAATTAATAATCACAACTACAATCACAAACAATGGAGAAGAAGCAGATTATGTTCTTAGTCTTGAAGGATTAAGCTCTTGGGCAGATGTAGTAAGTGTAACTCCACAAACATTTAGTTTAGAAGAGGGAGAATCAAAAGAAGTAACTGTTGTTCTTCTTCCAAAAGCTGGCGGTTCACAAACATTCGATATTGTTACACTCTCTATGGGAGAAAAATACTCTCAATCAGTTTCAGTAAACATTGTTGAAACAGAAGAAGAATTAAGTTTCTTTGAAGAACTTACTTCAAACTCTGCATACGCAATTATTGGAATAACGGCCATTCTGATTTTAATCCTCTTGATTTTAATCGTTAGAGTTTCAAGAAGAAGCACATCAGCAGAATTTTAATTATTATTTTACCTCTCAAAAATAAACTTTCTCTCAAGTTCATTTAATCTAAAGTAACAACTTTTTTAAATCATCTTTACGAGTATTCTTTATGGTAAAAAATAATCCTTCTAAAAATAAAAAAATAACTTATATAAATGAAAAAATTGGAAGTAATATTTCCATAAATGGCCAAATAAAAAATCTCTTCGGACGATATCTTTTTCTAGTCCTTTTGAGCATAGGAAATCTTGCAATCTTTTACAAAATTCTAACACCCCTAACAGTTCATACTCTTAATTTCTTTTTATCATTAACACAGAAAACGCAGGTGGTTGGGAATAGAATCCTTATGGAAGGTTTAGCAGTAGATATAATCCCTGCATGCGTGGCAGGCTCGGCATTTTATCTTTTAACAATATTGATAATGTCAATTCCAAGAATAAAATCTAGTAAACGGGTAAAAATAATCTCAGTTTCATTTCTTGCACTCTTCATTGCAAACATCGCAAGACTAGTATTCTTGGTTAGTATAACTGATCTTGCAAATTTTGAGTTCATTCACTGGCTATTCTATAATCTTCTCTCAGTAGTCTTCGTCGTCGCAATTTGGGTTAGTATCGTGAAAATATATCGCGTAGGTGGAATTCCATTTTATTCGGATATTAAATTTTTGCACTGTTTAAGAAATAACCAAAAAAATCCCAAGAGTTGCAAGAAGAACTAATAATGATGCTACGAGCGTCCCTATTGTAATCGCCACAAGACTTTTTCTTCGATTAAGGCCGAAACTCCAAGAAAGAATTGTTCCAGTCCAAATGCCTGTTCCAGGAAATGGAATCGAGACAAAAAGCGCAAGCAAGATATATTGGAGGTTTCCACCCGATTTTTCAATTCGTAAACCCTTTCGCCTAATTCTTAGAAGAATCGGCTCACTTGATTTTCGATATAACTTATTCAAAAGTAATTTTTCATGAATAAAATCAAAGAAGAAGAATACAAAAAAAATAAGTGCTACGTTCAAAAAAAGAATAATGATAAAGTAAGGTGCAACCGAAACATCATTCTTCAAAGCCCATTCGACAATAACCGGACTTCCTGCCCGCAGTTCAAATATCGGCGTAATCGTCAAAAGAAAACCAATAAGTAATTGTAAATCCATTTTATGAAGAATTAGTCGAAGAATCAGAAGAAAAATTAGCGTCAGAGACATTTTCTACTGGCTCAAAAATATCTCTTTCCATAAAGGCCCCAATAGATTCAACCATGAATGTTTCAACAGGGACGATATCATCGCAATGAGCAACCGTAATGGTGTAACAGAAAGGGTTTTCCACATCCTGGCTAATCAAAGATTCTTCTCCTTGAGCAATTTTAATAATTGTTTGATTTACAAAAGAATCACAATTAACATATTCTAAATCTGATTCATTAGAGTATTCTTCGTCATAAGTGGATGCATTCATGTGATCCATTCCAATGCCCGAAAGTAAAAATGCCGCTAAATCTACTTGGACACGAGAAACTTCATGGCCTCGACAAAGCGTATCAACATCCTGGCTAAAAGATATATGCCCTCCTAGGGTGAAATGACCAAATTCAACATTATCAATTTTTGTATCACTTTCTCTAGGGTCGTTTCGAACATACAAGTTATATGTTAAATCTTCTTTAGCAATGGAAAGAAATTGTCCATGGTAAATTCCATTCTCTCCAAACTCTTCAAATGTCCAATCAACACCCTTATATTCAAATTGCTTCAAACCTTCAAGATAAAAATATGGGACTAAAAATGATGCAAAAACTACTCCAATAACAATAAAAAACCACAATAGCTGAACTTCTTCCTTTCCCATCAACTTAGAATTTTCTTTCTTGCTCAAATCTTTAGAATCAATTTTATTCTTCAAACTCTCGGTCCTTACAACCTCAAGATCATCATCTTTCTTTTCCCTACTTTCTTCCTTTCCATCACTATCTCTAGCCTTCTCCGAAGAAGAATCAATAATCTCGTCAACTTTTTTCCATCCTTCAGCAATTTCATCAACGTTCTTTTTTTCCACCGTATTTTCTCCTTCTTCCATTTTTAATCAATCACTCCAAGCAGTTTATATAAAAATGCATCTGCACTTCGGAGTTGATCTCCTCCCAAAAATACGCAATTATCACTCTTTATAACTTTTGTTTCACTCAAATCAATGTTTTCATAAGGTCCTTCAACACCACTTTCATCGACGACAACAGAACCTTTTTCAAAAATTATCAAATTACTATCACAACTTTTTGTAGGTAAATCTTCTTCGCAAGAATACCCTTCAAGACAAGCTCCTTGATATTTTGAAGCGTAGCTTCCAAGAACATTCAAAACTTCATTTCCTGCAGCTCCCCCACTACCAACAAAATATAGTGTAGAGCCAGGATAAGTATTTATATCAAATTCTCCTTCGATAACTACTTCTCCGACTTCAGAAGGCAAATAATTAAATAAAATTTCTTGTCCATTGTAATCAAGTGCCCATTGTCCCTGGTAATTTGAAAACTCATAGCCATTTTCTAAAATCGAATTATATGCTGAATCAGATTCTTCCGAGTCATCGGAACTAAGAAGTGAGAAGCCTGCCGTCGAGAGAACTAACAATCCGATCATAATAGTTCCTACGATTAACTGATTTTTTCTCCGTTTTTTATCTTGCTCATCTTTCGTTTTTATTTTCTCAAGCATATCTCTACCAAATTTTATTCCTTTAAAACAATTTCGATACTAGGAATTTTCAAACAAAAGCCTCTCGGCAAATCGTAAAAAAAAGAAAATTAAAAAAAAAGAAAAAAAAGGGGAATAATCCCTATTTTGGTTTTTGACTTTATGCAACTTGTAATGTAGCTTCAGTAGAAGAAGTACCTATGTACTTAGTTCCAGAATCTGTAACAACATCATTATTTAGCAAATAAGTAACAGCCTTTGTAGTATCTTCTGCGTTATAACCAGCAACTAAAGTAGCAGCGTTTCCAGAGTAAGTAGATGATTCAATTAAGAATTCACCAGCGCTTACACCAGTAGCAGCAGTAAATGCTCCTTCGCTATATGCGCCTCCTAGTAAACTAGCAGCAACAGAGTTGATAGCAGAACCACCAACAACAACTAAATTCATTCCAGCAGCGTCAGCAACGTTAGTATCCATTACAGTAATGGCACCAGCGCTAGATCCGCCAACAGTAGAATCCGCTTCACCCATATATAGTTGAGCAAAGATTTGCTCATCTGGGAAAGAAACAGTTACTTTTTTCTGATCAGAATCGTCACCATCGACTGTAGCAAGAACACCGAATAAGTCTACGTGTTGTGAGAAATCACTATCCTTCATAGTCTTATCGTAGTGAGTAGTTGATGTAAAGTAGATATCATTATATCCATATCCATCAGTTCCACTTCCTGCAGAATTAGTCTCAGTTTCAATAATTATTGCTTCGTAATTGCTTGCATCATCTTTTTCTTCAAAGATAATCAAACCAGGACTTGCAACATTTGCGCCTGTAGCTGTTTCTGATTGAGTTACGTAAAGCTTTGTCTGATTTACAGTTCCAGTAGAGGTCATGTTATATGTTAACTGCCCAATTGTGAAAGTTGCAAAACTTACATCAGCTCCTAAGGTTGTATTAACGGTTGTACCGCCAATAGTCCAAAGATCGTTACTATCAGCTCCACCAGTCCAAGCGTTAGTTACAGAGGTATATCCATCCCCATCAGGGAATTTCATAGTAGTCAAATCATTTGTTCCACCATCCCATGTACTTAAACCAATTACTATTGGCTCGTAGAATGCAACAAGAGCTCCATTCTCCATTCTTATAGTTGGATAAAAGATTCCTGTATTTGCATCAGCTGAGTCTCCAGTAGGATACTTGAAAGTAACGGCAAGTTCTTCTTCAGTAGTAGATCCTCCTGCCATTGTAACAGTATAAGATTTACCATCGATAGAAATTGTACCTGTACCTTCAGCAGTAAATGTAGCTTCATAGTTATCTCCACTAAATACATCAGTTAACTTAACCTTATCTTTAGTATAGTCCGTATTTGAACTATTTGTTAAAGTTGTAAGTTCTAATAAGTGTCCATATTCTTCATTTCCAAGAACAATGAACCGATCACTAGTTGAACCAGTAACAGTAGACATATTTGCCATCTCATGAACACCAATAGTTTCATTGTTAGTATTTCCTAAGAATCTTTGATTACTGTTATTGTAAGCAAAATCAATTGTCTTTTCAACACCAGAATCCTCAGTCATAGTAACTTGAACTCCTTTATCTCCTGAAGATTGCAAAGTTAACATACTTCGATCATCAGAATCTAATGGAATATTCATGCCAGCAAAATCCATCTTAAAACTTCCAAAGACAGGGTCAACGAAAGATCCTCCTGCAAGAATTGCATCATTATTAGAGTCAGGTCGGAAAACTTCAACAGTTATCTTTGTAACTGCGCCTGTTCCTCCAGTAATGTGGACTTTTGTCCCATCAATATTGTCATCGTCAGAACCTTCTGTAACAGCTTGTCCGTTTGTAAACGTAAGTTTGTTAGAACCAACAAGAATTGTTGCAGTAACAGTATCTAAAGCTGTAGATTCGGTAACCGATTTTACAGCAACATCAATACCATTAATTTTCTTAGATGCACCTTCAGTAACTTCCTTACTTTCACCATTAACGGCAATAGTAGCAGTAGTACTTGTTCCAGTAACTAATTCGACATTATAAGAAACGTCATCAATAATTACTGTTGTAGTTGGGTGAGCGTTAGCTCCTCCAGCAACTAAATTAACTTCGGATGCAGATGAGAATAATACTAGGTCAGTAGTGTCTGTAGCGGTACTTACAACAAAATTCCTTCCAAATAATTGAATATTTTCTCCCTCTGAATCAGCGTGAGTAAAATTAATTGCCTTACTTGTAAAAGAAACATTATATAATGCTTGTGTTGAAGAACCTAGACTTAAACCAATTACGGGCTCATCACTACTACTTGGTTGTCTTTCAAAGATAACTTTGTTAGAACCCCCAGTTCCTGCAGCAGCACCTCCAAGAATTGTAATTGTAGATGTTAATTTAGCATCGACATTTCCAGAGAAGGTTGCATCTCCAAGAACAACTGGTAAATCTGTCTTAGTCAAAATAGACTTAGCAGTATTAATAGATGTGTTCAAAAAAATCCTAGTTGAACTAGAATCTAAAGAAACAACATCTCCAGAAGTTTCAGTAACAGTTCCTGATGAACCAGCAGCATTTGCATCTAAGTTAGATACAATTAATGCAGTAGCATCAAAATCTGAGGGAGCAGCGTTAGCACCGTAAACAACAGCTGTATTACTTGTGTATGGGCTTGGGTAAGAGGCAGCAGCAGCAATAGCTACTGTAAATCCGGCCAAAACACCACACGCTAGAACAGTTGTAGCTTTTTTAAATATTTTTTTCATTATTTTATTAAACCTCCTTTCAGTACCATTAGTTTAGCCGCCACAGTCGTGGCTCCGGACAATTCCAGATTCAACAATTTCTAATAGTCTGGCAGGTATCTCATAACTAGGGAGTGTTACAAGTCGTAATCCCTATTTCCGAATAATCGTTTGATTATTTCGAAGCATTATTGTAAACAATAACACAATAACATAATATTTTTTTTGTTTATAAAGTTTGCCCCTTAAATTTTTGCAAAATGTCGTCGAAAAGCATCAAATTAGATAGTTTACTTATAAAGAAGGTGATGTCACTAATCAATAGATATAAAATTTCTTAAAATATTTTTAAAAGAAAAGTTTTTGATTCAAATATATGGTCTAAAATAACCCCGATCTAAAAAAGATAAAGTTTATATATCTAAATAGTTTTACCCTCTATATAAAATGGCTCCAAAAAAGAAGGTAAAAACAGTCTATGTTGATCTTAATGCAAATAAAAAAACTTTTGTTGCAAAGCTTATTGGGCAAAAAAATTCGTATGATTTCTCAGATATTAAACTTTTAAGGACCCTTCTAAGTAATGAAAAAGCAAGAATTTTAATCGTAATCAAAGCAAAAAATCCTTCTTCAATTTATGGGCTTGCAAAAATTTTGAAGAGAGATTTCAAATCAGTTAGAGAAGATATAAAAGTTTTGGAACGGTTTGGATTTCTTGATTTTATTGAAGAAAAAACGGGAAAACGAATCTCTCATCGTCCAGTATTAACAATTGATAAGCTAAACATTGAAATTAATATCTAAAGATTCTTACAAAGGCTGAGTCGAATAACTAGGTTCTCAGATCCAGAAATAATTGTCTTTTGTGCCGAAGTTATAACTCCATTACATTCTCCTTCCAAAATTCTCATGAGACCTTCCTCTCCATCTTCTTCTTTTACAACAAAGTCAAGTTGATAAGCGCTAATAGTTGCCTCAGTTTTAATAAGCGTCTCTAAGAATGCTTGCAATTCTCGATCCAAGTAATCGCACGAAGATTCGTTAAGATTGGAACAAGTCTTATCTTGATAACAACTCTTAAACAAGGACTCATAATCATCATAGTCTGGAACAAAGCTCGGAGCACATTCAGTTGTATGTTTCATAATCGATTCCAGAAGATTTCCTACAGCAACACTATTCTCCTCAACTGGCGTCTCTCGAATAGAAACCAACAAAAAAACCATAAGACCAATCACTACAAGAACAACTATCAAAACAAATCCTACAATTTCTTGTTGTCCTTTCTTTTTTGCCTCCGAGATTTCGGGGCACACCGAGCGGAACAATAATTTTTCCCTATTCATCTTGTATGTTCACTCCTACAACTAATTTACCAACTTCACAGTCATCATAAACATATCCTGCATAAGTAACAGTCTCACAAAGAGAGATAAATGTAGAAACCTCTTTTTTATTTGACTGGCCATTATCATAGATTTCATAATAATTGCATCCAATTCCTGGACATAAAATTTCGTTTTCAAATTCAGTACTTACTCGATATATCTTAATCGATGCGACCGGCCAAAAATCATCATAATCAAAGGTTTCTCCAGAAAGAATTCTTAACTTATCATTATCGAGGCATAATGCGGTTGAAGAATCACAATTAAGTTCAGGCATATTCGCAATAACTTCTAAAGATTCGATGGCCTGTTCTTGTTCCAAACGCGCAGCAGTTTCAGTGATATTTCCTAGCTGAACTCGAATAATGAAAAGTCCGACAAGCATAAAAAAGAAAAAAACTGCAACAAGCATAAAAGCCATCTGCTGAATTTTCATCTGACCATTATTTTTAAGATTCACCATGTTTTACAATACTCCTTGCTATTAATTTCCTCTAAGTTTTTTCCAAATAAATAAAGTGGGGATAAATCTTCAATCGAAGCATTTTCCAATATACTAGAAAAGATTAGCAATTTTGATTTTAAATTTGAGTTACATCCACGTGAACCCATCAAATCAATTTTTTGAGTAAGTATCTCTGTAATTTTATTCGTTCGATATAATAGTCGTTCAACCTCACATTCATACAAATCGTTATCGGAGAATATTGCCCCATAGAGCAAATTTCCTGAATAATCTAAACTTCCTCCACCCTTGAGAACTTTTCCAGTTTCAAATAAATGGTCGCATTCCGGCTCGTTGCAAGTCCCAAATACTTTTACATCACAATCGACACCGTCAACAAAACAAACCTGTACCGAATCATCGGTCGAACATTCTTCCAAGAAAATATTTGGAACATTAAGTCGTTCTAATTCTTCTAAAATCTCGTCGGGAGAATCACGAAAACAATAATCTTTAGAGCTCATAAAAAGCATGTCGCTTACCTTATATGGGAGGGAAAATGGTTTCGAAAGAATGTAGTATTTTTTCCCAACCGTTTGTTCTTCGGAAAAAAGATATTTATTCGGAATCTTGGTTGCAATGCCTTCCTTATTCCATTCCTCGCCAATATTCGAGTGAGTAGCAACGGCCAATTCATTTCTCCCAAAGTCTTGTGCCGGTTCAAAACAAAGATTCGTAATTCTCGTTTCCTTGTTGAATGTAATCGAACCATAACTAGCCTCGCCAAAACCAACTTGCAGAGGATTAGTAAGGACATTAATTTCTTTTGCAATAGATGAATCAACAGCATTTCTTTGTGTGTCTCCAAATTGCAATGCTGCAAAAATTGCTAAAAATAAAATCATTCCCCCAACAATAATCGCAAAAAGCCAAGTAAAATTAAATTGTCCTCGTGAAAAATTCATCATAGCTTCAAACGATTGAAACGAACTTATCGTAAAATCCCTTTTTAATAATAATTTTCTCAGTTGCATCGACGCAATAAGGATTTTTCTCTTCAGTCATCGAAGTAATGTCTAAATGTTTTGTTAATTTCCATGGGGCAATTTCTCTAACTTCTCCTGGAGGAATTAGAAAAGTATTCGCATCTTGAAGTTCATAAATCTCAATTTCATCATAGGCAAGACCATTTGTTATTGGTGCAGACAAATTCGCAAAACAAACTTGTTTAATTTCACCAGGCAATTTAATGCTAAATTCTGAAGAACTTGATTGCCCATTCCAAGCATCATCAACAGCGTCTTGTAAATCGTCATAAAACATTCCAACGGTTGCTATTTTTCCAATACTGAGAAAATGTTTAATGGCAATAAATGCAATGGCCACAAAAATCACAATTAAAAAAATCGCAAAAATCATTCCAAAAGACATACCAATTGCTTGTTGTCC
>JABHTJ010000009.1 GCA_018697295.1 archaeon
AGAGGGGAAATTCGCGAAGAGGAAGCGGAAGAGATGACCGGAAACGAGCAGGAAATAGTCCTCGAAAATCAAATTACTCAAAAAGCAGAGGAAGGAATAATCCGTCAAGTAGAAGAGGAAGAAGTGCTGGCAGATCAACATCTCAAAGAGTAAGGTCTGGAAGAACTTCAAGCAGAAGATAATCAAATAATCAATTTAAGTTTTTCAGATCCCTCAATAAATTTTTCTAATCAAATCCTTCTTGTTCAGCCTGTAAAACTTTAAGACCATGTTTTTTCCCTTCGGCATTCCATCCAATAAGATTCATTAAAATTTGAATAAATGTTGAAAGTCCGGCAATAGCAACGCCTAAGATAAACCACCAGCTAATCGGATGAAGATAATGGATAAACAATATTCCTAGAGCAACCCAAGTTCCAATACACCAAGGACATTGGAACAATTCAGCCATTTTTCTCTTAAAGCCGTCTTTTGGAATTTCTCGTTTCATATTGCAAAGTTTTTCCCCTGGCTGCCATTCACAATGCTTAATTAAAAATAAGTCTCGAACCCACAAAGTAATAGAATCATAAACAAGCAAACGCGTCATTCGAAAAACTGCTAAAGAAATAACGACAAATTCAAATGGGCCCATTCTAGTTTCAAAATCAACATCCATAGAATAAAATAACCATGCAGAGCCAACAAGCAAAATCCCAAATAAAATGGAGAATATAAAGCTCCAATAATTACTATCTTTTGATTCTTTTCGATCAGGTATCATTGTAAATTAAATCTCTCCTTAAAGTATTATTTATATGAAAAAAGAGTTTATAAAAATTTGTTAAACAATGTTAACTATTGTCCTTCGCTAATTCTTCTAGCTCAGATGTTTGTTTTGCCAATTCTTCGTCACTTGGACCTTCTACCTCTTCTAAACTTCGCTTCGACAGATAAGGTTTAATTTCTAAATTTTCAATTTCATCAACAGAATAATCTATAGATATTTCGCGGACAATATTTATTACTTTTCCCCTCCCATTTAATGGATTAAAAATTAATGCCCCACTAACAATTCTCGAATGCTCCCCGTCATTCAAACGCATCGTTACCTGATCTCCCGTTCGAGAATTAAGAAGTTTATCATAAATTCGTTCTGGAGATAGGCTCTGAGATTTAGGTGACGGAGCAGGTTTTACACGATCATTTCTTTCTCTAGTTGGAAGTTTTTTTGCAACAGGTTCTTCAAAAGATTTTTTAATAACCGGTTTTTCTGGAAGACTTACAGGGACTACGGGCTCTTCAAGAGGCTCTTCTAAAACAGGTTCATTTTCCCTAACTTCACGAGGTTTGTAAGAAGGGACGACCTCAGTATGTTCCTCAGTTACCTTCGGAGGAGAATCTTCTTTTTTATCTTGTGTGTATTCTAAACCAGCCTAACTATCCTTCTCGGCAGAATCATAAAGACCTCCAGAACTATATTTTTTTCGGCGCACATCATTTTCCTCACAAATAGTACGAAAAGATCTTCCAAGAAACGTTTCCAACAAAGACATATCTCCCCCATACTCACTTAACACGTAAACATCTAATCCTTTTTCTCTAAAAATGCCTTCCATCTCAGAAGAATCAGGATATAATTCGCTACCTATCTCAATAGTTCTTTGACGAATACGGCGTTCATTAGCACTTAATTCCTTTCCCTTAAATTTACCGAGCAAATAGCGATCATGTTTTCCAATTTCAGCCTTGGAAGCATCATACATAGTCCTAGGGTCATCTCTTTTGAAGAATTCTTCAGCAACCCAAGGATACCACTCCCATAACTCGTCAACACTGTCTTTAGGAAAAAGACGAGTATATGCAATTAAATCCAATAAAGGTTCAGCAATTTTCGTCGAACGGGAGTCTTTCATGAAGAGAATTTATCAATAAAAGATATATAAGTTTTTAGATTAAAAATCCCATATATTCTATCCGAGACCTATTTCAAAATTTCATTAAATTAAAAAAGTAAATTTTGGACAGTTTTTTAAATAATCAAACCATCATTATATCATCAAAAGTATCGTGATGCAATGGCAATAAAAAAAACAATCAATATAGGAATGTATGTTAGCATAACTCCAAAAAATAAAAATTCTCAATCAACACATGGAATGATTAAAAGAATTATTAAAAAAAGTTCCAAGGAAACAATCGTGGAGTTGGTGGACGGAACTATAGGAACTGTGCTAAAGCCACTCGTTATGAGGGCGTCGACAAGAGAAATAAAGGTTTTTCGAAGTGACTTGAAGAAACATTCCAGTAATGAAAAATCAAAAAAAGCGAGAAGTAATGAGGCTCTTTTCTCTGGAGAAAATGAATTAATAGAATATAAATTGAGTGCACTTTGGAGTCAAAACCTATCCAAAAAAGAATTAGATGAGCTAAAGACTTCAGAAATAAAGCGATATGGGAATAAAACATCTAAAATAATTCTTGCGAAGGTAATCTCATCATTCCTAAACACTCGCGGAGGAAATCTGATCATCGGAATTAAAGAAGAAAAGGAACATGGAAGAATTGATAAAATAATCGGAATAGAAGAAGAATTCAAAAAACTACGAAATAGAGATTATGGAACTGACGGTTACAGAAGAATGATAATAGATGACATAATAAAGCCTTATTTTCCAAAAACAATATTTAATCATTTCAACAATTATTTTACAATAACTTTCTTAGAGCGAGAAGGAAAAATTCTATGCAATATAGAAATAAAAAAAAGTGATCACCATGTATTCATCACAATCGACGGAAAAGACCATTTTTTTATAAAAGTAGATGCACAAACAAGAGAATTACAAGGAAAACAAATCATAGATTACATCAAAAGTGTGTGGGGGTGAAAAATCCCAAATATCTTAAAAATTTCAAGATTATTGATAATACCATAGGCTTTTAAACAAAAAATAACTCTTAATAATTAAATAGCTGAAAGGAGCAACAATATAACATGGGATTTAACGATCGTAATAATAACCGAAACAATAACTTCAACCGAGAACCAAGAGAAAAGCATAAAGCAACTTGTTCTGGATGTAAACAAGAATGTGAAGTACCGTTTAAGCCAACAGAAGGCCGAGACGTATTTTGTAGAGACTGTTTCAAAAAGAATAACCCCCGAGATTAAATTTTAGTCTCAAACACATAATTTTTATTTTTTTATTTTTCAATATTTTTTAGAATCCAACATTTGTTATCTCAACAAGAGTGGCATAATTTCTGAGTTAGAAAAGTTTATAACAATAATTCTCCTAATAAAGACATGCACAAAGCAGTAAAATATTTATTGTATGGTGGGGTGACGCTCCTAGCGATTTTTATTGTCTTAGCATCAATAGGTAACAATAAAACTGAGAACATAGAATATGAACACCCATTTACTGTTTTAGATGACGTTGATTCAAGTCCCGTAGCTGGAATAGCAGATGGGAATTCGGAAATTGTCGAGGCTGGATGGTCAACCCCAGTAAAATTGCCAGTAAGTGATGAAGGCAGAGAAGATTCAACACATATCACCAGAGACGGAAGATATTTGCTTTTTTATCATGATCCTACCGTCGGCGCTTTTCAAGAATCGGTTGAAGGAGGAGAAAAAGAAGATCCGGTAATTTATTATAGCAAACGGCCTTTTGTTACAAGAAATCTTCACCCAATCTCTACAGATGATTTTAATGCAGAGGCCGGACCTTCAATTTCGGAAGCTGGAGATATTTATTACACAAAAACATTCATAGTCTTGGAGCCAACACCTCATGAAGCCACCCCTTTCAAAACAGTTGTAAATGATGGGAGTACCATAATCGATATGGGAACGGGAGAAGCAGAGGGAGATCCTTTCTACTGTGATGCATTGGACGAATTATATGCAAACGTGATGTACGGGCCAGGAGATCAAGCTATTGCAGTGTATAAAAATGGAGAACATACATTCTTACCAGAACCAATCAATCTCCCTGGATCAATGGAATTTCAACCATTTTTAACTGATGATTGCCAAACAATGTATTTCACTTCTTCAAGGGCTGCCACAAACGGAATTTTTCCATTCCAAGTGTATAAGTCACAGCGTCTTGGCGAATTTGAATGGGGAGAACCAGAATTATTTGTTTCATTTCCTCAGCTTGATGGAAAATCTGGTGGGGTCGGAGAATTTACTATGACTCGGGATCAAAAACAAATGGTTTACACAGAATTAGTTATCACGGAAATTAATGGTGAGTGGGCCGGACAAAATGAAATGTATTATTCAGACAAATATTAACAAGCTATAAAATAAAAAATTCTATCTTAATGGATATGACCATAAGTTAAGAAACTATGACAATGATTCACTAATCCTTCTGGTCCAATCGTATTGTGGCAATAAAGGGGCAAAATTAGAAGGACAGCAAATATTGCGAATATTACAATCAACCAAAACCACCATCTCCGAATAATATTCATAGTTACTCCGTGCCTGAACAAGTATAAATATCTTTCGAGAGAAAAATTTCTGAGTTAAAAATTTAAAATACTATAATTTGAAAATATTTATATATCCTGAAGTTCATTTGATGATAATGTATAATCCTGCGCATCACCAACATATTAGAAAAAGAAAGTGTAAAACACGCCCATATCCTAATGTTAATAAAAAAATAAGAATTTTAGATAATCTCGTGACAATTATTTCTTTCGTATTTCCATTAACGGCTATTCCCCAAATATACGAAATTTGGGTGCTAAAGAATGCCCAGGGAGTATCATTTCTGACTTGGCTATTATTTCTTTTGCTAACAATTCCATTATTAGGTTATGCAATCGTACATAAAGATAAAAGATTAAAATTAATGTGGGCTCTTTGGTTAATCACCTATGCAATAGTGCTTGTTGGTTTGATCCTATATAAATAATATAATCTCCTACGATTCAAACAAAAGTCCCGAACGCCCCAACCGGGCCGATATCATAACTGCTCAATAACAGAGCTTAAAGTTATCCAGTTCCACGCATAATATTCGTTAAACTGTTTGTTCTACATATTAATGGTATAGGTATTAGTTAAATGTTTCGATAGATTAAATTTTTTGCACTATAATAGGTAATTAAAGTGCGAAAGAGTTTTATAGTTTAATGCTTTCAATTATCTATGGTTTTTGGAATAAGAAAAAATAAAAGTGGATATAAAACCTTCAAAGATTCTGATGGAGCTACTCGATCAGTTCACAAAAGAGTTGCAGAAAAGAAAATGGGCGGGCCAGTGAAAAAGGGTTACGAAGTCCACCATAGGGATGGAAATAAGACCAACAATAGACCCTCAAATTTAACAGTTGTTAAAAAAAGCACACATCGGAAACTTCATTCCAAGAAAAAATCTAGCTGGTAAACACACACAATTAATTCTAAAAACCCTTCTTTCATCTTATTCCTATGCTACTAACAAAATCAAATTACCTTCTAGGTCTACAATGCCCAAAACTACTCTGGGTTACAAAAAACGATAAAGAGCGAATCCCAGAACCTGATTTTGCGGCTAAGCATAAATTTAAAGCAGGAGATATTATTGGAGTTCTTGCAACAAAGGTTTTTCCTGGTGGAGTAGATCTTGCAGGATTAGGGTTTAAAGAAAATATCGACGCAACAAAAGAAGCAGTTAAAAAAAGGCAGACAATTTATGAAGCAGGATTTATGGTTGATAATTTATTTTCCAGGGGAGATATCTTGCTTCCAGTAGGAGAGGATGAATGGGATATAATAGAAGTTAAATCCGCAACACAAGTTAAAGATGTAAATATTCATGATGTGTCTTTTCAGAAGTATACCTATGAAAAAGCCGGATTAAAAATTCGGAATTGTATTCTTATGCACATTAACAATCAATATATCAAGGATGGTGAGATTGAACCAGAAGAACTGTTTGTTCAAGCAGAGATAAATGATAAAGTTGAAGAATATGGAAAGGGAATCGAAGAAAGAATTAAGGATTTTATGGAAATAATTGAATCTAAAGAAGAGCCAAAGGTTAAAATTGGACTTCATTGCTCAGATCCTTATGATTGTTCTTTAATGGATGAATGTTGGAAAGATGTTCCTGAAGGAAGTGTATTCGAATTCTTTAGAATGTTTAAGAAAAAATGCTTTGAATTGCACGATGGAGGGACTGTTTGTTTAAATGAAGTTCCTGAAGATATTAAGTTAAATGATAAACAGCAGATTCAAAGAAGACTTGCATTTGATGGTGGTAAGCATATTGATAAACCTGCAATTAAAAATTTCTTAAATAATTTGAAATACCCTATATATTATTTAGATTTTGAAACAATTAATCCTGCTATTCCGAAGTTTGACGGGATGAAACCATATCAAAGAATTCCTTTCCAATTTAGTTTGCATATTCAAAAGGAAGAAGGCGGAGAATGTGAACATATTTCATTTTTAGCAGATGGGACTAGTGATCCTAGACCTAAATTCATGCAAGCATTAAAAGACAATTTAAGAGATGGGGGAAGTATACTTGTTTACAATCAAGGATTTGAGAAAGGAGTTATGAATGAAAGTGCAATTTTGTTGCCAGAGTTTAGAGAATGGTACGATGAGAATATTCTGCCTAGAATTAAGGATTTGTGGGATGTTTTCAAAGACTTTTCTTATTATGACCCCAAACAAAAAGGCTCTACCTCAATAAAATATGTTTTACCAGTCTTGAGTGATTTGAAATATGATGATTTAGATATAAAGAACGGAATCTTAGCTAGTCTAGAATATGAAAGGGTTACTTATGGTGATGTTGAAGACTCGGAAAGGTTAAAAGTAAGGGAAGCATTGGAAAAGTATTGCGAGCTTGATACTTGGGCAGAGGTTGAGATTGTTAAGGGCTTGCGGGAGATAAGTGAATAAATATGGCAACTAAGAAAGTAAAAAAACAAAAAAGTATTGAAGAAACTCTTTGGGATTCTGCTAATAAACTCAGGGGCACAGTCGAACCGTCAGAATACAAGCATGTTGTTCTAGGGCTTATATTTTTAAAA
>JABHTJ010000006.1 GCA_018697295.1 archaeon
CTAAGTCCTCTCCTTCTCGTTTCAAATTCTCTTTAATCACTTCAATATCTTCTTCTCGCTGACTCGCACCAAAAAGTTCTCCATAACCTTCAGGACCAATAACATCAAAACCTTGAACTGTTTTTTTCGCTTCAGGCTTATCCAATGTCTCTGGAGATTCTTTCATATAAAATGCTTTAACAGCCTTAGGATAATCGGTTACAATAACTGGCGTGTCAAAAAGTTCAGATAATTTATCCTCTTCAATCGTCCGCAAATCTTTTCCCCAAGCAACTTTCATATCACATTTATCGGCTAAGAGTTTCACTGCATCAGTATAGGTCATTCGAGGAAATTTTTTCTTGACAGTTGCTTGAAGGGTCTTCGTATCTCGTTCCAATATCTCAAGTTCGGCTTTATTAGTTTCAAGAACACGTTTCACAATAAATTTCATCAGGCCTTCAGCATATCCTTGAAGCTCTAAAAAATTAGTCCATGCAACTTCCATCTCCGCATGCCAATATTCTGTCAAATGTCTGGAAGTATTAGATTTTTCCGCTCGAAAGCTAGGAGCAATGGTATAAATTTTTTCCAAAGCAAAAATCATTGCTTCTGCATGTAATTGCCACGTCTGCGCAAGATACATTTTCTTACCAAAATAATTAACTTCGAAAACCTCACTTCCACTCTCTCCGGCAGCCCCTAAAAGGCTTGGAGAATGATGCGCATAAAATCCTTCTCCTCGGAAATAATCATGAATCGCTCCAAAAACAGTTGAACGAATTTTCATAATAGAAATCATTTTTCTACTTCTAATCCATAAATGTCGTCGGTCTCCAAGTAACTCTTCATTCAAATCTTTATTTATTGGAAAATCTTCAGCCTCACCAATTAACTCAAAATCACTTACTTGTATTTCAAATCCTGTTGGTGCTCTCTCATCTGCAGAAATCTTTCCAGTAATCGCAATAGAATATTCAAGCTTAAGAGAATCAATCATCTTCCAAGTCTTATCATCAAAATCGTCCTTTTTCAAAACACATTGAATAATATTTGAAGAATCTCGAAGCACCACAAACTTAATCTTATTACTTCCTCGCTCACGATGAACCCACCCATGAACACTAACTTTCCCAGAACCTTTATTCATAGCATCCTGAACCGAAATAAATTTCTTTTCCATTTTTAAAATAAGAAATAGAGCTTTTTAATTATTTGGATGGGTCAAGCAGGACAAAGCCCACTTCCAAATCCAAAATCACTTTCAGTTTTCTCAAGAGATGAAGGTTTTGGAAATCTTCTTCCACCAGGTTTCTTAGTATAAAAATTTCTTCCTTTCATACTTTTCCTATTAGTATAGCCTTGTTGAAAAAGTTGTCTACATGAAATAATTGCATCTGAGATGCTCGCAGTATTTTCCTCAAGGTGATATTCTGCTTCATATTTTTTTATAAGTTCGGTGGCACTCAGAGGTTCATCAAACTTCATCAACTGGTAATATTCCCACATTTTTTCTTCAAAAGCCATAAAATTAATTGGGCACTAAATTATTTAAGATTTTCTAAACTCTTTTTTCCTCAAAAACTTCTTTCAAAAACTTTCCAGTCCAACTTTTTTTATTCTTGGCAACTTCTTCTGGCGTTCCCTCGGCAATAATCATTCCTCCACCATCTCCTCCTTCAGGTCCTAGATCGATAACATGGTCTGCAGACTTAATCACATCCAAATTATGTTCAATAACTACCATTGTATTTCCCTTCTCTACTAATCCATCCATAACTTTCAATAATTTTCTAACGTCATGGAAATGAAGTCCGGTTGTCGGTTCATCCAAAATATATAGTGTTCTTCCAGTTCCTCGTTTTGCAAGTTCCCTCGTTAACTTAATTCGTTGAGATTCTCCGCCAGATAATGTCACTGCACTCTGCCCAAGTTTAATATAGTCAAGTCCAACACGATGAAGTGTATCAAGTTTACTTCGAATCAAAGGAACATTCTCGAACAAAACAAGCGCATCTTCAACACTCATATCAAGAACATCTGCAATCGAGTTATTCTTATACAAAATTTCAAGCGTCTCTTTATTGTATCTCTTCCCTTTACAGTCCTCACATTCAACATAAACATCAGGCAAAAAATTCATTTCAATCTTAATCGTTCCATCTCCTTGGCATTTCTCACAGCGTCCACCTTTTACATTAAATGAAAATCGTCCAAGCTTGTAACCACGCATCTTCGCTTCTTTAGTTGAAGCAAAAATTGCCCGAATCAAATCAAATATCTTGGTATACGTCGCAGGATTACTTCTAGGAGTTTTTCCAATAGGGCTCTGATCAATCACAATTACTTTATCGATAGGCGTGTCAAGTTCAACTTTCTTATGTTTTCCCGGTTTCACATTGGAACCATGAAGTTTTTGCATCATCGACCGATACAAAATCTGATTAATCAAAGTTGATTTTCCAGAACCAGAAACTCCGGTAAGGCAAGTCAAAACACTCGTCGGAATATTGACATCAATTCCTTTAAGGTTATTTTCTTCACAACCAAACATTCGAATGTATTTATCACTCGTTCTTCGAGTAGTTGGGGTTTCAATAGAAAGTTTCCCACTCAAATATTGTCCTGTCAAAGACTTAGGATCATTTTCAATATGCTCTGGTGTTCCAATCGAGACAATTTCTCCTCCATGAATTCCTGCTCCCGGTCCAACATCAACAACATAGTCACTTCCACGAATCGTATCTTCGTCATGCTCAACAACAATTAATGTATTTCCCAAATCTCGAAGCTTATGGAGTGTATCAATTAATTTTTTATTATCTCGCTGATGAAGTCCAATCGATGGCTCATCCAAAATATACATGACTCCCATTAGATTCGCCCCAATTTGCGTAGCAAGTCGTATTCGCTGAGCCTCGCCACCCGAAAGCGTTCCAGATTTTCGAGATAAAGTGAGATAAGATAGACCTACACTTTTTAAAAAGTCAAGTCGCTCACGAATTTCTTTTAAAATTAATTTCGCAATCGCTTCTTTTTTCTTGTCAAGTTTTAAATCTGCAAAAAATTCCACAGCTTCGCCAATAGACATGTTTGTCACATCGATAATCGATTTATCATGAACTGTAACAGACAAAACTTTATCCTTAAGTCGTCTTCCTTCACAAGTTTGACATTTCCGACTTCGCATAAATTTCTCTAAAGACCGTCGCCGCCAATCACTCTCGGTTTGTTTATACAATCTATTCGATTGAGGAATAATTCCTTCCCAACCATTCTCAAAATTCATAGTAGCACCGTTAGACCATTTTCCTCGAAGTGGCGAATCAGAGCCATACATAAGTGCATCAAGTTGTTTTTTAGTAAAATCACCAACAGGTGTAAATATATCGAACTTAAACTTTTTTCCAACGACCGCTAACTGCTGAGTTCTCCATGAATTATCCATTCGACCATAAAGTTTAATTGCACCATCAATAATGCTCAAATCTTTATCGGGCAAAACTAAATCTGGATCAAACTCTGTCTTAACGCCGAGCCCATGACAATCTCCACAAGCACCAAAAGGACTATTAAACGAAAACATTCGTGGCTGAAGTTCTTCAAAAGCTAATCCACATTTTGGGCAAGACATAACTGACGAATAAATATGAATTTTTTCTTCAGAATCTAAAACCTCTACGAGTCCACTCTCACTTTTCTTAACGGCATTCTCAATCGCTTCAGTTAACCGAGAAATGTCAGTAACTTCAACTCTATCAATAATCGCTTCAATATCATGTTTCTTATATCGCGCAAGTTTTATTGTTTCATCCGTCCGGTATACCTCACCATTTACACGAACACGGGCATAACCTTCAGTTTTCAAATCTTTAATCAACTGTTCATAAGTTCCCTTTTTCTGAGAAATAATCGGCGCAAGAATCGTAACAGTTCCACCCAGTTCTTTTGAAACCTTTTCACTAATATTCTCTGCACTCGAAGCCTCAATCGGAATTTTATGTTCTGGACAATAGGGCGTTCCAACTCGCGCAAAAAGTAAACGAAGATAATCATAAATTTCAGTAATAGTTCCAACAGTTGAACGAGGATTCTTCGAAGTTGTTTTTTGTTCAATCGAAATCGCAGGAGAAAGACCCTCAATAGAATCAACATCTGGTTTATTCATCAAACCCAAGAATTGCCGAGCATATGCAGATAAACTCTCTACATAACGTCTCTGCCCTTCAGCATAAAGTGTATCAAAAGCAAGCGTAGATTTTCCAGAACCAGAAAGCCCAGTAATCACAATAAATTTCTCTCGCGGAAGCGTCACGCTAACATCTTTCAAATTGTGCTCTCTCGCGCCCTTAATAACAATGTCTTTCATAGTAACTAGAAGTAAAATAAACAATAAAAGAACCCTTTAAAGTTTTGTGCTTAACTCTAAAGTGAACAAGACAGCAAACTATTAATACTTCAAAACATTATGTCTAAAATGGTAAGCGTAGTAGTCTCAGGATATTTTGATCCAATCCATAAGGGCCATATTGAAATGTTTGAAAAAGCAAAGGCACTCGGAGACAAATTAATTGTAATTATGAATAGTGATGCACAAGCAATAGCAAAAAAAGGAAAGCCGTTTATGCAAGAAGATGAGCGAAAGACAATTCTTGAAGCAATTCGTCATGTTGACGAAGTAGTCATAAGTATTGATAAGGACAGATCAGTCTGCGAGACATTACGCATGGTTCATCCAGATATCTTCGCAAATGGTGGAGACAGATTCACTTATGAGGTTCCAGAAACAATACTTTGCAGAGAACTCGGAATAGAAATCGTTGACGGCCTAGGAAACAAAATCCAAAGTTCTTCTGATTTAACCGGTCTCAAGAGCGTATAAGAATGCTAAAGAGGGGAATAATATATGAAAAAGAAAATTCTAATAATAAACAACGGCTCTAAGTTTTCTTCATGGCTAAAAGAAGAACTAAAACTTCAAAAAATTCCTTTCAGAGTAATTTCTCCAACAGAAAAAATTAATTTCAAACAACTAAAAAATATTTCAGGCGTGATCCTCACCGGCGGCCCAAAAAAACCCTCTACAAGAAATCTAACTAACGATTACAAGGCAATAGAAGAACTAGATGTCCCAATTCTTGGAATCTGTCTCGGCCATCAAACAATAGCAACCCATTTCGGTGCAAAAATAATTCTCTTGCCAAAACTCCAAAACACAGCAGAGAAAGTAAAAATCACAAAATCAAAAGAACCAATCTTCAAGGGAATAAAATCAAACGCATACCTTCGAGAATTCCACAAATACGCAATCGAAAAACTTCCAAAAGATTTTATTCTCCTCGCAAAATCAAAAGCAACAAAAATCGAAGCCATGAAACATAAAACAAAAAAAATCTATTCCTTCCAAGGTCATCCCGAAGTCTCAGGCCTTGACGGCCAGTTAATCTTAAGGAACTTTCTGAAAATGTGCGGGATTAAATATATCTTAGAATTAAAGAAATAAAAAACGCTCCCACCGAGTTAGATAGCAACGTGTGATAATCGAGGGCGTTATTTTTGTCCTTGATTTTAATTAATTTATTGAAGGTGTTCAGATTTATAAGTATTGTCGAGATTAGATTGATAGTAGTGTGGGGGTTTTAAGATTATCGAATATTTACCCGTACTTAAGCAATCTACGGATTACAACTTTGGGGGGCTTCCCACATAGCAAGTTGGATAAACCCTTTTTTTTCTGGACTTCTAAGTCGGTGCTCAACATCCACGACCCTATATTTACCTAAAGTATTCACGCCATAGTAATCTACTAAATCAACTAAGTAAGACTCGCCAATTCTTGGAAGTACACCTTGTTTTGTCCTTACATTTACTGTATTACTGGTGCAGGTTCCCTCTTCATCTTGAAGTTCTAGATTATAGAATTTTACCTCCTATATTTTGGGCGTTCCCTTTTAAATTCAACTCTTTGCATTTCTCTTTCTTTTGAATAACCTAGTTTCACAAACTGAGGGCATAGATCTTTTTCTTCTCCTAAATAGCTTTCTTTGAAGTGTCCTGCTATTTCTTCTTCTATTCCTTTAGTCTCTATTCCTCTCTCAGATAGTGAGTCGATAGCCCTATCAAGAAATAATTCTCCTATTATGAAATCATAGGATAAGGTCATATATTCTTTTAATTGCCGTTGATCCCATAATATATCTTGCTTTGAACTCTCATCCTCATGTGAGGGCAACACTCTCTTGCAGGGATTAATAAGATTTCCATTGAAGTCTCTAAATGAAAATAATGGATCTGCAAAATCTTGGTCTAATTGATAGAGGAGATTCTGGCCGTGTAAATTTGGGATAACCCCTAGTTGGAAATTAAACCAATTCCATATATCTATTAATGGAACAACAATTCTTTCTAAAAAATAATCTCTTACCGAAGTTCCCTCAAGCTCGGCTAATTGTTCAATCAATAAAGGGTCTTCGGGTTTTTTTAAGTCTGGACTACAAACTGATGCAAGAGGTATTTTAAGAGGTTTGTGGTGTGGAAAGCTATCATACTCTCGTAGAATCATTCCTCCAAGTCTTCTTACTAATGGTATTTCTATTCCTAAAGGTTCTCTATTGTAGGAGAATGTTTTTGGCAGATTATCTTTTCCGCATTGGAAGTCTAATTCTTGAGTTAACCATAATGACTCTTCTATGTCTTCTTTATGCAATGTTCTTTTACACCCCGAAATTCTTGCCGGAAACGATGTTTTAACATAGCTTGTGAGTGGTTCGGATACCTTAAATGTCCTATTTGATGCAGTTGGGTCTGCGCACAAAGTACTTTTTTCCACTGACATTTTTTCTAATCTCTCATATTCTTCTGCAAAACCTTGGCCTCTTACCCCTGGGTGAGGAATGAAATAAACATGTTCTTCATCTTGGAATGCTTTCTCAAGGGGAGATTCTTCTTCAGGATTATGGTGTATGATTGCTTTAGAACGAGGAATTTTGAAGCGCTCAAGAACTATTTTTTCTGGACCTTTATAGGCGCTGTGCTCAGGACTTAACACTCCCAAAGTATATGGTCTTGTTGCTTCTTTAAAGTTTATATATCTCTCTGCATGAACACACGCAGATACTGGGTCAGACAAAAGGTGTTCTAACTTCATGGTTTTTCAGGCAACGTAGTTAGTGCCTGAGCGTTTGCACAAAGGAGTTGTGAATCGGGATTAGCACCTACAGTTACATAAAAGGGAGAATCATATCCTGGCATACGAAAAGAAAGGGGAGATAGAAATGGAGTTTCAGATGTAGCTCTTTCCTCAAGAAAAACAAGAAGCCTCTCATATGGCTTTCGTCCGATAAAGTTTGCATCATCCTCCAATTTGCTTTGGGAAAAAGAAAGATTTTGAGGTACTTCCGTTGGATCCCGGAGAAGCACGCCCTTTAGGTCATTGTACTTGTAGCTCATAGAAGTTTTTTCAATTTCATGGCCGCTTGCTATTATCCCATCTAATGATTTATATGATTCTAAAGATAATTGAACTCCTTTAGGATTTTGCGGATTAAAATTAGTCATGTAATATTCCCATAAAAATCTTCCTTGATTAGTCCACTTTCCCTGGTTGTCAGTTGTATAAATAACTTTTAATTCCTCAGAATCTGGAGTATATGCTATAAAATCTCCTGTCACGATCTGTTCCTTAGAGGGAATGTAATAGCTTGCTAGCGATGCGATGGAAAATGGTCTGAAAGCATCTTCATACAACATAGATTCAATATTTCTTTTAAGGTTCTCTTTGCCATAAAGTTTAAACTCTGACTCTTGCTGAGGACTCCAGCCAGAATAATCTGCAAAATGTTGAGCTTTTTCTAGCACTCCTTCCATTCCATTCCTAAAAGAGATTTCAAACCCCATCAAATTTTTCTCCCATAATTTTGTTTTACCATATTATAATAGTAACATATAGAAATATAAGTATTATGCTAATATAATAATAACTACCTAATATAATAATAAAACACATATATTTATATATTCTCAATCACTCTCTATCACATGCAAAGAAAAGTTATTCAACAAGGTCCAAGCACAATGATGGTCTCATTGCCAAGCACTTGGATTAAAGAAAATGCCGTTAAAAAAGGAGACTTCATCGATCTAGACCTACGGGGAGACGAAATTACATTATCCATAACTACTGATAAAGGCAAAAAAAGCTGTAAAATAAATTTTTCTCGAAAAGAAGATTATTTTGACAGAATTATAGTAAAAAAATATCGCGAAGGTTTTGATGAAATTATTGTAACTTATGAAGATCCAACAATCATGGAAAAAATAAGAAAAACTTTGAAAAAACTTTTAGGTTTTGAAATTATTGAGCAAACACAAAATTCTTGCACTATAGGAAATTTAGCTAAGGGTTCTTCAGAAGATTATTTGCAAATGGTCAGGAGAATGTTTCAGATTACCCTTGCGCTTGGAGAGTCATGCCTAAAACTTACAAAAGGAAATAAACAAATGATTGATGCCATCCAAGAAATGAACGAGACATTAATCCCCTTAGAGCAATATAATTTAAGATTAATACAATTACAAAAGGAGTTTTCACCGGATAAAAAAATCTCTGATTTTTTCTTAATATGGAATATCGGTTTGTGTGGGAAAAAATGGGCTTCTTTTGCAAAAGACCATTTAACAAAAAATAATAGTTATACAAAGAAAGAAATAGAATTCTTTCAAGAAGTTGTAGAATATCAAAATACTATTTATGATACCTATTATGACCAAAAGAAAGAAACATTGCATAAAATCAAGGAAAAAGAAACTAAACTAAGAAAGACAGGTGCTTCATGTTTAGAGACGAGTAAACATAAAATGATCATTTTCAATTTATTAAGAATGATTGATAGATTACATGAAATCACACTCTATTTTGAGGTTTTAGAATAAGCATAAAAAATGGACTTCAACGCAAAATTTGAACCAAAAGAAAACAAGATAATTCATGGCGCTGGACAGAGTTTAGAAGCTTTTTCTAACTATTGGAATGCGGTTGAAGATTACAAACCTGCAATGTATATGACTTATGCCAAGATTCCTAAAATTCAAAAGTGGATTGAAACTATGAAAATAGAATCAAAGAAATTTCCAAATATTATTTTACAAATTGGTTTAAAAATCTTAGATTCTAAAGGAGAAGATCTTACCTTAGAAGTCTTGGGCGGAAAGTATGATAAAGATTTAAACGAATTTTTTAAGACAATAAAAGAATTTGAAAATCCCGTATTTCTTAGAATTGGCTATGAATTTGATAAACGAGGAAAATATGATTCTAAAAATTTTATTTTAGCATGGAAATATATTGTAGATATGTATAAAAAAATGGGAGTTAAAAATATTGCAACTGTTTGGTGTGCAGCACCTTATAATGGGACAGAACCTGTTGAGCCATATTATCCTGGAGACAAATATGTTGATTGGTTTGGGATAGATATTTTTTTATCCAGACATCTAAGTAGAAAATATGACCCTATAGAAAAATTTTTAGAATTAGCAATAGAACACAAAAAACCTGTAATGGTTGGAGAATCCACTCCTGCAGAGGTTGGAGTTTTAGAAGGAGAAAAAAGTTGGGGTAATTGGTTTGAAAAATATTTCCGATGGATTAATAGCCATAAACAAATTAAGGCATTTTGTTATATTAATTGGGATTGGGCTATTGATAAGACTTGGGGCAGTCCTGGAACGTGGGGAAATTGTAGAATTGAAGAAAATGAAATTGTTAGGAAAAAGTTTGTTAGGGAATTAGGTAATCCAAAATATATTCATAATCAGAAGATGGAAGATTTTTTAGGGAAAGTTTATACCTATTAGATTTATTGTTCAACGCTCCGTCGGAGATTCTCACGCTCCCACCGGGATTTGAACCCGGGTCACCGCCGTTCTCCAATGAATCTCAAAAGAGATTATCGGTGATGTTCAAAGATGAACACAAAGTTTATCGACTCATCGTCTAAAACTTTTCACCTCTTGAGAGGGCGGCATCCTTGGCCACTAGACTATAGGAGCATAAACTCAAGGTAACAAAACCTCTTTATAAGATTTACCAAGATTTTATCCAGTCAATAATAACTTTTAAGAACTAAAACCTTCTTATTCAGACATGCAACAAACTAACTTCGCTGCAATAGAAAAAAAGTGGCAAGGCCGATGGGAAAAAGAAAAAACGTTCGAGGTAGATGAGAAATCAAAAAAACAAAAACACTACATTCTTGAAATGTTTCCCTATCCATCTGGACTCGGACTTCACATGGGCCACGCACTTATGTATACGCTCGGAGACATTTATTCACGATTCAAAAAACTACAAGGATTCAACGTTCTCCATCCAATGGGATACGACGCGCTCGGACTTCCCGCAGAAAACGCGGCAATCAAAGACGGAACACTCCCATCAAAATATACAAAAAAGTCAATCGATAATTTTACAAAGTTATTCAAGAAATTCGGAATCAGTTACGATTGGACAAGAACTCTAAGCACCTCAGATCCTTCATACTACAAATGGGATCAATGGATTTTTCTAAAGATGCTCGAGAAAGGACTTGCATATCAAAAAGAATCAAGCGTTAATTGGTGTTCAAAATGTGAAACCGTTCTCGCAAACGAACAAGTTCAAAACGGAATGTGTTGGAGGCACGAAGAAACACCCGTCCAAGTTAAGAAATTAAAACAATGGTTTTTGAAAATAACTGATTATGCTGATGAACTATATGAGGGATTAAGCGATTTGAAAGATTGGCCAGAGCGAACAAAGACCATGCAAAGAAATTGGATTGGAAAATCTCATGGAACTCAGATTATGTTCGAAATAAATAAAAAAGAATGGCCAATATTTACCACAAGACCAGACACAATTTTTGGAGTAACTTTTATGGTCGTCTCTGCCCAACACACAAGGCTAGATTCTCTCGTCACACCAGAGCAAGAAATGGAAGTTGACAAATTCTTAAAAAAATTAAAGTCAGTAAGTGAAAAAGATTTTGGAGCGATGGAAAAAGAGGGAGTTTTTACTGGAAGTTATGCAATTAATCCTGCGAACAATGAAAAAGTGCCAGTATACGCAGGAAATTTTGTCTTGGCAGATTATGGAAGTGGAATGGTAATGGCAGTTCCAGCGCATGACAAAAGAGATTTCGAATTCGCAAAAAAATACAAAATTAAAATAACGCAAGTAGTGAGTGGAGATTCAATTACAAAAAAAGCATATGTTGGAGAAGGCAAATTAATCAATTCAGAAAAATTCAATGACATTTCAAACACGCAAGCAAAAGAAAAAATAACGTCATGGCTTGAAAAGAAAAAAGTTGCAAAAAAAGTAATAAATTTTAAACTTCGTGATTGGGGAATTTCTCGTCAGCGATACTGGGGAACACCAATCCCAATTATTCATTGTGAAAAGTGCGGAGCAGTTCCAGTTCCTCAAAAAGATTTACCGCTTAAACTTCCAGAAAAAGTAAAGTTTGGAAAAGGAAATCCACTAGAAACAGCAACGGAGTGGATAAAAACATCTTGTCCAAGATGTAAGGGAAATGCAAAACGAGAAACCGACACAATGGATACCTTCGTTAATTCTTCTTGGTATTTCTTACGGTATTGTGATTCGTCTAACGATAAAGCAATTTTTGATAAAAAGAAAGCAAATTACTGGACACCAGTTGATTATTATTTTGGCGGAAGCGAACATGCATGCATGCATTTAATTTATAGCAGATTTTATTCAAAATTTCTCAGAGATATCGGGCTCGTAAATTTCGATGAACCATTTACCAAATTATTCCATCAAGGATTTGTTCAGGGTGCGGATGGAAACAAAATGAGTAAATCACTTGGAAATGTCGTCGATCCATATGAGATAATCGATAAATTTGGTGTGGATACTCTACGTTTATTCTTGTTCTCCGTCGCTAGTCCCGATAAAGATTATTCTTGGAGCGAGAATGGAATAATTGGAAGTTTCAAATTCGTTAAAAAAATTATAAACTATTATTCCGAAGTAAAAATTAGTTCATCCAAAAAAGATATTCAAGAAAAATTTGCACAAACAGTAACTTTAGTAGAAAAGAATTTTGAGAAAATAGAATATAGGAAAGTTACTATTTTATTAAGAGAATTTTTTGAACAATTTTCTAAGGAAAAAGAGAATTCAAAAGAAATTCTCGAAGGATTTTTAATATTGTGTAGTTCTTTTTGTCCTCACATCACCGAAGAACTTTGGGAAAAATTAGGAAATAAAGATTTTATCTCAAATGCAGAATGGCCAAAAGGAAAAATAGTAAAACAAGAAATTTCACAAAATAATCCTACTTCAAAAATCATTGAAGAAATAAAATCTATTCAAAATAAACTCAACTCTTCTTATGAAAAAATTTACGTCTATGTTTTGCCTTTTGAACTATCGTCAATTAACCAATCAAAAATAAAGAATACTTTCAAAAAAGACGTAACAATTTTTGCAGTTAATGATTCAAAAAAATATGATCCAAAAAATAAGGCTAAAAACACAAGGCCAGGTAAACCAAGCATCTACGTAGAATAAGTAAAACATTTTTAAACTAAATATTCTATGATTGACTATGGGTGAACAAATAATTTCTAAGATTCTGCATGGACAGCAGATTTCTATCGGACAAAAGGCCGCAGACGGACTATCAAAGTGGGCAGGAAGTTGGACATTTATAATTTTATTTATTATTGCATTAAGTACCTGGATAATGATGAATTCTTATTCGACAAATGTAGAAACTTGGGACCCATACCCATATATTCTGCTAAATTTCGTGCTATCTTTCATAGCGGCAATCCAAGCACCAATAATTTTAATGAGTCAAAACAGACAATCTCAAAAAGATAGAAACAAAATGCAATATGATTATGATGTTAACAAAAAATCACAAAAAGGAATTGAACAGGTATTAAAACAGGTTCAAAAAATAGAAGAAGCACTTCATATTAATGAGAAAGTAAGGAAGCTAAGAAATAATAAGAAATAAATTTATTATTCTAATCACCTATATTCCACCATATATTTTTTTATAATATTATTTTTTCAAATGATGTAATGGTCAAACTAGGGTCAAAACATAAAACCACTGCATTTGGAACTGATGCAGAACGCTATCTTGCAAATTTATATGACTTAAATGGTAATGTAAGATGTTCCTCAAGACCTGACTTAAGCCATCCAAGAAAGTTATTCTCCGTAGAAGTAAAATCTGGGCTCGATCAAGGAATTTTAATTATGGAGCAAATGGCGTATCATTTTACGAACCCTTATGAGATTGTGCCATTTTTTGGAGATGACTCTACCGACGTTTATTTGGCTCAACAAGAAAGAAATTATTCTGATGAGGGAGAAAGACTATTCTATTCTTTTGTTGAGAGGACAAATAGGGTGGCGGCAGTAAATTTTCAGGGAGATTTTTCAGCAGCAACACTAACTTGGGAGGATCAATATATCATTCCTTCAGAAGTTATTTTTCATTATTTCGCAGCCTCTCTTGCAACTCAACAAAAAACAACTGTAAAAAAAGCATTGGGGGAATTACGTTCTAGACTCACAAATACAATTCTTCATGGAGAGCCGGCATACAAAAATCGAAAAGGACCTGCATGGCAAGGGCTTAGATTCAGGGCAGCAAAAGCAATTGTGGAACGAGATTTTAGTGGACTACGAAATAAAGTTCAAATAAGAACAATGAATAATTTTAGAAAAAGTATTGAAAGTAATGGGTATGAAGATTTTCTCACAAGAAGTACCGAGGGTCCTAACGGCTCAACAGTTCACATGGTATATCCAAGAAAAGATGCGCAAAAAGTTGTCCAAATCAGAAGAAGTGTTACTGCAAATAAAAAGAAACTTGAAGCAATAGCGCAAGAGAGAAGAGATGCAATAAGGCAACTCGGAAGTAGAAAACTTCATAATAGGTTTTGGGGAGATTATCACAACGGGGGACTCGACGAAGAACGAAGAACACAATTAGTTAATCAAGGAATTCGTGCAGGGCAAATAGATAGATTAGAACGGCTATGTTATTGGATGGATGAATCTGATTGGCAAGAGTCGCTCGCAGAAATCCCCTTCTAACCCTTCAACAACTCACCACGGACTCGCCGAACACCAGAACCAACACTTTTTTGTTTCGTAATTTTAAATGTCAAACCTGCAAAAACTTTCAAACTTTCAACATGTGGCCCAGAACAAATTTCTTTTGAGATTTTTCCATTATCAATAATATAAACACTCAACTTATCTACTTTAGAATATTTATCCTCAAAGATTCCTTCAGCACCAATTTTTTTCGCTTCAGCTAAACTCATTTCTTTTCGAATAACATCCTTTCCAGTTTTCATCCACGAATTAATAAGAGTTTCAATCTCGAAAACTTCATTCTCAGTTAATTTTCTATCAAACGAAAAATCAAATCGAAGCCGCTCCGCAGTAATATTGCTTCCTCGCTGTTCAATCAGCTCACCATCCTCTCGCTTCAAAATTTTATTTAATGCAGCAGAAAGTAAATGTGCAGCAGTATGAAGTTTTGTCGTTTCTTCAGAATTATCAGCAAGGCCTGACTTAAATTTTCCAGCGGATGAAGTTCGAGAAAGTTCCTGGTGCTTTGAAAAAGCTTCTTCATAACCTCTAACATCAACATTCAAACCTTTCTCAAGAGCGAGTTCTTCCAAAATTTCGATTGGAAATCCATATGACTGAAATAATAAAAACGCATCCTTCCCAGAAATATTTTTCCCTCGTGAGACATGCTTATCAAACATCCTCAAACCTTGTTCTAATGTTTTCAAAAATTTATCTTCTTCTTTTTGTAACTCTAATGAAATCTTTTTCACGTCCAATTTATAATCTTTGTAAATCATATAAACTGCATCAGCAATCTTAGTAGTAAAATCCTCAATTCCTAAAACTCGTCCAAACCTAATCGCTCTACGAATTAATCTCCGAAGAACATAACCTTGTTCAGTATTTCCAGGAACAACACAGTCATTAATAATAAAAACTGCAGCCTTGATGTGGTCAGCAACAATTCTCATCGCCTTCGTCACAGTTTCATCTTCATCATAAGCATGCTCACTCAACATTTCAATTTTCTCAATAATCGGCTTCCACATATCTGCTAAATAATTATCCTCTAAACCTTCAAGGATCGCAATAGTTCTTTCAACTCCCATTCCAGTATCAACATTTTTTTGTTTTGCTAAGATATATTCGGGTTCATCTACTTTTCTTTTTTTACTCTTTTCAACTTGCTCAGATTTTATAGTGCTCACTTTTTCTTCAATATCCTTAGGTCCCTTTACTTCTCTTACATATGAATGGAAGTCACAAACATACTCCATAAAAACATCGTTCCAAATCTCAACCCAATTTTCATTTTCAGAATCAAACTCTTCAGGAACTTCCCCTTCTTGTTTTTTCCAATAAAACATTTCAGTATCCGGTCCACACGGCCCAGTTTCTCCTGCAGGTCCCCACCAATTCTCTTTCTTATCTAAAAATACAATTCGTTTTTTAGAAATTCCTAAATCTTCCCAAACTTTTGCTGAAGTAGTATCTTTTGGAGCATTCTCGTCTCCTAAAAAAACGCTAACTGCTAACCGCTCAACTGGAATTTTCAATACTTTCGTCAAAAATTCGAAGGAATATTTTATCGCGTCTTCTTTTTCGTAATCACCTAAACTCCAATTCCCAAGCATCTCAAAAAAAGTATGGTGTGTCGTATCACCCACTTCTTCGATATCTCCTGTTCGAATACATCGCTGCAAACCAACTAATCGTTTTCCCGCAGAATGCCTTTGTCCGGATAAAAAAGGCACAAGCGGATGCATTCCTGCCGTCGTAAAAAGAACTGTCGGATCATTCTCAGGAATCAAACTCGCATTCGTAATCTTTGCATGGTCTTTCGACTCAAAAAACTTAATATATTTCTTAATCAATTCTTCTCGTTTCATGTTTTTGGAAAGAGTAAGATATTTTTAAGGGTTTTGGGAGAAATCTTAATAACTTTTTAAGCAAGATTGATAAAAAAAATATAACTTCAAAAAATCACTTTCTCAAAACACGTCTTCTCTTAATCTTAGTTTTCTTTTTTCGATAAAGATAAATGGCTACAAGGATAACCAAAAAAATCACAATAATTCCTACTCCATAGATTGCCAAATTAGATAGCCTACGAGCACCATCAATTTCTCCAGCTTCAAAACCTGACTCTCCTCCAGTTTCATCGACAACATTTCCAGAAATTTCCAGAAATTTCATATCTACAGAATCATCAGTGACAGAATTAAGTAAAAGGGATAAATCAAAATCGCCATCACCATCTAAATCAATTTTCTCTTCTACGCCAACATTCAATGTCAATTCAATCGGATCACTCGCAATATTCACGACAACAGAAGTTTCTCCAATAATTCCTGTAGTCAATATATGGTCTTCCAAATCAAGAGAAAAGAAAACTCGGTCAAGCTCATTAAGTGGTAAGGCAGTTCCAATGGTTAGATCTTCCGAAGATAATTGATATAATTGAGGGCCTAAAATCTCTGGATCATCTCCTCCAGATCCTCCACTTCCCCCAGATCCTCCACTTCCCCCACTGCCGCCAGAGCCATCTCCTCCAGAGCCAGAATCGTCAGATTCAGTTTGACAAGAAGAATCACATCCGTCATTGTCCTCAGTATTTCCATCGTCACAAGTCTCTCCATCTTCAAGAACATTATTTCCACAAACAGGATCATTTGGACCTCCCGTTTCCGGCTGACAAACAGAATCACATCCAGATCCCTGGACACCATTTTGAGAACCTTCATCACAAACTTCTCCATCTTCAATAATTCCATTTCCACAAACAGCAGTACTTGCAGTCGTCACCAATTCGTCAACTGCTGCAGTACTGGATGTAATACTTTCTTGAGGATCAGAAACCAATGTAGCAATAAAATAATATTCTGGATTTCCAAAGGTACAAACTCCTAGGGCCTCTCCATCACATTGCCATTCCGCAACCCAACTCCCTAGGGTACTTTCAGCAACAAATACTATGTTTGCAGGATTGATATTCGCAGCATCGTCTCCAAGAAGCTCATCGTCTTCGAAAACTTCAATGCTTAATGTTTCTCCGTCACAATCTGTCCCAGTAACACTAAGTTCCACTATGGTTCCTTCAACAGCCTCGGTAACACTCCAATCTGCAGAAGTTAATAAACAACTAGGGCCCCCCGGGTTACTCTCACATCTGTCTGTTCCTTCATCGCAAGTTTCTCCTGCAGAACAAGTAATAACATCTCCATTTTGACAATTTAAAATTGGATCGCATGTTTCACTTCCATCGCAATATAATCCATTATCACAAAAGACATGGTTTGGGGTATTAACCACTGCATCACTTCCTTCATCACACGAATCAACAGTACAATCAACATTATCGTTTGTCACAGGAGCACTTCCAGCCTGACAAACAGTATTCACACATGTCTCAACCCCATTACAAAATAAGTCATCATTACAATCGGCGTCGATAGTACATCCAACATCCAAACATTCAACGGCACCTTTTCCGCATACTTCTGGTTGGCTTCCGTCTGGTCTGAATCCTTCACGAACCCAATCATTCAATGCTGGTGCAGTATATTCTGCCCGATAATAATTTCTCCATTGTTTTCTTGCTTCAATCATAAATGCATCTCTGTCATTTGCGCCTCCTAGTACTTTAGAATTATATCCTGCCATATCTCGTAATACTGGATCAACAAAATTGATTTCTGTAGAATTAATATTTGTAGGATAAACAAAAATTGTAGGGAAGCCAGTAGCAAAACCATTGAAAAAATTATTTGTTTTTGTTATTTGTTCAGGGTCAGGAAATGGATAGGCTCCATTCCCATAACGTATCTTTCCAGGAACAGAATATATAGTGTTTTGAGTAATATCTCCGACGGTGTGGGAATTAGGATCGTTAAAAAATGGATTTTCTGGATTATTCCAATGGTATACGTCTTCATTAAAATGGAGTGGACGTCCAGATAGGGGCACTGCTCCATCAAAGTAGGCAACAATATTTTTTCTAATGGTTATATCTCCGTTTTCAGCAAAAATTCCGTATCCCAAATTTTGATCTTCAGAGTCTGTTAAATGTAATACCACATTATTTTCAATTAATGCATTTACTCTTGGCCAGCTTTGATTTTGATCATGTTTACCAACTGAGATTCCGATACCATGATCTTCAACATAATTATTTGTTATGTCTCCTCCAGGTCTTGATTGAAAAGCTATTGCTGCTGCATCAACAAATATATTATTTCTAAAAATTGTGTGCCCATCAACACCATACCCATTTTCATTATCTAAATAAACGTGTTTTCCTCTATAGTTCCCGTTAGTATGTCCTGCTGTATAGCCATTATCATAAAATATATTTCCTTCAAAAAGTTTTAATCCATTTACTCCAGTGATGTAAACGGCATTTTCTCCTCCACTTCCTTCAATAACATTATTTCTGAGTGTAAGGTCGGATATTTGTCCAATCCAGGGAGCTTGGCTTGAACCAATTACGAATGCTGATTGAAAATTTTCAAAGTGCATTCCTTCGAAAATCCAACTCTCGCTTGTTCCTGAAGGAATCCATCTGAATGCTCTTTCTCCATTTCCATCATCTCCAGAATATGATGATTCAACATGTAAGTCAGCAAAAATTAAAAAACTAGCTCCTGCACTTGACATTGCTCCAGAAAATGTTGATGTTGGCCCAGTAATTATTTTTGGCTGAATAGTTGTTGTCGTGTCGTAACTTGCAACAATTGCAGGTTCATCAGCTGATCTTCCTGATTTGCCCCATAATCCTAGACTTTGTCCGTTCCAGGTATCTCCTGCCTTGAATAATAGCCAGTGAGGCTCATTATTTGGTAATGCATCATAAATAGATTTTGCTTGAGAGATTGTTTTACATGGAATTTGCGAAGTTGGATTAAATGAGTCACTAATCCCGCTAGCTAAATAAGCAGCACAAGTCGCATCACTTCCAAGACTATCGCTAATATATACAATTTGAGTATCAATGCTTGGAACAAATGTCGTCCAATCACCAACAGATTCACAATATTCATCTGCACCAACATCTGCTCCACCCTCACAGGGTCGAGAATCTCCCTCAAAGTCCTCTGTTGGACCAAAAGCAATATCTCCAGCATCAATCGCAGGTGATCCGGGTTTTAAGTGAAAGTCTAAATTTTGCCAATCAACAAAATAATTATCTCCTTCTCCAGCACATGCATCAACTTGCATATTGGAACCACCCATAAGAGAACTAACAAGATTATTTTCTATAACATTATTTGACCCTCCAACTGTAAGGTGGGCATTACTTCCTCCAGGACATCCATAAATTGTGTTTCCTATAAATCTTGAATTTGTAGTCTCTTGCCAACTCATCCCATGAACATGAGTTGAAAGAATAATATTATTTTCAACAAGAGCATTATCAACTAAAATATCAAAATTATTTATTCCTTGAGTCCATGCAATGCAACAACCCGGATAATCCGGTTCATTTGCCACAAGATTATTTCTAATAATTAAGTCTTCTACAAGGGTGGTATGGATTGCTCCAGTATGGAGTTGTATGGCATCATGATGGTAAACTGCTCCAGTCTGTTCATCATAACCCGTAATTGTATTTATGAGTTTATTATCTTCAATCGTTACTCGATCTCCTCCAACACTCGTAATCGCGTCAGCAACCCACCGATCAATAGTATTCCCTCGAATAATAATATCATTTCCTGGAATAATCCCTTGATTAATTGTTGAAATATCATTATCTATAATTTTTACATACCGAGACGTCCCCCCAGGTAAATAAAATGCGTTGCCTCCAGCCCAAGACATTGCATTCCAATCGTCTTGAGTCCACAAATCACTAACAGATCGTTTAACAACAAACATCTTCAATCTTTGAAAGGTAAGGTATTCTGAACCAAGATTACTGGCGTCATAATTTGTGTAGATCATTGTGCTCCCACAACCATTACAAGTAGTTCCAGGAAATGAGGAGCTCACCGAAAATTGCTGGAATGTTAATCCTGTTGACCCTCGAACACGAATAGATTTTAATCGAACATTATCCGTTTCTCCTAACTGCCCCATGATGATTAAAGGATTGGCACCATCAAAGAATGCATTAGTAATGGATACTCGAGTATTGGTTCCACTCATCGTCCAATGATCTCCAGGTAGTAAGCATAAAACATCTCCTCCTTGAAATTGGCTAAGTGTTGTTGAAGAATAGGCCAGTTCTCCTAATCGTTGTAATGGATCATTAACCGTTAACCCGCTATTTCCCGAATTTCCAGTATCTGACAAATAATAAACAGTTCCTTGAGTCAATGTTGCTTGATCTTCGCAACTAATTTCTCCTTCAATCTCAATCAAACATGCACTCGAACATAGATCACCATTAACATTATTCCCATCGTCGCACGTTTCCCCAAAACCAGAATCTATAAATCCATCTCCGCAAAATCCTCCTGTCGCAACGCAAGTATCAAATGCGGAACAATCAAGCGAACAACTTTGAGTTCCATAGGCTCCGGCCCAAGCATCACAGTTTTGACTTCCTCCATCACAAACTTCCTCTGGAGAGTCCACCGTCAAATCACCACAAACACCACCCTGAACTGTCACATAAGTACAACTATTTCCACAATACTCACAACTACTTTCATAGGCTGGAGAACAAACAGCTTCTGGAGGATCACAGGTCTCCCCGATATCTAATTGCAAATTCCCGCAAGTAAGTTCTGCTAAAACAGCAATTTCTGGAAATGTAAGTCCACGTTCATAAATTACAACTTCGTCAATAAAACCATCAAACGTTTTACCTCCCGAAGGATTATTTCCAATCCAAACCGGAACATCTGCAGAAGTAATCATCCCTGATTGAATTCCTCCACTATCTAATGTGCATGCAATCCCATTAACATAAACCGTAACTCCGGTTCCATCATAGACTGCTGCAACATGTTGCCATTCATCGACGACAAGATCTTGGTCCGTACAAACATGAGTCTGAGTAGAACCACCAGTCTTCAATCGAAATCTCAATTTAGTCCCCCCACTATTTAACGTCGACAACATAAATGTATGGTCGTCTCCGGCAGTACCAACCGCTTTACTCAAAATTCGAGCATCCGAAATTCCAAAAGAACTCGGATTTATCCACGCTGCAAGTGTAATTTCATTTCCAACAATATTAAATGAAGGAATTTCTACTTGCGCATTACTTCCAGGAAAACTTCCACAAGCCCCTTCATGACAATTAGCTAATTCCCAACCCATATTTATTGCCATCCCATCATAACCGCTCAAAGAAGAATCAGCAACGAGAGTTCCCGTTCCTTCATTAAATTCCTAATGTGCAATAAGGCCAGTTTGATCAACTGGAGAGGCAAAAAGGGGTTGTTTTCCAGTAAGAAAATCAATAAAATTCTGTCGATCAAAAATTCCTTGCTGATCAAAATTAGAAAAGAGTGCAATTAAAATAACAAAAGAAAATATGCCTAGAACTATTAGCGATGTTTCAAGAACTCCATAATTTTTTCTAATCAACTTTTTTTCCATAATCACATTTTCCTCAATGAATTAATATATGCAACCCTATATTTAAAATTTCGCAAAATATCCGCAACTACATCTTCTGAATATACCCTCTCTTCGGTCTAAACAAGTCACCGGCTTTCAAAAGCTTCCCAATAGCTTCATCAATTTCTTCAACTTTCAATTTCCCGTCAAGTTTCTTTTCAACTTCTTCAAGCGGAATTAATTTACCCAGACTTTCTTCAAGTTCTGTAATCGCATCTCGCACAACAGATATTTTATTTCGGCCAGATGCCGGATTTCCTCCAATTTTATCGATATCAAATGTTTTCGTCTCTTCATCGTAACCAACTTGCATCAAATAACTTTTAACAACATCAATTGAAAGCAAAGCATCTACTTTCTCAACTTTTTTTGAAAGTCTCATTCGCGCATTCGCTTCAGCAAGTCGAACAAGTGCTTCTAGTTGTCGCGCACCAATAGCAATCGCCTGATTCGGAGAATCTCCAAGCTGAGGAAGATTTCTCAAATTAACATAAAATTCTTTCATTTCATTAATAGCTTCGTCAGTTAATTCAGGATTATATTTCATTTTTGAAAACGAGACATATTTTTTTAACAAATCTTTACTGATAACGTCATGTTTCACATTTTGTTTATGTTCGGCCAAGACGTGCATAGCAATCGCAGTATCACGATCCCTACTAGGAATATCTCTCATAATAAAAATTGCGTCAAAACGAGACAACAGGCTTGGGACCAAATTTACTTGTTTGGGAATTGATTGAGTCGGATCAAATCGTCCGAATTTTGGATTCGCTGCAGCAAGAACTGATGTTTGAGCTCGAAGTGTTGCTTGAACGGTTGCCTTAGAAATTGTCACAGTTTGTTGTTCCATCGCCTCGTGCATAGAACTTCGATCTTCTTCATCCATCTTATCAAATTCATCAATACAAATAATTCCTTTATTAGCGAGGACAATTGCTCCGGCTTCAAGACTCCAACCTTTCAAAAATTCATCTTTTACAACCGTTGCAGTAAGTCCTGCTCCTGATGCCGATTTTCCAGAAACATAACGGGCTTTTGGAGCAACACTTGAAATAAACCCTAGCATAACTGATTTCGCAACACCCGGATCTCCGACTAAAAGCATATGAATATCTCCCCTCATTGCAGTCCCGTCACTTCGAAATTTTTTAACTCCTCCAAAAAGTTGCAATGCAAGGGCTCGTTTCTCATCTTTATGTCCCCAAATAGAAGGTGCAATACTTCGAACCATTTTATCCATTAACTCAGGGTCTGCTGCAAGTTCTCGAATTTCTCGCTCTTCTTCCTCGCTAACCTTAATATCTTCAAAGCTTTCTTCTAGGGGGACGATGTTATTTGCCTCAACTGCCAAATCAAAACGCGTCAATATTCCACCACTGGCATTTGAAAGGGCAATTTCTTTAAGGATACCAATAATTTTGACTCGAGAACCAGGAGTTGTTCGAATTTCCATTCTTGGATCAACCAAATCTTCTTTGAGAAAAATAGTCATTCGCTTCGGTTGCTCTCCACCAACTAAATTGTCCGACGCTTCTTCAATAACTAAAACTTGAGCATCGACCATATCTTTTGAGAGTTCCTTAAATCCTCCTCTTCGTCCACATGAGCATCGAGATGGCTCCTTAAATTTTTTATCAATTTGCAAAACTGAGATAATAGTTCCACAACTAGGACATTCAAACTTTGCATTTGTTACTTGAGGCCGAACTTCACTTGCTTGACGAACAATTCCTTCAATCCCAATAAGGTTAGATAAATTCTTAGAACGAATATTTCGAATCTTCATTTCCTGTGTCGCAGTAATGCTAGTAAAACGAGCTCGCGCATTATTCGGAGCCCATTCTAGTTCTTCTAAACCAACTTCCAAAAGTTGGACAATTTCCTCTGGCTTTTGAATAAGAAAATCAGCAAGCTCTGGAGAATGTTCACTAAATTCATTAAAATCAATCTGAACAACTCGCTCCCCCTCCTTCCCTACTTTCCCAATTTCCTTTCTGTTCAGTTCAAAAAATGCCTTAATATCGCTCAAAACCTCTTCTTGCTTACTCATTCCTTCACTTTTTTCTATTTCCTCTTCAGCCATAGCATATTTAGAAAGAATCTCTTTAAAATATTATAGTTATTTGAACGGATATATCCGAAAATTCTCTAATCTTCTACATCTAGTTATACACAAACTCACTTCTTCCAAAAATAATCTCTTCTGTCGTCCGCCGATAAATCCCTATAAAATCTCTCTTACAAAACGCTGCAACATGTTCACCTTCTCTAAATTTCTCAACATCTCCAATAACATCATTTGCAAACAAAGGTTTTCCTGTATGAAGAGATTTCACAGCACGCTTTTCAATTTGAACAAAAGGCAAAACTTGTTTAATCGCATCTTCTCCAGAAATCAACATTCCTTCAAATTCTTTCTTATCTCCAGAAAAATATTTTTCAACTGCAGCCTCAAATTCATTAAGCGTAACAATCGTTTCTTCACTAAAAATCCCTGCCTGAGTCCTCCGAAGCTCTCCCATATGTGCTCCTCCAATCATCTCTCCCAAATCTGAACAAATCTTTCGAATATAGGTTCCTCCTTCAACTTCAGTTTCAAATAAAAAATCTCGTTTCCCAATTTCTTCAATAAATTTAAATGAAAAAACTTCTCGCTCACGCTCAGCTCGCTTAACTGCAGAACGATTCGGAGGAGTTTGTTTTATTTTCCCACTAAAATGTTTATTAATTAAGTTCTGCAATTCTTTCATATCAGAATCTTTGTGTGTATGCAAAACACCAATATACGTTTTATTATGTTTAATAAAATAATCTGCCAATTTACATGCACGACCAAGAGTTATCGGCAATACTCCAGTAACTTTTGGATCAAGAGTACCCATATGTGACGTTTTCTTCAACTTCAACTTACGCTTCACAAATTCCGAAATCGAATACGAGGTAGGACCAGCACTCTTATCAATATTTATCAAACTAAATGTCAAAAAACTTTTTTCATTTTTCATATAATTGAAGTGAAGAACGGATTTATAGGTGTTTTGGAACTTAAGTTCTCAAAAGAATCACAAAAACCTCTAAATTTTTATAAGCAAGAAAATTATCCCAAAATAATAACATGAAAGAAGAAATCACTATAATGGATCCACTATATAATCAAGTGCCAATCCATAAAGAACACAAAAAAATAATCGACTCAAAAGAGTTTCAAAGACTTCGGTATATTGGACAAACCTCTTTTTCTAATAAGGTATATCCAAGCGCGAATCACACAAGATTTGAACACAGCATCGGAACATATCACTTAATGAATCGATTAATCAATAATGGATTAAATAAACTTTCAAAAGAACAAAGCAATTCAATCTTAACTGCAGCACTTTTGCACGATATTGGTCACGGACCTTTCTCTCATGTCTGGGAAGAAGTATTTCCACATTTTAATCATGAAGAAGCCACTATAAAAATTCTTGAACAAAATGGCTTCAAGGAAGTTGCCAAATTAATTTCAAAAAAAGAAAATATGTATTCGCTTCTTAGTTCAACCATCGATGTAGATAAACTAGATTACATGGGAAGAGATTCTTATTTCACAGGAGTTTCATTTGGAATGCTAGAAGTAGATTTTATCCTAAGACATACATATCTAAAAGACGGAAAAATTATCATTAAACAAAGTGCGCTCGCTTCAATCGAAGGATTAATTTCTCAACGAGTTAATCTCTACAAGGCAGTATATCTTCATAAGGTGTCGATAGAATTCGGTTTTGTATTTAAAAAAATCTTCCAACGAGTAAGAGATTTAATTGCAAAAGGAATAAAAATTGAAATGAATCCACATATAAGAAATTTCTTCGAAGAAAAAAACACACTTGAAGATTTATTCGAATTAACTGATTCAGAAATCTTGAGCCAAATAAAACGGTGGTCAAATGAACCAGACGCTATACTAAAAAAATTATGTGAGGGATTTTTATATCGTAAAAAAATGAGAGTAATATCTCTAAATAACAAATCAATTGACACTAAAAAAATTCTTGCCGAAGTAAAAAAACAATACGATCCAAGATATTTTTACGCACACATAAAGATTCCACTAAAAATAATCGAATCTCAATTATATGTTGAAGAAGAAAATAAAATAAGAAAAATTGAAGAAGTTTCAGATTTAATAAGATTTTATTCGAGAGAAAAAAGGTTCGTCGAGTTTCTCATATTTCCAAGAAACATAGAATACAAAAAATTACTCAAATAAATCTAAATAATCTCCATAACCTTCTTTTTCTAAATCTTCGACAGGAATAAATCTCAAACTCGCAGAATTAATACAATATCGCGAACCGTCATTTGGTCCATCATCAAAAACATGTCCAAGATGAGAATCGGCCTTCGCACTTTTAACTTCAGTTCGTTCAATATCAAGACTAGTATCGCTTCCAGTCACAATATTTTCTTCCTCTAAGGGTTTAGTAAAACTTGGCCAACCAGTTCCAGAATCATATTTGTCAAGAGAAGAAAATAAAGGTTCTCCAGATGCAATGTCGACATAGATTCCAGCTTTTTTATTGTCCCAAAATTCATTTTCAAATGGCTGTTCAGTTCCGCCCTTTTGAGTAATATATTTTTGATAATCTGTTAATTCCTTAACTTCATATTCGCTCACTTCATTTTCCATTCCTTCATTAGAAGAATTCACCGCAACCATAGTAATTCCTATAAGAAATAATAGCATAAAAATATGTCGATTTAATCTTTTCATAATTTTCTTCACCTTATCAAAACTACTAACTTTTCCCTTTTAATAGTTTATCATTTTAAAATTAAAAGAAAACTATAAAAACTTCTTCCATCTAAAGAAGATATGGCAAGAAGAAACACATTTCCAACATTCGCAGTAATCGTATTAATTTTCGGAATTGTATGGCTGTTAAAAGAACTCAATATTTTGGCAATTAATGTTCCTTGGCTACCGGTCCTCGTAATAATTATCTCGCTTGGATGGATTTTCAACAGATTTAATTAACAAACGCCAACTTTCATTTTCTCAATTTCACAATTATTAATATAAAACGAAACGTCACTAATTGCTCCAGAATCCTCAAAATCCGTAGCTCTAAAATAATAATTCGCAAATTGTCCCTGTTCTAAAATCGTACATCCATTCTCTTCGCTACATTCCCATAAAGAGTTTTGTCCAGTTCCATCATCAAATACAAATCCAAGCTCTTCAACTAAAAAATCCTCATTCTTCAAATAAACACCGACTTCAAAATGATTCTCCATATCACTAAAACAAGCTCGTCGTAAATCTGCAACTTGTTCTAGTTTTATTTCTAAACAGGAAAATTCTGGAGAAGATTGCACATCAATACTTTTCTTAACGCCAATAACCACAATTCCTGCAGCAAAAATCGTCATCAGAATAAGCAAAACAGCACTAACTATCGGTGCCAATCCTCGCTTAGTATTTTTCTCTCTTACCATCTTATTGTTTTACTGGATAATATCCTACAGATTCAACCGGAAAACTTCCAGTAACTTCCCCATCAAAATTTACAATTTGAATTAATTCAGCATCATCAATTTTTGGCACCTTCAAGTAAGTAAGTAAATCCTTAGAGTCATACTGGACACCATCTATTTCATTTTCATTTCCTGGACGCGCAGTAAAAATAATTTCGTTACTAAAAGATTCTGAACTAATTATTCCATCCGCAGTTTTTATTTGAACATTATTTGAGCCATGCCCTGGTGTTCCTGCACAACCAATTTCTTCAATAACTGAAACTATTTCCCCAGATTCAATTCCAATTAAATAATATTCTTGATTCAAACATTCTTCTGAAATTTCGCTAACGACATTCCCAGTAAAAAAAGAACTTGTTTTCAATTCATCTTCAACTCGTTCGTTGATTAAATTTTCATTATAAGAACCAAAATTGCCTGTATTCAGCGTCCTCATGACTCCCTCAGGGATAAAACGATATAAGTCTGATTTTGTACATCCTAGAGAACAACTCTCAGTTCCAAAATCTTCACAACTTTTCTTACAGTTCTCTGAACCTCGGGGAACCTTCGCATTATTGTCAACATATTCTTCAGCAAAACCTGCAAGTGCATGACCAATTTCGTGAAGCAAAACTTCTTTTGGATGGGCTGTAACAATGCTAATTACCTGCTTATACGACGAACTTCGAATCACTTCTGGATGATCTTCTAAAACTATTAGGTAATCATTAGGGCAAGAAGCTGCCTTTTTGATCAACTCTTTTGAATCGCAGAAAAGTGCTGCACCTTTATACAATTCACATTCCGGGTCGTAGTCAGAAGGTTCAATATAAAAAATATTAAAATTATCAAGATGCTTATCAAAAGGACTAGAAGAAAAAAAGTAATCAGCATATTCTTGTGTTGTTGCTTCATCCGCGAAAAAAAGCAAATTTATCCCGGTAGAAATTGATCCAATAGATTTACAATTCTCTAAAACGGTCGGTGATTCTCCAACTTCAAATAATTCTCTATCATTTTGCAAAACAACAATCATCAGGACGCTAAGAATCACAATAAGCACGGAGACGATTCCCATAAGAATATGTTTTGTTTGCATAACCAATACAAGAAATATTATTTTATATACATTATGTTTGGAAAATTTAAGAATTTTAGTTACTAAAAATCCATGTTTCTAAAATAATGAAAATTATTGCAATAATACTCACAACTCCTTTTGTTGCCAAAAAGACTGGATGATTAATTCCAATAATTGGCAAACTCAAAAAACCAGCGACAATCGCCATAATTCCGACGACAAGAGAGGTAATGTCTGCAACAGTTTCATCTCGTCTTTTTTTAAGAAGTTTTTTTGGTTTAGATTGTAAAATAAATCCTACTCCCAAAACTACTAGCCAGAAAAAGCCAAGATATTCTCCAAAATCAAAACCAAAGAAACTAATTGAAACGATCTCTAAAAATCCAATTATACTAATAACTGCAAGGGCCATCGAAAATTTAAAAATAAATTTTTCATCTACCTTTTTTTTCACCATAATCTCTTAAGAAAAAAGGTCTATTTAAAATTAATTGACGAATAAAAAATTCCTAATTATTTTCAACGAAGAGTTTTTCTAATCGGTGCAGTTTTTCCTTTATGTGCTCCGCCTGCAGTATGTTTCAAATCTTTTGCAGCTGCCTTTTGAGTTTCAGCTTCTTTAATCGAACCAGACTTTTTATCTTCAGATTCTTCTACTTTGTCAGCAACGCCGTCTTTATCCTTATCTTCAACATCTTCTTTTTCTAATCTATCTTTTCCTTTTGAAGGAGCTTTTGTTCCGCTCAATTTTCGCTTTTCATGTCGAGCCATAGTATATTTTACAACTTCCGGAATTTCTGCAAGTTCTGCATAAACAATTCCATCAATTTTCTTCGCGATAACTTTTACTTTAGTAAGTGGTTTCTTAATTCCCTTAAACCAAACTTCATTATTCAAATACATGTCAATTTTCACTTTTCGAAGATCTCTATCCTCGACCCTCATATGCTTTGCCAAAAATTGCTTCATAGCCTTAATCGCTTTCTTCGCTCGTTTATACGCAGGAACTTTAAGGATTTCTTTTCTCAAAGGAATGATATATTCTCGTTCAAGTTCAACTTTCTTAACAGGAGTTTTAGAAGTTTTCTTTTCTTTCTTTTCTTTCGAAACTGCAGGAACAGATTTTTTACCTTCTTTCTTTTCCTCAACTTTAGGTTTATTTTTTAGAGTCTCAGTTTTTTCTTCAACCTTGAAATCTTTCTTATCTTCAGTTTTAACTTCTTCAACTTTCTCTTCCTTTACTTCTTCAGTTTTTACAACGGCTTCCTCTTTTTTCTCTTCTACAACTTCAGTCTTATTTTCTTCTACCATTATCCTAAATTTGCCTTCCTCATTTTTCTTGGTTTAATTTTAAGACTTGTTCGTGACCAGCTTCGCTTCACATGAGTAATTCTAGATGGATGAATCTTTTTACCTTTTCCATATTTTTTCAAAACTGTCCAAAATGGAGCCCACTTCGTTTGTCGCTTAGCTCGATCCAAATGTCGCTTCTTACTACTAGCATTCTTCGATTTTCGACTTGCCATTATTCGGTTTTCTCCTCAGGCTTAGTTTCTTCGTCCACAACTTCTTCTTGAATATCTTCGTTTGATTCTCCTTCAACAGCTTCTTCTTGAACATTCTCAGCAGAAATATTTTCTTCTTGAATATCTTCAACAACTTCTTTTGGTACAACAATAGTATTTTCAAAATCTAATCCTTTTTTCTCTTCTACTTCAATTGAATCAAGCAAATCTCTTCCGCTCTGTGTTAATCGTCGTCCAAATTGTAATCGAGCAACTTTTTCAACGAGCCCGGCCTCTTCTGCTTGTTGAAGAATAACTCTAATAATTTTTCCACCCGATTTCTTAAATTTGTCTGGCTTTCCGCCTCGGTCTTTTCGAGAACCATAACGGCTACGAAGTTTTCCAACTCCAACAACACCTTTAATGTAGAGTTGTCGAAGAATCGAAGCTGATCGAATATACCAAAAGTCTTCATCAACTGGTGGTCGTTCTCGAGAAGTCCCGGTCTTTACAAATGCAACCCATTCAGGAGCTTCAAACTCTGGAATTTTTTTAAGAGCGTCAGCTAATGCTGGAATAAATAATTCCGGATCCTTTGCATAAATTGTTTGTGCCATTTGTGTTCAATAGTTAGGCGCATCTTTCAATGCTAAATCGTTAACTCGAATCTTCGAGAACTTTAACCTAAAAAATAGTTCCATCAATAGTTTATAAAAGTAACTATTAGAAAAATAATTCGATATATTTTTAAGGATTCTGTTCCATCATTTTCCATGAAAAAAATGACAACTGGTTTAGGATTAATTCTTGCAACAAGTGCTAGCTTGGCTCTTTTAGGTTCGTCAAATTTGGAATCTAGGACAAGTTCAGAACCTGTGCAAGAACATCATCAATTCGAAGGAGTCGTAGTCTCAGAAGGTTATCATTTGGGCCAATATAATTTTGAAGTAAAAGGGTATGAAAGCACTCAGAAGAAAAGAACAAAGAGAAATTCACTTTCTCGAAAATTTGTATATGGGTCTGAAGGTAGTTGGGATAATTCCCTCGATAAATATGTCGATGTTGGAAGTTTAATCATCCTTGACATTCCTTATTCAAAAAAGAGGGTAAACAACAATCCTACAAAAAGTATCCCAATCGAACGCTCACAAATCGTAGACGTAGAAAAAAAAGTTGAATAAAAATTATCGCTGTTCTTTTCGAAATTTAATCACCGTTATAACATATCCAACTAATTTGTAACCATATTTTTTACCAAGAGATTCAATCAAATCTTCTGCAATTTTTTTAGCTTCAGTTTTATCTCGGCATGCAGATTTCAAAATATCTATTTTAATCAAAGTCTCATTTTCAAAAATGCTCTTAACCTGTCCAATAAACTCTTCGCTAAGTCCATTCTTTCCAAGTTGTAGTTTTTTAATATGTTTCATTTTATTTGTTTCTCCAAGTTCTCTTCTAAGTTCCTAATATCTGCCTTCTTAACCTTTACGACGTCAAATTTCTTCACATGAAAAGTACCAAGTTTCATTTTCTTTTCTTTGTAAATATCTGCACCACGAAACACATGAACAGAGACGTCTTTTTTATTGTCTCGCCAATCCTGAGAATATTTTGCAGTATAAATCGCAGCTTCTTTAATTTCTACCTTCGTAGGATTTTCACATTTAATCTTGCAAAAAGGACTTCCTGGCATGACAGTATGCAAGACAGTTTCGGTAGGCATTACCTGGCTTACCAAATCTTCATTACTCTCTGCAGATTTTCCAAGAAGAATTTTCACTCCACTTAATAATTCGAATTCTCTAAAAGGTGCCATGAAAGTTTCTATGAAATAAACTTTATAATAGTACCGAGTCAGACATGTTAACAGTGTTACCAATTATTTTAAATACTCATTCTTTCTTTTTTCAATAACTAAATGAGGAGAAAAAAATGTCAGATACAATAACCTTAAAGAAAGATACAATTTGGAAAGCTTCTACAGTTATTCTAGCGCTCGTCGTTATTTGGATGGTCGCTTTTGATGGAGGATCAGATTCAAATGTTATCAATAGTCCTCCAACGGCAGGAAATGTGCCAAGTGCAGCCGTTGCAGTAGATATGGAAGATTTAATTGATGATGATGCAATCAAAGGAGATGCAGACGCACCAGTAACAATTGTTGAGTGGAGCGATTATGAATGTCCTTTCTGTACAAAATTCTATGATCAAACCTTCAGTCAAATTAATGAAGAGTATATCAAGACTGGAAAAGTAAAATTCATCTATAGAGATTTCCCACTTGGATTCCATAAGAATGCTCAAAAAGCTGCAGAAGCTGCAGAGTGTGCTGGAGAACAAGGAAAATACTTTGATATGCACGATGCACTTTTCGAAAATGGAGTAACGGGCGGAGTAAGTTCGTTCAAACAATTTGCTGCAGACATAGGACTCGATACAGATGATTTTAATGACTGTTTAGATTCTGGAGAAATGGCAAGCGAAGTAGCAAAAGATCTTGCAGATGGGTCAGCCGCAGGAATTACTGGAACACCAGGATTCATTATTAACGGTCAACTAGTCTCAGGTGCTCAACCATTTAGTGTTTTCAAACAAGTAATTGATGCAGAATTAGCTGCCGCTTAATTTTATTCGTGGTCTGAATTTTCAGCCACATTTTTTATTTTTTTTATTTTTGCCTCACCAGAGGTACACCAAATGGGTGAAATTTTTTCAAGAATGCCGAAAGACACAATTAGCATAATATTTTAATATTCTAAAAAAACTTAACCTCTAGAAATCATCGTCATCATCTTCGCCTTCTTCTTTGGCCTTCTTCTGCATTTCTTTAATCCGCTTCAAGGCAGCACGAACATTCTTATTCAACTGAACAATCGAGTCATCAAGTTGTGCACGGTTTTTCGTTCCAGTGCAAACGAGTTTTCCATTTGAGAAAAGTAAGAATGTAGCATTTGGTTCTTCAAGTTTGTAGACAAGTCCTGGAAACTGTTCCGGCTCATATTCTGTGTTTTCAAGTTCTAAAGAAAGTGTATTCAAATTCAAATCTAAATCAATCGCTCCAGATGCAACAATATTTTGAACAGTAATCTTTGGTTTAATAGTTACATTAACGCCAATTTTTCTAAGTTGTTTAATCACTTGTTGAATTACTTCCTTTACTTGAGAAATTGATTTCGTCCCAGTACAAACTAAATTACCTGAACTAAAAACTAAAACTGCAGACTTTGGTTCCTTTACTCGTAGAACTAATCCTGGAAATGTATCTGGATTATATTCTGTATTTGGTTGTGTTCGCGCAAGTTTTGTCAATGAAACTTCTTTTTCAAGAGATGTAGTTGCTACAATGTTTTGAACTTTTAACGCGGTACTTCGCTTAGCAGGTTTTTTAGAAGGACTCATAAAGACTTAAGAAAAATTTCCTTTATAAAAGCTTTGATTACTCCAAGATGATGAAAATTACTCTTCAACTTCTTTCCTAACTTCATCCACCGTCGCTATATCGTCAATTCCTCTGTCTGGTCGAAGCGCTTTAATCCGTGGAAAACGAAGTGCAAAGCCGGATGCATAATTCGTAGATTTTTGAATATCTTGGTATTGGACCGTTACAATTATTTTTGGTTGCACCTTAATTGTACGTCCATCTTCGTGAGTTTCAAGTTCCTGCAATTTTTTCGTCATCTCATTATAACTAAGTTCATCTCCTTCAAGTTCTTTGAGCCCAGTAGAAACTTTCCCAATTTCGAGCAAATCGCCATTATTTTTGCAAGACACATTATAACTCGTCAGCCAACCAGCACGCTTTCCAGTTCCCCACTCAGCCCCGGTAATCACTAAATCAAAATCATTATCTTCGGGCTTTAATTTAACAGCGTGTCCAATCCGACTTCCTGGTTTGTATGGGGCAGACAAGCTTTTAGCCATAAGTCCTTCTTGATTTTCTCCAAGGGCAAGTTCATAAAATTCATTAACTCGGCGTTCATCACTCGTTATAATTTGTTTAGAAAGAATTATTTTATATGGTTCAACTTTAACAATTTTTTTCAAAAGTTCTCGTCGCTGTTCAAACGCAACTTCAATAAGACTTCGACCTTCATGATAAATAATATCAAAGAGGACAAGTTCAACCGGAAATCGTTTCATCATAGATTCAATTCCATATTTACGTCGTATTCTTTGACTAATCGCTTGAAATGCAGTATACTTTTTTGTTTCAGAATCAAAACCAACAGCTTCGCCATCAATAATAAAATTTTTTCCGTTAACATTATTTGTAACATAATCCACAATCTCTGGAAACTGCACAGTAACTTCTTCAAGTCGTCGAGTAAAAATTTTCACTTTTCCTTTTTCATCTTTATTTATCATCACGCGAAAACCATCATACTTATATTCAAACGCTGCAGGTTCGCCAACAATTCTAAACGCATCAGTAATATTGGCAGCCTTGGGAAAAAGCATAACTTTCAATGGACGTCCAGGTTTTAACTCAATAGTGTTCAATGTATCGCTACAAGATTTTTCAAAAACTTCTCGCCAATCAGTCGTCTTATCATAAGCTTCCTGAACTTTCAAAACATATTCTTTTTTTTCTTCAATAGATTCAGGTTTAAAACAATGAACGACAACAGCGTCGCGCAAAATTCCAGCCCCTACACCGATCTTCAAATCACTAAGAACTGTTCTCATAATATATTTCGCCTCAAGAGGACTCGCGCTATGAAATAGGTCAACAATCAAATTAAGTTTTAAGTCAACAGTTCCAGTCCCTTCCAGAGTCGTAATTCTTCTCAAGCTATTCATTACCTTTTCAATTTTTAATTTCTGAGTAAATAGTGCGGTCTGCTTCTTCTGCTCTCCCAAAAGTTTTTCTGCAACTTTGCCTAAATCGCCAAGTTCTTTAAATGACTCAAGAACTTCCTTGTCTCCAATTCCAACAGCCCTTGCAATTGCGCGAATCGCCAACTGGTGAGAAATTCCCATCTCACGATTATTAAATTCAGCAAAAACTTTTCCCTGCAATAAATAAATAGTTTCTGGATTTTTAATCAATTCAAGAAAATCTGCCAAAATCTGAGTTTTCTCTAAACCTTTCGTAGTTGATTCAAGCGCGTGATATGTCTCGCAAAGTTTGGAATAGTCCATAACATAATTTAGAAAATCAAGTTTATAGGTTTTATTAAAAATTTTCTCAGAGGTAATCGCAGTTTCCCAACATTTAAATAATCTCATCAATCTATAATAAAATGGCAGAACTCGACGTAACAGATGCAACATTCGAAGCAGAAGTAATCGAAAAATCAAAAACAATACCCGTATTAGTAGATTTTTGGGCGAGCTGGTGTGGACCTTGCAGAATTTTAAAACCAGTCTTAGAAAAAGTTGCACAAGATTATGAAGGAAAAGTAATTCTCGCAAAAGTCTCAGTTGAAGAAAATGAAGAATCTCCTCAAAAATATGCGGTAATGTCAATCCCATCTGTAAAACTTTTTAAAGACGGAAAAATCACTGCAGAATTCGTAGGCGCAAAACCAGAACAAGATATTAGAGATTTCTTAGATGATAATTTATAAAAATAATTCTACTTCCGAGGAATAATTATCCACGCCAAAACATAAGCTAAAATTCCAAGGCCCATGCTAAAAAGTGTTACAAAAACCCAAATCAATCGAACAAGAACCGGATCTAAATCAAAATAATCTCCAAGACCTGCACAAACACCGCCAATAACAGATTCCTTTTCAGATACCCGATACAATCTCTTTACATGTTTTGCCATAATAACTAAAATAAAAATTCATTAATAAAACTTCTCATCCCTTTCTAAAAATCTAATTCCCTCGTCTTCGATTCGCTCTCAGACTCGGTCGTACTTTCGGAGCTTTAACAGGGCTATTTCGAAGTCCTCGCGCTTTCCTTCCAGCACTTGTTAATCCTCTAAGAGATCGCTTCTTTGGAGCTTTTACAAATGGTCCAAGTTCCTTATCGCTCTTAATTTCTGGAGCAACTCGGTCAACCAAAATTACTTCATAAAAATAATGAACTCCATCTTTTCCAATCAAATAAGAATTAAGAACTTCCATGTTCGTATACTTTTTAGCAACTCGCATTTCTGCAATTTCTTTATAGTTTAGTCGTAAATTTTTTCTAATATGTAAACGCTTTGTTCGACGAGCTTTGTTCGGTCGAGTCTTTTTATGTCCGCCTCGTTTAAGTCTAACTCTAACGACGACAACGCCTTTTTTCGCCTTATATCCTAAAGATCGTGCTCGGTCAAGTCGAAGCGGTTTGTCAACTTTAACAATCGTGTTTCCCTTTCTCCACTCAATCATTCGCGCACGAAGCACTAAGATATCTGGCTTTTTCCATGCAGCACGTAAATATTTTGTTAAACTCATAAGTACATTGTAATAATTTTGGTTTTTAAAGTTTGGGATTGAAAATTAAAATGAGCTCGCTGGGATTTGAACCCAGGACCCCCGCCTTATCAGAGCGATGCGCTACCTGACTGCGCCACGAGCTCGTATGCGTTAAATAAATAACGTTAACGAATCTAACAAAAGTTAGATAATCACTAACACAAATTTTAATTTATAAAACTAACTAAAACCAGAATTCTTATTTTTGGTAGGAAATCTATGGGCAAAATTATTTGAGTGTACTTTTGTACTAGAAAAATTATTTTGCAAAAAGATTTTCAGCAACAATAAGAATTTTAAGCTTTAACTTCGACAAAGACTTTATCCTCTTTAACAGTGTATCGAACAACCTCAACACTCAATGGAATAAATTTCACAAAACATTTGTCCTTAGAATAAACTTTAACTTCAATTCCCGAAGCAAGTTTTGTTACGACAACATCATTCTTGGAAGCAACACCCGGAGCTTCAATTTCATAGACAATAACATCTCCAAGACGCTTAACAACTGAGCCAGCTTCAATTCTTTCAAGAGTCATTCTTCTCTGAGCTTCTTCTGCCGTAATTCTTTGAACAGGGACAGCGACTTGAGGAGCCTGAATTTGGGGCTGTTGATTGGGATTCTTCGTCGACACTTGTATCTTAAAACCTTTGGGAATTCCATTAGCGCCATTCATATTTCCTTCATTCATCTGCCTCTCTAATTGTTTTACTAAAGAATTAACTATCTTATTCATACCGAAGGGAAGCTTTAATTCCTCGACAATATTTTTCCCAGAATCTTGGTTTCCCAAAAGACCCAAGTCTTCACGACCTTCTTTCTCTTGCAACATAATTCCACAATGCGGACAAAAGTCAAATGATTTTTTCACCTTTTCGTCACACGCTGGACACGTAACTTTAAACATAAATGGCCAAAGAAAACTCATTATTTAAAGCTAATTAATCACAAGTTAAACATAGGGTTGCATTTTCTTTACAAAATTATCAAAATTATGCAACTCTCGATTAATTTCTTTGGCAGGCTTAAATTCCTTAATTAAAAAACCGTTCTTAAATTTACTAACACTTCTAACTTCACTAAGATGACTTATCCCAAGGAATCCAACAAAGAATCTTAATAATGTGGATATGAGAAAAATTAAAAGAATTGGGCTCATAAATTCTGGCTCAACCCAGGCAATAAATGACCCAATCAAAGCTCCAGTAAAAGCGCTAAATCCTACAATTAAATTAACATACGTCGTAGCATAACTTCGTTTTCTTGGTTTAACTGCATCAAGAAGATAATTATCTGTGGCAAGCATATAACCTGAAGAAACAAAACCTGCAATCATAGACGGTACAAAAATAAGATATAGTTTTGTTAAAAGGTCATTTTGGATAAATGAAGAGAAATACCAAAGAAGAGGTACCAGGAAAAATAAATGGGCACAAATTCTCATCAATCTAATATTCCCAAACTTATCAGATATCTTTCCTTGGATCGGAAGAAAAAGAATGTCAAATAACATAGTCGAAACAACTATTGCCACAAACCAAACGTATGAAAATCCAAGGTCACGAAGCATATAAACTGCATAAAATGGAGATGCAACTCCAATAGCTACACTAAAAAATCCTCTAAAAATCGTGAATCTTCCAAAGGCAGTTTTAGAACTAGTTTTCAAAAAATCCTTAAATGAGAAATAATCTTTTTTCCTAATTCTAATTTTTGGGTCATATTGTTTTCTAAATAAATGGATTGTCCACATCCTGGCTAAAAAAGCTATAAAGAATAATAGTGCAAAACCAACAATAGTGTATCCCAATTCATTTCCTTGAATAATTCCTTGTTTCTTAAAAAATTCTAAAATTACTGCAGCTAAAATAATTGAAATAATTCCGGAAATATACAATACACGATTACGACGAGAAAAATATTTTCCTCGCTCATGTTCTCCAACAAGAGAGCCCATCCAAGAAAACCATGCAATGTGAGCAATGCCGCCAAGTCCAAAATAAATTCCAACAAGGATAATGAGGAGAGGAATCATATGGGCAGTGTTAAAATAAAAGAGAACTCCGGTCAAAATTAATGGAATCCACAACATTGTCTGAAATATGATCGAGCGAAGAACTATTTTTTTACGAGAATATTTTTCAATCAATCGCGAAGTCTTTAGTTGTAAAATGCTAGGGATCAGGTGCATCACTGCATTGAGAATTCCAATTTGACTTGCAGTTGCTTGAAGAAGAAGAGCAAACGGAGTAAAATATGCAGCCCCCATATTCGACGCAATAGCATAATATCCTCCTTCTCTAACACTAACTTTTTTAGCATCTTCTACTTTCTCGGCAATTTTCTTTTTATCTTTTCTAATTCTCATCACAACCTCTAAAAATACTTATGAAATCAGTTATAAAAATCTTCTTCTAAAAATCCTTAATAAAGAATCTAACCAACACATTAATAAATAATGCTCTCTTTTCTCAATTATGGAAAATGTTGCAATGATTGAATATGAAGATTTCTCAAAACTTGACATGAGGGTTGCAGAAATTCAAACTGTAGAAAATATCGAAGGGGCAGATAAACTATACAAATTAGAAGTAAGTATTGGAGAAGAGCTTAGAACAATTTGTGCAGGAATAAAAGAATATTACTCTCACGACGAACTTTTAGGAAAAAAAATAATTGTCTTAACAAACTTAAAACCACGAAAACTCAGAGGAATTGAATCTCAAGGTATGCTCCTCGCCGCAGGAAATTCAGACCACACAAAAATTTCCTTAATCACCCCAGACCAAGAAATCGAAGTTGGAAGCAAGGTTAGTTAATTTCCAATTACAATAACTTTTTTATACTTTCAATAGTACTTTATTTTATGAGAATTGGAATTGATGTCGATGAAGTATTGGCAGGACTTTTACCTGCAATAATAAGTTATCATAATGAAACTCATGACACTTCATTGACTCGAGAAGATTTCAAAACATTTAATTTCTGGGAAAGTTGGGGAGGAACTCAAGAAGAGTCTGAACAAAAGGTATGCGATTTTTTCAAATCCCCTCATTTTAAAAATATAAGGCCTATTGAAGGTTCTCAAGACGCAGTCAATATTCTAAAAGAAGATCACGAATTATTCGTCATCACCTCTCGCCAAGACGAAATCGTGCAAGCAACAATAGAATGGCTTAATGTCCATTTTCCAAAAACTTTTTCCAAAATTTATTTCGCAGGTCATTATTTCTCATCAAATGAAAATTCAAAAACGAAAAAACAAATATGTGATTTTCTAAAAATAGAACTTTTGATCGAAGACAATATTAATTATGCATTGGAATGCAAAACGTCAAAAAGAAAAATTTTGCTCCTAAACCAACCCTGGAATCAAGAGCAAGGTTTGCCAAAAGAGATAAAACGCGTTCATTCATGGGAAGAAATCATAGATTCTATTTAATAAAAATTCCCTACTAAAATAATTCTATAAAAAAATTATCGACTAAATAATCGAACAAAAAATCCTCTATCTTCTTCAACTTCTTCACCATTAACCTTTCGCGCAATCTCTAAATATTTCTTTGAAACTTTACTTCGTGGATGAGTATGAACTACTGCATCTCTAAAATTAAGCGCTTCTTTAACAGATTTGTCTTCAGGGATAACACTAATAATTTGACATTCAAGCATTGATTTTATCGAAGATAATGGCATTTCATATTTTGCATTCGCGTGCCGAGTAACAATAACTCCATTAATTTTTTTCCCAAGATTACGAGAAACTTTAACAGCTTTGAGTGCATCTGTTACTGCAGGCATTTCAGGATTTGTTACAATAATTATTTCATCAGCAACTTGTAAAACTGCCATCACTTCTTCAGAAAATCCGGCAGCAGAATCGATAACAACATAATCGCAAATAGGATGCAATTGTTTAATTATCTCTGGTAATTTTTTAAGATTAAATTTTGTAAGTTCTTGTACTGAAAGTGATGAGGGAATAATTTTTGTTCCAGAAGAATGTTCATAAATCGCATCTTCGATTTTCGCCTTACCGCTTAAAACATGATTCAATGTAATCGGAACAATCGGAGCTCCAAGTTGTAAACCAATGTTTGGCGTATTAAGATTCGCGTCGACAATTACAACTTCTTTTCCAATTTTATTTAGGCATGCGCCTAAATTAATTGCAGTAGTCGTCTTTCCAACTCCACCTTTTCCTGAATTTATAACAATTACTCGTGCCATTTTGTGTTACTATCAGAAAAAATCGCTTTATAAATCTTAGGCATATTAAGATTCAATCATAAGTATACTAAAGTTAAAGTAAAAGTTTTTTTACATCCTTAACAAAAGTATCCATGATCTCGGAATATTCACCTAATTTTTCCAAGTTAATATCTGTGGTTCTCGTCGGCTCAATAACTTTCAAATTAACATTTTTCCTAAATTCTCCGCTCCGAGTTTTATTTAGGTCTGGAATTCGTTTAAAGAAAATGTAAAGTGGAATTGCAGCTTCAATATCTGGATTTTTCTTAAAATATTTTTTCATAAACTCAATTCTTTGTTTTGGATTTGTCGGCATATGCGGAATTTTCCCATTATCAAATTTCTGTTCTAAAATTGTATCAAAACTAATTTCTAAAAGACTTTTCCATCGAGAAAGTAAATTCAAAATAACATCACATGTCTTAGTGTACTTTAAACTAACATACAAAAGGTGGTCTGCGCTAGTTTTTTCCTTAACAATTTCTTCTATTCCGTCTTCCATTTCTTATTTACCGAAGAATTCAGCAGTTAAATAGCTTTTTATATCTGCCGAAAATAATTTGAGAAGATTATTCAGATAATTTTGCTTAATCAACGATTTCAAATAATTTTTTTATCGAAAAAAGCATTGAATCTATTGAATCTACAAAATCCTTAAACCTATTCAACTTCAAAAAAACATATTTATTCTGTATCAAAAGTATAATCGTACCATTTTTAGAAAATTCAATCGGAGAATTCTTCTGTGCCTTTTCTATTTCTAAAATCCTGAGCAAATTAACAATAGACTCTTTTTCAAAATAATTGGGCGCAATTCTCACAAATTCTGCAAGATTCTTTTTCCCTTTCAAACCATTTCCACCATACTGGAGTGTTGCTCGAACAATGCTTACCGCAGATTTCGCAAGTTCATTAATCACACCAACCAAAAATCGCTTCTCTAAAAATTCAAAATAATTATCGTGCAATCGCTTGGCAACAGCAAAATGATACTTCGCATTAACCAACTCTTCACGCCATAATTCCATAAAATAGAAAAGAAAATAAGCTTTTTAGGAATTAGTATGTTAGAGTTTTTTCCTAAATAAGAAAATCATGGAAATATTTTTATATTGGACTTCATTTATCTTCGCATGAGTTCAAAAAATAATTATGTGCTTCAATGTGAAGAAATAGTTCCTGGAGCTTTTTCAGGAGAAGAGTCATGTCAGTTTAGGGCCTATGATAGAAATTCTATTGTCCATGCCGAATTACCTGCGCCAAGCAGATATACTAATCAAGAATCAAAGACTGTGAGAGTTAGGGTTGCAGGAGTTCAAGAAGATAGGGTGGAAGTTTATTTTCCTATTGCAGGAAGTGGAGATTTTGAACGCATTACAGTTCCTTCAACTAGTTTAGTCGATCTCGCTCAAACAACTGCTTAATTTAATATATCTAGTCTTTCTAAAAAAATCATTAAAAATCAAGCTTTCAACTTCATAATCGCTTCAGCAATATCGCCTTCAGTTTCTTCTAAAGCACTTCGAACTTCATCTTCACTTTTTCCAGTTTGTTCTTTAACCATAGAAACATCATCTTCAGAAAAATCTTCACTTGATTCTTCTTCTGCCTCGCCAGTCACTTGATAAGTTTCTTGTCCCTGCATCATAACCTTGAGAACTTGAGGATCATTAATTACTAAATTTGTATCGTCCATTTCAAAAACAACACGTCGAACATTAAGAGGAGTTTGACTAATCCCCATTTTTTTCATCATTCCCTGCATTTTTGCAGGATTCATTCCACCCAACATTTTAAGCGTAAATAAACCTAAGAACAGTTACAAAAGCAATCGCAATAACAATTCCTGCAATCACTGCACCAGGGCCAAATTTAAATTTAGAATCATATTCTTCTTTGTAACGCATTAATCCTCCAAATCCTGCGCCCATTCCACTTTCTTGTGCCATATTTTAGAAGAGAAATAGTAGTTTATAAGATTTTCTAATTAAGAGGCCTTATCTTCGCCAAAATCTCATCCTCTTTTTTCCGACTCAATCCATAACTTTTCCCAAACCTAACTAAAACATCGTTAATCTCGCACCAGTATTTTTTGGGAAACAATTTCTCCAAATCTTTCTCAACTATATGTGCATTTTTCGAATCAGTCCAATCAAGTTTAAACGAAATTCGTGCAACATGGGTGTCGACTCCAATCGCATGAGCATTATGTGCCCCAACCAAATAAACATTCGCAACTTTTCTTCCAACTCCTGGAAGCGTAATTAATTCATTCACGGATTTCGGAATCTTTCCATCTTTCAAAATCTTCGTCGTCGCAATAATATTTTTCGATTTATTTTTATAAAAATTTACATGTTTAATGATTTTTTCAACAGAACTAAGTCGTGCTCTAGACAATTTTTCCATCGACGGATATTTTTCAAATAATTCTTCACAAACGACAATAGTCACTTCATCACGCGTAACGGCAGACAAAATCGTCGCTATAAGAATTTTCCAATCTTCATCCCATTCGGCAGCAAGACGCATATTTTTATCCTTAACTAATTTTTTCAAAGATTTAAATTGCAAAATTGCTTTTTTAGAATTCATAATTACCTCTACTTTCCAAAATACATCTTCGGAGTTTTAGTACTAGAAAAAATTACTTTCTTCGCAATCACAAATCCGGCAGCCGCAAAAAACACTACATAGTTTCTAAAAATTGCTCGAAGATAACCACCAATCGTATCTCCAAAAACACTTGTCACTTCAATCCCCGCAATACTAAAAACAACAAGAGCAATAACTGCAACTAAAAAAGGCATATCATTTTCTTGAGGAACATTAAAAAATCCGACGATAAGACCAAGAACTGTCAGGAAAGCAAAAGTAAATGCCGAAGACGGACTTGAAAAAAATACGGCCAAAATTGAAACTATGATCCCTACAAGAAACGACCAACGACCAACAATTCCCACATCTTTTTTCAATCTTTTTCTAAACATAATAAATAATATTTTCTCCAACTTAAATATCTTTCTTTTTTGGGTAGCAAGGTTATTTGATTTCCTCATTATAGGGCTTCTTATTTTGCCCATAATATGGAAATTTTCTCTTAGCATCTCTTACAAATGAGGTAATCGTCCCAGTAAATGTGTGGGTTTCCTCTCGAGGTTCATAAAGTTTTGAAGGCTCAATCTTTCTAACTTTTGTCCAGAATACTTCGAGCCAGCTCGGCTTACTTTCATGGTCTGCCATAGGATTAAGAATAAATCAAATTATATAAAATCTCTGAAAATCATAAATTTCTTCAAAGCCACAACTTTTTATATCCTCTATCCTGTAAAGAATTATGGGTTTCAAAGAGGTATGGAAAAAAAATAAATTTCTAATATTAGGAATTTTCTTTACACTATTGCAAATATTAGTAATTTATAGAAATCTAAGTGAAGCATTTAACATTTTCTTTTGGCTCTGTGATTTCATTCCAATCATTATAGCAATCGGATTTTTTAGAAAGAATCTTCTTCTTGTAAGGGGAGTTGTAAGTGTGGCTTTCCTTCCACAAATGGTTTATTTGGTGAGCCTAGTCCTCGGAACATTCATTTATCCAAATCTTCCAAATTTTAGTTATTTAATCGAAGCATTTGGTTTCCTAAATTTCCTTCCCAAGGGCGGATTTTATATTTTCATCACAATTCTGACACATCTATCTACGCTTTTTGCAATGATGGTAGTCATAAATTATGATCATCACAAAAAGAGTTTGAAGTATTCCGCCTTACTTATCCTAGGAACTTTCTTCGCGTCATTCTTGTTCACAAGTCCAATAGACAACATAAATTATGTTTTCACATTCGGACAAACAGTATGGCCTGCAATTCTGTGGACTCTTATCGTTTTCTTTGCCATAACAATTCCGACTTATTACTTGCAAAAACTAATCCATATAATTCTCATAAGAAGCAAATATTTCGAGAAAAAAGACAAATCAAAAAGCCTTTAAACTCCAAAATCGCTATAATTCTAGGTCAGGTTGGCGCGTTAGCCCCGCGCACTCGCGTAAATGGGCTTTATACGGACTGTAAGGTAGGGTGTGAAATGAAGCACTAAATGTCATGTGTTTAACGTTGACGTTTTGTCTTCTTTGATCTTGCCTTAATGAACCGGGTCAGAGGCAGGAATGCCAGCAGCCCTAAGTTAAGTGCGTAGGTGCTTAGAAGGTCGCAGAACCGAGAAGAACATATAACCTCTTTTTTGTGGATTTGAGCTACCTACCGGACCTATTTATTTTTTATCTAAACATTTTTTTCGAAAATATATTTTAACTTTCCAATCAGAAACTTTATAAATCAAAATTTTCTAAAGTTCTTATGTTCTATGAAGTTCTAGTAACCGATCATGTAAGAGTAGAGCCAAACAAATTTGGAATGTCTACAGACGAGGCTGTGCGTACGCAACTAGAAGAGTCGTACTCAGGTTTCCAAGATAAAGATATCGGAACTGTCGTCGCTGTTTTAGAAGTTCTAGATGTAAAAGAGGGAATAATTATTCCGGGTGATGGAGCAGCATATTACGAATCAGTCTTCAAACTTATAGTCTTCAAACCAGAATTACAAGAATTAGTATATGGGACAATTGAAGAAATCACAAACTTTGGAGCATTCATTAGCATGGGCGCAATCAGAGGAATGATTCATATTTCACAAACAATGGATGATTTCGTTTCTTTTTCAGATTCAGGAGTTTTAACAGGGAAGGATGGAAATAAAAATCTAGTTAAGGCAGATAAATGTATGGCCAGAATTGTTGCAATTTCTTACAAGGGAGAAGAACCAAAAATTGGATTAACAATGAGACAACCCGGTCTTGGAAAATTAGACTGGGTAGCTGCAGACAAAGAAAAAGCAAAAAAACAAGCGGAACAAGAATTAGCGAAAGAAAATAGTAAGGGTAAAAAGAAATAATGGTATCAAAAGCAAATAAAGAAAAATCATGTTTGAATTGTCGAACAATTTATCGGGGAGAAAAATGTACTAATTGTGGAGAAACTCCTTCAAGCGATTCATTCAAGGGAAGAGTTCACATTTTTAATGCGGAAGAATCTGAAATGGCAGATAAAATGAAACTACACAATAAAGGAGAATTTGCAATCAAATCAAAATAATAAAATGGCAAAAGAAAATTTTAAAATAATCTCAAGTAAAAAGAACCCGTTTTTAGAACGAGAAGAATTAATTATAGAATTAACTGGCGACGTTCCTCCAAGCAATGTTGAAGTAAAAGAAATTGCCGGAAAAGATCCAAATACCGTCGTTGTTAATACAATTAAAACTTCTTTTGGAACACAAACCTATGTTGCAGACGTATTTGTCTACGACTCTGTCGAATCAAAAGAAAAAATCCAAACAATTCCTCAAAAAGTGCGGAAAAAATTAGCCGAAGAAGTTGCTGCTGCAAAAAAGGCAGGGGAGGAAGCTGCAAAGAAAGAAGCTGAAGAAAAAGCTGCGGCAGAAGAGGCAGCAAAAGCAGAATCAGAAAAACCAGAAGAAGAAAAAACTGAAGAATCTCCTGCAGAAGAACCAGAAGCAGAAAAAATAGAAGAATCTGTAGCTGAAGAAAATAAGCCTGAAGAGGTCAAAGAATAATGGCAATTAAGAGTAAAATTAAGGGAAAGAAAAAACACGTCAACAAACCTACTTCAGTAAAATACAAAAAATATACTATTGAAGGTGATAAAATTGTAAAAAAAGCACGAAGTTGTCCTCGGTGCGGGCCAGGAATATTTTTATCTGTTGGAAAAGGAAGATCATATTGTGGGCGATGTCATTTTACAGAATTTGAAAAAAAGAATATTGAACCTATGCTTGAAGCAAAGAAATAAATTCTCACAGACTAACCAGATTTTTAGAAAAGTTTATAACATATTTTCAATATAATTTAGTATGAAAAAAGAGTTTGTAGCATTTATTGGAATTAGTTTAATTTTAGTGATGGCGGCTCCAGCAAGCGCATTTTCTTTTACAGAGTTTTATGAAAGTATTTTAGATGATGTTCATGATTTTATTACTGGAAAGGCTGGTGGGGCAAGTTGCACTCCAATCGGAAACATAGTTGATTGTGAAACTGGGCTCGAAGGAGTTTGTAGTGAGGGAACAAAAACTTGTCTGGGAAGTGGAGATTATACAGAATGTACTCCAAATATCGAGGTAGGAGAACTTTTAGAGATTTGTAGCGATGGCCTAGACAACGACTGTAATGGGAGAAGAGATATTTGGGATAGTGCTTGTTATGAGCAAGGAACTTGTAATGATGGGGTTCAAAATCAAAACGAAGTCTGTATTGATGTTGGAGGAATTTGTGCAAATGAGGAATCAAGCGAAACACTTTGTAGCGATGGCCTAGACAACGATTGCAACGGACAAATAGATGGCTCTGATAATAATTGTCAAACTGGACAAGGTTGTGATCCGGGTTCAGTCAATTATTGCTCAACAGGACTCTTTGGAGTTTGTAGCAGCGGAACAAAAACCTGTGACAGTTCAGGATTCTGGCAAGATTGCATTCAAACAACTCCTCCAAAAACAGAAATTTGTAACGATGGCCTAGACAACGATTGCAACGGCAAAATAGATAACTCTGACAATAATTGCCCTCTTGAAGATGGGTGTAGTCCAGATTCAATCCAATCTTGTTCAACCGGACTCTTCGGGGCTTGTAGCAGCGGAACAAAAACCTGTGACAGTTCAGGATTCTGGCAAGATTGTATTCAAACCACTCCTCCAAAAACAGAAATTTGTAGCGACAATCTCGACAATAACTGCAACGGCCAAACTGACGAATCAACTTGTGAAAAAGAAGAACTTGTAGTTACTTCTCCAATAGATTGCGAAATTACATCAGTTAGTTGGAGTAAAGATGTAGTTGATGAAGATTATCTATTGAAAATGAAAAGCAAAGGAGATTGCGAAGATGCAGAAATAGAAATCAAAATCTACGAGGTAGATCTCCTGATTAATGATCCTCTCAGAACACAATTCTCGACATTTAATGGCGTAACTGCAAATCTTTTAGTCTCTCTTTCAAAGGAAGAGGTTGCAAATGTTGCTAGCGGATTTTTAGAGGGAAATGAGTTTGAACTATCTTTCAAGGCAAAAGTTAGATATACTAACCAAAGAGAATTAAAATCAAATATCTTAAAAATATAGGATAAAATTTTTCTCACCTCTCTAACATCTTTTGTTAATTATTTCGGAATCAGAAGATATATATATCTCAAATTTCAACATAATATTATAGCTTGAAGGGAGGTAATAATTAATGAATAAAAAACTTATGTTAGCTTTTGGATCAGTACTAATAGTACTCCTACTAATGATGACCTTCTCCCAAGGAATAACTGGAAACGCAATTTTTCCACACCGAAAAATAATGGCGCACACATGCGATGCAGACGCAATTTGTGAAGGAAATAGTTTTTCAGCAACAACAGGATCAATAACTGCCCAAGATGGACAAATAACTAATAGATTAGATGTTGACGATTTACGTGCTGTCAGAACTGAATTCCAAAATAATATTTTTGCTCCAGGAATTAGTAGTATTAATCCTTCGGGACTTTATCTAAGTGGAATTGGAGGAATTTATCACTCTGCCCAATACAATAATCCCGCAACCGGATCTGGAACTTCATATAATGTTCTAGCGCTTAGACCTATAGCACCTCAGACAATATCAACTGTTCAATTTCCTCAAATAACTGGAAATGGAAATGCATACGCTTGTCTAGATTCCCAAGGTTACTTGTATAGAAGCAATGCACCTTGCATATAAACTACTACTTTATTTTTTCTTTTTCTTTTTCACATTTCAAACATCTAGAATTTTCAACTTCATAAGAAAATTTATTTATCTGAAGTAGATTATTTTTTCATAAATATTGGGATGAAAATAAGAATACTCACTCTCTTTGACTCGGGTTTAATATCAAAAAACTAAAACATCTTTCGAGGCTGTGTTCAATTTTATAGAACATCTTCAGACTTACTCAAATCGGGGTTTTAGTCAAATTGATTGAAACCCTAGGAGATGCGATAAAGCGTTCAAAAAGATGCCCTATCGCCTTCTCCTGGGGAAAAAGAGGTGATAGTATAACAAGTATAGTCTAGTTTTTAAAGTTTTCGGTCTGTTGTAATTATACAGTGACACATGAAATCATCTATAAAATTTCATAATATCTAAAAATTCCAAACGTTTATTAAATTATCTATGTAATCAATCTAATGAATAAAGAGGATGCAATAAATCAAGACCAATTTTTTAATCTTATCACTGGAGAAGAACTAAGTTGGCAGACTATAATTTATGATTTAATAAAAACTGAACAGTTAGATCCTTGGGATATCGACCTTGGAACTTTATCAGAAAGATATATTGAGATAATCACTCAGTTAGAAGAGGCAGATTTCTTTATTTCCTCAAAAGTGCTTCTTGCATGTTCGCTTCTCCTAAGGCTCAAGTCAGAAATCCTAATCAATGATTACATTCAAAGTTTAGATGAAGCATTATATGGGAGAAAAGATGAAAAAAAATATGAGCTAGAGCGAATAGAAATCGATGAAAACGAACTCCCTTTGTTAGTTCCAAGAACTCCAATGGCACGCCATAGAAAAGTAACGCTAAAAGAATTAATGTCTGCCCTCAATAAAGCAATAGATACAGAAAATAGAAGAATTAAACGAGAAATCACTGGAAGACAAACTGCAAAAAATATTCTTAAGGTGCTTCCAAGAGGAGTTCAAATTCCTCTAAAAGTAAAAGTAAAAAACATTTTCGCAATTATTTCAAATCATATCGGAAGCAACAATAATCATATGAAATTTTCCCATCTAGCAAGCGAAAAGGAAGAAAAATTAGCAAGTTTTATTCCAATACTTCATTTATCAAACGATGGAAAAATTCACCTCAAACAAGACAATCATTTCAAAGAGATTCATATGGCTCTAGAAATGCATAGGGGTGAATTAGAAGAATTAGAAAATGAATTAGGATTACTGGATGAAGAAAATTTCCTAGAAAACTAACTTTTCAAAAACCCAACAACTTTTTCAGCACTAACTTTTTTCTCGTCCCCACTTTTCATATCTTTAATCTTAAACTTCTTCGTCTTAACTTCCTCATCCCCTACAAAAATAACTTTTTCAATTTCTTTTGCATTCGCATATTCAAGCGCTTTTCCAATTGTCTTATCAAGTAATGTTTGAACCTTAATCTCGTCACTGCGAAGTTTCTCGGCCAATTCAATAGCAACCTTCTCTTGTCCAAGTGAAATAATTAAAGCTTCAACAGCCTCGCCATCAATTTTACAAAGCAATGAAATCGGCTCAAGTCCAAATGAAATTCCGCAAGATTCAACATCATTAATCAAATAACTTCCGCCACCTGAGAGAGAAACTCCTAATTCCTGCGACCAAACTTCAAAAACTGATCCAGTATAATATGAAAACCCTCTCGCAAGATACGGCCTAAACTCAACATCGACACCATATATTTTCACAGCTTCTTTTAATTTTTTCACCTCGCTATAAAGTGAATATTTTTCAAACGAACTCTCTTTTCCAGTAAATATCTTAAGAATTTTCTCTGCATTATATTTTTTCAAATTATCGGCAACTTCTTTTTTTGAAAGTTTATCGAGTTTATCGAGTTCTCGAATAACTGCTTCACGATTTTTTTCAGCAATATTCTCAGCAACCAAAATTTCGTTAATGAGTTTTCGGTTATTAACATACAATTTCACAGGCATTTTCAATTCATCAAAGATTTTTTTCCCAATTACCAAAAGTTCAGCTTCATCATTAACATTGCTTCCAACAATATCTGCGTCACATTGGATAAATTGCCGAGTTCGACCTTTTCGAATCGGCTCATCTCTAAAATTATATCCAATTTGATATCGTTTAAACGGCAACTTCTGCAATCGAGCAAGACGCTTTAATTGAAATGTAAATTCATAACGAAGCGCAAGTTCTCGTTTTCCTCTGTCAGTAAGCTTGAAAACGTCTCTAACCGCATCATCATTCACATTATCTCCTTGAACAAATTCTAAAGATTCAATAATCGGCGTCTCAGTCGGCTCAAAACCATAGAGTTCAAACTGTCTCTGGATAATTTTTTTTATCCGTTCTCGTTTCCCGGCTTCTTTTCCTGTAAAATCCGAAAAGCCTTTGATATTTTTCGTGTTCATTTTCTACTTTTCCTCTTTTTTACGAGTCTTTCAACTTTTTTAATTATTTGCATAACACTTTTTTTAATAAATTTATCACTAGTCCGATTTTTCTTCACATCAGGAATCTTCCAACGAATTACTTCTAAACTAGGTTTTAAATAAAACTGGTTTCTAAAAATGTTTGGGACATCATCTGCAACAATGACTATTATATCTTGCTTGTTCAGCAAACTAATTTTTAAATTTCTCGAGCCAAATTTATAATTTATTCCAAGAGTTTTTGCAATTTTCATTTGGCGCTTAACAATTTTCCTCTCGATAGGAGTTAGCCAATCTGCATTTATAATTCCTGCACTAGAAACATTTAGAGAAGTATCTTCATTAATTTTTTTAAAATAAGCTTCAGCTACCTTGCTTCTAAATACATTGTGTTTACAAAGAAATAATATATTCGTCTTGTTTTTTTTCACCATGTTTTTCACCTCCATTTTGTGTACCCTTTTGAGGGGCAAGGATGGAAGGCGAGAATCGAACTCGCATTTTACGGACCACAACCGTATGTTCTACCACTAAACTACAACCATCATTAATCTAAGCATCCAAAAATGGTATAAAAAGTTTGCCTTTAACAAATAAAAAATAAAAATTCCGCCGATGGGCGGCATAAAAAAATAAAAAATAGATAAGGTTTACCGATTACTCTTCTTTTGTTTCATCTTCAGTTGCTTCTTCAGAACTCTCTTCTTCAGTTGCTTCTTCAGCAGAAGCTTCTTCATCGTCGCTTTCAGCTTCCTCATCTTCAGAACTCTCTTCTTCAGAACTCTCTTCTTCAGATTCGCTTTCTTCAGAGTCTCCCTCAGACTCCGTAGATGCTTCCTCTTCAGAAGATTCTTCTTCAGTAGCGTCTTCGGTCGTTTCAGTAGTTTCTTCTTCAGATTCTTCTGCGGTTTCAGTCCCAGCAGTCTCCTCTTCAGAATTTTCTCTTTCTTCTTCCATCAAATAAAGCTACAAAAATTATTTATAAAGATTTGGTTGCACTACAAAATGATGAAACTCCAAAGATTTATGCCCAAGGACATTTAAAATAAAATAACTGATTCGCAGGAGGATTCATATAACAATTTTTCTCTTGAGAACCCCATGGTGAAATTGACTCACTATCATACGTTCTCCTAGAAGAATATGTGTGGTCCCAGGAATTTGAATGATCATAATCTTGATTAGAGTGGCGACCTTGTCTTGTCCACGAATCATATTTGTCTCGATTATTCCAATAAGAGTCTGAAAAATGGCCAGAATAACTATGAGAATTATCTCTGTCATAATCGTGACCTCTCGAATATTTTTTACCCTCAGAGCCATAACCATAAATTGTCTTTGAATAAACATAGTTGTCATCACCATAATAGTTTTTTGAAATCTTTTCCTTGTAAATAGTTTTTCCAGAATCAAGGTTATATCCAACACTATGTGCGCTCGCAACAGCCACTAAAAAAAGTGAAAAGAGCAAACAAACAACAAAAGTAATTTTTTTCATAACAATCAAAATAAGAAAAACTATTTAAATTTTTATATAGTAATTGTCTTAAACAGTAATCTTTGCAACCTTTGAAACAAGTTCTGGAGCAATATAATGATTAATCGTAACTTGATAAGAAGTTTCCCACAAATCTTTCTTTTTCGAAAATTTCTTGTGCCCAAGTTCATCCGCAATACAAGTATACAACTTTTCGACTTCAATCTTCCCTACCTTTCGTCTATTTTTCAAAAAGTCTTGGACTTGCTTCGTCGCATAAGCAGAACGAACGATATGGGGATAAAATCGCTTCCCACAATATTTTTCAAAACTAGCTTCAAACGCCAAATCTTTTAGTGGATGTCCGTTTGTTCCAACAAATAAAAAATCCTTATTCTCTTTTCCTCGCATAAGTTTCTTTAAAGAATTAATAATTTTTTCAGGAAAATCATATTCCTTCTTCTGGGGAACACCATCCTTCCCAATATAATCAAAAATAATTTTTGAACCTTTAATTTTTACATCTTCTTTTTTCAAAGTCGTAAGTCCTTTATGTTTTGTCTTCAGATAATAAATTTCATTGCCAACCCTCATTTTAGTTTTCAAAAGAACTAACATTGCAAGCGCCATAGGGTCCTCATTCAAATTTGAAACAAGATTTCTCTTCAACTTCAAAACAATTTTATTAAATTCTCCAACTTTCTTAAATTTTTCAGTCTTAGAAATTTTCGCTTTTTCTTTAGTATAAATATATGCAAACTTTCCATTAGGGTTTTGATAAATAACATCCCAATGAGAATTGGATACTTCATCGTGAATCATTAAGTGAGGCGCAAAAAGTGAATAAGCCTTATTTAGTTCTCGTCCATCTGGAAGAACTCCAATTCGCGCACCAAGAATTCTAGTGGAAAAAGCACCTTTCAAAAATCGCGGTTGTTTGGTATCTCGAAGAACATCTAACATGTCATGCGCTTTGAAAAGTTTCGCAGCAAAAACAGCATCAGGAAATTTCTCAGAAGACTTCTTCCAATTTTTCCCATTCTCCGATTCAACAATCGCCAAATCAGAAAATCTCATTCGATACATCACACTCATAAAAAATTGTAGATTACTTTCTTTTTAATATTTTCCAAGAGAAAAAACGCTCCCACCGGGATTTGAACCCGGGTCGCCGCCGTGAAAGGGCGGTATCCTTGGCCACTAGACTATAGGAGCATAAACTTTAACATCAAAATTGATTTTTAAAGTTTTGGAATGGAAAAATTACAAAAATCATCTTCAATAAAAGTTAACGAACTAAACATTTTCTAACTATATTTTTTTCGTCACTGTTACCTCCTAATAACTAATACAAACACATAAAAAGCAATTTTGGTCTGAATTTATATGGTAATAGATACCGATGACAGCTCAATAAATGGCTTAATATTCAAGGAATTAATTAAGCGAGGATATTCTCTCGACGGAGATCGAAAAATTTGGAATATCGCAGATTCTAAACTGTGGTATCTAACCTCAGAACAAGCACAAGCCTATTTAGATCTTGAAAATTCTAAGAAATATGGAGATTCTATGATTAATGTGGAAATAGATTTCTTAAAAAAAGTTATGCCAGAAATTTCTGACGAAGTCTTAGAGGGAGATGAAATCACGCTCATAGATATTGGATGTGGAGATGGAAAAAAGGCAGTAGTACCAATAAATTATATTAAACAGAAAGCAAAAATCACTTATTGTCCAATAGACATTAGCAGTTATATGGTTGAAAAAGCAATAAAGAATATTTCAGAACTTAAAGTTAATAAGGTCGTAAATTTTAAGTGGAACATTTCAGATTTCGAAAATATGGAAAATGTAACAAGTCTTCTTCGGGCTGATGGAAAAAAACTATTTTTGCTATTTTTGGGGGGAACAATCGGAAATTTTGAGGTACATGACGCATTATACTCGTTAAGACAATCTATGGAGGATGGAGAATCATTACTTCTTGGAGTGCCGATAAATAATACTTCCGAGGATGAAGACCCATCAAAGAATTATAATTCTAAAAGTGTAGATTTTTTTCTGGGACATGTCTTGAAAGGTATCGGATTTAAGAAAGATGAAATAAAATTTGGAACCCGATTTAAAAATTTTAGAGTAGAATGTTTTTATACGATTCAAAAAAAGAAAATAATTCATTTTAATGATAAAGAAATTGTATTTAATGTCGGGGATGAATTAATTGTTGCCGTTTCTTACAAGTATAGTATTTCTGATTATGAAAGTTCAATGAAATTATATTTCTCAGAAAGTAAGTTCTTCCTAAATGATGAGAAAAGTTGGGCATTAATTCTTTGCAAAAAGTAATTTAATTTTTTTAACTATCAATCAAATTTTAATCTATTTTTCCTGATAAGGTACTTGGTAGGATCCGGGATAACATTGCCTTTCTAAGCTATATGAATTACTACAAACTTTATTTTTTTCCTTATTTCCGAGGTAACAACAAAATTCTATTTCGTAATCTAAGTCTACTCTAGCGCCAAATCCTGGGATGTCTGTGTTAACACCATTATATCCTTCGATTAGATCTCCAACGACCTCACCATTAGAATATAATTCGCAGGTTGCAGGTTTATCGTAGTTTTTTATTTGTAGGTTAAAACTTGAAAATAAGTCTCCAGAATAACATAATATTTCTTTGTGTGGTTGACAATCATTAACTTCACCTCCATCTATTTGGGTAATGTGGGGACATTTTTGGTCTCCCAATTTATCTAAATAATAACCTAAATAACAAGTAGAGCATGTTCTTTCCAAAATTGGTGTTTCTTCATAGCTTGAATCAATAACGTTAATGGAAATTATCTTTGCCTGAATAAATTGGAAATATATTAAAAATCCGAGCAATAAGACTATTAAACTAATTAATAGGATTGCTGTTTTTTTCATAAAATTGTTAGGTATTATTTTTATTTAAATTTAACTAATGGTGATAAATTTCCTATTGTCAAGATATTCAATAACTTTTTATATCTACATAAATCTTAAGAATTACTAAGACTAGTATAATTTATTGGTCAAGGAGCCTGTAGCTCAGCCAGGTAGAGCACTGGTCTTATATGAGTGGAGTTCGATTGAACTTCATCACTTCTTCACTCGAAGAATGCCAGCGGTCAGGGGTTCAAATCCCCTCAGGCTCATATGCTCCTCGGATTAGTCGGAAAACCTTCAAGCGGAAAATCAACATTCTTCAAATCAGCAACGCTCGCAGACGTTCTAATCGCATCTTATCCTTTCGCAACAATTGAACCAAATCACGGGATGGGTTACGTGCGGGTAAAAGCATTATGTAAGGAACTTAACACAAAATGTAATCCACGAACAGGATTTTGTACTGGAGAGACAAGATTTGTTCCCGTAGAATTAATGGATGTTGCAGGTTTAGTGCAGGGAGCATCAGAAGGAAAAGGGCTTGGAAATCAATTCCTAGATACCTTGCGTCAAGCAGATTCATTTATCCAAATCGTCGACATTTCTGGAACTACTGACATTGAGGGAAAAGAAGGAACTGGAGATCCAATAGAAGATGTAAAAATGTTAGAAAATGAGTTGAATAAATGGTATCGTGGAATTTTTGAAAAAGTTTGGGAAAAATTATCTCGTTCACTCCAAACAACCAAAAGTGATTTCGCAAAAGCAATAGCGACACAATTCTCCGGTCTAAAAGTTACTGAAGATGATGTAAAAAGAGTTTTACTAAAATTAAAACTTGATCCAGAAAAACCAACTTCCTGGTCTGAAGAAGATTTAGCAAATTTTACAAAAACGCTTCGCCATTCAACAAAACCAATGATTATCGCAGCAAATAAGATTGACAAACCAACCGCAGAAGAAAATCTTAAAAAACTTCAAGTTGCATTTCCAGAAATAAAAATTATTCCCTGTTCTGCAGATTCAGAATTATCTCTTAGGCAGGCAGCAAATGCTAAAATGATTGAGTATGTCCAAGGAGATTCTACTTTAAAAATAAATGAAGAAAAAGTTAATGAAAAACAAAAAGAAGCATTAGGATCAATCCAAAAAAATGTCCTCGATAAATTCGGTTCAACAGGGGTTCAAGAAGTTCTCGACTACGCAATTTTTGATTTATTAAAATACATTGCGATTTTTCCGGCAGGTTCAAAGTTAGCAGATAGTAAGGGAAATATTCTCCCTGATTGTTTCCTTTTACCTGGTGGTTCAACCGCCTTAAACTTCGCATATTCCTTACATACCGACATAGGGGACAAATTCGTAAAAGCAATTGATGTTCGAACAAAAACTGCTGTTGGAAAAGATCATCCATTAAAAAACAGGGATGGAATAGAGATTATGACTTCTTAATATTAGATTCCTTCAGGCACTAATCTTTCAAGAGAATTATTTTCAGATTTAGAATTTCTACATGGCCGATTTCCATTCGCCTTTTTCCGAAAATATTTTTTCTTTATAGTTTCATCCACTCTTTCCTCGGCATAATCATTTCTAACAAGTTCATCCATAGTCAGATATGTTTGACTAATAGGAATCCGAACTAAGGGCTTAAGGATATCATTATATTTTATTGAAAGGTCTCTATCAGAGATCCATCCAGGCCAAGGAAGCAAATCATAGTGTTGAAGCTGAGCTCTCGTTAATCTCATATGGTCTCTCACTAAATTCTCCTTAAAAATCTTCTTGAAACTAATTTCTCCAAAAACCTTTAAATAATCTCAAACCTTTATCAAACTATGAGATCAAATTCAGACCAAAAGAAAAAATACAAAATATTACTTTTCCTTTTCGCAATAGGGCTCATAGCATCGATTATCCTCCATTCGCCCTGGTTAACTGAGCTGTGCGGAGGAAGTAATTCTGGGTGCACTGCCGTCGAAAATTCTGGATATAAGCAAACATTGGGGGTCGAAAATAGTCTTTTAGGGATAATCACTTTTGTCATTTTAATTGCAATCACACTTTCACAAATTCTAACACCTCATAAGAATAAGGAGCTGATAATAAATCTTGGGACAATCGCAATTGCAATCGCCGGAGTATATTTCATCTCACTACAATTTGTAATAATCAAAGCAACTTGCAGATATTGCATGGTTGTAGATCTCATCAGTATCGCATCGCTTGGTGTGTATTTCAGATATCGTTAGTTCACAAAATTTTTATAAACTCTAAGTACTTCTAATTTCGAATGGGGAGTCACTTAATAGAATCGCAACAAATTTCTAAAGAATTACTCCTTTCATTTTTCAAACGTGCAGACAAATTAAGGGAAAATCAAGAGGAAACACTTAAGGGAAAAATTCTAACTTCATTGTTTTATGAACCTAGCACTAGGACAAGATTAAGTTTTGAATCGGCAATGAATCGACTTGGAGGTTCAGTCATGGGAACAGAGAATGCAAACGAGTTTTCTTCAGTTTCAAAAGGAGAATCTCTAATCGACACAATTAGAATAATCGCAGGATATTCTGATGTAATCGTGATGAGAACAAAAGAAGAAGGTCAAGCAAGAAAAGCCTCCAAAGTAAGTTCAGTTCCAATAATTAATGCAGGTGATGGAAAAGGGCAGCACCCAACTCAAACAATTCTTGATATGTACACAATCTATAGAGAAATTAAACATCTCGACAATCTCAAAATTGCAATGGTGGGAGATTTAGCAAGTGGAAGAACTATTCGTTCATTGTGTTATCTCCTCGGAAAATTTGAGGGAATTCAAATCACGTTTGTTTCTCCACCAAATTTAAGGATCGAAGAGGATATCAAAGAATATCTGGAGAAGCATAATGTAATTTTTAGAGAAGAAGAAAATCTCGAGGAAGTTCTTCCAATTTGCGATATTATCTATATGACAAGAATCCAGCAAGAAAGAATTAGTTTAGAAGATTATGAAAAAGCTAAAGGAAGATTTATCATCGATGAGTTCAACATCCATTTAATCAGGCAAGATGCAAGGGTTCTACATCCACTTCCTCACGTCGAGGAAATTGACTTATCACTTGAAACAGAAAATTCAGATCCACGAATTGCATATTTTAGGCAGGCAGAAAATGGACTCTATGCACGAATGGCAATTTTAGAGTGGGCAATAAACGGTTCTAAAAAAAATTATGAAAATCAATCTTAAAGTTCAACCAAAATCAGGTAGACAAGAAATAATTAGGGTCGACGAAGATTCTTATAAGGTATTTTTGAAAAAATCTCCTGAAGACAACAAAGCAAATGAAGAATTAACAAAGCTTTTAAAAAAATATTTCAATGAAAAAAATGTCAAGATTATTAAAGGTTTAACGTCTAGAAATAAGATAATCGAGGTCAAATAAATGAATTTAAAAAAAATTACTTACTATGTCGAAGGTAAAAGAAAAGAAATTTACGTCAAAAAAGTTTCTATATATTCTTCTGGGCTAATGTTTAAAAAAAATTCTCCTCCACTTTTATTCGATCAACATAAAAATAAGTATCTGCCAATAATTTCGCTATTCTGCAAACCATTTACTGCTATTTGGCTTGATGAAAAAATGCATGCAACACAAGTTACCGACGTGAAAAAATGGAGATGGTGGATTTCAGGAGCCGGAAAATATCTTTTAGAAATTCCCCTACCACTAAAAAATAACAAATCTCCGTCGAGAAAACATTCGTCGTCGAATAGAAACATTTAAATAGAAATTTGATTGTAAATAAGAGTTAAGTAAAAAAGGTGTTAAAAAGGAGGTTAAAAATCAATGGGAAAAATTATTGTAAAAAATGTTGTTAAGAGAAAACCTGGACATCTATACTATGTAGATGGTAAAGGAAATGTTTGCCAAGCAGTTATGGCTCGAGGCGGAAAAAAGAAAAAGAAAGCCGCTAAAAAAACAACAAAGAAAAAAGTTGCTAAGAAAAAGAAAGCTGTGAAGAAAAAACCAGCAAAGAAAAAAGCAGCTAAAAAGAAAAAGAAAAAATAAACTTATTTTTTAATTATATCATATTCAATGAGTCCTCCTCATTAGGGAGTGAGGGGGGCACATTATTTTTTTATCTTATTCCACAAACTCCCTAGATTTTAAAATTTCTATTAAAAATAACCAACAGTATAAAATCTAATTATTGACTCTAGATTCCAGATAGTATCCAAATAATGCTCCGATACCCATCCCTATAATAATTCCTATTCCTACATTAATTTGCATTATTGCGGTGATTGCTGCACCAAGTCCTCCACCAATACCAAACCATTGCATTACATAATTACTTTTTCTTTTTTTAACCATGCCTAATGAAACCTTTCAGATATTAAAAAAGTTTCTATCCAAAATATTTTTCAGTATAAAATCTGATTAACTGCTCAACTTCGGGAATACAACTTTTATCTTGAGCTCCAATCTTCGTTTTTTTCTGAACTTCTTCAAGAGTTCGTGCACCTTCAAGGACCGCTTCTTCAATATCTTTGTCAGTAATTTTCAAAATCTTGTCAATAATCTTCGCACCTTCAACTATCACTTTATCATCTTGTCCACTCTGCCTAAAATAATCATTAATCGCTCCACGAAGAGCCTTGTCTCCCAGAACTGAACAGTGAAATTTCCTCGCAGGAAGTCCTTCAAGTCGCTTCACAATATCTTGAGGAGTTATTTTAAGTGCCTCATCAACTTTCATCCCTTCATTTTCCGTAACCATTAAACTCAGCATCGAAGTACTTCCAATCGCAGAAGCACAACCAAATGTTTGCCATTTACATTCTTTAATCACATCATCTTCTACTCGGATCCATAATTTCATCATATCTCCACAAGCAGGACTTCCAACTTGGCCAACCCCATTAGAAACTTTTTCGAATTCTTCAACTTCTTTTTCATCTTTTAAAAAATTCTTTGGCGTAAAAAAATGCTCTTTCACAGTGTCGTTATAAAACCAATTCTTTGAATCCACTGTCGCCTTAACATCAATATGCGTTTTCATTTCACTCATGCGACAACTCCTAAACTAATTTTTTTATTTGCTTCGCTTAAATATTCTTTAAAGTCTTCTGCCTTAAGATTCACTGGAGAAATTCCTCGTACATTCTTAATAATCTCTGGCAAAATTTCCAAAACATAATCAATTTCTTCATTAGTTGTGTTTCGCCCCAATGAAAATCGAATACTTCCATGTGCAGCTTCATAAGGAAGTCCTGTCGCTAAAATCACATGACTTGGATCCAAGGTTTTACTAGTACATGCACTGCCTGTACTCGCACAAACGCCCCTATGATCAAGATATAACAAAACAGCTTCACCTTCAACATCTAAAATACTAATATTCACATTACTCACAATTCGTTTTTCTGGATGTCCGTTAAGAAATGCTTTAGGAATTGTAGAGAGTATACCTTCAGTTAACTTTTTAGAAAGTTTTCCAATTCGTTCAGTTTCACCTTCTTTTTCTGCAGTTGCAATTTCTAAAGCTTTAGCAAATCCCACAATCAAGGGAATATTTTCGGTTCCACTTCGAAGTCGTCGTTCTTGTCCACCACCATGAATCAATGGAGTTATCATAATACCTTTTCGCAAATACAATAGTCCGACACCTTTCGGCCCATAAATCTTGCTTCCATTAAGACTCAATAAATCGCACCCAATTTTTTCAACATCTAAATCTAAATAATTTCCTGCTTGACAAGCATCTGTGTGAAATAAAATTTTATTCTCTCGACAAATATCTGAAATTTCTTCAAGAGGCTGTATAGTCCCAATTTCATTATTTGCATACATAATACTAACCAAAATAGTCTCTTCACGAATCGCATTTTTCAAATCATCAAGATTAACCATTCCAAATCTATCAACATCAAGATATGTAACTTCAAATCCTTCTTTTTCTAAAAATTCACATGTCTCAAGAACTGCATGATGTTCAGTTTTCTGAGTAATAATATGATTTCCCTTTTTCAATTTCTTTCCAAGGTGATGGGCAACACCTTTAATCGCCATATTACAACTCTCTGTTCCACTTCCAGTAAATAAAATTTCTTCTGTTGAACAATTAAGAATTGACGAAATCTTTTCTCGAGAATTATCAAGTGCCACCTGGCCTCCAAGTCCAAGAGAATGCATGCTTCCCGGATTTCCATAATTTTCATTAAAGTAAGGAATCATTGCTTCAACAACTCTCGGATCAACTGCCGTCGTCGCAGCATTATCCAAATAAACCGTTTTATTTTCCATTAGATTTTTCTCCCTTCTTAGTTTGTAATTCTTCAAGAACCATTTTTGGATCAAGCCCGTGAGCCATAGCACCTTCTTCAATAGTTTCCATTTGAGCCATCATACAACCACCGCATCCAAGACCCATCCCTGAAAGTTTTCCCAAAGCTTCAGGGTCCTCTTCAATTAATTCTGCAAAAGTCATATCTTTTGAAATTCGATTATTCTCTTCTTCAAAAAAAGGACTAAGCTCTCGTAATTTTTCAACAGAACTCTTCACATGTTTGACAATATAATCAATTTCTTTTCGACTCAATTCATCAAAACTAAATCGAATCGCGCAACGAATATAATCTTCACTAACTTTCATTGCTTCTAAAACATGACTCACATCAACTTTTCCAGAAGAACAAGCAGAACCAGTAGAGACCATAATTCTAGCTTTATCAAGTTTAAACAAAAGTGCTTCAGCTTCAATTCCCTTAAATGAAATATTAATGATATTAGACGTTCCAAATTCTAATGAGCTGTTCAACCGACTTCCAGCAATTTCTAAAAGTTGAGCAACGAGCAAATCCCGACTCTCTCTAACTTTCTCATAATTTCTTTTTATTTCAGCGGCTTTTCCAAGACCAACAATTCCAGAAACATTAAGTGTTCCACTTCGGAGTTTATTTTCTTGTCCGCCACCAAACATCAACGGAGAAATTTTAACACCTTCTCGAACATATAAAAATCCAACTCCTTTAGGTCCATTAATCTTATGCCCTGACACCGTCAACAAATCAATTTTCTGTTTTGTTACATCAATGGGAATTTTAGCAAACGATTGAACAGCATCAGTATGAAAATAAACTTCTTTTTCACGACAAAGTTTTCCTATTTTTTCAATTGGCTGAATAACTCCAGTTTCATTATTGACGTGCATGACGCAAACAAGAAGAGTATCTTTTCGAATTAATCCGGAAATCGCTTCAACATCAACAACGCCATTCTCATCCACCCTAACATAATCTACTTCAAAACCCTGCTTTTCAAACTCTTTAGCAATTTCCAAAACACTAGGATGTTCAATTTGAGAAACAATCATATGTTTTTTAGTTGGGTTAACTCGAATGAGTCCTTGAATCGCAAGATTATTTCCTTCAGTTCCTCCGCTAGTAAAAATAATCTCTTTGGCTTTTGCTCCAATCTTCGCACCAATCGTAGCTCTAACAGCTTCAACAACTTTCAATGTATCTTCGGCATCACTATATTTTGCCGACGGATTAAAATAATCTTGCCTAAAATAAGAATTCATTTCCCTAACAACTGCCGTATCAACTGGGCTCGTCGCAGCATTATCTAAATATATTTTTTTCATCTAATAATTAGGAAGACTATTGCAGTATTCCAAAACCTCCTTGTTAAATTGTTTACAAACTTCGCACGTAGCTTTTTGCGTTTTCATAAATGTTAAAATTTTCTGAATTTCATGAACGCCCATCTTCGGATTTTCATACAAAATTTTTCCGGACTTGACAATCTCTTCACAAACTTGAGAGCTCAAGGTAATTTTATTCGCTCGTTTATTCGAAATATACTGAGAAACAGCCGCCTTGCTAATTCCGAGAATTTTCCCTGTCTTCTCATAACTAAGCGCATATTCTGAAACCAAAAATTTAGCAAGTTCCTTTCGAACGGCTGGAATAATGTACCAAACTTCAATTTCCTGATGTAAACTAAACATGTTAACTATAGTGAACAAATGCTTTTTAAGTTTTTGGATTAGCAAAATTCTCAGAAAACCTTATATACTTCTTTTCTTTTTTTCATACATGGCAGTACTAGGAATCACAATCGGAGTTGTAGTAGTTATTGGTGCAGTATTCTTCATCTACTACAACAAGTTCATTCGATTAATCAATCAAATAGATAATTCTCTCGCACAAATCGACGTGCAACTAAAAAAGAGATCAGATTTAGTTCCAAATTTAATGAATGCAGTTAAGGGATTCATGAAGCATGAAAAAGCAATCATTACTGAAGTAACCGAAGCACGAAAAGCACTTGTTGGCGCAGGAAAAGATATGGCTAAACGAGTAAAGGCCGGAGACCAATTACAAAACGCATTAAAATCAATTTTTGCAATCGCAGAAAACTATCCAGACTTAAAATCAAACGAAAACTTCTTACACTTACAGCAAGAACTATCTGCTATCGAAGACAAGGTAGCGTACGCGAGACAATATTATAACGATGGAATTATGTCTTACGACAATGGAAGAAAAACAATTCCTGGAAAATGGTTTGCAGGAATGTACGGTTTCGGAGACAAACATTATTTGAAAATTACTGAAGCTGAAAAGAAAGTTCCTGAAGTAAAGTTCTAATTTCTAATTCTAAAAAATAACAACTTTTATTAACTACTATGTCTTAAGAACATTGGAGGTAAAAACGTGGAAATGTGTTCAAAATGTGGGGGTATAACTGGCGTGTTATTCTTGATATTTGGAATCCTATATGCGATTCAAGATTTCAGCAACTTTCAAGTATGGATTACGCCGTGGAGTGCACTTTTTCTAATCATCGGTTTATCGATGTGGGGAAAAGGACATTGCAAGACTTGCCAAAGCGGAATGTGTGAAGTCAAGCCTTCAAAGAAAAAACGAAGGTAAAACTTCGCTAAATTTTAATTTATTTTTTATTTATTAAATAACAGATTCTTTAGTCAAGAAAGATATAAAAACCAAAACTTCTTTCTTCAAATATGGAAAATCAAATGGCAAGACTCTCCTTTCATGAAGAGATTGCAAAAAACAAGCGTTCATCTTACTTCTTAATCACAATTGTCTTTCTAGTTCTTCTAGCATTAGTTTACACAATCGGGTTCGCACTCGGAGGAGATTATTTCTGGTTCATCATAATTTTTGGAACAATATTCTCTATTATCTATGTTGCAGGAAGTTTTTATAAGTCGGCAGAAATAGCAATAGCTTCAGTTGGAGCAAAACTTGCAAATCAGCCTGAACACAGAGAATTTCATAACTTGGTAGAAGGATTATGTTTGGCATCAGGACTTCCAAAACCAAAACTCTATGTTATGAAAAATGAACAAATTAACGCATTCGCAAGTGGAAGAGATCCCGAGCACGCAGTTATTTGTGTAACAACTGGAACACTCGAGAAATTATCAAAACACGAACTAGAAGGAGTTCTTGCACACGAACTCTCTCACATCGCAAATTACGACATAAGGTTCATGACGCTAACGGCAGTCTTAGTCGGAATGATTGCAATAATTTCACAAATATTTCTTCGAAGTTTATTCTGGAGTTCCATGAGTGGTTCAAGAAATAGCAACGGAAACGACAAAAGTAAATTAATCTTAATGGTAATCGGAATCGCATTAGCAATTATTGCTCCAATCATAGTCGCAATCGTTCAACTAGCAATCTCAAGAAAAAGGGAATACGCGGCCGATTCTTCCGCAGTAAAATTCATCCGAAGCCCAACCGGATTAATTAGCGCACTAAAAAAAATCAAAGACAATAAGCCAATGAAAGTCTCAGGAGCCGTCGCACCATTATTTTTAGCAAAACCAACCAAATCAAAAGAATGGTTCCAAACACATCCTCCATTGAGCAAACGAATCGCAAAGTTAGAGAGAATGTAAGTCTCTCAATAGCTTTTTAACTCCAAAATTTCTTCAATAAATATGAAAACAAAATTCGATTCATACATGATAAATGATATGCCAGAAGGCTGTAAGAGATGTCTCAAGGGAGAAAAGTTGGTTTTATTCATGACGGGGAAATGTCCACGAAAGTGTAGTTATTGTTCATTATCCGACAAAAGAAAAAAATCTTTAGAAATATTCGCAAATGAAAGGCCATGCAACTCCGTAAAAGATGTAATCAAAGAAGCAAAGGAAAATAATGCAACAGGGGCTGGAATTACTGGCGGAGATCCATTAGTTGAATTTGAAAAAACCTACAAGTTTGCAAAAGCACTCAAGAAAAAATTCGGAAAAAACTTTCACATCCATATCTATCTCCCAACAAATTTAGTAACTCCAGAAAAAATGAAGAAGTTATCAAAATATATTGACGAAGTGAGATTCCACCCATTATTTCTACAAATGAAAACGAACGGAGAAAAAACTTATGAATACGATGTTAAAAAAATAAAAATGGCAACAAAATATTTCGGACAAAAAAACACAGGTCTTGAAATGCCAGTAATTCCTGAAAAAGTGGATGAAACTCTGCAGTTTATCGAAAAAATTAAGGATGAAATTAGTTTTGTAAATTTAAATGAATTAGAATTATCTCAAACTAATTTTGATGAGTTCACAAAAAAATATTCGTTTGCAGAAGATACGTACTCAGTTGCAACGTCAAAGGCAGCAGCACAAAAAATTCTAAAAAAATTAAAAGATTCTAAATTAAAGGTTCATTTTTGCACAGCACAAACAAAAGAAGTTCATCAATATAATAATCGATTACTAAAACACAACATCTTACCTTATGGGCATCGAAATTCGGACGGAACAGTAATTTATTTTGCCGTATATGCCAAGGAACATAAACTCTCCGACGTAAAATCTGCATTAAAACATCACAAAAAAATATTTGTAGATAAATCAAAAAAACGAATAATCCTCTCTCAAGAAATTTTGGATGATGTCTTAGCAGAAGATGTTTTCAAAGTCGCAAGAGTAATGGAATATCCAACCTTTGACAAAACAGTTTTAGAATTCTGGGAAGAATAATTTCAAACTAATCGAACACGATAATCTTTAAATAATAATCTCTATTTAAATTTCCATGGCAGTAACAGATGGAGATCGTATTCCTGAAAAGAGAATGAGTAACTATGAAAGTGTTGATGCAAGTGGAAAGCCTTATTTAACTGGAAAAAAGTCAATCGGATTCCCACGGACCATTTCCTTATTGGTAGGTTTAGCAGGATTTAGTGCGGGAGTCGGAGTTTATGATGCAATGAAGAGTAGTAGTCAGGTTGTAAGTGAGGTTAGAAATGTTGAACTTCGTACAGATTATCTTCAAACAGATTCACCTCTGTGGGGGACAAAATATACGCAAAGCTTCTATTCTGAAGGCGGTATGGAAATGAGAAGAGAACCTATAACTCAGGAAGAATTTGAGGCTGCCGTTAGAAGATCTTCTCAGGATGATTAAATTTCATTCTATCAATCAAATACTTTAAATATCTCAACAACTATTCAAACCAATGGAAGTTACAGCAATATTAATGATTGTTCTTTTTATAGCAATCTTCGGAGGAATAATTACATTCATCATCTTAAGAAAATTAAAAGGTTCAATTAAAATAATTTTTGACAAGCAATCTAACGAAGTTCATTCTGGAGAAAATATTATCGGAAAATTAGAAATTAAAGTAAAAAAACCTCTTTTAGCAGAAAAGATTACTCTAAGCATCATTCCAAAAATGAAGCAAAGTAGTTTTAGGAGAAACTCATACAAACAACAAAATCGGGAAATGAGGCCAATTTACATACAAACAGTTTTAACAAATCAACAATTAAACGTAGGAATCAACACGCTCGATTTTACGCTAAACGTTCCAGAAGATTTAGATAAAAAACTTCTCAATAGCAATCCTATAATGAAAACTCTAATGATGGGCTTAGATGCAATGCAAAATCAATGGACAAAATTTTCTTATTCCCTGCGTGCCCAAGCATATCTTGAAGGAATCGACATCGTCGGCCAAATTCCCATAACTATTTCTGCGTAATCAAATACTTTAAATATCTCAATCTCATTAAACCATAATGAATCAAAAAGAGAAATACAATATTATAACAAGAAACTTACAAGAAGTAATTGGCGAAGATGAACTAAAAAAATCTCTTTCTTCAAAAAAAGAATTCTCAGTATATTGGGGAACAGCAATCACATCTTCAATTTCAATCGCGTATTTTTTTCCAATGCTAAAAGTAGCAGATTTACTTAATGCCGAATGCAAAGTTAAAATTCTTTTTGCTGATTTACACGGAAGTCTTGACGCAACTTCATGGGAAGATTTAGATAAAAGATACTCTTACTATAAAGAAGCCATAACTACAATCCTAAAAACACTTAAAGTTCCAACAAAAAATCTCACATTCGTCAAGGGAAGCAGTTTTCAAACTTCTAAAGAATATGCAGGCGACTTACTAAAACTCTCAACTTTCGCGAGCGTTCACGATGCAAAAAAAGCATCTTCAGACGTAGTAAAACAATCCGACTCACCAAAACTTTCAGGTCTAATTTATCCATTAATGCAAGCACTCGACGAAGAATATCTCAAAGTCGACGCACAACTAGGGGGAAACGACCAAAGAAAAATCATGGTGTTCGCACGAGAAAATTTACCAAAACTAGGATACAATTCCAGAATAGAACTTCTCAATCCAATAATTCGCGGCCTTGTCGGAGAAAAAATGTCGTCATCTGATTCTGCAAGCAAAATAGATTTAATGGACTGCCCAGAAGATGTCGCAAAGAAAATAAAAAAAGCAGATTGCGCACCTGGGAAAACCGATAACGGAATCATGGCTCTCCTAAAATATTTAATTTTCGTCATCAAAGAAAATAATTTAGAAAAGTTTGTTATCAAAAGACCAGAAAAGTTTGGCGGAGATGTTTCGTATAGTTCTTATGCCGAGTTTGAAAAAGATTTTGTCGCAGGAAACGTTCATCCGTTAGATGTTAAGAATGCTTTAACTGACGAGATTAATTTATTGTTGGATAGTTTTCGTGGGAACAAGAAGTTGGTTGGGTTGTTTGAAGCAGCTTATAAAAATTAATTTAATCAATACAATGACCTTACCTTAGAGTTGTTTATCCATTATTCTTCATCTAATCCTTCTAGTTTTTTAGAAGAGTTTTTAAATATATAATCCTTAATTTAATCATGGAGAAAAGAGGTATTGCTAAACTTGGTGTTATTATTGTGATAATTTTAATATTGGCTGGCGGAGCCGGTGCTTTTTTTATTTTAAGAGATACTAAAACAATCGATGGTTTTACTTATGAAATTCCAAATTTAAACAAGAATGAAATTTGTGATTATTATTTTGGATATGAAGGAACAATCTGTCTAAAGGCAAAAGATTCTACAATTTATTATAGTGGTGGAGAAACAGATGATATAATCCTTATGGGTATTACAAAAGGATTAAGCGAGCATAAAAATATGTTAAAATCTTCTTGTGATAGTCCAAATGAATGCAACCGCATAAGATATGTATTTATTTCTTATCCAAACGGTTTAGATCGTCCAACTTTTAGCTGGTATTATTCTGATGAAAAGTTCATTAGAATCAAACAATGGGGAGATAATCCTGGATCAACAAATAGTGGTGTGATTAAACATTATCTAGAAAAGTATCCTCCAATCCAAATTTAGAAATTTATTCAAACACCTTCGCAACCACTCAATAATACTCACTGACCTTTAAATATATCAACACCTTCTATAAAATATGCAACCTGCAACAACTCTCACAAGCAACACAGAGAACTTCCCCGCAGCTACTGCACTAACTTCTACGTATTTCAATAATACGAAAAAAATCACTTTCCATTAATCTGGCGTTATTTCCATGATATCAAATCAAAATAACGCCACTAAACGGGCGTCCAGCTTTGAAAAAGAAACTCATTATTCCTGCCTCTCATGCTCCGAGATTATCCATAATCCTCTCTGCCACGAATGCATCGCAAAAGAATACTTCGAATGGATAAAAAGAATCCCAAAAAACGAATTCGACAAATCATTTAACTTAAGAAGATCTCTAAAACTTTTCCTAGAAAAACATTCAATGCTTGAGAAAAACTCTCTGCGTTGCGTCTCATGTAATGAACCCAGAACAAACCTCTGCCCATATTGTTTCACAGAAATACTTCACAAAATGACTAAAGAAGCTGGAGCCGGAGTAAAAATCCTCTCAGAATTCCTATTCATGTTTAACTTCGATTTCGATCACAAAGGTTACTTTCATGAACTAGAATGTTATGGCGGCTACTAACCAAAACTCCTAAAAAGGAAAATTTTCTTCTAATAACATGGAAGAAAACAAAAAAGCAGTCGTCCTCTATTCTGGCGGACTAGACTCTCGATTAGCAATCTGTCTCTTAGCCGAGCAAGGTTTCGAAATCACCGCACTCTACTTTAATCTCCCGTACGGATGCGGATGCTGCAACTTAAACTGCAACTTCAACTTCACGCAAAAAAATGAAGTCAAACTAAAAGTATTCGATGTAACAAAAGAACCTTATTTATCTGAATACTTAGAATTAATAAAAAACCCTAAATACGGAACAGGAGCCGGAATAAATCCTTGTAGAGATTGTAAGGCTTACATTTTCAAAAAGGCCAAAGAGTTCGCGGATGAGAATAATATTGATGTTATAGCGACTGGAGAAGTCTTAGGACAGCGTCCAATGTCGCAAGTCGGTCCAGCAATGAAAATAATCGACAATGAAATAGGTTATGAAATGCTAAGACCACTTTCAGCAAAACTCCTAAAAGAAACTTCGTGGGAAAAATCCGGTTTAGTCGACAGAGAAAAGCTCTTAAAAATTCAAGGAAGGGGAAGAAAAGAGCAAATGGCACTTGCCGATAAATTCAAAATCAAGTATCCAACACCTGGCGGAGGATGTCTTCTTTGCGAAAAAATTCCAGCAGCTAGACTTAAAATTCTCTTAGAAAAAAATCTCGTTAACGAAACAACACTTCCACTTAGCATCTGCGGAAGACATTTTATGATTGATGATGTTTGGTTTGTGGTTGCAAGAAATGGGAATGAATGCGACGTAGTTGACAAATTCGAAAATTCGATTATCGGAGATAAAGGCCAACCTTCGGTTTATTTTTCAAACGAATCGGGAAAAGATATTGCCGGAAAATTACAAATAGCGTATGAAACCGGAGATAATGAAGAGAAAAGAGATAAGTTTGAAAAGTTTAAAATTTAATTACCGCTACGTTTCAACAATTCCTTCAACTTTGCTTGGTCAGCACTACGATCCTTAATTTTCAAAACTTCAAATAAATTCTTCTCTCCAATAGATCCACCATTACCAACAGTCACCTCTCGGAGAAGTTTCTTTCGAATCTCATCTGAAACCAAAACTTTTTCCCGAGCAGAATCTGAAATTCGTTTAGCAAATGAAATAGTATTCCCAACACTTGTATATTTGAGTTTATTATTTGTCTTAGAGGCAATTAGTTCTCCAGAATGAACACCAATGCTAAAGTCAATTTTTTCCTTGTATTTTTTATTATATTCTCGTAATTTTCCAAGAAGACTAACGGCAGATTTAACTGCCAAAATTTCATTCTTATATGTTCGAGTAACAATCGGAGAATAAAGAACGAACACAAATTCTCCTCGCCAATCAACAAGGCCTTTCGTAGATTCTAAGCCATAAATTATTTTTTGCAATTCTCCTTTTGCATGTTCCTTAAGGTCACCATAATTTTTAATCGAAAGAGAAATTACTGAAGAGATATGTTTTTCTCCTTTCAAAACTAAAGAAGATTCTGCAACAACGGCATGTTTCTTTGTCATGTCAACCAAAGTTTTATCTTCAACATTTTTCCCGCCTTCAAGTCCAGCAACTTCTGGAGATTTTTTTGTAAAATTAAGGCTGTTATCTATTCCCGATTTTACTCCAGGACTCAAATGAGAAGCAACACCTTTTTTCGCCCGAGTCATAGTCTCCATAATTTTTTTCCCAGACTTAGAGGCAACGCCATCTCCTTTCCCACCAACATCTTTCATTAGATTACTTTTCTTCCCAAGATTCTTCGTTTTTTTAGAACGCACAAATAATACAATAACAATTGATCCAAGGATTACAATCAAAAAGACCCAAATAATTGAATAGTTCTTAAAGAATCCAACATCTTCTAAGTCACTAATTCCAACAGCATTTCCCGTAACTAATGAAAGTTGCCTCTCAACTGTTTGTTCTCCATCATCTACAAGAACATTATATTCTCCAGGATTTTCTCCCTTAAGCGCAAATTTTCGTGTTTCTCCAAGACCTAATTGAATTTCAATATCAAAAAGTTCCTCGCCAATCGTAACCGAAATCGTTTTATTAAAAACTACATTCCCAACATTTTTTACAATTAAAACAGAGTCCTCGAAATCATAGGTAGCTTTCATATTAGCAGCAACTTCGAACTCTCGAACTTCTTCAATATCGTGGAAATTTGCAATCACCATCCACGCACCTGCTGTAGAGTTTGGTAAAAATTCAATAGTCTTAAATGAATTTGCAGGAACACTCAATAAAATATCCTCTTCAGTATCGCTTGGAGAAACAATCGTAATACTTGTAAGACCTTCCATAATTTTTCCTGATTGGTCCACTATTTCTGTTCCAATATCAAAACTTTCTCCAGGAATTGCAACTGAATCAGATAGGCTAAGTAAAATTGAGCTCGGAATTTGATTAATCTCAAAAGCAACCTCTGTAGTGCCGGAATTCAAAATCTCTCCATCGACAAAATCATAGGTATATACTGTAAGAGAATAAGGTCCTGATTCGATAGTTTCAGGCATATAAAATGTATGAACTAAATTTCCATTGCTCACTTCTTCACTAAAAAAAGTAGCTCCAGAACCTTCGATAAATCCTGCTAAGTTATCTCCATTAAATTTCGTAGCTTGGATGGAAACAGTAATCGGATCTCGAGGGTCAAAGGCAGTCTGATTAAGGGTAGCAATAACATTTACCTCTTTACTCACAACAAAACTTCCTGTTGAAATATACTCTGGACCAAGCGAAACTCCAATTTGACAGTTACCAACTACTGAAGTCAAATTTTCTACTTCTAAATCTGCTCGTATTAACTGTTTTTTAATTTCTAAAGAAGATTCAGTCTCAAGGTCAAATGAAGTTGCAGGAAACCGAGCTAAATTAATAGTATTATTTTTACATGCAAGGTTCACATTAAGATTTCCAATCGTCGTCCCAATAATCCCATCAATTCGAATATAGATTTCGTCTCCGAGGTTATATACTGGGTCTGGCTCATTAATACTAATAGCTGCAGACGAAAGAGAAATAGCCAAAACACTAAATAAAAATGCGATCACCAAAATCCTTTTTTGTTTCATGGTGTAATGAATAACTTTTAGTATTTAAATTTTATGAAGCCCAAAAATTCTCAAAATTCTGCCAACATCTTTTAAAATATTCTCCATAAAGTTTTTTATACGTCATTTTCGCAATATAATCAATGAAAAGTAGTAAAAAAACAAAAGTAATCGTCGCAATGTCTGGCGGAGTTGATTCATCAATCGCAGCTTTGCTAATGAAAGAAAAAGGTTATGATTGTATTGGAGTTTTCTTAAAATGCTGGAGTCCAAGCAAAACATTTTCTGGAGAATGTCAGTGGAAAAGTGAGCGAAGATTTGCACAAAAAATTTGCGACAAGTTAGACATGCCATTAATCACTGTCGACGCTGAAAAAGAATATCGGACTTATGTAATTGATGAAATGTTTAAGGATTATCAAAAGGGAATTACTCCAAATCCAGATGTATTATGTAATGAGGCTGTCAAATTTCCTTTTCTCCTCCGAGAAGCAAAAAAATTCCATGCAGATTATGTAGTTACTGGCCACTTTGCACGAATAAAAAAATCAAAAAACAAAGTATATATGTATCGTGCAAAAGACGAATTCAAAGATCAATCCTACTTCCTCTACAGATTAAAGGAGGCAGATCTAAAAAAAGTTCTCTTTCCAATAGGAGAATATACCAAGGAACAAGTCAGAAAAATCGCTAAAGAAAATGGATTTCTAAATCACGAAAAAAAGTCAACTGTTGGAATCTGCTTTATCGGTAAAACAAACATGAAAGATTTTCTAAAAACAAAAATCAAACCAAAAAAAGGAAATATTCTTGATACAAACGGGAATATAATCGGAACTCACGACGGTGTTTATTATTATACAATTGGGCAAAGACTAAGGCCAAAAATTGGGCTAAAAATCCCAAAATCAACCGATAATCCCAAACTAATGTCAAAATGGTATGTCGCAAAAAAAGACATCAAGAAAAATATTCTAATTGTAGCGCCAGAAGGAAATAAAAATCTTCTAAAAAATTCTTTTGAGATTTTAGAATTCCACTTAATCACTGATAGCGTTCCAGATTTCAAAAAAAGCATTTCAAAAAAAGCAAAATTAGTCCACGCAAGAATAAGGCATGTCGGAGAATTAATTCCTGCTTTAATCTCCTACGATAAGAAAACAAAAAAAACCTCACTAAAGCTAAAAAAGAAATTAACTGGAGTCTCAGATGGCCAAGCAGTAATAATTTATCAAGGAAAAAAGGTTCTCGGCGGCGGCGTAATCTCTGAATCTGCCTAAACCACCAAAATATTTTAAAACGTCATCAACAGTTCTTTCTAATGGCAGAAAAAAGAAGAATCGTGGTCGGGACAACAATTTACAATGTCTTTATTGATGAAGAAAGAAGAAATTCGTTCAAAGTTTCAATAACTAAGCGAGGAATTAATATCCGTGTTCCAAAAGGATTAAAGAAAGTAGAAAAAGAACCTCAAATTCAAGAATTTCTAGATTGGGCAATTACAAAAATAAAAGCAAATCCTCCAAAAAAACAAAAACAAAAAATTTACACTCATAATGATTTAGTCAGAACTCATTCAAGAATCTACAAATTAGATATCCAAGTTCGTCCTTCAGAGAAAAACTTTGCAAAAATATCTAACAATTTGATTATCTTAAAAATCGCAGATCACCATGGGGAAACAATAAAACAAAAATATATCTCCAAACAATTACAAAAACTCTTAAAACATAATCACTCACAAGAACTACACGAAAGAGTTCACCATATCAACAAATTACATTTTGGAAAAGAACTGGGAAAGATATCCTATCGCCACACAATTTCCCGATGGGGAGTATGTAAAATGGACAAAAAAGAAATCGAACTCTCAACAAAACTTCTCTTGGCACCTCAAGTCGTCCTAGATTATGTAATTCTCCACGAACTCGCACATCTAATAGAACCAAATCATTCAAAACGATTTTGGAATGTCGTAAAATCTGTCGATCCGCACTACAAGAAAAAAATCAAATGGCTCAAAGTGAATGGTGAGAAGTTAGTTATTTAGCCGAGAAACAACACCTTTAAAATCTCTCACAACTTTCTAGTGAAATGGAACTACACGACATCATAAAAAAAAGACATGCGGCAAAACTTTTCACTGGAGAAAAAATTTCTAGTGAACATCTTGAAAAATTAAAAGAATCAATCAGGCTCGCACCTTCTTCATTTAATTGGCAACCATGGAAAATAAAAATTGTCTCTGATAAAAAAGTCTTAGAAAGTTTATACAAAGCGTCATACGACCAACCACAAGTAAAAACTGCGTCACATCTTTTCGTCTTCTGTTCATTCAATAGCCTTCAAGATAATAATAACAAATTATTAGATGAAATGAAACCAAATATGCCTAAAGAAAAATTTGACGGTTTCAAAATAATGCTTGAAAGCGCACTAAAAAATATGAGTCCAGAAGAACAAGAAAGAATGAGTGAGAGGGAATTGTTCTTAGCAGTTCAAAACCTATTATTGACTGCAACAAGTCTCGAATTAGCAAGTTGTCCAATGGGAGGATTTGCCCATGCAGAATATGCAAAAATTTTAGAACTTCCAGAAAATCTAAAAGCAATAGTTGTAGTTCCAGTCGGAATCTCTGTAGAAGAACCACGACAAAAATTTAGGTTCGCACACGAAGATATTTTTTTCTAACAATACAATTTTAAACAAGTAATCCTTGCATCTCAGATGAAAGAAGTGAAACTAAAAAAGAAATTATTTGGGGCATTCATAGAAATAATTTTATACGACTTTTCAAAAAAAGAAGCAGATACAATTCTCAAAAAAACATACAAAGAAGCACTCCGGCTCGAAAAGATATTCAACATCTACGACACTTCTTCTGAACTCTCAATTTTAAACAAATCAAAAAAGAAAAAAGTAAGCCCAGAGCTTTTATTCGTCTTAAAAAAAGCACTCACACTTTGTAAACTTACAAATGGAAAATACGATGTTAGTCAAGGTGAAGAATTTCTCGCTCGAAAAAAAGGATTAAAAATCTCGCAGAAAAAATGTTCTTATAAGGACATCAAAATAACAAAAGATGTTGTCACAATAAATAATTCTGAGGCTAAAATAGATTTGGGAAGTATTGCAAAGGGATATATCACAGATAAAATAAAAGAATTTTTAATTAAACAAGGAGCAAAATCCGGAATCATCAATTCACGCGGAGATATTGCATTGTTTGGAAATTCAACAACAAATGTTAAAATCCGGCATCCAAGAAATCCAAAAAAAGTCATCGGCTCAATTAATCTTAGAAATACAAGTGTCGCAACATCGGGAGATTACACACAATACAACAAATCCTTCGAAAATTCCCACATAATAAATCAAAATAAATTTATTTCAGTAACTGTTATCGCAAAAACACTAATTGAAGCAGATTTATACGCGACAGTTTTCATGATTTGCTCAGATTCTCTAAGAAAAGAAATTCTAAAAAATAAAAAAGGTCTTAAGTTTCTCGGAATTAAATCCGATTTAACGATAATAAAAGTATAATGAATAAAGCAAATATCGTAAAGGAAAAACACGAAGCAGATAATTTTTTCTCACAAAATCTAGAGAATAACAAAAAGAAATCAAAAATTGCAACTGTAGAAGTAAGTGAAGATGAAGGCTATTCAAGTCACGAACCAAAAGAAAAAGAAGCAGTGTGGTTTATTGACAAAGAACCTCCAAAAGATAATGTACGGGAGATATTTGTCAGACCGCCAAAAGATGACGATTATGGCGAAGGTGTAATCACAAGCGCATCCTAACATAAATTATATAAACTTCTCAGACCTAAAAAACAAATGAAAAAAAGCACGTTTATTAGTTTAATAATCGTAATACTTCTGCTCGGAGGAATACTGCTCTATAATTCTGTTAATTCTATTATCGAAAAAGGTGGTGATATCGGAGAATATAATGAATTCACAGAAAACTCTGGAGAAGAAAATTTTCAAGGCATTGATCCAAATCATCCTGAAGGTGAACTAGAAGAAGTCGGAGATGGTGCACCAAATGACCCGGATGAAGTAAAAACATTTATCATAACCGGAGAAAATTACAAATTCTTAGTTAATGGGGCAGAAAATCCAGACATAACAGTCAAAGAGGGAGACAGAGTTCACATTGAATTCAAAAGTACTGGAGGTTTTCATGATTGGTCACTTGATGAATTTGACGCAGCAACACAAAAAGTAAGTGAAGGAGAATCTTCTTCGGTCGACTTTATCGCAACAAGCACCGGAACATTTCAATATTATTGCAGTGTTGGAAATCACCGAGACCAAGGAATGAAAGGAAATTTAATTGTCGAATAACCCCAAAATCTTTAAACTATTTATAACAATATAATTTTATGAAGGGGAAAAGTGCGAAACAAAAAAATCTTATAAAAAATCTTATAATTATAGCAATTATAATTTTGCTTATTGTAGGATTCTTAAGTCTATTATTTTTTTGGAGCCCTGAAGAGCTCGTAAAAAAACTAGGGGTTCAAAATGCCTATTTGTTCTTATTCTTCATTTCATTTTTCGGAGGATTCTCGGCATGGGGCTCAGTTTCTTTTATTGCAACGCTCATAACTTTCGCAACCTCGGGCCTAAATCCTTTATTTGTCGGAATAACTGCAGGAACAAGTTTATTTATGGGGGATCTCCTAATGTTATATCTTGGAGGAAAAGGAATAAAAGCACTCGACAAAAAATGGGATAATCGATTACAAAAATTCTCAAAAAAATTCAGTAAAAAAACTATGCTTTTAATCCCATTTATCACATTTTTCTATATTGCATTTGTTCCACTTCCAAACGATATTATGATTGCATTCATCGCAATAATGCATTACCCCTATAAAAAAGCTGTAGTTCCAATCATCCTCGGAGATTACGTCTTCGCAATTCTTGTTGCCATATTAGCCAGTCAGGGAATTTTATTGTTCTAAAACTTTATTTTTTCATTCCTTTCTCGAGCGAGACCAATCCAGGCAATTTCTCTCCGCAAATATAAGCAACTAACGCACCACCAGATAAACTAACATAATCTCTTCGCTTTAATCGAACATTCCATTTCTCTAAATAGGTTGACGAATGTCCTCCTGCAACGATTACTTGAGCTTTCGTTTTCATGAAAGCTTTGTAAATTGTTCTCGTAGCATAGGAAAAATTCTCATTCTCAATTCTCCCAAGCGGCCCCTTAACAAAAATAACTTTAGCTTTCATTATTTCTCGAACATAGTTTTCAACAGTTTTTTTTCCAACATCAAAAAAATATTCGTCTCGAGGCAAATTTTCAACCAAAATCTCTTCACGCTTTCTGTTCTTTTCATAAGCAAAATCAGTCGGCAAAATCAAATTATTTTTAAATTTTTTAAGGGTCTTCAATAAACTTCTTTCTTTTCTCAGAAGAGTCTCATGCTTTCCAAGTCGTTTTCCAGAAGCTAAAATCCCAAGCAAAGAAATAGTTCCACCAGACAGAATTTTTTTATTCCCAAGAAGACAAATTAAATCTTTAGTTTTATTTCCTCCAATAATATACAAAACATTTTGCCGAGATTTAATTTTTCTAGCATTTGAAATTTCCTCTTCAAAAGTCAAACCAATATAGCTTGGCAAAACTTTGGGAAAGCTAACAAGCGAAGTTTCTTCACGATGACTAACCGAAAAAGCATCATTAACATATAAATCACAAGAAAGCGATAAAATATTTAAGAGTTCATTAGGTTTTTTCAAGGGTTTATCTTCATCTTTATGAAAACGAATATTTTCTAAAAGTAAAGCTTCTCCATTCTTCATCGAATCAATTGCGTTAAGCGCCTTCTTTCCAACAATATCTTTAACAAAATTAACTCGAACATATTTACTCAAAAGTTTAGCATGATTTTTCAAAGAAATAAAATCTCCTCGTCCTCGTTGTCCTTGATGTGCAATCAAAATAACTTTCGCACCATGTTTTTTCAAAAAAGAAATAGTTTTGACAGCCGCCTTAATTCTAGGATTCATCATCGGCTTTTTATTTTTCAATGGAGAATTAATATCGACACGCACAAGAACTCTTTTTCCACTAAGAGTTTTCCCATTAAGCGAAGATAATTTTTTCATCATGCACCTCCTTCTAAACGCTCAATCATTCCAATAACATCAACAACTCTTGAAGAATAGCCAAATTCATTATCGTACCATGAAAGTATGCGAACTGATTTTCCAATTTTTTCAGTTTTCAATGAATCAAAAACACTCGAATGAGAATTTCGAATAACATCGCTTGATACAAGTTCGTCTGTTGAATATTCTAAAATTCCTCGAAGCTGTTTTTGAGAAGCATCATTAAACGCCTTGTTAACCGAAGCAACAGTAAACGGTTTTTTTAACTGCGCAGTTAAATCAATAAGAGAACCAACATCAACAGGAACCCTAACTGAACGTCCAATAATTTTTCCTCTTAATTTTGGGAATATGACTTGTATTGAATTACTCGCCCCAGTAGTCGTCGGTATAATATTCTGAGCCGCACTTCTTCCACGCCTAACTTTGGTCTTGCTACTATCAAGCAAATCTTGGTCATTAGTATATGCGTGAATAGTTGTAAAAGTTGTTTGCACAACCCCAAAATTCTCTTCTAAAACCTTAACAACTGGTGCAAGACAATTTGTAGTACAAGACGCAACAGAAATTATTTTATGAGATTTTTTTAATTTAGAACCATTAACGCCCGGAACAATCGTCAAATCTGGTTTACTCCCAGAACACGGGGCCGTAATAATCACTTTTGTAGCACCAGCTTTTTGATGAGCGCAAGCTTTTTTTGGATCGGTAAACATCCCCGTAGCCTCAACAACAACATCAACGCGAAGTTTTTTCCAAGGGAGAGTAGCAGGATTTCTTTTTTTCAAAACTAAAATTTCTTTCCCATCCACAACTAAATTGTTTCCAGAAATTTCTACTTTCTTGTTCAACTTACCATAAATAGAATCATACGTCAATAAATAACGAGCGTCTTTAACTCCATGAACATCATTTACTGCAACAACATCATATCCTCCTTCAAGTAAAATCCTCGTTACAATTCGCCCAATTCGCCCAAATCCATTCACCGCAATTCTCATTTCATCACCTAACGAAAATAAGATTATAATCTATTTAAGTGTAGCGATTTTTATCAAACGAAAGTCTTATAACTCCTAAATTTTTTAATTTTTTATGGATGAAAGAATAAAAGCTCTAGGGGAGTTAAATGACAAGATTACCAGAATAGGTGCAGTTCTTTGTGATTTAGATCTTGGAGAAGAAGTTGAAATTGAAGGAGTAAAATATCTTCATGAAAAAAATGAAATTGATAGAAGCATAATTAAGGCTACAACTCCTTCTGGAAGAACCCTAAGGGGGCTTTGCAGTACCGATCCCCTTGAGCCATACCATATCCATAATCTTGCACCTCAATGTTTGGGGCAATCAGTTTCTATGGTCGGAGAAGTTTACCACGATCTTGGAAGAAGAGAAGCATTTTCTCCAAAAGGACGTTATCTCGAAGGAAGAGCAAACCATTTATCTTAGATATTCTCAATAACAAAATTCTCAAAAAATTAAACTCTCAAATCTAACACTTAATAGTTTTGGTAGAAATCTTACAAGGCAATCGTGACTTTGCAGACTTAATCAATTTTCGAGCTTCAACTTCAGCCTTTTCATTCTTAACACCAATAACATAAAGAACTTGTCCAGGTTTAATCAAAGCTGCTCGTCCCATTGTTTTTCCAAAAGCTCGACTCATACCGGTCTGCATACGATCAGCTCCAGCACCAGTAAGCATTTTATTTTCTCGAAGAATGTGGTGTGGATAAATCTTAACTTCTAAATAAAATTCCTTTCCAACTTTAATCTGAAGAAATCGGTTAAAAAACTGTCGAACTGCTTCAATCGCATTATCTCGTAATTGAATTTTTTCTTTAGATGAAACATGAATACAAATTGGGAATTCTTTATTATCATATCCCTTTAAGTCACCCATCTTAAATTTAACAATTCTAGCATTTGGAATAGTTTTGATATATGATTTACTTCGTTTCTTAGATTTACGGGTATATGGTCGCGCTTTTCGCTTAGTATAAGCCGATCCTTTTCTTAGTGCCATTATTCTAATTTAACCTCAGTTCCAATTGCTTGTCCGGGAAGTCCTTTTTCAAAAAGAGCTCGAACAACACCATTATTTCCATGAGCTGAACTAATCTTTCCAGAAATTTTTTTCGCTTCCTTTCCAGTTGAAGTCCAAGTAACACTTTTACCTACAAATGCTGCTGCTTTCTCTCGAGAATCTGACCCAGCTATCTCTATTAAAAAATGTCGAGGAGTATAATTTTTCCGTCCTCGTCTAAATTGTACGACTGTTGCTTTAACCATGAAAAATAGTTCGTCGAATTGCTTTAAAAAGTTTTGGTTGAGAAATAAACAACTTCTTATTGAACCAAATCAAATTTCCCAAACGCTTTCTCAATAACTGCGAGCGCAGAAGAATCAATCACTATTTCTTTATTTTCTCGCTCTCCAAGCTCTTTTCGAAGTTCTTCAGAATCAGATTTTACAAGCTTGCTCCCAACAATCTTTTCAATCTTCGAACCATTAACTAAAAACGTATTTTTCAAAAAGAAAACTTCTGCATTAGAATCTCGTCCCTTAACCAAAAACTTCGCTTTATCCATTGCAGCAAACTCACATCGCTGATTATATTCGATAAGCGAGTTCATAATTTCAAGGGCACCTTTCTTCGCATCTTCAACAGCTCGCGTCGTCTTAAACATTTCAACAATTCTATCGTCTTCGGATTTCTTTTTCCCAGCCTTCTTAGGTTTAGGTGCCGGCTTTCCTAAATCTTCCTTGACTCTAATAATTTTCTTAATATTGTCCAAATATCTCTGCGGAAGTTTTCCAGTTTCAACAAATTCTTTCTTAAAATTTTGAATAATCAATTTTTCAGATGAATGTTTATTTTCAAGAGCAGCCTTAAGCATATGAAATAATTCATCATAAGTTTTCGAAATTGCATTTTCAGCAACGCGCTTTTCAATATCTAATCTAAGTTCCTTTAATCGTTTAATAAAATCTATCGCATTCTTGCTCATTTCATCAAGCTCAGTCCCATTCATTTTTTTATTTTTTCCATGTTCGTAATCCTTGTAATATCTCACAATAGATTCAATAATCTTAACATATTTTTCTTCCAAGATTTTTTCTTTTTCAAAAAATACTTCTCTAATTAGTTTAATCGTTTCTTTTGGCGTCGATGGAGCAAGACCATACAACATTAAAATTCCTTGACTCGGCGTTAAAACTCCCCAATAAATATCCATAACAGCAATATCCAAAATTCGTCTCTCAATATTTTTCTCTAATTTATTCCCTGAACTCATAAACATATCAATTGCTTCGGGACTTGGCTTTATCTTCCCCATTCGCAAAAGAGATTTCCAAGGAAGGAATGCTCCCCGGTCATATAATGGAATCCCATCCCGAATAAAAGTAAACATAACTGGATGAGCGTCTTTTACAGAATCCCAAAATTCAGTCATAAGATAAATTTGAACATTCAAAATATTGTTCTTAACACCAGCAACAGCTTGGGCCTCTTGAATATACTGATTAATAATTCCCCTTAGTTTTTCTTTTAATTCTAACCTCGGCATTCGTTTAACATCTGTATCATCAATAATTATGAAAACATCAACATCACTAGTTTTAACAACATCTCCTCGAGTAAGTGAACCAGAAACGACATAACTTGTCACATATTTCTCAAATTTTCTTAAAACCATCGACTTATGAATCTGCGCAACACGAATCATGGATAAAATTCCTTTGTCCATAAGTGGATAAGAAATCGCGAGAGCTTCAGCAACTTCAAACTTTGAATCTAGTCCTAAATTCCAAAGATCAACTTGAGTCATTACATGAATCCAAAATTTATCAGAAATTTTCTTCGCTCGTTCAACCATCTCAAGGCGAATTTCTTTAATTTGCTTAAATTTTTTCTCAGGAATCAAAACCAAAACATGTACTAATTCTTTTTTCGAATCCTCCTCGACAATTTCATATTCTTCCTCAATTTTTTTAGAAGCTTGTTTAGGAATTATTCCAATAGCTTCGATAAATTTGTATTTCTCGACAAAAGATTCATGAAGTGCTTTAACATCGTCTCCTGCTTTCTTCGCTTTTTCTTTTAAGGCATCTCCAAGCTGGTTTGAAATAGGAAGACCAGGAACTTTTGAACCAGGAGAATAATCTTTAGAAATCGTTTGCTCGACAGATTTTTCTTCTGCAGCAGATTTGTGTTCAGTTGCCATAATTTGTAAATGTGATTTTATTATATAAATGTTATTACTATTTTTTAAGAGTTAGAAGTAGTAATTTTAAGCAGATACAAATTTAAGCAATTCAAAAATTAAGAATGCTGGCCAAACAAGAGCTTTGAGTACCCCGACAACTCCAATCCCAAAACTCGTCGCTGTACTAATATAATAAATCACTGCTCAAAGAAATCCTAGTCCATAAGTACATCCACCAGAGCAATTACTCCGAACATTAACATTAGTACAATTATCTGTTTTCATCATTTTCTTTTTTACTTTTTTCACCATATTATCTTTACGCTCTAGCTATTAATAAATGTTTCTTACAATATGGCCCCACCAAGAATCGAACTTGGGTCTGCTCGGTGTAAGCGAGATGGTCTACCATTAGCCTATGGGGCCGAGTTTGCGAGACACCATAGGCTTAAATATCTTAGATATTGCTTTAGCCTATGGGACTGACAAGAATAAATATTTATTACTTCTTTTAAATGTAACTAATAAGATTTAATCTTTGTAATCTGTCTTAACTCTTCTAACAATCTTAGAAACTCTCAACTTGAAATTAATTATCATAATTGTCACTCCAATAACTATGAAAATAAAACCACTGCCACTAAATATTGGGCCATCAGATTTAACAATCAAAAAAACTCCTACTAGGGTCGAAATAAGTGCTAGAAATAAAATTTTAGTTCCTCTCAACACCGAGAATATTGTTTCAATCCCATTTTCCATGTAATTCTTTAACAATCCCAACTTATAAATTTAATTAAAACTTATCTCTTCTAACATCAAAAATTTTATAAATGATAAATTCTTAATCGAGTCATGAAAAAAGTTTTGATGTTAGTTTTTATCTTAATCTTGGCAGGGAATGTCCTCGCTATGGATGGTCCAATAACTGTTCAAACAGAGCCGGGAAATCATGTTAAAATCTATACATGGATGCCAGATGGAGGACCATTGCTGGATCTAGTTGAAGGAGATGCAGATGAAGAGGGATTGTTTTCTACAATCTTTTTTGCATTAAATGAACCTACAGTAAAATATCAGGTAAGAATCTTAAGTGGTCTTAGTCCTATTACTGAAGAAACATTCGAAGGAAAAGGAATCGAAAATCCGCTTTGGATTGACTGTCTTTCAGGAGAATGCATAATGACTATTGACACAAGGGTTATTGTTAAAGAAGAGCCAGAAGAAACAAATTCAACTGAAGAAATAGAAGAAGAAATCAACTCGACAGAAGAAAATGAAACAAATTCCACAAATGAAACGATGGAAGGACTTCCTCAAGAAATTACAGAAGAAGAAATTACAGAAGATTCAAGCAGTTTCCGAATTACAGGAAATGCAATTTTAACAAAAGATGACGGTTCTATAAGGAAAAGTCTCATTTATGGATCAATTCTTCTTTTCTTTTTAGTTATGGTTTTTATGATTGGAATGTCGCACCGAAAAAATCCTGAACTGAAGGGAATGCGCTATAAAGAAAAGGAGCTAAAGAAAATAGAAAAGGAAATCAAGACAAAAGAAAAAGCAATAAGAAATGTTAAGGAATCAAATGAACGTAAAATGAAAATTGAAGAAGCGAAGAATAAATTAAGAGATGATGAAAAAGAATTAGATTCCTTAGAAGAAGATAGTTCTGGATTATTGCAGGCTAAAGAAAAACTATATCAAAAAGAAAATGAGTTAAAAGAACTCGAAGAGAAAAAAGAGTAATCGTCTTCCAAACTTCCAAACATAAAAATATTTAAAATATTTCTCAACCAATAACTTTATAAAACAAAATTATTTTCATAAGGTATACTAAAGTAAAGAAATGTATGTTGAGTTCGAATCCTTGGACAATTTTGTCGTGGGGATTTAAAAAAATCTTGCTATTTCTTAAGAACACTAGTTAATGAATAAAATGGAACAATTCGAAAAGTTAGGAATATGTGAACATGTCTTGAAAGTAGTGAAAGCTAAAAAGTTTGAAAAGCCAAGCGAGATTCAAGAAAAAACTATTCCCTTAATTTTAGATGGAAAAGATGTCGTCGCTGGTTCTAAAACTGGTTCTGGAAAAACACTCGCATTTGGTGCTGGAATAATTCAAAACGTTGAACCAAAAAATGGAGTTCAAGGACTTATTTTAACGCCTACAAGAGAATTAGCAGAACAAGTGGCATCTCAAATGCAAGAATTTTCATATTATAAAAAATTAGAAGTTGTTCCAGTATATGGGGGGGTTTCAATTGAAAATCAAATCAAAAAAGTAAGCCACGCAAATATAGTTGTCGCAACCCCGGGAAGACTTTTAGATCATATGAATCGAAACTCAATCGATTTATCAAATGTTTCTTTTTTGGTCCTTGACGAGGCTGATAGGATGTGGGACATGGGTTTCAAAGATGATGTTGCAAAAATCGTAACAAAATGTCCAAAGGATAGGCAAACATTACTTTTCTCGGCAACAATTTCTGGAGAACTTGCAAGTTTTTCTGAAAAATATATGAAGGCTCCTGTCGAAATTTCGGTGGAACATTATGTCGACGCAAGCAAATTACATCAAGTATACTATGACGCGCGAGACAATGAAAAATTCTCTTTGTTAGTCCATTTATTAAAAAATGAGCAATCGAAAAATCCAGAAAACCAAAATTTAGTTATGGTTTTTTGTAACACGAGACGTAATGCAGATTTTGTCGCAAAAAATTTAAAACTAAATGCTGTCGACGCACATGTTATCCATGGTGGAATGGACCAATCAAAAAGAATGAGAGTTTTGAAAGGTTTCGATAATGGGACTGTAAATGTTTTAGTTTGTACTGATGTTGCGGCAAGAGGACTTGACATCAAAGGAGTCTCACACATATATAATTATGACATGGCAGCAGATGCAAAAGATTATGTTCACCGAATTGGAAGAACTGCGCGTGCCGGAGAATCAGGGGTTGCAATTAATATTATCACAAGCAGAGATTATGATAATTTCGCAAATGTTCAAAAACACAATCCTGAATTAAGAATCGAAAGAGAAATGACGCCAAAATTCGAAAGAATTTTTGTAAAGTTTGATGAAGACAAAAGAAGCTTCGGAGGAAGAGGAAATGGAAGGACAAGCTCCCCAAGCAGAGGACGACAAAGCTCAGGACGTTCATTTGGACGAAGTTCTGGAAGCAGAGATAGTTCACCAAGAAGAAGCCCAAGAAGTGATGGAAGAAAACCTTCAGGAAATTTTAGACGATCGTCAAGTAGCAGAGATAGTAATCCTCGGAGAAGTTCAGGTGAGGGTCCAAGAAGAACTCAAGGCTCATTTAGAAGAGAACAACGAGGAGAGAGAAACAAACGAACAAATAATCCTAGCTCTAATCGGTCAAGCAATTTCAAAAGAGATTAATCGCGCTCAAGTACAATAATTCTTATAACCCTTCCCTCACATCTTCAAGAATGCAACAAGAATTATACAATTTCATCTCTCGAAATGAACTCTCGCCGTTTAACGACTCAAAGTCTCTAGTCAGAACAGATAAGGAATCAATTTTCAAAACACGAGATGCAAAACTAATTCATACAAAAGTATTAACTAAAATCTCGTCAAATTTTGTATTCGCGGAAACCCAAAGTATCTGGAACGCACTTTCATTTACAAATAATTTCTCAGATATTCTTCGAAGACAAGAATTTTTTAAATCCCTTGCAAGAAGAGATAATTCCTTTCTAAAAAATTTAAAGAAACCAAAAAAGACGTGGAAACCTCGCTATGAAATAATCGTAGTAACCGAAGACGAATCAACATTTGTGCAGTTACAAAAAATGGATTGCGTTTCCCAACTTTTAGTAAATCAAAACGACGTCGCTGATTTAGAACGCTACGATATAGTTCAAGTAGTGGATTGTGAAGATTTTCGCTTAATGCTTGAAAGACTTCCTCAAAGTATATTCATAGATTCCATTGAAAATGTATATTTAGAAAGATATCTAGAAGAAATTTCTGGGTGGAGAGAAAACTTCACAATCCTTAGAAAAAGCGACGTCTCAGAAAATATCAAGAAAGCAATACATCAGCTGGAACCATTATTTAATCTCCTAGATAACCGCGAAGGAAAAATTATTACTGAAGAAGAAGTTGAGCAAGTTTTGGAAAAAATCAATGAAAAAATATCCGCAAAAGTTAAAGATTTAACAATTTCTGGCGACGGTCTTATGAAAATGCTTGGCGAAGGAAAAATGCCTCCAGAAATTCTAAAAATAGTTACTGACGCAATCGAAGAAAGCAAAATAAGCGAGCATATCTTCAATTTACAAATTCCTGTTTCAATAGATTACAAAGAATTAGAGGATCAAATAAAGCGTTTAAGCGCAAATGAATTCTCTGACATGGCTGAACGAGTCAAACGCTCAAGTGAACTCTTAAAAAAAGTCCCCGAATTATTGCAAGAATTAGAATCTCTTCTACTTCTCGAAGATTTTTCTCTTGGAATCGCTTCATGGATTTCTTCACAAAAAAATTCCTCTTACCCATTCGAATCAGAAAATGTACATTTCTCCGACGCATCAAACATGTTTTTATCAAATTCTCAGCCAATAAGTTTCCAACTCGATTCATTTAATCGTTGCTCAATTTTAACAGGGGCAAATAGTGGAGGAAAAACAACTTTGCTCGAACATCTACTTCAAATTATTAGTTTGTTCCAGTTAGGGCTACCAATTTCGGGAACCGTTCACTTGCCAATCTTTACTGACATTTATTATTTTGCAAAAACAAAAGGTTCTGCATCAAAAGGTGCGTTTGAAACACTTTTATCTCAAATGGCGACGATAAAACCTGGAAGTAGGACACTTATTTTAGCAGATGAAATAGAGGCAGTAACAGAGCCAGGAGTTGCAGGAAAAATAATTTCAGCAACAGCACAATATTTTATTGAAAAAAATTGCTTTATGATTTTAGCAACTCACCTTGGAGGTCAAATCGCAAATAATCTCCCCGAAAAATCTCGAGTTGATGGAATCGAAGCAAAAGGCCTAGATGAAAATTTTAATTTAATCGTCGATCACAATCCTGTCCTAGGACGACTCGCACATTCAACTCCAGAATTAATCGTAGAAAGAATGGCAATGAGCGCATCCAAAGGAAAAGATTATTTTGAATTTTTATTTAGAAATATGAAAAAATAGGATTCAATTAAAAATTACTTCCGGCTCTTAACTTTCTTCTTGCTCTTCTTACCTTTGCCTTTCGCCATTCGTCGTTCAACAAAAACAAGTGCTCCAATAACCAAAACAGCAACAACAAATATCATTGTAAAAGAATATTTCTCTTTTGATGCGGCATTATTCTCTAAATTAGAGGGGTCAGTCGCTCCAGCAAATCCAGTATAACCAACTAAATCTGGATCAACAGCTCCGATAACATTTCCTGTTCCAAAAAGTTGAATATTCTCTTTTTTCAATGTTACTTCGCCATCAGTAACTTCGATATCATAAAATCCTTCAGGAGAAACAACCTTCAATCGCTTTTCTCCTCCAACTCCAATGTTCTGTTTATAAGAATTTATTTCATCTCCAATTTTAATCTGAATTGTTTTTGTATATGCAGTATTACCATTATTTCGTATCACAAGTTCATCTCCTTCAATCAAGAATTCTATATCCGAATTTTCTCCAACCGAAAAAGTTCGCGTAACTTCTACATCATTATATGTCTCAGTTATTTCCCAAAGTCCTGACCGAAAATCAGATTCTACAAGAACGCCTTCTTCTTCATTTGAATTAATAGTCTTCACAATTTCCTTTTTTTGCAAAGCATCATTCAAGACAACTTCTACTTCTCCCAAAAGAATATTTGAGTCTTCCAATAAAATTACTGTAAATAAAATGTCCTCGCCAATCATATATTCTGCAGATTGCAATCCAGAAATATCTATAGAATATTCAGCTGTTGAAAATGCTACAAGTGAAATAATCATCACTCCAATCACCAACATAAAATCTCTTAATTTCATACTTGAAATAACTCAAATTCCTATTTAAATGTTTTGAAACTTTTCCTAAAAGAAATATTTATATATGTCTCATACAATCTTCTTTTATGAGGAGAAAAAAATTTAGTGTTTTAGGTTTGGGATTATTAGTTGTCACTTTTTTAGTCCAATATTTTTCTTTAATGGATTTGATTTCAAAACTACTGGATTTGCAGTCTTAAGTGATTCTTCGTCTGGAGATTTTGATAATGGAATTTATGTAAATACTGTCCATAATGGGACTGGAGTTATTTTGTCAGGAGATAATCTAACAGGAAACTTCACAAGTCAAATTTTTGATGCAACTGGAGATGCAACTTGGAATAATCTAACTTGGACAGGTTCAAAACCAAACATTATGTTCAAATATGCAGTTGACGGAGCAGGAGATATTTTTTCTTCGATAGATTTGACTACATGGACTCAGCAAGTAGATAATTATGGAAGAACGTCAGATACTCAAGAAATGTTTTCATATGGAGATTATCTATATATAATTTCGAGTTCAAACAGAGAAGTTTGGAGATCTTCAACAGGTTCTTCTTGGTCGGTAATTAATGATACTTTTGCAGATTCTGGTCTTCTCGTCGCTGAAGCTCACTCAAATGGAGATTTATTCATCGGAGATGCTTCCGGAGACGTATATCTATCGACAGATTATGGACAAACATGGACAACAAAAGGAGATTTTAATGGTGGGTCAACAAGCAATGCAAAAGGGATGGGAATAAGTTCAACGGGAGAAATTTTTATTATCGATGGTGGCAAAGCACTTTTTTCTTCAACAGATTCGGCAGATACGTGGTCGGAGATAACTAATGACTATACTGGAAGTGGTGCCAGTTTAGATGATTTAGAAATTGATAGTTCTGGAAACCTCTATATCTTAGATGCAAAAGACGTTTGGAAATCAAGCAACTCGGGAGTAAGCTGGACAATCATCAATGATAGTTTCACACCATATTCAAATGAGGGTCTTAAGATGTTCATCGATTCAGATGATAATTTTCGTATAACTGATGCCGCAGGAAGAGTTTTCTCCTCGACAGATTCCGGAGTAACGTGGATTGAATATGGCGATTTTAATGGAGGAGCTTCAAGTAACTCAAAAGGTTTTGCACTCTTTGCTCAACAAACAAATATCTCCTACCAATTCATGAATTGTTCTACATCGGACTGTAGCGACGGAACATGGCAAACAGGAGATTTAGAAAATATCAATCTTCAATCAAGATATTTTAGATACGTGGCCTCATTCTCGACACCAGATTCAAGTTCAGGTCCAATTATCCAAACAGTAACTACAAATTATGATTTATCAAATTCTGCTCCAACAATTGACTTAACTTCTCCAACAGCAACAACATATGATTACAACACATCTCTTCCCTTAAATTTCACCGTTACCGATGCTGATAGTAATTTAGATGCTTGTTGGTATAATCTTAACGGTGGAGCAAACACTACCTTAACCAGTTGCGCAAACACAACATTTAGTATAATTGATGGAGCTCATACGCTAAATCTTTTTGCAAACGACACATTAGGTTCGGAATCTTCGAGCAGCGTAAATTTTAACGTTGATTCTACTGGAGTTACATCAACATTAATCGAGCCAACCGGAACAAAAACTTCAAGGACAACAATTCCGTTCAATTATACTGTTCAAGGAAATAGCCTTACGTGTTGGTATAATGTAAAAACTTCAATTGGCGGAGATGTTATTGACAACACGACACTTGCAAGCTGTGCAAACACCACATTTGACGTTTCATCCGACGGAGATTACATCGCAAATTTATTTGTAAATAATACTTTTGGAACTTCAAATACTACAAGCACTACCTTTACTGTAAGTACTTCAGATACATCTGGGGGAGATAGCGGCTCATCCGGAGGAGGCGGCGGATCTTCTGGGGGCGGCTCATCCGGAGGAGGCGGCGGAAGTGGAAGTTATAATCAGCCTCAATTTGAAATAGGTCCTGTCTCGGCAATAATTTCTATCGGAGAAGAAAAGAATTTACAAGTAAGTGTAAAAAATACCAAACTTACTTCTGCTAATAATTGCAAACTTACTGTTTCGCAAGAATATTCAGATTATGTCGGGGCTGAAGAAATACAAAGTATAGCTGGAGGAGGAATTTTTGACTTTAGTTTTATCCTAAATGCAATCGACGAACAAGTTCAAAATGTTGGACTAAGTATCGGATGTCTAGATGAAATCACTCAGGAAATTCCTCTTGAAATCGTTTTATTATCTCCTGAGCTAGATATTTCTTTTGAAAAAATTTCTTTTGATTCAGAAGAAGAGTTACTTATTGAGTATTCTGTAGAATCATTATTTAATGTTCAAAAAGATTTAGTATTCAAATTAACAAATTCAAATGGTGATGTCGTTAAGGAAGTTACAAAATCAGTAGATTTAGTGAGTGGAGAAATAGTTCAAGGATCTATTCTAATAGAACTTTCTGATGTTGAGAAGGGAATGGTTAAAGTTTCAATTTCAGAAGAAAATTCTGAACCAATCGTCGAAGAGAGCATAATTTATGGTGGAGCTGGAATTGGGACAGGATTTACTCTATTCAACTCCGGAGAAAATATCTCCCCAACTGGAATAGTCATTCTTGTCTTTTTAGTACTCTTATTCTTTGTTCTAAGAAGAATCTGGAAATTAAGAAAAGGTGCTAAACCTGCCAAGAAAAAGAAAAAATAATCCCGACTTCTATATTTTTAAACTCTCAAATCATCCAATTCTATGGTAAGGGTAAGATATAGTTTTGGTTCTCGTCATACTGGAAGAATCTTAAACATAAAAAAACAGCGAGCAAAATATCCTGATGTAATGAAGGACGTAATTAGAATTTCAGATATTGTTCTAGAAATTCTTGATGCCAGATATATTGATGAGACAAGAAATAAAGATATTGAAGAAGCAATCCAAAAAGAAGGGAAAAAAATCATTTATGTATTAAACAAGGCAGATTTAGTGAGTATTGCGAGTGTAAAGAGAAAACTCCCAAAAGATATGAAGCCGTACGTATTTGTTTCAGCAACGACCGGTTTTGGTGCAAAAGATTTACGGGCAAGAATTAAAATCGAAGCGAAAAGAATTGATTTAACAAATGTTGTCATCAAATCAAAAAAAGTAGGAACAAAAGACAGAACTTTAGATGAATCAGCAAAACGAATTCACATAGGAATAATCGGATATCCTAATGCTGGAAAGAGTTCAATAATCAATATAATCGCTAGAAGAGGGGCTGTTGGAACAAGTAAGCAAGCAGGGTATACCAAGGGGCTTCAAAAGATTAGAATGAGTGAAGGAATTTTAATTATTGATACGCCAGGAGTTATTCAAGAATCAAAATATTCCTCAAGTGCAAAGATTAGAATTTCAGAAGACGCAAAAATTGGAGCAAGAACTTACAGCGATGTAAAAGATCCAGAAGACATAGTGTATTATCTAATGACACACGATATCAAAAAAGATGAAGATGGAAATGTGATAAAAGATTCAGTTATTGCAAAAAAAATAGAATCATTCTATAAAATAGATGCCAAAGGACAAAGTGATATTCTAATCGAAACACTCGGAAAGCAAAAAAACTTTCTCGGAAAAAAAGGAATTATTGATGTTGACAGAACTGCAAGAATAATTCTAAAAGACTGGCAATTAGGAAAAATAAGATAATCTCAGCGAGATTAAATGATATAAATTAAAAAATAAAGGTGTTTGTTTTTGTCCTATGGGCCGGTATTCGGCTAGTTATAGGACGAAATCGATTAAGGTTTTTCATAGTAATTATTTACTAGCTAACCATCCGCCATTCTCAGACGCTTCCCAAGAAGCTCCGTTCATCACGTTATCGATCTTTCTAATGATTTCGTCTCCGAGCGCTCCACGTTCAACAGGCTCGTTTTCTCCTTCATCAGGTAAGAATTTTATCTCAACTATCATCTTTTCACCTCCTTATAATTATTCTAACTCTCTTTTCTTTATATAGAATAGTAGAATCCAAACTATAGTTGAAATCATAATTTCATTTATATAGCGTTTGACTAAAAAGTAACACTCGAGAATTTGCCAGTAGTGACGAGTAATTTTAAAGTGGCAATTTTCCACGGGCAAGCCTTACAGACTGATAATTTTCAAAATCTCCAGATTCAATTTTCTCAAAAATGTTTTCAAAAGAATTATATTGTGTCTGAGTCATTTTCCTATCTATAACAAGAGATTGTAAATCGCAATAATCTTTTGGTTTGGGGAAACCATCGTGCCCAAAAACTTCGGAAAGAAGATTACATCCCTCGATTTTATAATATTCGCACGCAAATTCATATGCCACACTAAATGTACTTGCCGGAGGATTAGTTCCAACTAATCTCCAATCCTTTTGATGGTGGTGATTTAATAAACGCACCTCCTCATCAGACATAGAACTTAGCTCAGCTGTATTTGTTCTAATTCTCCTCGCAATTTCTAACTGCCCTTCTCTCCTTCCTATCAAATTAATTAATCTACTCATATAAAATTAAAACTTAAATAGATTATAAATATTTAGATATTCTTCTTGGAATAAAACTATTTCTCAATCACCAAATTTATAAAGTTAGAAATTATTAAGTTATATGAACATTTGGAAAAAGGTGATGGTTGGTTGGGCCCTAGCAGGTTGTTTATTTTGGCTAGTTTATATTTTAGCCGTGGAAATTGAGTTTACAGTTCTTTATTATTATTTTATTTTATTTGCAGTTGGTTTACCACTTTATTTTAATCGTGTCAAGATTTCTTCACGGCTCAGAGCATGGAAACTTGGAGGTTTTTGGAAGTTCATGATTTTAGGTTATGGGACAGTTTTATTTGAGGAAACTTTTGCCGCATTATTTAATCATCTGAATGAAGGATTTGAAGTAGGAATTTTTGTTACAAGAATTGGACAGTTTTGGCTTTTGAATTTATTTGCGTTCACAGGATTTTATTTGGCCTTTTATTTTATGATTAAACGATACAAATTTAGCCATACCGAAATTTTCTTTTTGGCTGGACCTCTAGGAATCTTTTTAGAAAGAATTTTTACAAATCCTATGTTATTATTGACTCTTGGACCGATTATGATTTTTGTTTATGGGTTCATGATTTCTTTACCGATGCTTTCAATGGATGTTAATCGCGGAAAGGTTGTTAATCGTTGGTGGAAATACTTTATAGTTTATGTTGCAATTATCCTAGCTTCGATTATTCCGGGGGCGATTATGGGCTATCTTCGTGAGATAAATCCTCTTTGGTTTCCTCCAGCTGACATGGTTTCGTTTTGAAGCTGTCGGTTAATTTTATTAACTCTTTTTTCCTTGTTCAATCATGGGATATTGGCCAATCGTTTTAAATGTTTTAAGAAATAGCGACGTAGTTCTACTCTTAGTAGATGCACGAATGCCCGAGCTATCACAAAATTCTGAAATTGTTTCAAAAGTTGAATCAATGAAAGAAAAAAGGCTAATAGTCGTTTTCAACAAATGTGATTTAATTTCAAAAACAGAACTAAAAAAATTAGAAAAGGAATATCCAAATGCATATTTTGTTTCTTCAACAAAGAAAAAGAATGTGGAAAAACTAAAAAGACATTTAGTTAATTTAAGCGAAAATTTTGATAGGTTTAGTTTGAGGGTTGGACTTGTAGGATATCCAAATGTTGGAAAATCAAGTTTGATAAATCTTCTAGCACCAACTGCCAAAGCAAAAGTCTCTTCAGTCTCAGGTACAACGAAAAAAACCCAATGGGTCCGAGATAAAAAATTAAGAATAATGGATAGTCCAGGAATTATTCCTTTTGGAGATTCAAAAACCAAACTAGGAATGACGGCAAGTAAAGATCCCCATAAAATAAAAAATCCAGAAAACATCGCAATTAAAATAATTAATTATCTCCGAACAAAAGAAAGTAAAGCACTCCTAAACTTTTATTCAGTGGGTAATTTAAAATCCGAGGACGATTACGAAATCTTTGAAGCAATCGCAAGAAAAAAAGGTTATCTAATCAAAGGTGGAGAAGTTGACGAACACCGAACCGCAATTCAAATTATTGACGATTGGCAGAAAGGAAAAATAAAATTAGGATAACCAAAGAGTAATAATTTTTTTGAAAAAACCTTATAAATATTCTTTGTAGGGTAGTATTATGAAAAAAACATTAAGTCCATCAGATTATGCGGCTTGCGTAGATTTTATTCCTCCTAGGGGACTTTTAGGAGTGGAACATAGTGGCGTTTATCTTGTTGGGCAACAAGAAGATTATTTAACTGGATTAACAACCAGACTAAAACGTACAAGAAATATTTTAAGAATCTTAAGGCATCGAGAGGGAGCTTTTTTTACAACTCCAGAAACTACTCAAAGTGTTCAAGAAGACATAGTTTATTATTCTAAACGGCATGATGGTCTAAAAAGATTAAAGAAAGACCATGACTGGAATCAGAGACTTGAAGGATCTTATGGTCCAGATAATTCTGGGTTCGATACAACTTCTAGTAAACTTTATTTTAAGATTACTGGAGCATTCAGACAATTAGATCGATTTCTTCAATCAGGATTTCGTGCACAGTTAAAACCCGATCAACTTCCTGTAGATGAAGTCGATAGTTTTATGGTTCCCTATAGGTTTTTTCATGGATCTGAAAGTGATGCAGTTCGTAAAACACTCCTACAAGGAAATAATGCAGGAATTCTTACTGGAAATGAACGTATCATGGAAGCATATGCAGATGGAGTTCAGGAATTCGGACTAGAAGGATGTTTTATCGCAGATGCACTTCGAGCAGAAACATTCGATTGTTAATCACCTTAAACCATCTGCCAACTCTTGGCCTTTCTCTGTAGGATATTTTCCAGTAAGACAAGCAAAACAAAACGTGTCGCCATTTCCTCCAAGAGATTCCTTTAAACCTTCAAACGAAATAAATCCCATGCTGTCTGCATTAATTTTTTGAGCAACTTGCTTTTCAATTTCCTCTTTACTTCCATTAATATCTCCAGCAATAAGTTCTTTGTAACTTGGAAAATCAACTCCATAAAAGCAAGGAAATTTTATCGGCAACTCAGTCACACGAAGATGAACTTCGCTAGCACCAGCATCACGAAGAAGTTTTATCACTCTTTGACAAGTTTCTCCTCGAATAATCGAATCATCAACCAAAATCACTTTCTTATCACGAACACTTTCTGGAATAATGCTATACTTTGCATTCATAATTGTCTTTCTCATTTCAGTAGAATTAATGAATCCTCTTCCAACATCATTTTTTATTAAAGAAAACGAAAATGCAACATTTGTTTCATATGAATATGCAACTGCGGCCGGAATAGACGTGCTAGGAACAGGAACAACCATCCAATCTTCCTCGCCAAACCTTCCCTTGAGGCGTTCTTCTCTTCCCAAAATCTTCCCTAAATTTTTCCTAACGTCATTAACGAGAATAGAATCATTTATCGAACAAGTATCTGAAAAATAAACATATTCAAAATGACAATGGGCACACCGCGAATCAATCTTAAGACTTTTACAAATCATTTCACCATTTTTTATAATAACAACTTCTCCCGGAGCAACATCTCGAAAGTTAGTAATTCCGACCTTGTTAAGTGCCTTAGATTCTGAAGCAACTGCAAAAAACTTTTCATTTTCTCCAATAACGAGTGGACGAAGCCCTAGAGGATCTCTAAAAACGACCAAATCTCCACTTGCATTAAGAAAAACACAATTAAAACTTCCGTCAAGTTTTGCAATAACTTCTTCAAAACTCTTAAACAAACCTTCTGGTGTGTGCGTCAAATGTTTCTTAAGCGAGAGCGAAATTAAATGCATAATAACTTCCGTATCAACATCTGTATCGAGAATATAACCTTCTTCAAGCAACTCTTTTTTTAACTCATCATAATTCGCAATATGTCCATTAAATGCGATCGCAAACCGCTTCCAAGGCCTACCATGGCGTCTCAAGAACGGTTGCGCCTCTTCTAAAATCGTAAACGCATCATCATCGACATTTGAAGTTGCATAACGCACATGTCCAATCCCAATCTCGCCATTAAACTCTTTCATTTTTTGAGCAGTATAATTTTTATCCCAATTCTTGAATAAATGTGCAACTTTTCCAGCTTCCTTTAATGTCTTCAACAGTTTTTTATTATGTTTTGAAAATGTCGCAATTCCAGAACTAGTTTGACCACGATGCTGAAGTTCACCCAAAAGATTATTCAATATCTCAGCAACATTAAATGTTTCAGCAAAATCTTCTTTGAGAACACAAGCCACGACGCCACACTCTTCTCCAACTCCCATCGATACAAATAGACGAGTTTCAGTATATAAATTCTGTCGTGGTAGAATGAAATTCTCAACCAAAACCTTATAAATTCTCAAACATCTTCTATTTTATTCCCCCCATAGCTCATTGGTAGAGCAGGCGGTTGTAGCCCGCTGTGGCCCGGTTCGATTCCTGGTGGGGGGATGAAATAAAGGCCAGAGTAGTGCCCAAAACACTTCTAGAGGTCAAGAGAAGCTCTCAGTTAACACTTTCCAAGGTGGCACTGTATCAATGCTCAGCGACGTTCAAGCGGTGGAAGGGAATTAATCTTTGCCAACTCCAACCAAACCCAAAAACCCTTTAAACCCACTACCCAATTCTAATTCTCATGGATAGAATATTTCGGACTTTACAATTCATCGTAGTAATACTAACAGCATCAATCTTTTTCCTCGTAGGAACTCTAATAGGAGGAACATTTAGAACAACGCGCAAATTATATCATTCAACACTAAAAGACGGCCAACGCCCATTCCTTAATTCAAACGAATAACATATCAAAATAATTAAATACTTCTTCAACTTCTAACTCTCAATGGAAAAACAAAGAGCAATTCTAATAGCCGCAATAATAATTCTTCTCACAATTATATTCTTCACTAATTCCCAAGAACCAAAAATAACAGCATGCACGTCAGACGCAAAAATATGTCCTGATGGTTCTGCTGTTGGCAGGACTGGCCCAGATTGCGAGTTTGCAGAATGTCCAAAGACAAACGAAACATATTGCGAACCAGAACAAAGAAACATCGACGCTTGCATAGAAATTTATCAACCAGTCTGCGGCTGGAATAATCCCGAAAACATCCAGTGCATCACCTATCCATGCGCATCAACATATTCAAACTATTGTTTCGCCTGCCAAAATCCAGACGTAGAGTATTATACTCTGGGTGAATGTCCGTCAACAAATTTTATTCCAGACCAATAACTCGAATCAAGATTCTACTCTCCCTGAATACCAAACAAAAATTTACAAAATCATCTAACAAGAAGCATTAAATATTCATTATTCCTAAAAATTGCATGAGTCAACTAAAAGGGTGGAATTTTACATTAAACATGGTTTTCATTTCATTTTTGATTATGGGATTATTAGTCGGAACAACTTATTTTTTAACAAGGCATGAAGTTAAAGAAATTAATCAAAACGAAACATCTAATGAAACTTTAAATGAATCTGAAAGGGTCTTTGACATTTTAGATTTAGAAGTTACTCTTGGAAATGAAGAAATAGTTTTTGATTGGACAAATGACAGATGTATTGATCACGATGCCCCCGATACGACAGCAAGAGCGTTTAGAAATTTTAAAAATGAAATAGTTTTGGTTTCTGGAAATTCTCCTGATGGCCATTTCATGGTCGGAAATGATTTTGATTCGCTAGAACGAAACTGCGATCCAGTAATTTATTCTGGCGACGAAGTTGATGCAGAAAGTTTTGATAATCGCGAATGGATAACAAGCACCTACACATTTGATGGGAAAACTATCTACGCACTAGTTCACAACGAATATCACGATCCTATTGCGATAAACTGTTTACCTCGAGATACAAGCTCACGAAATCAATGTTGGTATAATTCCATTTCCTCTGCAGAATCAACTGACGGTGGATATAACTTTTTACAAGAAGAAACACCAAATCATGTAATTGCTTTCCCACCATTTGAATGGGATCCTTATTTTGGAGTAGATTTTGATGATTCCAGGTTTAATGAAACAACGAGCCGGGCAAGACCCTATGGATATTTTTCTCCCGCAAATATTTTCAAGGGCCCAGAAGATTATTACTATTCATTTATACGAGCAATTCCAGATCCAAGAGGGCCTCCATCACAGGGAATGTGTTTAATGAGAACTAAGAATCTTGGAGAAAGTGATTCATGGAGGTTTTGGGATGAAACTTCTTTCCAAGGAAAATTTTTGAATCCTTATACGAATGAAGAAGTCCCAATTTGTCCATTTATTGATGGTGTGGGAACCAATCTACGAAGTGTAAACTACAATTCCTATCTTGGAAAATATATCGGAATAACTTCAGGTAGAATGTCTAACGCGGACGATAAATCTGTGTGCGGAACTTGGCTACTCGTCTCAGATGATTTATTTGAATGGTCAAAACCATTACTTCTCAAAGAATCGGCATTCAAATATTCTCCTTGCGATGACGAATCAATCTCTATGGATGTATATCCCACCATCATAGACCATACAAGCCAATCAAGAAGTTTTGATGTATCTGGACAAGATATAAATCTTTATTTCGTTCGACAAAATCGCTGGACAAATAATTCATTAGATCATATGGATCGAGATTTAGTTCGAATACCAATACACCTAAAGAAAATATAATCTATTTTTGAGTAAACTTAATTATTTTCTTCAAATTCTTTTTCGCAGCTTTTCTACCCAGTTCAATTATCTCTTCAGCATGTTTAATATCAAACGAGTCAATGCCCCTCGTCCTTATTTGTATGAACAAATGGTTCGGATCTTTTCGATAACTAATAAGTTTATTACTAATAATTGCAACGGACTCACTAATAATGTCGAAAACATCTGCATTCTTTTTGTAAATAAATTTATCCGGCATCGCATTTACTGCAATAACTTTATTCGCCCGCTTAGTTGCATAGTTTTGGGGCAATGGGTCAATGACACCCCCATCAACAAGAATCATTTTATTCATTCTAACTGGATTAAAGATTCCAGGAATTGATATACTCGCAATAATGCTCTTCAGAAGATTTCCCTTATCTAAAAAAATTTCCTTTCCAGTTTTCAAATCGGTCGCTACAGCAACAAACTCTACGCTAAGGTCTTGAATTCGCTTCGAGCCAACAAACTCTTTAAGAATTTTCTCGATTTCATGAGATTCTGTCTGGCCTTTTTTAATTTTATTAGATAATAATAATGTCAAAATTTTATTTCGAGAAATTTTCAAAATCTTTTTCTTAAATTCCTTTAATTTTCCCGCACTATAAATTCCGCCAATAAGTGCACCCATACTCGTACCGACGATAAAATCAACAGGGATATGATTTTCTTCTAATACTTCTAAAAAACCAATATGTGCAAGACCACGAACACTCCCACCAGAAAGTGCTAATCCTAGTTTCCTCTTTTTCACCATAGCCTGATTAAATCTTTAAAAGTTATAAATGTATCCAAGAATTAATTAATCTTTCAAATAAATAACTCTAAAATCGCCATCACAATGCAATTCTTCAGTCTCATCTACTGGCTTCATTTCCATTGCAGGATCAACACAAAGTGCCTGTCCACTAGAAGGAGTACTACAACCAAAACAACCAAATTCTCCCGTCAACTCAGATTGCATCAAACCAATTCCATCATCTTTCCAATCATATTCTCCAAAAGTCTGAGTTGATTTTAATATAAAAAAAGCATTAACACTTAATCCGACTAAAACAAGAATGAGAATTCCAATCAAAATTTTTAATGAAGTTTTCATATTACAAACTTGAGGCTCCAAAAATCCCGCCAATTTCAATATCACCAACAATTCCTTCGAACGTCAATTTCGGTTTTTGAACACCGATGGCATTTGAAACAAAACCATTTCCCACATCTCCAAGAAAGTTTTTAATCACAATCGATTCGTTTTTCGCTTCAAATTGTATCTTCTTTCCATCAAGTTCAATAACCCCATTATTCGTCGTTTCAAATTTCTTTATAGTAACTCCTTCGGCAAAAAACGATCTATATGTAAGTGGTTCTTCTAAAGAAACACTAAATGCTCTATCGACGAGAGAAACAGGCAAACCATTAACTGTAAGTTTGTCTGCTTTTCCACTAAGCCGCACTACTTGCTCACCATTAAAAGATAATCGTCCCTTAAAATTTTTGATTGAGATTTTAGTATTTTCTTCTTCAGATAAATTAATAACATTGTCTCCAAAAAAGATCTGACCAGAATTATCCTCTACTTCGATTTTTATCTCTTCAATTTCCTGATTAACCTCGATAGTGCTATCAAGCCAATCTAATTGGGCATACAAGTCAAATGAAGTTTCTGGATCAATCGTTGTTCCAATCACATTTCCAGTTATTGGATTATCCTCAAAAGAAAATAAAATTAGCGCAAATAAAATTAATATGAAAAAGCCAGTAACAAGTAAACTTTTTCGTCTTTTATGGTGGTGCGTATCTGCAAAATTTCCTCGTAGTTTTGTGGCCATTATAATCTCTCCGTTATTTTTTTAAGAAGCTCAGTTGGTTTATTAATGTTTTTAATCCCTACCGCGAGGTCAAATTGAAGAAGGTAAATATCTCCAATTCCAAGTATTCGTTGTCGAAGACTTTGCGTCATACTCACATCACTAAATGATCTAAACTTCATTCTCTGAGTTTTTTTAATTAAAATTCCATCGGTAATTATTAATTCAGTATCTGTAAGGACATATAGTCTAAGAAGTCGGTGAATTTCAGTGAATTTAATAATACCTGCAATAAAAATAGCTGCACCAATTGAAGTATACAAATTAAGAGTTAAATTTTCCTGGAAATAGATGTATCCCATTACAGAGACAATAGTTAAAATTAAAAAATAATAATAGAGATAGGATTTTCTTGATGCCCTAATCCTGATTTCTTCAAAAGACTTACTCTTCTTTTTATCGTCCCCCATTTTCCCATCTCCCATTTATCTTCAAAGAAAATAGAATATATAAAACTATAGTGATTATTAAAAACTAATCTCCGGCAACAGAATCTCCAAAATAATCATTAACATCATCACCTTCAACATCCCAAATCCAAAGTCCTGTTTTTCCATCGTAAACTCGAACTTTAGTAGGAATAAAAAATGGCTGAGTTATTCCATATGCGGCAATAAAATCTTCATGTTCGTCATCATTTATGTCTGGAATACTCTCCAGCTTATATCCAAGAATATTTCCATTAACCCCACTTTTCTGCCACAAAAGAGTTCCGGTTTCAAGATTATAAGAAAAAATAGTCCCGGCATAATTGTTATCTTGAGAATATTGACTAACAATCAGTCTCTCTTTTCCAATCGAATTTTCGACAATTGCAATTTGAAGGCCAAAATTATCATAGGCATCATTTCCTTCAAAAGAAGTAATAAGTTCTAAGGTATTTGAGTCATAAATAAAGACTCTTCCTTGATTTTGTAATGTTCCACTATCATAACTTCCAGCACTAATCACAATTTCGTCATAACCATTGTCATTTAGGTCAGAGATGCTCAAAACATTTTCTCCGAAATTATCCAAGTCATTTTCTCCTTCGATTACGTGAAGTATCGTCCCATCAGAGCCATCCAAAATATAGACTTTCCCTTTAACTCCAATAACGGCACCAATTTGAGATGAGCCAACAAGAACGTCGGCAACTCCATCCCCCGTAACATCTAAAATTCCGGAAAGACCTTTTCCAAAAGATAAAACATTACTTAGGATAAGTTGATCAGTTACCCAAATGACTTCGCCGGTAGCACCATTAAGTGCATATACTCGTCTAGGATTTTGAATTGTTGGATTAATGTTATGGTAAGCCCCCACAAGAAGATCTTCAAATCCATCTCCAGTTATATCATAAATTGAAGAAACAGAGCCTCCTAAAAAATCATTATTCCCTTCAAGAGACCAAATTTCATTTCCTGTAGCGGAGTCAAATGCATAAATTTTTCCTTGGGCAAATGGAGCAACATAATCATAAAATGGGGCCGTAGAAATAGTATACTTTTCTAACCCTCCTTGAACTGTTGTCATTGCATGCCCGAAAAAATCTCCGTCCTCTTGACCTTCGCGAAACCATCCGGCATTTCCCGTAAGTGAATCGTAAGAATAAATTTTCCCTGTATTCGAACCTGCAATTCCGTCAAAAGATCTCGCACCAACATAAAAATTATGTGGGTCGCAATTTTGACCAAGAGGGCAAAGATTTCTCTCATAAGTTATTTCTAAATAAGGGGGCCAATTAGATTCAGAAGTATAAAAGTAAGCAAATTCATTAGAGTTAGCCGTTGGAACAATATCGTCTGCATCAAGTTTCGAACGAATACAAATCTGGCTTTTCCCTATCAAATTCATATTAGAAATTCCATGTTCATTGAGTTGAACAGACTTATAGTTTCCTGTCTGAAGAGAATTTATATTTATCTCTCCAAGGTACTCTGTCGATGAAACTGGGTTAATTGTATCTCCACATTCATCATAATCTCCTCTAACTAATTCATCAAAATTTGTCCTAGTAGACTCTAATAAAACCAGCTCCCCACCACCCTTATTGTGCGTATTAAGATAAAGTTTTGCATCTTGAATATCCATATTATTAGGGATTGCCGCAGTATCAAAACTCATAAATCCTCGACGTATAAAAAATAAATCATTTGGTTGTGAATAATCTCCAAAGACTCCCATAAGAATTCCAAAATAACTTGGATATTCTCCAAGAGGATAATCGTGTATAAAATTCCAATCATCACTAGAAGATAAAACATAGCCATCTCCTTCATCTGAATAAATAATTGCAGTACAAGTTCCATCCCCATGGTCCTGATGCCCCTCTCCACATTCATTATTTTCGATAGAATATCCTGAGTCAAATCCAACCGTAAGTTCATTAAAGTGGCTCGAACAATAGCTCTCTCCCATTATACTTTTTGACTTAACGGCATAGACATAATTTTCTTCAGGAACGCTCGTATAATCTCTGTATGTCATTTCCACAACATCTTCTGCAATTGGATTTCCCCAACAGTTTTGATTTCGATAAACATCATAAGTATACCCTTCACTTAATTGCGCTTCCCAAACAATTTCAACATAATCTCTGAGTCCATCGCTTGCATCAATATTGTAGGGGGTACTGGTCTCACAATTATATTGGCAAGTTGCCCAATTAGAAACTATTCCTGCAGTATTGTCTGCAGTCAGAGCATTATCTCTTTGGGTAAGTCCGGTAGGAACGCCATCATAAGAAATACTTGGATTGGAAAAATAAGGCATAAAACTTCCAGGACTATAGGCCATAACAGTCTTCCATTCTGTTCCTAAATTCCCTATAAATCGATGACCATGAGAATAAGAATAAACTGCTCCGCTACAAGATCCATCTCCGGGAGCATGACACATTCCTTGATTGTGTCCAACTTCATGAGAAACAACGGAGATGGAAAAACAACCTGGATCGAATTTATTTACACTAAAGGGTCCAAGGACATTTGCATATCCACAGGCACCAACAATATCTCCAAGAAATACTACAATATCAGCACCATATTGCGCTCTCAAGGTATGGACATTATCCATATAACCGTCTCCATTTCCTGAAAGTCTATTCATATCAGTTTGATAGCTTCCTGCCTCAACATAGTTCACTTGGGAAGTATGAACTTCTCTAAATCGGGTTATAGTCTCACTATTTTCTTGAATCGTATTCATCTCAAGCATGATTTCTCTTATTTTGAGTTCCATTGCCGCATTTCCTCCTGCAAGAATTTTGGCTGCAGGAGTATATACGAAAAGAATATCGATTGGAACAATATCTCCTGACATCAGGGCAAGTGGTTGCCCTTTTGGTTGAGCAATAACATCTCCCGGCAAAATTCCCTCTCCGTCAATTGGTGGAAGGCTATCCAATCTTGTTTGAACAATTTTCGTCTTCGCAAGTCCTTCACAGGCCCGATTAGTTGCTCGAGAATATCTTCCATCAGTTCTTGGAATAAAATATACTAGTGAATATACATAATCACTATTTGGAACATTTATTCTTCCAACAAGCGCTTCGCCATCAACAACAAATAAAACACTTCCATCATTCGCAACATAATCTGCAGTTCCATCTTCTCGTTCATCAACTTTAGTCAAGTATATTTCAAAATTCTCTCCAAATTCATCGAATAAAACAACTCCTTCTTTTAATTTTTCAATATCGACACAAAATTCTTTCTCAGTAACCGCTGCTCCAGTCCCTGTTTTTTGTTGCAGCGAACTAAAAGGGTACAAAAAATCTGAAGAATCGGCGGGGCTTAGCTGTGGAACAGAATCTTTCAAATAAAATGAATCAATAATCAACATAAGCGCAACAGTAATAAATAAAGTGATAAAAATTTTAAACAGGAAATTACGGTTCAAGTTTGAATCAATACGAAATTTTTTATCTACCTTTTTTGAAGGCAAAACCTTTTTCTTCACCATTTTATTTTCAAAGAAAATCTACTATATAACTATTCGCGTTTTGAAAAATTTTCACCAATCAAAAGCCTTATTAACCAAAATTTACTCTAAAATATAATCTAGCTGCATCTTCGGATGCAGTTCGATCCCTTTATCTAAAATTATTCTTTTTCCAAAATTTCTAAAACAACTCTCGCTAATTTTTCAGAATCATGTCGAACTAAAACTGGTTCAGTTGCAACATCTCGAGAAATAAATTTTGCATCAAATTTCTCAGCGTCAACACGAACAGGAAATGCAAGTTCTCCAGCATATTTTGCCAATAACTCTTCATCAAACTTTTTATCAGAGTATACTACGTAATCTAAAACATTTTTCCCAAGATAATTTTCTATTTCGTAAACAAAATCTGTGACGTTAAAATTATTTGTCTCACCATTTTTCGTCATCAAATTACAAACATAAACTTTTTTCGCACTACTTCGCGCAATCGCATCACTAATTCCTTCAACTAATAAATTTGCAATCAAACTTCCAAATAAATCTCCTGGACCAAGTATAATCAAATCAGCTCCGAGAATCGCGTCAATCGATTTTTGATTCGCAATAGCTTTAGGGGAAAGCAAAACGCGTTTTATTTTAAGTCCAGTATCGTGTTTTGGGACATCAATGTTTGTTTCACCAACAATCAATTGTCCATCTTCGAGTTCAGCAATCAAACGTGTATCATCGAGAGTTACTGGCAAAACATTCCCTCGAATATTCAAAAGCTTAGAAGCTTCAATGATCGCATTTTCATCATTTCCAGAAATTTCTTTCAAGGCAGTTAATAATAAATTTCCAAACGAGTGTCCATTAAAAGTTCCATTTGAAAAACGATATTCGAATAATTTCTGCATCATTTCCCTATCTTCAGATAACGCAACAATGCATCTTCGAATATCTCCAGGTGGGAGGACACCATATTCATCACGCAATTTCCCTGTAGAACCACCATCATCTGCCATCGAAACAATGGCCGTAATATTCAAATCAGGATATTTTTTCAAACCTCTTAGAACCGTATAACTTCCAGTCCCACCACCAATAACAACTACATTTTTTCCCATAGATAATAAAAAATCAGGAACTTATTAAGTATTTAGTAAAACCAGGCAACACTCCAAAAAACGAGTGTAAAAATAACTATCCAAAGAATAATTTTCATCACAACAGACAACTTTCTCCGACCTTCCTCGAGGGGTTCTAACTCCGAAGATTCTTCAATCTCTTTTTGCACAGCATCATAATCTTCTTGTAAATCGCTCACTTCCATAAAGTATTTTAGGTTAAGAAGATTATAAATCTTCTGAGGAAATTTAATTAACAATCACCATAAATAAAATTAATCCTAGTTCTTTATTTCTCTTAGGAGTTTTATTAACTAAAACTAACTTCTGAAGGATATAATTCAAAATAAGCTATTAAAAGTTCTTGTTCATTAGTTTCTAGGTTATTCCTTTCAAGATTATCACGAGAACTAACAGATAATATTTTATTATTGCTATACCAGATATAGTTAGAATCTAAAAAATTGAATGGTTCTTCTCTATCCTTGACGACCTTAAAATAATTATTTCCAGCATAATTTTCTTCAGTAATAGTATATCCGAGGTTTTCAAAACTTGCAAGACTATTAATAAATTTGGAATTTGAGAGTACTTCTAAATCTTCCTGAATTTCTAGGAAAAGAAAAAAATTATCTTCAATATTATTTTTAAGGGAATATCTTGCAAGCCAAAATTTGCAAGGGTCGTCATAATTACATTCATCGTCATCCCTTATTGAGTCAATATATTCTAATGTTCCAATATCTTTTTCAATAAGCAATTCACAAAAACCTTCTTCGTTTGAACAAGGAAGAATTTCTTCTAAATTTAAGTCATCTTCTTCAGAATAAGTTTCTTCAGAATCTTGAATACTTTTTTCAGAAATTATAAAGTATGGTGAAGGTATCAAAACTACTAAGAAAATTATAACTAAGAAAATAATCCCACGATTAGCCATATAATCATTCTCACAACACTATTAATAAATGTTTGTCATAATTTCTTGATTAAATAAGGCCTTCTAAATTTCACTCAAAAACAAAAAAGTTCTCCAAAAACGTCGTCGCATAAACGCCACTCGGCAAAGTAAACTCCAAAGTCATCTTCTTTGAACCAGAAAATTCTTCACCATCACTAATTTCAACTTCCAAATCCTTAATCTCGGTAATCGCTCGCCTGTACGATCCTTTCATTCGAAGAAATGAAATTTCAACAACATTAAAATCGTCCAATGTCAAATTATTTTCTTCCAAAACTTGTCTTTCAATTTCCCCAAGTCGACCATCAAAGAATCTCGTTTTATATCCTGCCAAAATACAATTTTGTTGACCTTCCTTAGTAAAATCTAAACCTTCACTAAGTGCCGTTTCCAAAATTTGATTAAAAATATGGCTCTGCACAGAATGAACAAACATCAAAACATTTTTTCGTTGAGCTCGTTTAAGTGAACCAATAAAATCTTCTGGTTTTCTCCCCAAATAAAATAATAATTCTTTTTCGAGTTTCAAAAAAGCAGGGAAATATCTCGCAGCATCGCTAAAAACATTCTTTTTTTCTTCAACAGTTTTGGCACTTCGAATCGCCTTAGCCAATTTCTCACGAGCAAAAGTAATGTCTGGTTTCTCAGTAGGTGCTGTATCTGTTAAAATCGCAAGTATCGCTTTCTCAAATTCTCTCTTCAAAATAAATGTCCCCACTCGCACATTATTTTTCCGCAAACTTCCAAATCGTTGAGGACCAAAATAATTGGGAAACCATTGCAAGCTCCGAATATTTTGTGCAGATTTAATAGCAGCTTTTGAATCCATGTCTCGCAGAATTATCCTAAAATGATTTGCTTGCAAATAACCCATCTTTATTTTTCTCTTCGACCATCGAAAGTTTTTCAAAACAATATTTGGATGATTAAAATTTCTCACACGTTCCATATCTGGTCTAAAAATCGAAATCCTCTGGCTAGTCACTGCAAACTTATCTTTCGTCCCTGCATAACCAATCGCATCAACACTCTTTCCAAGAACTCGCGCAACATCTTTTATCGCACTAAAATGATCAATCTCGCGCTTCTCCATTTCACAAAGTAAGAACTCTCTCAAACTATTTTCTTCCAAACCAGTTAAATCAACTTTGGCACGAGAATCAAACTCTTCAGAAACTTTGCAATCCCAATTATCTCCTCGTTCTTCAACGATAAAATCTCTAACTTTTGTTTTAAGTTTCGCCGGAAATTGAACTATTTCTTTCATAGAATTGAATAAAAAAGTGAGTATAAAAGTTGAGCGGTTTTTAAAAATCAAGAGTTATCTTAAAAAAATGCTAAAGCAATTCAAAAGAGAGTTTTTCTAAATCAATTCCTGTTTGTTCTTTCATTTCAGCTCCTCGATTTTCAAAGATGGCTTGATATCTTGTAATCTGGGCCTGTAATGCTTCCCTTATTTTATTCCCTTCACCATCAAAGTAATCAAGTTCTCTGCGATATTGTTCGATATCACATTCTCGCCCAGTTTCTCGTTGTTTTTGAAATCTTAGAACATGACTATTTCGCAAGGAAGAAGAAACTTGCAATGTGGTAAGTAACCCTCCGATATTATATGAAACCTTAACAATTTCGGCTACTTCGCCTTCGCTATAAACTCTTTCATCTCTGCCCATTCTCCATTAACCACTAACCTGTTCATTCATAAAAAATACTTTATTAGATTCGACTTCATGAATTTGTCCATCTTTTTCAAATACTGCTGTAGCGCTAGGAAGTGAAAATTTTCCGACAATCCCGACCTTAGAATAAACAACATAACTAAACGATCTAGCTTCTCCGGCTTCTAAATCGCCAATATGCCAATGAAGTCGTCGACTCGAAGGATCAATTTTATCTGGTTTTACAGTTCCAAATTTATTATAAATTTTCACAATCGCCGGAACCTTATCAATTAATGTAACATTCTCAACAGCCTTTTTTGAATTAAGCTCAAGGGTTATTCGAAGAGCAAACACGCCACTCTTTGTTTTCACAGGAACAACCGATTTCATTACTTCAATTTTTGTCTCGTTAAATCGCTTAAGTCCAACAAAAAACAAAACACCAAAGATGATAATAAAAAACGGCAAGATATAATTTGTCTTAGCTTGAACAATTAAACTTTCAGTTGGATTAAGTTTTTCTTTTAACCAAACATATTCAATAATAAATCCATTTCTATCAGTTTGTACAGGTTCCATATTAAATGTCGTAAATAAACGAGAGAAAAAATTCTTTTTAATAACTATTCTAGCTTCCTCAACAACATTTCCAACATTTGTCTTGGTAATTGTCGTCGTCTTAATCAAAAAACCTGAGGAATCTTCAAAATTTGTCAAACCTTTCTTCTCTCCCAAATACAAATTTCCTTTCAAAGATACTTCACCTGATGGAGTCGAAAAAACAGAATCAATAATGTAAACTCCAGCTTTAGTTTTTTTAAGCGCTTCACGATCAGCTGGAATCGAAACAGCTCTTTTTTCATGAGGCCCAATATCAAATGTTTCTCCAAATGTCTCAAATAAAAGAGAGGAGAATTCGACAGTCACACCTTCCAATGTTACATCTTCTAAATTCTCTAAATAAATCGTAATTGATTCAGATTCAAGACCTACCTCCTCTGAATAAACTTCAAAAATATCCGCAATACTTGCATGATTAACAGTAAATTGTTCGTTAAATTTCTCTCCAGTAGAACGTTGATGAAGTATATAGGTGAATGAATAAAGGCCTTCAACATCCAAACTATTCATCGGTAAAATCGTAAATTCCTTTTCATACGTCCCATTTTCAAAAATAGTAAACATTTCCTGCGGTTTTAACGAAATATCTGCAAGAGTGTACAAATTATAGAGTCCAGGTTCCGCGTCAACTATATTGAGCGTAAGCATTATTGGAGTTTCATATTCTTGAACAAGAACATTTGTATCGTATTCTGCCTGTAATTCAAGGGATTGGCCAAAACTAGCGAAGCTGAAAACAAACAAGAATAACATCGTTATAAAAGATAAATATTTCATGGGGAAAAAACGCACATTCGCTTTATAAAAATTATTGTGGTGTGAAAAGATTAAGGGGTTTCTCTGCAAAAAGAAGGAGATTTAATTCAAAAATTCTTACTTGCCCAATTTCAAAAAACCTTTCAATTCTCCAATAAATTCCACAGAATCTCCAGCTAAACGGTCCTCATATTCATCAATTGTCGTTCTAATAATATATCTATCATAAATTCCTCTCAAAAACTTCCAGATTGCTTTCTTTTCCCATTCTCCGTCATAATCTCGTATAAGTGTTGATTCAACTTTAATCTTAACTTCTCCCTTATTTGTTGAAGTCCTCTTCCCATCAATTTCAACTTCCGTATCAACCATCTTTCGAATAGACCAACTAGTTTTAATAAGATTCTTAAAATAATCACTAACTTTTTTTGGAGATTCCCATTTCAAATTAATTTCCTTTCCATCTGGAGAAATTTTTTCTTCATATTTGTGTTCCTCGACGCGATAACCCTTGTCTTTAAGAAAAGCAAATGCAGTATCGTATAACTCTCGATAATCAAAATGTCCTTTTTGCTTTAACTCTTGAGAAAATACTGTCTTTTTTATAGCCATGACTTCTACAAATAAATTAGATATATAAATGTTTTGAGAAATCTATTCCACCAAAAGTATCTAATAAGAAGTACACTCAAAAAATTGAAAATCTTTTTCTAGTTCTTCTCCAGAGGAAATTGTCAACTCCATAATATTATTGTGGTTACCTACGGGAAGGCCAGTGATCCCAACAATATATTCTCCAGGGGTTAAATCAGTTTCATAGTCTCCGTCAACAACAGAAGTTAAGACATTTGATTCTAATAATTCTTCAAAAGATTGATCTTCAGAAATAAATTGAGCCCATTCATCAGCATCAATAAAATAAGCATCTCCATTAAATAATGAATATTCTTTCTCTGGGCAACCGACCCCACCACAAGGCATACAATCTCCGATACCTGATTTAATATTCCCTTTTATGCTAGTATCTGAATCGTCATCATCGCTATCATCATCGCCATCTGAATCATCGTCATCATCTGAATCGTCATCGTCATCTTCTTCACCAACCACCTTTCCAATAAATTCTACTGCTTGTTTAGCAAATTTCTCTGCATTTTCTGCTAGAGATTCTGCTGCCTGAAAGTTTCCTTTCTCAAACATTTCTTTAGCTTGTCCAAGTTTCTTTCGAGCAGCCTCTAATCGTTTTTCAGAAGCAGAAGTCTCTTCACCCTCGGCAATTGCTTCATTAATCTTATTCTCAGCTTCTTCAATTTCTTTTTCGGCTTCTTCAATTTCTTCCATTGCCTCATTTTTATCAGAAATTCCATGCTTTTCCTTAAACTTAGCTTCTACTTTTTTATAATCTCCACCTTTTAGTTCAATCTTAGTTTTCGATATACCTTTTTCATTTTCTATTTTAACTTTCAATCCATCAACATCATCTCCAAAGCTCGCAATAAATTCATCCAGTTTTTGTTGTTGTTCTTCAGTTAGTTCACCTTTAATTTCAATTTTAATCTTAAGATCTTTATTTACTGCTTCGACTTTCTTTTCATGCGCCTTAACTTTTTCTTCAATTCGTAATTTTAATTCTAATTCTTCAGTTTCATCATCGACTTCAACCTCGTCCAAATCAGATTTAATTTTCAAGACAAGTTTAGTGTGTCGTTTTTTTGCTCGTTCCATAGCGTTTAAATTTCCTTCAAGCCCCATTTCCCATGCTTCGGATAATCGCTCTTCAGAATTTTTTATTTCTCTCTCAAGTTGTTTTTCATCGTCAAAAGTAAATGCTAAACCGATATTTTCTGAAGCAATATCAATCAAATAAAAAACGCTATCTGGGTTAACTCCAGCGTCGATTACCTCTTCTCCTTCAATAACTGCTGCAAAGACCGGCGATACTAAGAATAAGGCTACTACAAAAAACACACTAAATTGTTTCATCATTTTCATAGAGATTAGAGTTTTCTTTTATTTATAAAATTTGTGTAAATTACTTCAACTTAACTGCAGTTCCATACGCTAACATCTCGCTTGCACCCTGCATGATCATCGACGTCATAAATCGAACACCGACAACAGCATCAGCACCTTTTTCTAAGGCTTCGTTAATCATTCGGTTAAGCGCTTCTTCTCGAGATTGCTTAATCATTTCAGTATAGGTTTTTACCTCGCCACCGATGATGCTCTTCAAACCAGCTCCAATGTCTCGGCCAATATTCCTTGCTCGAACAGTATTTCCCTTAACAACTCCCAAGTTCTCAACAATCTTTTTTCCAGGAATTTCATTAACAGTCGAAATAATTATATCTGCCATTATTTCTTAGGGCTCACAGACTTTTTATATTTTACTTTTTCAATTTCGTCTTCTCGTTTGGAATTAATTAACATATATATTCCAACTCCGATAAAAAATAGCCCAAAAATTATTGAAATGATAATTTCTTCAAAACCATTCGATGTCATCAGCCCAACTATCAAAAGATATATTCCCAAAAGTCCACTAACAATTCCACTAACAATTCCTGGGAGATTCATGCAATATGAAATGCCCAAGACTATAAAATTGTTTCTAATATTAAAAACATTTAAGTAGTATTTTCAACCCAATTAAACATGGCAAAAAGAGTGATGATTGTCGATGATGACTGTGATGATCTAAGTACTATGAAGGAAGTTCTTGGAAAAGAAGATTATGAGATTGCGACCGCAAGAAATGGGGAAGAAGCATTCGATTTATTGACTAAGAAAAATTATGACTTAATTTTAATAGATATTAAAATGCCGACACTAACGGGATATGACTTATTACGATTAATGAGAAAAAGAATTGACCACAATGCAAAAATGCTCTACATTTCAATTGTTCCAAAAAGTGATGTGGATATGAAAGATATGCGGAAATTGAAGGAGAAAAAAGTACCTTAGAATTATTAAAAGAAAAGAAAATTAAAAAACCAAGTGAAAGAAAATTAAAAGCTGAAATAAAAAAGGCAAATAAAAAAATTGAAAAGAAGGGAAAAAGAAATAAAATTTTCCTAAGTATTAGAGGATTATTCAAAAATATTTCAAAAAAGATAGGCAATAAAAAAGTAATAAATTCCAATAAAACTAAATTTAACAAGAATAAAAATTTAAAATGGAAATGAAATCTTTTAGAGTAGTAATTCCGATAAGTGTAATGCTCGGAGTAATTCTGATAATGGTAATTTTTAGTTTTCAAGTTAATCCTTCAATGAGCATAACCGGAAATGTCGTCGGTTATTCAGATGATGGAAGTCCAATTGAAGAAAAAATAGAATTCAAAAAGATAACAAAAACAGAGGCTCAGAACTCAATTGAAGAAGCAGAAAAAATAATTGAAGAAATGTCTTCACAAAATATGCCTACAAATTACGTAAAAGATTTATTAATAGATGCAAAAACAATTATCGGACAAGCAGATAATGCAGAAATCGTAAGGGGAAGTGTGGAGGCAACAAAATATGAAGTTTCACAAGCAAAAATAGCACTTAGTTTAATCAACTGGGAAAATATCTTTTACAGCGACGTAATAAGTTATGCCGATAAGATAAAAAATCGCCAAGAAGAAACAGTTCTCTTATATGATAAGCTCTCAATTGAGGAAAGTAAAATTAAACAAAAAGAAATAGAACTAGAAGGGAATATTTTTACATCTCCTCCAAGCGAAATTTCTTCAACAACACAAGAAATACTAGAAGAGGCAAAAATCGCATTTGAAGCAGATAGACTTACAGAAGCAGAAATCTTAATTGACGAATTCAGAAAAGTTGTAGAAGAAGAAAAAGCGCAAGAATCAACAATTTCTGGAATAAAAAGTGGAGCAAAAAATTTCTTCCAAAGATACTGGATACATTTAATCATCTTAGCGTTTTTAATTTATTTTACTGGACGTTTTATATACAAAAAATTTGAAAAAAGAATCATAAAAAATAAAATTAAGACAATGAATGCTAAAAAGATAGTTTTGACAAACCTAATAAAGAAAACTCAAGAAGATCATTTTAAGAAAAATATAATTTCTGGATTTGTATACAAAATTAGGATGAATACCTACAAAGAAGGAATTCAAACAATAAAACAAGAGCTCCCAGTCCTAGAACTTAGATTAAGAAAGTTAAGTGGGAATAAAAAGAAGTTAAAAAAATAATTTGATTCAAAATCTATACTAACTAATTTATATAGGCACTTTTTCCTCAATATATATGGAATTTAAAGAATTACATCTAATAGAACCAATCCTAGAAGCTCTTACAAAAGAAGGGTATACCACACCAACACCAATTCAAGAAAAAACAATACCTTTACTTTTGGATAAAAAAGACGTTATAGGAATAGCACAAACAGGAACTGGAAAAACAGCATCATTCACAGTGCCAATACTTCAACATTTACATAAAACGCCGGCAAAAAGTAATCATCCTAGGGCCTTAATCTTGGCTCCAACAAGAGAACTCGTAGCACAAATAAGTGAAAGTTTCAAAACCTATGGAAAATTTCTTCATCTAAAGCATGCAGCAATATATGGCGGTGTAGGAATCATACCTCAAATAAAAAAGATCCAGCATGGAATAGATATCTTGATTGCAACTCCAGGAAGACTAATAGATTTAATGAACCAAGGAAAAGTAAGGCTCGACAAAATAGAATTTTTAACTCTCGATGAAGCAGACAGAATGCTCGATATGGGTTTCTTAAAAGATGTAGGAAAGATAGTTTCAGCATTACCCGAAGATAGACAATCATTATTCTTCTCAGCAACAATGTCGAACCAAATAGCAGATTTAACAAGACAATTCTTGAAAAATCCGGTAAGAGTAGAAGTAACACCCCAATCAACACCTGTAGAACGAATAGAACAATGCGTATTCTTTATCGATCAAGAAAACAAAAATGAATTATTACTTGACCTAATAGTCCAAGAAAAAATGAGCTGTATATTGGTCTTTGTAGCAGCAAAATATAAGGCAGATCGAATAGCAAAAATGCTAAATGGGAATGGTATGCCTTCAGATTCAATCCATGGAAACAAATCCCAGTATCAACGGACGAGAGCATTACAAAGTTTTAAGGAAGGAAAAGTTCGAGTTTTAGTTGCAACAGATATTGCAGCAAGAGGAATCGATATTGATAACATAAGCCATGTAATAAATTACGATTTGCCAAATGAACCAGAAAATTATATCCATAGAATCGGAAGAACGGCAAGGGCAGGATCAGCAGGAACTGCATATTCATTTTGTGCAGCAGAAGATCGAAATTATTTGAATCAAATAGAACGAAAAACAAAAATGAGAACACCACATGCAGAACACAAATACCATTCATTAACTGCCAAAAATGCAAAAGGTGATGCAGCAAAACCAAAACCAAGGGGAATGAGAAATAGAAATTCAAGAGCTAACGATCGTCGAGGAGGAAGAACAAGAAGAAGAGATGGCGAAGGAGGAAGTGGCGGAAGTTATACTAATGAAGGATTTAGAAGATCTCGACCAGGACCAAGTGGAAAACCAAGAGGAGAAAG